>DATKLE010000170.1:0-20359 GCA_035542575.1 Terriglobales bacterium | reverse complement strand
TACACGGAAATAAGGGGCTCTCGCGCGTATTATCGGAAAGCTCAGTCCCGCTTGGCAAGGAGAAAGTGGTCTCCGAGGGAATCTTTAGCGGCAACTTTGCAGCGTGGAGTGTGCAACTGCAGTGGAAAAACCATGACCAGCGGCAAGGCTGGAGCCGACGATCGGACTTGAACCGATGACCTGCCGATTACGAATCGGCTGCTCTACCAACTGAGCTACGTCGGCTTGCCTTCGATTCTAAATGCGCTGGTGGGAAGCGTAAAGAGTGCCTGGCGTGTGCGCGGGGCAAGAAGAATCACCTGGAACTGCCAAATACCACCCACAAACTCAGGCGACGCGCGCCAGAGCCTCGTATTGTTCTTCCGATTCGGCGGGCAGCAGCACCCACAGGGAATACACTCCCAACGCCGTGCCGAAGGGGACGTTGAACAAGGCGAGAAACGCGAGCACCAAGATGACGATTCGCGCCCAGGATTCATGCTGCAGCAGTCCCCAGCCGCCCAGGAACCCGGCGCACGCCTTCAACAGAATAAAGAGACCGACCAAGCTCAGCAAAGGACGCAGGAACATCGGCGCGCCTTGCTCCGCCAGGTGGACAAACAGCGTGTTGGCCAGTATGAACAGAACTGCTCCCCCCAGGACGTTCACCGCAGAAAGGGCCAGCCACAAAATGCCGAGCACGCGAATGTGCTGTTGCACTCGGTCGCGCCGCGGATAACCGAAGGGCGCGCGAATCAGCTGTCTCCCACAGCGGCTGCAGAAGAGTTGGTCAGGTTGCAGCGCGGCTCCACATCCCTCGCAAAACATAACTCCTCCATGACGGCGGAAAATTTGTTCAACAGACTAGGATACGCGCCAATGGTGGTTGATGTTCCCCGGAGGAGATGCGCATGTGAACTTGGTGGGCCAGCGGAAGCGGCTCCGCCTACCTCGTAAACGAAAAGGCCGCCCGGCAAAAGGCGACCTTCTCTTCAAGGGAGAATAGTTCCAACGGAGGTTAAACCGTCAAAACTTTCTGGCGAAATCTTATGAGCCGAAAAAGCAGGGTGTCAAGAAATTTCTAGGAAATAAATATCTTTATTTTCAACGACTTGTGGAAATCGTTAACAGGCGGTGCAAATGTCTCAGGCTGAGACTAATGGCCATTCTTTCGCCCATAAACCGCCTTGATTGATGCACTTACCTGCGGAACGTCGGGTTCGGGAGGCCCTTCGGACAGGTGCAGGGAGATGAATTCCGTCTCTCCGGGGCGGTCGAACACGCGGTCGGGAAACAGACGCTTCACCACAATGCGAACCCCGCCGAAGGCGATACCTGCCACCAGCATGAGGCCAAGAATGATGGCGCACAAGATGATGACATTCACCAGCAGATTGGCGAGATTGTCTTTCTTGGTGGCGTAGGTATTTTGGTTCCAGGTGACATCTGCTTCGTAGTTCACCGAGGCGAGCAGTGATTGGGCTTCGCTCTGTGAGAGCGGACCGAAGACAACAGCGACGATCGGGCCGGTGCGCTTGTCGAAGATCGGGCCCACGCCGGCTAGTATCGGAGATTCCGTCGCCGGGTTGGGCTGACGGGCGGCGTCGATGCGGCGCAGATGCTCGGCCGCGATCTGCGGCGTGGGATAGGAGATCAACATCAAGGTCGCTTCGCCGCCCGCGCTGTTGTAATTTCCCAGGACAACCTCGGCTCCCGCGTTGAAGTCCACCAGTTGCGCGGGAATCGGCGCGCTGACTTTCTTCAACGCCACCGGCCCCACCACGTACTTGGCGCTGTTCTTGACGTACGACTCGCGGGGAAGGTAAATGGGCAGCCCGGGCAGCTTCTGTGCGCTGTCGGAGGGCAGCGGCAGGACGCCCGCCAGTTCGCGGAGTTCGGCTGCGGACATCGCACTCAGCTTGCTGAACACCGCGTCCACCAGAACGGCGCCGCGATAGAAGAGCACGCGTTCGTTGAGCGAAGCTGCGCCGTCCCCAATCTTCTCCGTCAGCATCTGCGGCATCTTGTAGTAGGTGAAAGCGCCATATGCCCCGCTGGCATCGGCAAAGCGGGCCGCCTTGACAGTGAGCGTGCGGCCGTCATCGCGGGTGTAAGTGGCGGAGGCGAAATCAGTGAAGCCGTACTCCTTGAGCAGCGCGGCGTTCACGGGGTCCGCCACGGCGGGATCTTGGCTTGTACGCACGCTGCCGGAGAGCTGCCATCCGCCAAACTGATTGGGAGGAATCGGGGGGGATGTGGCGCGGGCGCCCTCGCCCCCGAAAGTTTCCGCGGCGAAGCAGAGCAGAACAATGATGACGAGAATGAACTTCGGAAGCCTCATAAGACAGGACTTCGCCCCGGCGCTGATCCACGTAATTAGACTACAGGCCAACGTGGAAAGTTTCCAGCGGGGCAGCAGTGTCTCTCGATGGTAACGAGGGGAGTCAAGAATCCCGGCCGTGCCCACCGGTTGAGCGGGGCGCGGCCGGAAAGGATCACTTGCCTGGCTTGAACTGAAACACGGTACCGAGGCCATCAGCGCCACCAGCCCAAGTTGTGCCGTAGAAATTGCCGGCTGCGTCGGAGATCAGGCCCGTGGGCTCCACTCCTGACTTCCAGGGTCCGAACTGATGCAGCTCACGCAGAGTCCAACCCGCGCCGGAACTAGGCCTCATCTGGAAGGCGGTGCCTTGCCGATTAGTGCCGCCGGTACTAGTTAAGCCATACAGATACCCGGCAGCGTCGGACATGAGAGCACTGGGGCTGGCCGCGTCCTTGCCGCCGGTGAACTGGTGCAGGACCTGCACCCTCGAGCCCCCGCCGGGATTGGGCTTTAGCTGGAAGATGGTGCCGTAGCCATAAGTACCGCCTTGGGTCATGCCATAGAAATTGCCGGATGCGTCCCGCATTAGCCCATATGGCACCCGTCCGTCCCGTCCGTCGGTAAAAGTGTAAAGCACGCGCTCGGTCCAGCTTCCGTCTGGCTGCGGGGTCAACCGAAATATGCAGCCAGGAGTTAGGTAGTAGTCACCTGCTGTGCCGTAAAGGTTTCCGGCATTGTCGAAAACCAGAGGTCCATTCGGAGCACCTCCGTCCGAACCACTGGTAAACTGGTACAGAATGGTTTCGGTCCAACTTCCGTTCGATTCCGGCGTGAGTTTGTATACTGTACCCCAGCCATAGAGACCTTGGTCGGAGGTTGTTCCGTACAGGTTGCCGGCCGCATCAAAAACCAGTCCGTATGGCCACCTTCCGTCGTCACCGCCATCAAAACTGTGGATGATCGTCTCGCTCCAACTGCCATCGGAGTTCAGAGTCAGCCGGTATACAGCCCCCCAACCGTAATCACCGCCATCAAAACCCGTCCCATAGAGATTTCCGTCGGCGTCAAAGATCACGCCGCTGGTAGGGGGATACGCGTCGGGAGGGCCATAAAAAATGTGGATGACGCTTTCGGCCCAGCTCCCATCTGCATTAGGTGTCAACTTGAAGACAGCACCCAACCCCATGCCGCAGCCGTACTCGTGGGTCACGCCGTAGAGATTGCCGGCCGCATCTAGGGTGACGCCATGATCCAGGTAGTTTCCGTCATCGCATCCGAAGCTATGGATGACTTTGAAATTGCCCTGGGCATAAGCAGCGCCAGTCAAGGTTAGGCTCATAATCACCAATATTGCTATTCCTAGGATTGCTGAGAATTTGTTGCGTCGCATGAGACTTTCCTTTTCTGCATGAGGATGTTTTCCCTCATGCGAGATGGCGGATGAGCAATCCACGAATCCGGGGCATCTGCTCATCAGCACCGTTAAGAACTCCGGCCGCAGTGTTTGGGAGTGGCGGCGCGGCCGGAAGTAATCCGCAAACTGCGTGCCGACTACGGCGTCACCGTAAACACCTGCGTGCCGGTGTCGTGGCCGCCCTGGGTGGCTATGGCGATCTTTCCGGTCACGGCGCCGTCCGGC
Source organism: Terriglobales bacterium (assembly GCA_035542575.1). Classification (GTDB taxonomy): domain Bacteria; phylum Acidobacteriota; class Terriglobia; order Terriglobales; family Acidobacteriaceae; genus JAIQET01. Next base: position 16,418 of record DATKLE010000170.1, on the reverse strand, counting down.
ACAATGGCCGTCACCTGCGTGTCGGAGTCGATGGTGAAGCTGGTCGCCGCTACTCCTCCGAAGCCCACGCGCAGCGTCTGCGTCAGACCGGTTCCGGTGATGACGACAGGCGTTCCCACCCCTCCGCTGGTTGGGTTGAAGCTTAGGACCTTCGGCGTGACGCGAAAGATGGTGTTGCTGGTTAGCGTGCCGGTGGGTGTAGTCACGGCGACCGAACCTGTGAGTGCTCCGTCGGGCACGTAAGCCTCGAGATAAGTGTCGGAAGCCACATTGAAGGTTGCAGGAATCCCGTTGAAGGAGACGCTGCTTGTCCCGGTGAAGCCCTGACCGAGAACGCCAATGTTTTTGCCGATCTGGCCTGAGGTGGAGACCAGGCGGGCGAACGGAGGCAGGCCGAGGTCTAGGCTGAAGAAGGTACCGTACCCATACGCACCGCCGGCGCTAGCGTCTCCGTACAGAATTCCATTAGTGTGCTGGACGAGCGGAGTGTCTGGTTGGGACCCAGTGGCGTTGTCAAAGTTGTAGAAGACTGAGAAAGCGCGATTTCGACCTATAGCGTAAATTGTACCTGCACCCGCGGTTCCATCAGTTTCGGCCACCCCGTAAAAGTTGCCGTCGGTCGCCTGGAACATAGCAGCTATAGGCCGAATTCCATCCCGCCTCCGGAATTGGTGGAGAACCGAGTAACTTCCCGCCGAAGTGACTCGATAGATAACTTCCCGGCCGCAACAGGCGGTTCCATACAGTGGCCCGTCGGTGCCTTGAACTAAGGATACCCCTAACGCGTCGGTAAAGGAGTACAGGTACGTAAATTGGCCTCCTGGTGTGATCTCGTACAGCGCAGTTTGTGCATTTCCGTACAAGTTCCCATCGGTCGCTTGGAGTAGGCCTTCGCCCACCTCATAGCCACCGAATTGGTGTAGGACCTTAACGTTACCGGAGGGTGTCATTTTGTACACCATGCCATGATTGCCATAGGAGTCATGGCCCGTCGTTCCGTAGAAGTTTCCATCTGTCGCTTCGATCGGTGCCACGTAGGGCAGACACCCGTCATCGCCGAAATTGTGCAGAGTACTGAGATCCCCATCGGGAGTGATCTTGAACACCGTGCCGCCCCCAAAGCCCAGACATTGTCCACTCCCGCCAAAGAAGGTAGTGCCGTAAAAGTTGCCGTCGGTGCCCAGCGTAAGGCCACCAAAGGGCGTAGCGCCGTGCGTGCCATCGAAGTTGTACACGACGGTCACTATCCCTGAGGGCGTGACTCTGAACACGGTGCCCAAACCGTAGGTGCCGCCATCGCGCGTAGTGCTGTACAAGTTGGCGTCGCGTCCCTGCGCGAAGAGTTCCTCAAAAGGGTTTGCCGGGTCTCCCGGACTGGCTCCGAAGTCGTACAGCTTGGTGAAGGTTTGCGCAGGCGCCGTCGTTGCCGCTGCAAACAGGATTAGTGTTGTAAGTAGGATTGCCGCGCCCAGGCGAAAGGATTTTGCCCGGTGGAGGAGAGCTGTCTTTGGGGATGTCATGGTTACCTCTTGCCACGTGCCCGTGGCTGGTATGAATGGTTGGCATTGGCTGTGCCCCGCAGGATGAGAGCGGCGGGAACAGAATCAAGCGGGGTGCAAACTAAATGCAGGAAACCCCCTACTGCGAACTGCGTTGACGTGCGCGAACGGGGACCGAAGGACGGGGCCGAAACCCTGATGAGGTAATCTTTCAAAGCGAATTTAATCACGTGTCTCCGCGCCCGATAGGACGGCGGTCACCGGTCGGTGTGATTAACTTGAGAGGTTAGTTTGCCGAGTGAGTGCGGTGGGTTACTGCCCTTCGCCTTTATCCATCTTGCTTGCGACTTTCACTCCACTCAGCCCGCTGACGTACTTGGAAATACCGCGGTAGAGCGACTCGGCAATCTTCTGCCGGTACTCGGGAGTTTTCAGCCGGCGCTCGTCGCCAGGATTACTCACGAAGGAAATCTCCGCCAGGATGGAGGGCATATTGGCGCCAATGAGCACGATGAAGGGCGCCTTCTTTACCCCGCGATCGCGGATTCCCGGGCTCTTCGCCGCCAGCCCGCTGTGCAAGGAGCGTTGCACGTCGGTGGCGAACTCGCGCGATTCTTCGATCTTCTCCTTGAGCGCGATCTTCTTCACCAGGTCCTGCAGCTCGTGGATGGACTTCTCTGAGACCGCGTTCTCCCGCGCCGCCACCTCCAGCGCGTCGGCAGACGACGTGAAGTTCAGGTAATAGGTCTCCACTCCCCGGGCATCGGGGTCCTCGCTGGAGTTGGCGTGGATGGAGACGAACAGGTCGGCCTGCTCCTGGTTGGCGATGGCCGTCCGGGTCTCGAGCGGAACGAAGGTGTCGTCCGTGCGGGTGTACACCACCTGCGCCCCGAGTCGCTCCAGTTGCTTGCCCAATCGCTTGGCGACGTCGAGCACCAGGTCTTTTTCCAGCAAGCCATTGGGACCGATGGTGCCGGTATCATGGCCGCCGTGGCCGGGATCAATCACGATCTTACCGATCTTCAAGCCCAGGGCGCGGATCAGGGAACGGTCCCCACTGGCATTGGGCTGGGCCTCGTGGACATCGAGCTCCGGTGGTGTTGCTGCCCGTTTGCCCTTGACCCTGCGGTTCTTGCGTGCGGGCAGCGCTGCCTTGTTCTCGGTCTCGGCCTTCGCCGGATCCAGCTTGGTGACCGTAACATCGTCATCAGCGTCGGCTTCGACAATCTTCTTCTTTGCCGCGGTGGAGGTAGTTGCGGTGGACGGCTTGACCGGCTCCCCTTTCCCTTCCGCCGCAGTTGCTGATGCCCCAGCGGACGGTGCTTCCAGCTTGGCTGTCTCTGCCGCGGGCAACGCCTTTGCATCCCGCCGGCCATGAATGTCAATGATCAGGCGCGACGGATTAGGCAGCAGGAAGGCCTCGTAGTCGGAGAGGTCATCCACCTCCAGCACCACGCGCGTCTTGCCCGGCTGGAACTGGGCCACGCGGATCTTCTTGAGAAAGCCATCGTCCACGTCGAAGGTCTTGCCTACCAGAGTCGAGGCCAGCCTGGTGTCCAGCAGGTCGAAGAAGATGCGATCAGGATTGTCAATGCGCTGCGACTCGTACTTAACGTCCTGCTCCAAATCTATCGCTACCCGCGTGTAGTCGGGCGTGGACCAGTGGCGGATGCCGGTCACCCGCGCCGGTTTGCTGCTCTTGACATCTCCGGTTGTCTGGGAGTCGCCGTTCGCGTTGGAAACTGTGCCGTCGGGTCCACTTTCATCGTCGGAGGCCGTCGCACTGCGCGTGTCCCTGGATCGCAGGCTGGCCGGTTGCACCGGTTCGGCGAGCGCCTGGCGCGCGTCCTCGGCCAGGTGATGGCGGGGATAGCGCCGCAGGAATTCCGCGAATGTGGCCCGGGCGCGGGCGGAGTCATTCAGGTCATCTTTATAGATCTCGCCGATGGTGAACAGGGCATCGAAGCGATACCGGCTGCCAGGATACTCGCGGCGCAGAAACTGGTATTGCGCGATGGCGGCGCGCAGGATTCTCTCGTCGTCAAAGCGGCGGCCCATCTCCACCTGCAACTCGGCGACGGCTACGACGCTGGGATCCGCCTTGGTGGAAGTGGGACAGCCGTAGTACACCCGGCGGTAGGCGCTGATGACACGCGCATATTCGCGGCGCGTGCGCTCTCCGGCAGGACGGCCGTTCAGCGCCTCCCGCATGCGCTCGGCGGAAGCGAACTGCGTCCGCGCCCAGGCCTCCGATCTGTGTCCCCCGGCATGAGCGGGGAGCACAGCGAGCAGCAGCATCCACAAAGCTGCAACCCCACGCAGCGCGCGCCGGCTTCGGAGGAGGTCCTTCAATGTTGTTTTCAGCCCGTAATCGCGTTGGCCCTACTGCCTGTTCACTGACAGATGCGCCAGCCTCAATCGGTGTTGCTAATGTACAGAACGCCCCTGGCATCGCGTTGCACCCGCACCGGGTCATGTACCGGGCCACCCAGCAGGTGCGAGTCCGGATCAGACTCGCCCAGATACAACTGGGTGATCCGCTTGACGTAGTTGCGGGTCTCGGCGATGCGCGGCACTCCCGCGCTGCGTGCCACCGCCCCAACCCCTGCGTTGTAGGCCGCCAGGCTGAGCCTGAGATCGCCACCGTAGCTCTCCATCAGCTTCTTGAGATGGCGAACCCCAGCGTCCACATTTTGCTCGGGGTCGAACGGATTGGAGACCTTCAGTTGCCGCGCCGTCTGCGGCATCAGCTGCATCAACCCCATCGCGCCCCTGCGGGAAACCGCGTTGGGGTTGAAGTTGGACTCCACTTTGATCACCGCGCGCACCAGGCTGGGATCCACGTTATGCCGGGCCGCCGCCTGATCAATGGCTGCGTCGATCTGCTCCTGGGTGAAGGCCTGGCCCCGGCTGAAGTCAACAGGAGCGCTCGAACCTGCGCCCCGGTCCAGGTACTGGTTCACCTCCGCCGCTGCCGAGCGGGCCGCGCGGATGTTGGAGGAGGGAACCGGCTTCCAGCGATGTGCGGTCGAACTCCAGTAAACCAGCGAACTGCGCCGCGCGACGGGGGCCTGCGCATGCCCCACGGAAGCTGCCGGAACCCCATCGTTGACATACACCTTGCGGCCGTTGTCATCGGTTGTGGCGGTGATCGCCGAGGACCCGGTCTGGGCCTGCACGTATGGCGTAGTGGTCGTGAGAGAAAGGACGGTCGCGATTACGGAACTAGCCATCAGGGCGAGTTGCAGGTGCCTTCGCATAGCCGGGTATCAGCCTTCGACACGGGGACACAATGCCACCCGTGGCTACCTACCCGGAACCTGACGGAGAATTCTTACCAGAGTGCAGCAATTATAGGCTGGCAGGGGGAGTGGAGCAATCTCTCCGAAGGGCATAGAACCACCGAAGTAATTGGTGCAAGTTACTGATAAATTATGCTATTACGACTTCTCTCCTGATCCGCACTCGCAACCCTGAAGGGAATGAAAGTCCTCAAAGAAAGTTCTTGACTGAGCGAACTTTATAATACAAAGTACTCGATAAGGAGACAGATCCATGATCAAGCGCATCGCTGCCCTGACCTTCATCTTCGTCTGCACCACCATCGCCTGGGCCATCCTGGGGGCCACTATCTTCGCCCGCACCTATTCAGCCGGGGGTCGCCTGGACAGTAAGGTAGCCTCCAGTTGGGGATCAGCCCAGGTGCAGACCCCGCCGACGGCTGCCTACTGGGTGACCAAGACCGAGGAGACCGTGCAGAACGGGCAGACCGTGGTGCGCCAGGTGCCGCAATCAACCCAGGTTCCTTTGCCCCTGGAGAGCAGCCGAGTGAAGGTTGGGCTGCATCTTGACCCTCGGCAGAAAGGCTTGCTCTGGTACAGCACCTATGCCGTCGACTTCTCTGGAGCTTACAACTTCACCAACCCGAGCTCCAACGACGAGGCGGTTTCTTTCCAACTGAAGTTCCCTGCGGCACAGGCGGTTTACGACGACCTGAACGTCACGGTGGATGGCCGGCCAGCCTCCATTCGAACTGACAGCAACGGGGCCACTGCCACCACGACCGTAGCCGCGGGTAAAACTGTGGCGCTCAACTTCTCTTACCGTTCGCAAGGCATGGGCAGCTGGATGTATCGCTTCGGCGACCAGGTCTCCCAGGTGCACGACTTCACGCTCAACCTGAAAACCAACTTCAAGGACGTGGACTTCCCGCAGGACACGCTTTCGCCAACGGAGAAACGGGAGACTCCGGACGGCTGGGAGCTGACCTGGAAGTACAACAATCTGCTCTCGGGCTTGCAGATCGGGACCACGATGCCGGAGAAGCTGCAGCCCGGGCCGCTGGCCGGCCAGATCAGCTTCTTCGCCCCCGTGTCGCTGTTCTTCTTCTTTTTCCTGATGTTCATCATCACCACCCTGCGAGGGATCGAGCTTCACCCCATGAACTACTTCTTCCTGGCGACCGCGTTCTTCGCCTTTCACCTGCTGATGGCCTACCTCGTGGACCACATCTCCATCCACTGGGCTTTCGTGATTTGCTCGGCGGTGTCGGTCTTTCTAGTGGTGAGCTACCTGCGCCTGGTAGTGGGAATGCGCTTCGCCGCCATCGAGGCGGGGACCGCACAGATCATCTACTTGGTGCTGTTCTCCTACGCCTTCTTCTTCAAAGGCTTCACCGGGCTGGCGATCACTATCGGCTCGATCCTCACTCTGTTTGTGGTGATGCAGATGACGGGAAGAATCAAGTGGGCAGACAAGTTCGCGACCAAGCCGGGGCCTTCACCTGCGTTTTCCTCGGGAGGATTGCACGATTGAAGTTCTTGGGTGGCGCAGGCCTGCGGATAAGCCATCCTTGGGATGAGGCGCCTTTAGGTGCTGGGGGGCGGGTTTTCCGGCGGCAGTCGCACCTCAGCAGCTAAAGCTGGTCCCCATGGTCGCCTGAATTGCAGCGCTGAAGCGCTGCGCCACCCAAAGTCTGGCTGGACTGTGGCGAACGCCTGAAACTTTCCCCTTTCCATGCCCCTGTAGTACCCTCGCACTTGTCCCCATGCCAGAACTTGAATCTCCCCAGCGCCAGACACCGGACTCGCTCATGCTGTTCGGGTTCTGGTATCGTGCGCTGCCTTCCGAACTCGTCTCGCGCGGCCGGCTCAAGAGGGCCATGCTTTTGGAGATTCCGCTGGTCGTCGGCCGCGACCGCCAGGGCCGTGTTTTCGCCTTGCGCGACTCCTGCCCCCATCGGGGCATGCCGCTCTCCTGTGGCCGCTTCGATGGACAACAACTGGAATGTAGCTATCACGGCTGGAAATTCGACGCCCACTCCGGCCAGTGCCGGCTCATTCCCTCGCTGACCGCCGAGCAGACGCTGAAAGTGGATCGCATCTACGCCGGCAGCTACGCCTGCGAAGAGCACGACGATTTCATCTGGGTGTTCATTCCCGAGCCTGGGCCATCGGGAGCCGGGTTTACGCAGCGCGAGGACGCCCCGGTTCCCGCGCCCCGCGTCCCGACCTTCAGCGAAAAGTACAAGCTCGCCCATCTCACCGCCGACCTGCCCTGCAGCGTGGACCACGGCATCATCGGCCTGATGGATCCCGCTCACGGTCCGTTCGTACACCAGGCCTGGTGGTGGCGCTCACGCGGGAGTATCCACGAAAAGCAGAAGAACTTTGAGCCGATTCCGAACGGCTTCCGCATGAGCGCGCATACGCCCAGTTCCAACAGCGCGCCCTACAAGCTCCTGCGTCTCTATGCCGACGCCGAGGCCATCACAACGACGATTGATTTCGTCCTGCCCAACCTGCGCTCAGAGATCATTCAAGCAGGGAAGTACTGGTTTGCCAGCTTGACCACGGTGACGCCCATCACGCGCAGCCGTTGCCGGATTGATGTGGTGGCCGCCTGGAATATCTTCCGTTGGCTGCCCTTCGGCCCGGAGTTGCTGAAGTATGTCTTCGCCAAATTTGTGGAGCAGGACCGGCAAACTATGGAGAAGCAGAGCGAGGGTCTCCGGACCAATCCGCACCTCATGCTGATTGACGATGCCGACCGCCCCGCCAAGTGGTACTTCCAGTTGAAGGCGGCCTATCTGGAGTCCCGCCGCAGCGGAGAAGAGATGAGGCATCCTATGCCGGGGCCGGTCACACTGAAGTGGAGAAGCTAGTACGAGCTATGCCAGTTGCGAGTGGCGGGTTGCAAGTTGCGTGCAGAACACTCGGTACTGGCTAGTCACTGACCAGCCAGTCCATCGCCTCTTCGCGGGTCTTAAACGTCGGCAGATCACGCTTCGAGAAAATCTTGATGTGTTCATAGAGAACCTGGGGGATGGCTTCGGTCCCGACCCAGGCCGAGCGCTTTAAATGCGGGCGGTTGAAAACCGCGTCCCGCTTGATCTCCGTGACTGCTTTGCGGTCGATCTCCGCTCCGGTGAAGTCCGCGAGCAGCAGAACCGAGTCCCGCGGTTGGGCGGTCACATAGCTGGGCAGAAGCCGGGAAAGATTTTCCACCTCTGCGGCGGTGCAGTGGGAGCAGTCCGCCAGGAGAATCTGCCTGCCTTTGTACGTGATGAAGCGGATGCGCTCTTCCACGGGGACTCCCAAGCCAGCCCGACTATTTCCCCAATAACGAATCCACGACCGTATACACCGCGCCGAGCGCGGAGTCCAGCGCCTCAGGGTTCTTGCCGCCGGCCTCGGCCAGGTCGGGACGCCCGCCCCCCTTGCCGCCGACTTTTTCCGCCACCGCTCCCACCACCTTGCCGGCCTGGATGCGGCCGGTGAGATCCTTGGTGACCCCCACGATGAGAGAAACGTTGCCATTGGTCGCCGACCCCAGCACCACCACGCCCGAGCCCAGTTTGTCGCGCAGTTGGTCTACCAGCGTGCGCATCTGCGGACGCTCCAGGTTGTCCACCCGGTGTGCCAGCACTTTGACCCCGCGAACGTCTTTGACGTTTTCTTCCACCGCCGCCACCGACGACGACGCCGACTTCATCCGTGCCTGGTCCAGTTCGCGAGTCAGGCGCTTGATCTCCGCATCGCGTTTGTCGAGTTCGAGCTTCAGGGCTTCCGCCGGAGACGCCGCTTCGGTGCGGCTGGCGAGAGCGACGACGACACCCTCGAGCTGGTGATCTTTCCGGAAGTGATGCAGCGATCCTTCGCCGGTGATCGCTTCAATGCGCCGTACGCCAGAAGAGACGCTGCCTTCTTTCAGAACTTTGATGAGCCCAATCTCGCCGGTTGCGGCCGTATGTGTGCCGCCGCACAGTTCAGTCGAGAAGTCGCCGATCCGGATGACGCGAACCTTGTCGCCATACTTCTCGCCAAACAGGGCCATGGCTTTGTATTCATTAACGGCCACGTCGATGGGAACATCAGGAATGACCTCAACCCTCTCGTTGTGCAGCACCTCTTTGTTGATAATGTCTTCGATGTCCTGCAGTTCTTCGTCCTCCACGCCGGTAAAGTGCGAGAAGTCGAAGCGCAGATGGTTGGGCGCCACCAGTGATCCCGCCTGCTTGACGTGCTTGCCCAGGACCTCGCGCAGCCCGGCATGAAGGAGGTGAGTCGCGGTGTGGTTGCGCATGGTGGCCTTGCGGATGTCGGTATTCACTACGGCATCCACCTTATCGCCAATCCTGAGGGTGCCCCACCCTTCCGCGTTTTTTGCGGAGGGTGGGGATTTCATCACAACTTGATGCGCCCGCACCCCCTGGATCGGGTAGTAGCAGCCTTTCACCTCGGCGATGACAGTATTGTGATCATCGGAGTAAAGCCACCCACGGTCTCCCACCTGCCCGCCGGACTCGGCGTAGAAAGGCGTGTGATCGAGGATGACCTCGCCTTCCTCGCCCGGCTTGAGTTCCTGCGCGCCTTGAGCGTTCTTGATGATCGCCAGCACCTCGCATCCGTCGGAGCGCGTTTGGCGGTAGCCCTCGAAAACCGAAGTCGGCAGCTTCTGGTACGCGGGGCTGGCCGTCTGCTTGGCTCCTCCTTTCCACGAGGCTTTGGCGCGCTCGCGCTGCTCGTTCAACGCCCTGTCAAACCCCGACTGATCGAAGATGATTCCCTGGTCCCGCGCCGCATCCTGCATGAAGTCCAGGGGCATCCCAAACGTGTCGTAGAGTCTGAAAGCTTTCTCTCCCGCATAGGTGGTCAGCTTCGACGGCTCCTGTCTCGCCGCAGCAACCAGAGGTTGCAGGTCCTCCCCCAGTTTCTTAAGGCCCAAATCGAGGGTATGAGCAAACCGAATCTCTTCCGCCTGCACAGCCTTTGACACTCGACTCACCGTTTCGTTCAACTCGGGATACGCGTCCTGCATCAGGTCGCGAACCGCGCCTACCATGTGGTACAGAAACGGCTTCGTCTGTCCCAGCAGTCGCCCGTGGGTGATCGCCCGCCGAATGATCTTCCGCAGCACATACCCGCGACCTTCGTTCGAGGGCAGCACTCCGTCAGAAATCAGGAACGTTGCTGCCCGCGAGTGGTCGGCGATCACGCGCAGCGATGCCGCCGATTTCGCCCTGGCCTCCTTCTCCAGCTCTTTCTTGAGAGACGCACCCGTCAATTCGGCCGCCCGCTTAATCAAGGGCGAAAACAGATCCGTGTCGTAATTGGAAATCTTGCCTTGCAGCACCGCCGCCAGCCGCTCCAGCCCTGCGCCCGTATCAATCGAAGGCTTGGGTAGCGGGTTTAACTTCCCGCCCGCATCGCGGTCAAACTGCATGAACACCAGGTTCCAGATCTCGACATAGCGCCCGCAATCGCATCCGAACGCGCAATCCGCATGTCCTAGGTCGGAGGCAATCGCACCCATATCGTAGTGAATCTCGCTGCACGGGCCGCAGGGGCCGGTGTCGCCCATCTGCCAGAAATTGTCTTTCGTGCCGAACTCGAAAATGCGGTCCCTCGGAACGCCCTGCGCGACCCACAGGTTGTACGCTTCCTCATCCCGCGGAACACCGTTCTCGCCCTTGAAAATGGTCACGAACAGCTTGCCCTTCGGAATGCCAAACCACGCGGGCGAGGTAATCAGCTCCCAGGCGTAGGCGATCGCGTCCTTCTTGAAGTAATCCCCGAACGAAAAATTCCCCAGCATCTCGAAGAACGTGTGGTGGCGATTGGTGAAGCCTACGTTTTCCAGATCATTGTGCTTGCCGCCGGCCCGCACGCACTTCTGCGAGGTGGTGGCGCGGTTGTAATCGCGCTTCTCCAGGCCCAGGAAAACGTCCTTGAACTGGTTCATCCCCGCGTTGGTGAAAAGCAGGGTAGGATCGTTGGCCGGAACGAGCGATGAGGAATGGACTTCTTTGTGTCCCTTCTGGACGAAATAATCCAGGAACTTGCGGCGAATTTGCGGGCCGGTGAGCATGGGAAAAATCAATTCTAAATGAAAACCACAGAGGACGCCGAGGACGCATGGGGATCAAAACCGCAGGGGACACGGGGAACACTGACATTCGGCTCCTTCGTGCCCTCTGCGTCCTCTGTGGTTCTCACTCCGGGGTTTCCTCCTCCAAAGCACTCAGCGTCTCCTCGTCCACATCCCACTTCTTCAGGATCGTGAAAATCGTCTTGCTGCCAAATCCCGCCCGCACCAGCTGGCGAAAGATCCGCGCCGCCTGCTTCTGGTCTTTGGGCTTCTGCAGGCGCTTGCGCTTCAGGTATTCCCGCGCCTGTTTCTCCTCGTTCACGTCTTCGTAGGCCGACGCGATCGCTTTGTCGATCACCTCACCATGCACGCCTTTCGCCTTTAAGTCGGTAATCACCCGCCTGCGGCCAAATTTCTCGTTGTCGCGGCGGAACGACGAATAGGCGGCAGCGTACTTGGCGTCATTCAGGTAACCCTGGTCCTTCAGGCGGCGGACCACCAGCTCCATCAGCGTATTGCCGTACTCGTCGGCCTCGACCCGGCGCCGCAGCAGACGCTTAAGTTCCGCCACACTACGCATTTGCCGTGCCAGTGCGCCCACCGCGTACTGGTAGAGCTCGTCTTCGGTCTGAAACTTCCGGGAACCTGAGAAGGCCATTTTGCGTAAACGTTATTGTAAGCCGACGTGTCTGAGGAGCAAGGCTTTGCGGACTCCCTGGCATTTTCCAGGATCGTTGGTAACCTTCACAGGGGCGCGTCGTCTAAGTGAGTAGCTGGGTTGAGAAGCACGTCATGCTGACCGTTGATGTGGAAAAAACCGGAGATGTGGCAGTGGTGCGCTGTACGGGACGCGTGGTTCGCGGGGAAGCGGTCTGTACGCTGCGCAGCGCCGTCGTCTCCCAGCGCAATACCCGGATCGTTGTGCTCGATCTCTCGGAGGTGGAGACCATCGATGCCGGAGGGCTGACTGCGCTGGTGTCGTTGCATCATTGGACGCGCAATCGGGGCATCCAACTGAAGCTGGTCAATCCGTCGCATTTCGTCAAGGAGATGCTGTTCCGCACCCGCCTCAATCGCGTCTTTGATATCTCATCCCTGCACGATGCCCTTCTCGTGCTTGGCAGTGTGGATTCCCGGCCGGTACATCACACCGCCTGCTGCTGGTAGAGACTTCGCAACCGCAGCGATCCTCCCTTCACGGCCAGTTTCTGCGGAGGTCCACAGTCCGAGGTCTGAAGCCCGAAAAAAAGGGCGCGCTTGCGCGCGCCCGAGGGTTCAGGAGGGCAAAACTCAGCGGCCCCCAAAACCTGCTTGCTGCATGGCGTTGCGGGAAATGTCGCTGGTGGACGAGATTCCCTGCATACGCAGTTTGAAGTCGTCGGCGTTGGAAGCGTTCTCCAACGCGGTTTCGTAGTTGATCAGTCCAGCCTGGAACAGGTCCCACAGCGACTGATCGAAAGTTTGCATGCCGTATTGTGAGGTTCCGGCCGAGATCGCGTCGCGGATAGCGCGGGTCTTTTCCGGCACCAGCACGCACTCCCGGATGTAGGCGGTATTGATCATCACCTCGACCGCGGGCACGCGCCCTTCTCCGTCGCAGCGCTTGACCAGACGCTGGCTGATGACCGCGCGCAGCACCGCAGCCAATTGCAGACGGATCTGCTTCTGCTCCGGCGGCGGGAAGATGGCGATGATTCGGTTAATGGTTTCCACCGCGTCCAAAGTGTGCAAGGTGGAGAACACCATGTGGCCGGTTTCAGCGGCGTGCAGTGCCGTGCCGATGGTTTCCAGGTCACGCATTTCGCCGACCAGGATGACGTCCGGGTCTTGACGCAGAGAAGCGCGTAGCGCCGCCCCGAAGGATGGCGTGTCCACCTCCACTTCGCGCTGATTGACGTAGCCCTTCTTGTCGCGGTGCAGAAATTCGATCGGGTCTTCGATGGTGATGATGTGTTCCGCCCGGGTGGAGTTGATGCGGTCCACCATGGCGGCCAACGTAGTTGATTTACCGGATCCGGTCACGCCCGTGACCAGCACCAGCCCGCGGGGCATGTCGCAAACTTGCTCCACCACCTTGGGCAGATAAAGCTCATCGAGCGCCCGAATCTTGGTGGGAATGACGCGCAGCACCAGTCCCACGTTACCGCGCTGCTGGAAGACGTTCACACGGAAGCGGCCCAGTCCGGCCACCCCGTAGGCCATATCAATTTCCGTGGTCTCTTTGAACTTCTGCTTCTGCCGCGCCGACATCATGCTGAAGGCCATGGTCAGCATGTCCTCGGCGCTGATGCGCGGCTGGTCGGTGAGCGGAATCAGTTCGCCGTCAATGCGCAGGTGCGGGTAGTTGCCCACCTTCAAGTGCAAGTCCGAGGCCCGCCGCTCCATGGCGATGCGCAGCAGATCATCAATGTTCATTCGACACGTCCCCCAATGACCAATCCGTATGATGAACCGAAACGTCACCTGCCCCAAGATGACTGAAGTAATGGGACCTTCGGACATAAAAAAAGCCGCCCCGCAGGGCGGCTTCCGGTTGAACGCGAACCGTCAGGCGGCGGTGTCAGCGGCGCCTGTCCACGGTTCATCGTAGCTGCCCCCGTAAATCGACGGCACCTTCGAGCCCATGGGCCGGAGATACGTCGCCAGCTCTCCGCGATGGTGAATGGAGTGGTTGTTCAGGAACGCCAGATAAAACACCACCGGCAGGTTAAACGCACCCAGAAAGTTCACCGAAGTGACCAGTTGCCCCGGGGTGAGCGCGCGTACTCGGTCCAGTCCACGAGTGAAGTTCTTGTCGTACCACTCCACCAATTCCGCTGTCGTGCTGGGCTTGGTTTCGGAAGTTTCCATGATGAAGTTCAGGTCCGCGATTCCATCGAGGAATTGGACATCGGTGTTGGCTATATGCCACGCCAGCTCTCTGGCCGTGCGGGCATTGGGGTCGGGACGATAGTCGGCTTTGGCATCCGGAACGGCTGCCAGCACTTTCTTGGTAATTTCCAGTTCTCGAGCGAGGCCGTCGAGCATCACTGCGCGATAGCCCACCGCGAACTCCGGCGTCAGACCTTGCTGAGGGGTTGCCATCGTAATTCTCCTTGTGATTGTGGGTCGTGGTTGAAAAGAGAAAGACGGAAGGGGCGCACACGCGCCCCGGTTGAATCAGAAAAACTGCTTTCTAGACGCTGACCGGATGCTTGCTGCGCACCGGCACCGGCGTCAGCCAGCCGAACTTGTCCGGCGTTTCGCCGCGGATGATGCCGTAGAACTCCTTCTGGATGGCTTTGGTAATCGGGCCGCACACGCCCTTGCCCACGCTGATCTTGTCCACCGAGCGGACCGGGGTGATTTCCGCCGCCGTCCCGCTGAAGAAAACTTCGTCGGCAATGTAGAGCATCTCGCGCGGAATCATCTGCTCGATCACTGGAATATTCAGCTCGCGAGCGATGCGCAACACCGAGTCGCGCGTAATGCCGGGCAGAACCGAATTGCCCAGAGGCGCGGTTAGCAGCGAGCCATTCCGCACCACGAATATGTTCTCCCCCGAGCCCTCGCTGACGAAGCCATTCACATCCAGCGCGATGCCTTCGACGTAACCGTTGAGAATAGCCTCCATCTTGATGAGCTGCGAGTTCATGTAGTTGGCGCCCGACTTGGCGATGGCCGGCAAAGTGTTGGGGGCAATGCGCGTCCAGGAGGAGACGCACACGTCGACGCCCTGTTCGGCGTCGGTGCCCAGGTACTTGCCCCAGGGATAGTTGCAGATGTACACCTCGGTGGGCGAATTGAATGGGTTGACACCGGCCTCGCCGTAGCCGCGCAGCACGATGGGCCGGATATAGCACGGCCACACCCCGTTGTTCTTTACCACCTCAATCAGCCCGGAGACGAGTTCCTCGCGGGTGAAGTCCACGTCAATGCGGTAGATGCGGGCAGAATCCAACAAGCGCTGGACATGTTCATTGGCACGGAAAATGCAGGGCCCGGTAGGAAGTGCGTAACAGCGGATACCTTCAAACACTGAGGAGCCGTAGTTCACCACGTGCGACATCACATGGATGGTCGCCTTGTCCCAGGGAATAAGCTTGCCGTTATGCCAGATTTTTTCCGTGCTTTGAATCGCCATGAGCGCTCCTTAGGAAGACTTGATTCCGCACAGCTACTGAGGGATGCGCTTTTTCGTTGCCGGGTTTGTCCGCGGGTAGATCCGCTCGCTCAAGTGCGGGCGGCGCGGCCAATCCTGGCACAGCGCTGCAACTGAATTCTCCGCATTATAACCGAGGTAGGCGGCGAGCCAAGGGATTTTCCGAATTGGCAGGGGATTTATCCCGCAAGTGCAGAGATTCTTGACACCGCACCTCTGTCCTGCCAGAAGGGGGCACACTGAGCCGCGGCACGCGAATGGCACATTGGTAATAACAACCCAGTAACCAGTGCAGCGGGCTTAGTACTGCGGCGGCAATCCCATTCCTTTCACGATGGCCTGATAGCGCGGCTCGGAATGCAGAAAGTCGTAATCTGGATTGCTCTGAATGCGCACCAGCCAGGGTGCACGCTCCTGGTACGACTGCTCGAGGTAATGGAGCGCCTCCTCTTTGCGCTTCAGACATGCGTAAATGTCAGAAAGTTCAAGCGGTGACACATATTTCCCTGCGGCCTTTTTCCTGAGGTCCTTGTTCAATTGGAATTCGAACACCGCTCTTGCGCCGCCACTCTTGAAGGCTTGGTGTACCAGGCCAGCGGATTCGGTGTCGCCTGCCAGCTGATGGAGCATCTCCCATTCCTGGGCCGCTTCTTTCTCCATGCCCTTGTACCAGTATGCCGCGCCGAGGGCTTCGTGTAGCGCCGCGTTGTCTCGCTGGGCCTGACTTCGCAAACGAGCCTCGTTCAGTGCGGCGTCGAACTGCCGCGCTCGCATGAGTGCATATGCCAGCTCCCAGGGACGGGCGAAAGGATCCAGTTCTATCGCGTTCCTCTGTTCCTGGACCGCCTCGTCGACGCGGTTGAGGGCTTGCAACACATAACCGCGCAGGTGATGGCCTTCGGCGAAACCTGGATTCAGTTCTACGGCCCGGGCGGACTCGCGCTCGGCATTCCCCACATCCCAGCGCAAGAGGTAGGCCCCGGCCATGGAGTTGTGAGCCTCCGGAAGCGAGTCGTCCAGCGCCAAAGCTTTCCGGGCGGCCGCCTCTCCCTGCGGCAACACGTCGGCAGGACGAGAGTCTCCCGCAGCTGCGCTCGCCAGGTAGCAATCAGCCAAGCCACTCCAGGCGGCGGCATAGTCGGGTTGAAGGTCAATCGCCTTCTGGAAATACTTCCGGGTCTGCTCCAGATCGTCGGAAGAGAACCAGTAGTACCGTCCCAAGAGATAGGCGTCGTGGGCTGCGGGATTGACGTACTTCTGGGGAGTGGTTTGCCTGGGCTGGCTGTGCAGTTGTTGTGCGATCGCCTGTGCCATGACCTGCGGCAGCGCGGAAGCCCCGTTGAGGTCGCGGTCGTAACTCTCCGCCCAGAGATGCTGGTCGCTGGGCGCATAGATAAGCTGGACGGTCA
>DATKLE010000169.1:0-3199 GCA_035542575.1 Terriglobales bacterium | reverse complement strand
AGGCTGCCGGCCAGGGAGAAGTCTCGCTGCCGTATCGCTGCTTGAGAGCCTTGGCATCGGACGCGCGGACCTTGTTTGCGAGAAAGGCGCTGCGAGCGTCGGGCGAAAGCGCATCGAGAACGCGCGGCTGCACGGCGGGCCGTCCCGGAACGAACATCTCAAACACTGGAAGGGTGGAAGTGACCGCCACGTGGTGCTGCACCAGGACGGCGATCATCTCGCGCATGGGCGCCGCCTGCAGTTCGAGCTTGGCGATGAATTCCATGGACTCCGGCCGCGAAGGACATTCGTCCGGCTTTTTCCAGGGAAAGAATTCGGTGTCCACCAGCAGACCGTGCTCCAGATCATCAATGCCGAGACCGGCGGCCTCGCGGAACCCGATCGAGCACAGGTGCCCGGTCACTTTGGCGCCACGTTTGTGAGCCGCTGTGGTCGCGGCCGATAGTTCCGCCGGAGTGATGAACATGTAGGCCTTGAAGTTGTCCACACCCTGATCCAGCCAGAAGTTGACTGTGTTCGTGGCATCGTCCGGCCCGGAGAGTTTGTGCATTTGAAGGGCCCAGGAGCCCGCGCCTTCCAGGTAGGGTCCGGTCACGTGAATCCTGGGGCCCGGCGTTTTCCCGCCGTCAATCTCCTTCTTAATTTCCAGATCGGTGTACGGCTCAAGAGAGCCGGTCGTCCGGATGGTGGTGACGCCGCCTGCCAGGTAGAGCCGGGGAAAACTAAACGCCATCTCGCCGAAGATCCCATTCCCCATGGGATAGAACAAATGATCATGCATGCCGACCATGCCTGGGATCACGCTGTACCCGTGCAGATCGAGAACCTGCGCATTCTGAGGGATGCTTGCCGCCTCCGCTGGAGAGACCGACTGAATCTTCCCCTCAGCCAGCAGAATGGTTTGGTCCTCGCGTGCCGGAGCGCCGGTACCATCAATAACCCGCACGTGGGTCAAAGCAACCACGGGCGCATTTACTTTCACAAACTCGCGCACCTGTGCCTGCGCGAAAGTGAGCGAAACAAGAAGGCCGGCAACCGCGATCAAGAGCTTGCGCATGCTCTCCTCCCAACACGAAGTTGGATTGTACCGGAAAGCGCATCACAGGAACTGAGATCGGGGAACCGCGAACTGAGAACCGGTTTCCCCCTGTTAGAATCAATCTTGAGTCATGGAATCGGCTTTTCTTCGCAACTTTGCCATCATCGCGCATATTGACCACGGCAAGTCCACGCTGGCGGACCGCCTGCTGGAGCTGACGGGATCGCTTACGGCGCGCGAAATGCAGGCCCAGGTGCTCGATTCGATGGACCTGGAGCGGGAGCGCGGCATCACCATCAAGGCGCATGCCGTCCGCATGATGTACACCGCCCATGACGGCCAAACCTATCAGCTCAACCTAATTGATACCCCGGGGCACGTGGATTTCTCCTACGAAGTCTCGCGCTCGCTGGCGTCCTGCGAAGGCGCTTTGCTGGTGGTGGACGCATCACAGGGCGTCGAGGCGCAGACTTTGGCCAACTCTTACCTGGCGATCAACCACGGCCTCGAGATCATCCCCGTCATCAATAAGATTGACTTGCCCAGCGCAGACATCCCCCGCACGAAGGAGATGATCGAAGGCGCGGTGGGCCTGGACGCATCGGATGCGGTGTTGATCAGCGCCAAGACCGGGCAGGGAGTGCCCGAGGTGCTGGAAGCCATCGTGAAGCGCGTGCCTCCGCCCAAGGGGAACCCGGAGAACCGGCTGCAGGCGCTGATTTTCGACTCCTGGTTCGATCCCTACCGCGGGGTGATTGTGCTGACGCGGGTGTTCGAGGGCACGCTGCGCAAGGGGCAGAAGATCCGCCTGTGGTCGAACGGGCGGGTGTTCGACGTGGAAACCGTCGGCGTGCTTACCCCCAAACCGGTGGAGATTGACGAGCTGCGCGCGGGCGAGGTTGGCTTCTTCATGGCCAATATGAAGAACGTGGCGGACACAAAGATCGGCGACACCATCACCGAGGACGCCAATCCTGCCATCGAAGCCCTGCCCGGCTTCGAAGAGATCAAGCCCATGGTCTTCGCCGGGCTGTACACCGTGGACGCGCACGAGCACACGGCGTTGCGCGAGGCGCTGGAGAAGCTGCGCCTTAATGACTCTTCTTTTTTCTACGAGCCGGAGAGTTCCGCAGCGCTGGGCTTCGGCTTCCGCTGCGGCTTTCTGGGGCTGTTGCACATGGAAATCATCCAGGAGCGGCTGGAGCGCGAGTTTGGCCTGGAACTGATCACTACTGCACCGAGCGTGCGCTACCGGGTCACCAAGACCGATGGTGAGACCATCGACGTGGACAACCCTTCGAAATGGCCGGACCCGAGCGAAATCGAGAAAGTGGATGAACCGATCATCCTGGCCACGATTCTTACCAGCGAGGAATACGTGGGCGGCATCCTCAAACTGGTCGAGGAGAAGCGCGGGAAGCAGAAGAGTTTCGAGTACGTCAGTTCCTCCCGCGTCATGCTGCAATATGAGTTGCCCCTGAACGAGATCGTGCTCGACTTCTACGACCGGCTGAAAACCGTCTCCCGCGGTTACGCCTCGCTCGACTATCACCTTTCGGGCTACTGGGAATCGCCTATGGTGAAGCTCGACATCCTGGTGGCGGGCGATCCGGTGGACGCGCTCTCCACGATTGTGCACCGCGACTTCGCCTACGAGCGGGGCAAGGCGCTGGCCACCAAGATGCGGCAACTCATACCGCGGCAGATGTTCGAAGTGGCCATCCAGGCGTCCATCGGGGCGAAGATTATCGCCCGCGAAACGGTGGCTGCCATGCGCAAGAATGTGCTGGCCAAGTGCTACGGCGGCGACATCACCCGCAAGCGCAAGCTGCTGGAGAAGCAGAAAGAGGGCAAGAAGCGCATGAAGCGCATTGGCCGCGTGGACATCCCCCAGGAGGCTTTTCTGGCGGTGTTGAAGGTGGGCGAAGATTCGGGCTAGGGCGGGTCTTGCCCCCTCGCGCCGTCCGGCGCACCGTCACCTCGCAGTACCCCTAAAGTGCCAATAGGGCCTTTGCGGTATGTGCAAATCTCAAAGGTTGCACGGAATTCTTTGCGTCCTGGTGCGCCGCCGCTGGATGCGGATGGGACAGTTAACCCCTTATTAGCTTGGACCTTAGGTGCTGCTGCGAAGCGACACACCAGCGCACTCCGAGACTCAAG
>DATKLE010000168.1:0-62498 GCA_035542575.1 Terriglobales bacterium | reverse complement strand
GCTCTCTGGCTAGCACTAACCTGGTGCACTCCTGTCTTCGATTTACAATTTTCCTTTGTAACGTCTTTGAGGTTAACACGTTGGCGGCTAAGGTGTAAAGTCGCGCGGAGCGGGCGCATACAACCCGTAAATCTGGGAATATGTCGGGCAAACCGTTAAGGTTTATATTGAATTGTATGCTCCTGCGCTGTCCCGAATGCGGCTACGAGAACCGGCAACAATACCGCTTCTGCGGAATGTGCGGGGCGGAGTTGCCGGCCGTAACGGCAGGGAGCGAGGCCCCCTCCAAGCCGCAGCATGCTGCTCCACCAGGGCCCACTGCCCCGCCGCCTTCGCCGGCGACGGAAGGATCGAGGCGCAGTCTCGATTACCTGCTGGAGGACGAACCCCATCCCCGGCACGGACGCATGTATGTCGCGTTGGCCTTGTTAGTAGTGGCCGGATTGTTGCTGGCCTGGCACTGGCACCGCGAAGGCTATCCCTGGGCCGAGGGACCGGCCGCGGCCACTGGCGACATGACCAGTCCTGCTCCCGCGGCAACACCCGCTGCTCCGGCTCCAAAGGCAGGCACTTCGCCGGCACCAACCAGCAAGCCAGAACCGCAACAGGCGCCCCAGAGCGCGCCTGCAAACGCCCCGGGCGAAGTGGCCAAGGGCGAGTCAAACCCTGAGGCTCAGGGCGGGACACAGCCGCCCGCGGCGGGCGCTGCCTCTGCACCGCCGGCTGCTCCCCTGGCCAAACCGGCTGAGCCGACGCAATCGCAAGACGCTGAGACCGCCGGCAACGAGCGTGTTTCCTCCGGAAGTGCTGCCGGACAGGAGCAGCCAGGCGCGGCAACCGCAGGTTCGGCTGAAGCTGCCGACAGCGTCCCAGCTCCAGCCCCAAAGCCCTCGGCTCCAGAAGTGAAGCAGCCTGCCACTTCCGGCACGCCCGAAGACAGGCTGGTGGCCGAGGGCGAAAAGTATCTGTACGGAGACGGGGTCCCCCAGAACTGTGCGCGCGCGCAGAGAAATCTGACCTCGGCCGCAAGGCGATTGAATGTCAAGGCTCAGAGTCTGTTGGGGACCATGTACGCCACCGGACATTGCGCGCAGCGTGATCTCCCCACCGCCTATCGCTGGTTCGCCAAGGCGTTGCATCAGGATCCCACCAACGACCGCATTCAGCGCGACCTGGAAGCCTTGTGGCGCGAGATGACGCCGGACGAGCGGCAGATCGCCATGCGCAATCAATAATTCGCAACTAAGTCCTCATGAAAGCGCGCAGCCGACGGCTGGGCACTACTCCACTCTGACCTCCAGCCGCGCTCGGCTGTCATGTGATTGTCGCAGGTTTGTCGCCATCATTTGACACGATCACGGCGATACGCCCGCGGCTCTTCCGAATCTAACTATCCGGCAGCAGTTACTGCGAACTTTCCGGGAGGCTTTTATGGATGCGGCTTACATTTTTCTGTGCGGCATGGTGTGGTCTCAGTTTGGGGAAGAAGATGCCGGGCTGGAGTTGATTCGCGCCCTGGGCTCGCCGGAGGAGGAGATGCGGGTGTTGGCCCGGGCCATGCTGGACCAGGCGGGAGAAGGCTCGAAGGAGCTCATGGGCCGGGCCCTGGCCCAGCAGGAGATGTCGCTCACCCAGGCCTTTCTTTATGGCTTTGAATCCGATCCGGATTCGCGAATGAAGAATCTGCACGCCGGCATCTGGTTTCCGGCTGCTTCCGCGTAAGGTAAGAAAACCCCCTGCGGCGCCTGATCGCGCCGCAGGGTCTGCCACGTCCCCCGGTTGGTGCCCTCCTCGTGGCAAGGTCAAGTTGTTGCCGATTTCATCCGGCGACGCGATGAACCGCGTCGCGCCTCCATAAAACAGAACTAAGAAACCCGGGTTTCCGGACAACTTGTCCTGAGCCCGACAATGCTGCTATGGTTTCGCCGCAGCTATTGCCGTTCCGGACTGCCGTTGTGCTAAGTACGCGGGTGGGGTTAAAACGGATGGTGGCCAATCCGCTGGGTTTCCGGGAGCGTACCTCAGAAAGGAAGACTGTTGTCGAGCGCTGAGTTACAAGGGGTCTCGACCGACGTGACTTTAGTGTCGGCGATCCGCTCCGGCGACCAGAGTGCCATGGGGGCGCTCTACGACCGCTACTCTTCCATCGTGTACTCGATTGCTCTGCGGGTGCTGGGCGACACTGGCGGGGCCGAAGATGTGATGCAGGAAGTCTTCCTGCAATTGTGGCGCAACCCCGGGGCGTTTGACGCCGCACGCGGCAACCTGGGCGCCTGGCTGGCGGTGATAGCCCGCAATCGCGCCATTGACGCCCTGCGCAAGCGCCATCCGCAGACGGACATCGAGGATGTGGTGCTGTCAGTTGAGCAGGACCTGGCGGGCGATGCGGAGAGGGCGAGGGCCATGGAAAAGGTGCGCGGCGTGCTCGGGAGCATGCCTGCGGCGCAGCGAAGGGCGCTGGAGATGGCCTACTTCGAAGGACTGACGCACACCGAGATTGCGGCCAGGACGGGCGAGCCGCTGGGTACGATCAAGACGCGAATTCGCGCCGGATTGCTGGCTTTGCGCAAAGCTTTCAGCGGATGACGGTACACGAACAATTTGCCGAGGACCTGGCGCTGCTCGCGCTGGGCACGCTGCAGGGCGACGAGCGCGCCGCCCTCGAAAAGCATATGGAGGAGTGTGCCAGCTGCCGGCTGGAGTTGCAACGGTTGCGCGGTGACATGGCACTGATGGCGCTGTCGTCGGGGGGGGCCACGCCGCCACGCCGCGCCCGGCAGCGGCTGATGGATGCGGTCGCACGCGAACCGCGGCTGCGCGCGGTTCCCCCGCGTCTCGCGTGGTGGACGCCGCTGCGGTGGGTGGCGGCGGCTGCGCTAGTGGTGGCTACTCTACTGTTGTGGACAAAGAACACCGATCTCCGACGCCAGATTGCCGCTCTGCAGGAGCAATCGGGCCGGCAGCGGCTGGAGCTGACGCAGGCACGTGAGATCGTGGCAACCCTGACCGCCACCGGCGCGATGCATGTGACCCTGGTTGCGGTCAAGACGCCGCCCCAGCCGCAGGGCAAGGCCATTTATGTGCGCGACCGCTCCAGCCTGATCTTCATGGCTAACAACCTCCCCAGCCTTCCGCCGCAGAAGGCCTACGAGTTGTGGCTGATTCCTATGAGCGGTTCACCCATTCCGGCTGGCATGTTCAAGCCGGATGCGCGGGGCAGCGCCATGGTGATTAATCCTCCGCTCCCGGCGGGGGTTGAGGCGAAGACTTTTGCCATCACCATCGAGCCGGAACAAGGATCGGCGTCACCAACCATGCCCATCGTGATGATGGGCGTGGGCGGCTAGCTCCATCCGTCGCAGCCGCATCCCGCCAACCGGTGAGCAGTGCGGCGCCTGGGTCTTATAGAACACCACCCAGATGTCAGAGACCGGACCGCGCTTAGGGAAGCCGGCTCCTACTCGTCCTTCCCGAACTGCTTCAAGTCCTCCGGCCCATCGGCAACCGCGACGGGCTCTTTCCCTTGCACCAGTTCGCGCACCCGTTCGACCACGTCCGGATTGGCCAAAGTGGTGATGTCGCCCGTGCTCATGCGGTTGGAGATGGAGGCCAGGATGCGGCGCATGAGCTTGCCAGAGCGCGTCTTCGGCATATCGGGAACAATGTGGATGTGCCGCGGCCGGGCAATCTTGCCAATGATGGTTTCGATTGCCTTGTTGACCTTGTCCGCCACTTCCTGGCTGGGCTGGAGTCCGGGCTGTAAGGCCACATAGACTTCGGGCACACGTCCCTTGATCTCATCCGCGACCGGCACCACCGCAGCTTCGGCCACCTCGGGAACGGTCAGGCACGCGGACTCGATTTCTTTGGTGCCCAGGCGGTGGCCGGCTACGTTGATGACATCATCCACGCGTCCCAGAATCCGGAAATATCCGTCGACGGCCAGCACCGCTCCATCTGCGGCAAAGTACGGCCAATCCTGCCACCGCTTGCTGTTGGCGTCCTTGCAGTACTTCCGGTAGTACTGGTTGACGAAGCGTTCGCGATCCCCCCAGATGGTTTGCATAATGCCCGGCCAGGGATTGCGAATGCAGATATTGCCCGCCTTTCCCGATCCTGCCGCAACCACCTCTCCCATTTCGTCCAGGATCTCGGGGAAGATTCCGGGCACCCCGGGCCCGGCGCTGCCGGGCTTCATGGGATCCAGTGCGGGCTTGGTGCTGCACAGAAAGCCGCCATTTTCGGTCTGCCACCAGGTGTCCACAATGACGGCTTCCCTCTTGCCCACGGTCTCGTAATACCAGCGCCAAACCTCGGGTTCGATAGGTTCTCCCACCGTGGTCATGTGCTTGAAGTGGTACTTGTACTTGGTGGGCTCATCGGGTCCGGCCTTGCGCAACATGCGGATCGCGGTGGGAGATGTGTGAAAGATATTCACGTCCAGACGCTCAGCAATGCGCCACACCCTGCCGGCATCCGGAAAAGTCGGAACGCCTTCGTAGATCACGCTGGTCGCCGCCAGCGACAAGGGGCCATAGACAATATAGGAATGGCCCGTAATCCACCCGATGTCGGCCATGCACCAGTAAACGTCTTCGGGATGAATGTCCTGAATGTACTTGGAGGTGCCGGTCACGTAGGCCAGGTAGCCGCCGGTACGATGCTGGCAGCCCTTCGGCTTGCCGGTGCTGCCGCTGGTGTACATGAGAAACAGCGGCGCCTCCGCATCCATGGAGACGGGAGGAACAATTTCCCCCGAATAGTTCGGCAAGATCTCGTCCACCCAGAAATCGCGCCCTTTCACGAAGGGGGAAGCGGAGGCGTTCTGGCCTGGGTGCCGCCTCCACACCAGGACTTTATCCACCTTCTGTCCTTCCTTGCCGGCGAGATCGAGGGCGACGTCGGCGGAAGCTTTGTGATCCAGCAGCTTGCCATTGCGGTAATAGCCGTCCATGGTGACCAGGATATGGCTGCCGGAATCGGCGATGCGCAGGCCACAAGCCTCGCCGCTGAATCCGCCAAATACGACGGAGTGAATCATTCCCAGGCGAGCGCAGGCCAGCATGGTGATGGGCAACTCGGGCACCATGGGCATGTGGATGGTGACGCGATCTCCCGCCTTCAGGCCACAATGATCGCGCAGCAGGGCGGCAAACTCGTTCACCCGCACATATAGTTCGCGATAGGTTACTGACACCGGCGCTTCATTTTCCGGCTCCGGGACAAAGATCAATGCCGCTTTGTTCTTGTACCTGGCGAGGTGCCGGTCCACGCAGTTGTAAGAAGCATTGAGCTTGCCCCCGACGAACCACTTCCAGAACGGCGGATCGCTGGTGTCCAGCGTGGTGTGCCAGTATTGGTCCCAGCTCAGCATGTCCGCGTATTCGCGGAAGCATTCCGGATAATTGTCCTCGCTGAAGCGGTTGAGGACATCGGGATCGGACAGGTTGGCCTGGCCGATAAACTTCGAGGCAGGATAGTAGTATTCCTCCTCGCGCCAATGTACCGCGATTTGCGCCTCACTGGTCTCAATCACCTGTTGCTTCTGACGAATATCCGCCATATGGGCTACCTCTCGCATTGAATTTTGTGCAGCGTTTGCCGGCACCGCCGGGCTGGCCATGTCGTCCAGCGACAGCCCACGCCAGCCTTCCGCATGGGGTCACGGAACACGGGCGCCGGGGGCTCAGCGCCCTTTTTCAGTCCGCTATGATGGAACATCCGCAGCCGGACCGCAACGTCTTTCGCGCTGTTTAGGCCGCTGTGGCAGCTGCCTTCCTGTCCCCCAGGCTGCGTTCCGGAACCGCCGGACGAGTGGCAGCCAACTCTGCCACCAGGGCAACCAGGGCGAGGACGGCGGCGGCATGGAACGCCATTTGGTAGTTCTTGTACCGGTCAAACAGCACGCCCGCGATTCTGGGCCCGATAATGCCGGCCACCCCCCAGGCGGTGAACAACATACCGTAGTTAATGCCGGCGTTCTTGGTTCCCCAGAAATCGGCGGTGGTGGAGGCATTCACCGAAAGCTGCGTACCGTAGCACCAATACACGACAAACACGGCCACATACAGTGGCGCCACGCTCCCTCCCACCATGTAGAGAACGGGCATAGCAATCATCGAAACCGCGATCATCAGGCGCAAGACATTCAGACGACCCAGGGCATCCGACATCCAGCCCGACAGAATGCGGCCGGAAGCGTTGCCGACAGCCCCCACCACCAGGCCCATGGTGGCGATGGCAGCGCTGGCAATGCCCACGCTCTTGGCAAACGGGACCAACTGACTAATGACCATCAGACCCGCCGATGCCCCCAGTGCATATGCGACCCACATGAAATAGAAGGCGGGGGTGCGCAGCACCTCGCCCGGGTTGAACTCATAGGTAGTCGCTGCAGCTTTGGCGGCCGGCGCCGGTGTCCATCCCGCCGGCCTGTATCCCGCCGGCGGATTCTGCAGCAGGAACGCGCCGATCAGCGTCATGAACAGAAAGATCCCGCCGAGGATCATGAACGTGGCGTGCACTCCGTACGCCGGAATGAGTTTCAGGCTCGCCAGTGGCCCGAAGATGGCCGAGCCCGCGCCGTAACCGCCCACCGCCAGACCCACGGCGAGGCCGCGTTTGTCGGGGAACCATTTGGCCATCACCGGAATGGGAGTGGCATAGCCGAAGCCGTTGCCAAGCCCGCCGATGAAGCCGAAGCAGACATAGAGCCACGTCAGGGTCTGGGTGTAAGCGCACAGGAAGAAGCCCAGGCTGACCAGCACTCCGCCGCTCACCGACACCCAGAACGGCCCGTACTTGTCCTGCAGGCGGCCTGCGGCGATGAAGGTCAGCGCGAATACCGCGACCGCAATGGTAAAGGCAGTCGAGGTCTCGGACCGCGTCCAGTGGAAATCTTTCTCCAGGGGCGCGACGAATACGCTCCACGCATATAACGTGCCCAGCGCCATGTTCATGGAAAGCCCGCCCACGACGCGCCACCAGCGGCTGATGCGAGGGCTGGGGGCAGTTGCCGGAGTCTTCACGCCAGATAGCCTTGCGGCCGTTGCCATAAATGTATCTCCTTCAGTGCGATGTTCAAGGCGGGAGCCCAATTCTCGCGCGTCCGCCGCGAGACGGTGCGGCTACTTCACGATTGGGGACAGATTCTGCGGGTTCTCCCACGAAGGGTCTGTGATGGCGGTCACGATCGAACGTGCTCGTGTCACAACGGGAGGGCAAGAATCGCCTGCGAAGGGCAGCGCAGCGTTGCGGGCAGTGCCCAGGACTCCTTCTGTCACGGCTGCACGCCGATGGCGCGGTACAGGTCCGAGGTCTGATACACCACGCCGCCCTTCACCACGGTTTGCACCCTTCGAATGTCGCTGATCCGGTCCGCGGGGTTGCCGTCCACCAGGATGACGTCGGCCAGCTTGCCCACCGCAATCGAGCCGCGTTCCTGGTCCTGCTTCATGATCCGGGCGGCGCCCAGCGTGGCCAACTGCAGCACCTTGGGCGC
Organism: Terriglobales bacterium; assembly: GCA_035542575.1. Taxonomy (GTDB): domain Bacteria; phylum Acidobacteriota; class Terriglobia; order Terriglobales; family Acidobacteriaceae; genus JAIQET01. The sequence goes on along the minus strand of DATKLE010000168.1, from coordinate 54,997 downwards.
GGGAATGCCGGCTTCCACGTAGAGCTCCAACTCGCGATGCAGGGAGAAGCCGGCAAGCGAGTCCGTCCCGGCTTCAATGGGAATGCCTGCGTCCCACAGGGTCTTGGTCATCTTCAGCATCTGGCGGAAGGAATCCTGGTATTGCTGATCCATGCCTTCCGGAACCGGCAATCCGCCGTAGAAAAATCCGCGGCGAATCTGCACTGGTAGGCGGTCGGCAACCGCGGCGTAGGAGGCTGACACTTTTCCCGGACGATCGGTGAACATGCCTTCGAACACGTTCAAGGTCGGGTCCAGCACGGTTTTGTGGTCTTTGAGCAGCTGGATGAAAGCCTGCACCCGGGGCGAGGCCGGGTCGATCTCCGTCGCGTGGGCGGCGACTTCCGTGAAGCGCGCCGGAGTGCGAGTGTCCTGTACCTTTGCTGGATTTCGTCGGCGCCGTCTTTTACGAACTGCTCGGCGGTCATGAAGGCGGGCACATGCCCGCTGACGCGCATGCCGTGCCCGTGCGCCATGGCTGCGATCCCGGGCACCAGCTCGGGTTTGATGGAGCTGTAAATCTTGATCTGGACGTAACCCGTCTGGGCATACTTGTCGATGTTCTCGCGGGCCTCCTGTTCGGAATCGGCGTAGACCTTGGTCGGGCCCGCATAGGGCCCGCGGCCATCGAGCAGTCCGGCTTTCAGTACGCGCGGGCCGATCTCGGTCCCGTCATCGAACCGGCGCTGCATGGCGCCCAGTTCGTCCATGTCGTTGGCCATGTCGCGGACGCTGGTGACTCCCGCGGCCATGTGCAGCAACCCGTCGTTGGGGGCGAGGTGCACATGCATGTCCCATAAGCCCGGCATCAGCGTCTTATTGCTTGCGTCGATCGCTTGCGCGCCCTGCGGCACGCTCACCTTGCCGTCGTCGCCGACGGCGCTGATCCGGTTGCCGGTAATCACCACCGTGCTGTGCGGACGCATGCTGGCGGTCTCGGCGTCGAAGAGATTGGCGTGCACGAAGGCCAGCGGTCCCGCCGGCTTGTGGGCCAGCGTCCTGGCCAGGTTCAGAGAACGCTGGTTGGCAAATTGCTCCTGCGCCGTGGTCAGCGCGTCCACGGCCGATTCCCAGCCTTCGGGAACCAGCGCGAAGAAACCTCCGCTGACGAAGGCAAAGAATTTTCCATCGGGATCGAGCCAGACAGGATCGGGGTTGAAGTCAAGGCCGGTGACAGCGTACTGCACCACCGTGCGGGATTGGCCATGGGCTTCGATCTTCAGTTCGCCCAGCTTTTCAATGGAGGCCTCCCCTTCGGGCAGCAGCGGCAACCGGCCGCCGGGGGCGGCCAGCAGGGCCCGGGCCAGCAGCGCGCCTTCTTCCGGAACGCCGCAGATGCTGACGTAGAACGCCTTGCCGGAAACTTTCTTCTGCCCCTGCTCGGCGCGGTTCTTCCAGCTGGCAACGCCACCCGGCACGGAGAAATGTTCGTCCACCGGAGCCTTGAGATAGTCGTTGCCGGTGTTTTCAACCTGCGTGGGAATGCCGGCTTTGTCGAGGACAATGTGCTCCGTCACCTTCGGTCCCCGGCCGCGATCGTTAAACTCGAAGTAGAGCTGCAGGCTGCCGTCGGGATTCTGACTGGAGGTCTCGAAGCCGGCCTTGTTGCCTGCGATCAGCAAGCTGTAGCGCGTGGTCGCGCCGGCAGACGGGGCTGCGACCTGGGCGTGGGTTATGGACAGCAACAGGAGAACTGGAATCCAAGCTAGCTTCTTCATCTTTGTCCTCTGGTTTTCGCTGAGATCCGAAAACATCTTGGGAGAGCAGATGACCGAAACAATGTACATCACCGCGGCAAGTCATTCATCACACAGCCGGAGAGGCACAGAGGAGACGGCTAGGTGTCGAGAAACCTGTGGCGGTGCTTCTGCTCAGGCAGCGGGCAAGTAGCGTACTGCCCAAAAATGCGATACCGGCTGCGGGCAACCCGGTTGTAGGCCCAGTCACGAAGCCACCTGGGAAACACTCGCAATACTGCGCCGAAACCCGCCCATACACCAGCCAGTTCCCGCAGTACCATCAGGGCCGCGTCCGAGCGTGCCGCCAACCGCTCCGTCGGCTGCCCGCAATCGAGCACCATAAAAAAAGTGTCCAGGTTGTCCGGATTGGCGCCGTGGCGCGTCAGCAGGTTCCGGGCAAACTCGCTCTGCAGCGGAGCAAAGCGAAAGCGATCCTGCCGATCGCGCTTGAGCACGAACCGCACCGCCCGGTTACAGAGTCCGCAGACGCCGTCATAGAGCAGGATCGGGTTGGAAGGAGGCGCGGGCACGTTGTCCGCAGCACCGCTACAGCCTGAAAATTCCCCGCTTCCCATTGTGACACTTATCACACGCCTCTGTGACCTGCGTTGCCGACGCCGAAGCCCCTGAACCCTCATGCTTTATGTCAGGGTTGGTGGCCCTGCCCTGGGGAGATGGTAGTTCGCAGGCGCGCAGCACCCAGCCGAAAGGGAGCATCATGAAGCGCAAATTCAAGACCATGGACGGCAATGAGGCGGTGGCGCATGTCGCCTACCGTCTGAACGAGGTCATCGCTATTTACCCCATCACGCCCTCCTCCAACATGGGTGAATGGGCCGACCAGTGGGCTTCCGAGGGTGTGCCCAACATCTGGGGCACGGTGCCCCATGTGATCGAAATGCAGAGCGAAGGCGGGGCCTCAGGCGCCGTGCACGGCGCATTGCAGACCGGCGCGCTGGCGACCACCTTTACCGCCTCGCAGGGCCTGCTGTTGATGATCCCAAACATGAACAAGATTGCGGGCGAACTGACGCCCACCGCATTTCATGTCTCGGCGCGCACCGTAGCCACTCATGCGCTTTCGATTTTTGGCGACCATAGCGACGTGATGTCGTGCCGCACCACGGGTTGGGCCATGATGTGCTCTAACTCGGTTCAAGAGGCCATGGACTTGGCGCTGATCGCGCACGCCGCCACCCTGGAGTGCCGCATCCCCATCCTGCACTTCTTTGACGGTTTCCGCACCTCGCATGAGGTGAACAAGATCGAGATGCTGGACGAAGACGATCTGCGCGCCATGATCAACATGGACCGCGTCTTCGAGCATCGCCGGCGCGCGCTTTCCCCGGATCACCCCGTGCTGCGCGGCAGCGCGCAGAACCCCGATGTCTTCTTCCAGATTCGCGAGACCATCAATCCTTATTACCAGGCTTGCCCGCAGATTGTGCAAGGCGTGATGGACAAGTTCGCCCAGACCGTGGGCCGCTCCTATCACCTGTTCGACTACGTGGGCGCGCCCGATGCCGAGCGCGTGATTGTCATGATGGGCTCAGGAGCCGAAGCCGCCCATGAAACTGTGGAGTATCTGAACGCCCGCGGCGAAAAGGTCGGCCTGCTCAAGGTCCGCCTGTACCGGCCATTCTCCGTGAAGCATCTCGTGGAGGCCCTGCCCGCCAGCGTTCGCCAGATCGCGGTGCTCGACCGCACCAAGGAAGCCGGCGCAGTCGGCGAACCTCTTTATGTGGACGTGGTCAACGCGCTGTACGAAGGAATCCAGAAGGGCTGGGGCAAGCTGAAGACCCTGCCCACGGTGGTGGGCGGACGGTATGGCCTGTCGTCGAAGGAGTTCACCCCGGCCATGGTCAAAGCCGTGTACGACAATCTGAAGGCGCCGCAGCCGAAGGCGCACTTCACGGTCGGCATTCAGGACGACGTCAGCCAGACCAGCCTGCCCTGCGATTCTGAGTTCTCCACCGAACCGGACAGCGTGGTGCGCGCCATGTTCTACGGCCTGGGCGCGGACGGCACGGTCGGGGCCAACAAGAATTCCATCAAGATCATCGGCGAGAACACCGACAACTACGCCCAGGGATATTTCGTGTATGACTCGAAAAAGTCGGGCGCAATGACGGTGTCGCACCTGCGCTTTGGGCCGCAGCCCATCCGCTCCAGCTACCTGGTCTCGAAGGCCAATTTCCTGGCGTGTCACCAGTGGATCTTCCTCGAGCGCTACGACATGCTCAGCGCCCTGGTCCCCGGCGGCACTTTCCTGCTCAACAGCCCGTTCAGCAAGGAGGAGGTCTGGGACCACCTGCCGCGCCCCGTGCAGGAGCAGATCATCGCCAAGAAAGCCAGGTTCTATGTGATTGACGGCTACAAGGTGGCGCGCGATACCGGCATGGGCAGCCGCATGAACACCATCCTGCAGGTCTGCTTCTTTGCCATCTCCAAGGTGCTGCCGCGTGACGAAGCCATTGAGGCCATCCGCGAATCCATTCGCGAGACCTACGGCAAAAAGGGCGAAGAGATTGTCCAGAAGAACATGCAGGCAGTGGACGAGACCTTGTCTCACCTGTTCGAAGTCAAGGTTCCGGCCACAGCCACCAGCACCATCGAAATGCCGCCCGCGTTCGCCAAGGGCGCGCCCGAGTTCGAGCGCGACGTGCTCAGTGTCATCTATTCGGGAAAGGGAGACACGCTGCCAGTGAGCGCCTTCCCTGCCGACGGCACCTTCCCCACCGGCACCGCCCAGTGGGAGAAGCGCAACATCGCGCTGGAAATCCCGGTGTGGGACACCAAGACCTGCATCCAGTGCGGCAAGTGCGCCATGGTGTGCCCGCACGCGGTCATTCGCATCAAGGTCTACGACTCGAAGTTTCTGGAAAGCGCACCGGCAACCTTCAAGTCCACAGAGGCACGCGACAAGGAGTGGCACGGCCTCAAGTACAGCATTCAAGTCGCCCCGGAAGACTGCACCGGATGCGGCATCTGCGTGGACATCTGTCCCGCCAAGAACAAGACCGAGACCCGCCTGAAAGCCATCAACATGATGCCGCAGCCGCCGCTGCGTGCCCCCGAGCGCGAGAACTGGGAGTTCTTCCTCAAGATTCCCGAACTCGACCGTCGCAACATCAAGGTCTCGAACATCCGCCAGCAGCAGGTACAGGAGCCGCTGTTCGAATTTTCCGGCGCCTGCTCGGGATGCGGCGAGACGCCGTACCTGAAGCTGCTCTCGCAACTGTTCGGCGACCGCGCCGTGATCGCGAACGCCACGGGCTGCTCGTCCATCTACGGCGGCAACCTGCCTACCACTCCGTGGACCAAAGACGCTTCTGGCCGTGGGCCGGCGTGGTCCAATTCCCTGTTCGAGGACAATGCCGAGTTCGGCCTGGGCTTCCGGCTCTCCATTGATAAGCAGGCAGAGATCGCGCACGAACTGGTGCGTCGCCTCGCCGCTCCCATTGGCGAGCGGCTTGCGACCGCCCTGCTGACTTCCCCGCAAAAAGACGAAGCCGACATCTTCGAGCAGCGCCAGCGGGTCGAACTTCTGAAAGAGAAACTGCAGGGCCTGGATTCGCCCGAGGCCCGGCAGCTGCTGGCAGTCGCCGACATGCTGGTGAAGAAGAGTGTGTGGATTGTGGGTGGAGACGGCTGGGCCTATGACATCGGCTACGGCGGCTTGGACCACGTGCTGGCCAGCGGACGCAATGTCAACCTGCTGGTGCTCGATACCGAGGTCTATTCCAACACCGGCGGGCAAGCGTCCAAAGCCACGCCACGCGCGGCGGTCGCAAAGTTTGCTGCCGGCGGCAAGCCCGGCCCCAAGAAAGACTTGGGCATGATGGCCATGACCTACGGCCATGTGTACGTGGCAAGTGTCGCCATGGGCGCCAAGGACGAGCACACCCTTAAAGCATTCCTTGAAGCCGAGGCCTACGACGGGCCGAGCATCATCATTGCCTACTCGCACTGCATTGCCCACGGCATCAACATGACCACGGCCATGTCGGACCAGAAGGCGGCCGTTGACTCCGGGGAATGGCTGCTCTACCGCTACAACCCGGAGCGCGCAGAGCAGGGAGAGAACCCCCTGGTGCTGGACTCGAGAACTCCCACCAAGAAGGTGCAGGACTTCATGTTCATGGAAACCCGCTTCAAGATGCTCACCAAGAGCAAGCCCGAGGAGGCCAAGCGGTTGTGGGAGCAGGCACAGCACGACGCCGACGTCCGCTATAGCCTGTACGAATACCTGTCCCAGCGCAAGTTCGAGAAGCCGGCTGCAAAGGCAGGCCCGTCGGCAGAGACGCAGTCAGCTGCGTCTGTACAGGAAAAGAAGAAACCCGCAGAGACCCAGCTTGTCGGGTCGCGTACCGAGGAGTAACGGCCGCGCACGAGGAGAAACTCATGACTGACCTCACGACTACCTATTTGGGGATGAAGTTGCGCACCCCGCTAGTCCCCTCAGCCTCCCCGCTCTCGCAGGAACTGGACAGCATACGACATCTGGAAGATGCCGGCGCATCGGCGGTCGTCCTTTATTCCCTCTTCGAAGAGCAACTGCGGCAGGAGCGGTTTGAGCTCGATCACCATCTGACCGCGGGCACGGAGAGCTTTGCCGAGTCCTTGACCTACTTTCCGCAGCCCGGCGAGTTCCGTCTCGGTCCCGAGGGTTATCTGAACCACATCCGCAAAGCCAAAGAAGCGGTGCGCATTCCCATCATCGCCAGCCTCAACGGCGCCACTGTGGGTGGCTGGACCGACTACGCGCGGCAGATAGAGCAGGCGGGAGCGGATGCCCTGGAGTGCAACATCTACTTCATCCCCACCGATCCCGACATCCCGGGCGCAGAAATCGAGCAGACCTACGTGGATATCGTGAAAGCCGTCAAGGCGGCAGTGCGCATTCCGGTCGCCGTCAAGCTGGGCCCGTTTTTCAGCAACATGGCCAACATTGCCAAGCGTCTTGACCAGGAAGGCGGCAACGGGCTGGTACTCTTCAACCGCTTCTACCAGCCCGACATTGACCTCGACGAGCTGGAAATCACCCCCAACGTTCTGCTCAGCACCCCGCAGGCCCTGCGGCTGCCGCTCACCTGGATCGGCATTCTGTATGGCCGTATCCGCGCCAGCCTTGCGGCCACCAGCGGAGTGCACGGCCCCGAAGATGTGATCAAGTTGTTGATGGTCGGGGCTGACGTGACCATGCTCTGCTCCACCCTGCTGCGCAACGGTGTCACGCATCTGCGCTACATCGAGCAAGGCCTGAGGGAGTGGATGGAGCGGCACGAGTACGAGTCGGTGCAACAGATGAAGGGCAGCATGAGCCAATTGCGTTGTCCCGATCCCACCGCGTTTGAGCGCGCACAATACATGAAGGCGGTCAAGAGCGTGCAGCACGTGCTGGTGACCAGCCGTGAGGCGTGGCGGATTCTGACCGGGGACTAGCAGGTTGGAACCAGAACCCGGTCTGAAATCCATTGCCGTCACATCGGGGCGGCAGACAGCTGCCCTGTGTGAGCAACCGGTTGCAACTCCGCCGCACCTGCTGCACCCTCGAGCTTGTTGGAAACCAGCCTGAGTTATCCCTTGCTTTTCTCCACGACAAGGAGCAAGCTCCATCCATTCAGGAGCTTGGGCGAGCCCGCAAGCGCTTTCGCCGGACGCTGCTCGTTTGGCCGTGTAAGTGCACCATGCTCCCCGCCGCCATTTCTGCGCTCTTCGTGACTCAGTTGATCTCCACCAAGGAGCCCGTATGAACAAGTCCCCCTTTGAAGTGCCAGCAATGGACAGCCCTGAGCGCGCGGCCAAGCCAGCCGGTTCCGAATCGGAGAATCGGCCCGACGACAAGATGATGCGTGGTTCCAACCGTCGCCAGTTCCTGGGGCGGATGGGCATGGCGACGGTCGCGGCCAGTGTTCTTGGCAGCGCCCCAACCGCAGTTGCCGAGCCAAACGGCATTTCCGTGCCGCCAGGCGGTATTGATCCCCGGGTGCTTCAGTCCTATAAGCTTCGCGTTGCAGCCGCGACGAGAGACGCCCTCGCTCCCGTTCCTCCGCACACCACGAACGGAGATGAGGAGCGTTATCCCGACAGGTCCGCTACTTATACCAAAGGCCTGCTGCAGGACGACATTGGAGTGGTAAACCCGGCTGCCTACCAGTCGTTCAAGAAGGCGCTGCGGAGTGGCAAGAACAGCGACTTTGAGGCCATGATTATCGGGGGCACGCGCACCCAGAACGGCCCGCAAGGTTCCTACGCCTTTGACATGGAATGCAAAGACTCGGTGCAGTTTGGCAATGCACCCGATCCCAACGATCCGCACGGTCCGGTGCTGGTGCCTCCTTTCGCGCGCATCGCCAGCGCGGACTACGGCACGCAATTGGTCGAGATGTACTGGGGTTCGCTCTTGCGCGATGTGGCTTTCACCGACTACGCCAACAACGCTACCGCCGCTGCCGCCGCTGCGGAACTCACCACCATGCCCACCTACGCGGGCCCGAGAGACGCCAGCGGCAACGTGACCCCCGATCTGCTGTTCCGTGGGGTGTTCCCCGGTGACACCGTGGGCCCGTACATGTCTCAGTTCATGATTACCCCCACCAGCTTTGGCGTCCAGTCGCTCGATCAGTTGCTGGTCACCTTTGTGCCGGGCATTGACTATATGACCGACACGACGACATTTCTCCAAGTTCAGAATGGCATTGACACCGGACTCAGGAACCAGTTCGATCCCGTCCGCCGCTACCTGCACGACGGGCGTGGTCTGGCGGCTTACACGCGCGTGGACGTGCTGTATCAGGCCTATCTCACCGCGCTCCTGGTGATGCAGACTCTGGGTGTACCGCCGAATCCGGGGAACCCGTACGTCGGGTCCCGGACACAGAATGGCTTTTCCACCTTTGGCGGCCCGGATTTCGCCGCCGGTCAGGGAGAGGTTGCCGCCCGCGCGCTGAACCACGTGTGGTACCAGAAATGGCTGGTGCACCTGGTGCATCGTCCCGAGTCGGGCGGAGGAGTTGTGCACCAGCTCTTGAGCGGGAACGGGAATAAGATTAATGCCAAGTTGAACAGCAACGTTTTGAACTCGCAGGCGGTGGCGCAGAGCTTCAGCAAGTATGGGACTTATCTGCTTTCGCAGGCCTTCCCCGAGGGTTCGCCCACGCACCCATCCTACCCGACCGGCCACGGAACGGTAGGCGGCGCCTGCGTTACCCTGCTCAAGTTCTTCTTCGACGGCAATTACGTGATCCCCAACCCCCTGGTGCCCACGAACGATGGCTTATCGCTGGTGCCCTATACCGGTTCGGATGCGGGCCAGATCACGGTCAACGGCGAATTGAACAAGCTGGCGCATAACGTGAGCTTTGGTCACGGTATCCACGCCGGCATCCACTGGCGCAGCGATACCGAGAGGTCGCTGCTGCTCGGCGAGGCGATGGCGATCAGCGCGCTTCAGGACAAAGCTAATACCTACCACGAGAAGTTCACCATCAGCTTCACCAAATTTGACGGGAGTACCTGCACGATTTCGAATGAGTGATCCAGCGGTCCGGGTGGGAGACAAGGCCGTCGGCAACCAAAGACCAGGGAGCAATCCCGGGACTTTCTTTTTGCTCGCGAGTGTTGCGCCGGGCGGACAGATCAGCGGGAATCGGCCGGGCTATGGGCTAGTTCCGGGATGTGTTCCTCCAGCTTTCCTTTTTCCAGAAGGTAAGCCCCCGGGCCTTGCTGGCCGCGCACGGTGCGGCAGAATTCGGCGACGAAAAATCCTGCCTTGAGCGCTTCCGTGAAGGCCCAGCGCGTGGCCAGCCGCCATTCGCGGGCCAGGGCAATATCTTTTTGCTCGATCGACCCAATGTCGCTGGGGATCTCGATGGCAATCCGCTGCCGGGCCAGGGCGGCGCACAGGTCGGTTCTAAGCGGGCTGCCATCCCCATTGAAGCGGATCAGCGGGGTGAGGCGTGAAAGCGCATCCATCATTTCATTGCGCTGGTGATTTCCCTGCAGCCGTTGTTGCACGCGACGGCTCGCCATCGCCCAGCGGACCCACAAGCGATCGGTGCCGTTGCGATGCAGCACGCTCGAAGTCTCCGGCCCGTAGAAGTCAATCTTGTAGGTGTCGGAGACCACGCCCAGCTTGGCAAAATTGAAGTGCGCATTTTTGCTCTGCAAGGGATCGAACGTCCAGGTCATTTCCCGGATGCGCAGGGCGAGGGCGCGCTCGCGCTGCGCCAATTTGAGTCTGAAACCCAGGTCGGAGTCGCGGTAGGCATCCCGCACCGCCAGCATGTGCGAATGCAGCATTAGTTGCCCCTGGTCGAGGCCGGGAAAGGCGAAGGCGAATCCCACCAGTTTGGCGCCCTCGCAGGCCCCCAGCCAGATGCTGCCCGCCGCTTTAGTCGCGATAGTGATCGTCATCGGCATCACATCGTGATCGGCCAAACCCCAGACCTCCTTCTCCACAGCCGCGACCTGGCTGAGGTCCTCGAAGCTTTCCAGATCGCGGATCAGGATGGCCGGTTTGGACTTGGTCGGAGGCATCGAAGTGGCAGCGGCGCTCACCAAGGCCGTTCAATATACCCGAGAGGGATTGGCTTGCGCTAGGCCGCGGGGCCGGGGGCTGGCGGCTGGCAGCTGGTCATGAGTACGAAATGAGGAGCGATAAGAAAGGTTCCCAGCTACCCGCTACCCGCGAAGCCACCAACCGCGTGTTGACCGTGGCACGCCCACCCCATAGAATCGAAATATCGTCGAGCAGTTCTTCAAAGCGGCGCACTGCCCCCTCGTTCAACGGCAGGACAGCTGACTCTGGATCAGCATATCGGGGTTCGAATCCCTGGGGGGCAGCCAAGTCTCTTCAAACACTTCCGCGTGGTCCTGCTCTGATTCGCGCCCCGCCGGTTGGCTTTACGACTCTAGATTTGCCATCAATTCTCACTCAGAGAATGGCCGAGTCAAGGCAAATCGGTTCGATCTTGCAACAAATCGATGTCGCTTTGCCACATCGGGAATAATTTTTGACCCTCAGTGATCATTTCAAACGCGGGATCAAGGGATTCGCCTGATGTTTTCTGATCCCCCGCACCATCTGACTCACCGCTAACGGGAACGTTGCCCGCGTAGGTTTGGGTTTCTCGCTATGTGCGGTCGGCCTGGTGTGCGCGGGGTCGGCAGTTCAAATCTGCCCGTCCCGACGATTTCAGGCCAGACTGCAGGAAGCGGGAGTGGAAAAACCGCTCCCTCTGTTGTAATCCGTGCCCGATGCTGTAGTGCAGGCCGCGGACGCGCCCGTAATCGGGGGAGACAAACGGCCCCGGCCGGAGTTCTTGTTGTAGGCCAATCGGCCGTGTGTCTCTACTGCGGCGGATCTAAACCAATCCTCAGCCCCTGGTCGGGAACATTCCTGATGTGCTTCGCCGTTACGTTGCCTGACCTTGATCGGGGGCTATGCCTTATTGCGCACGGGAGGCAAGTGGGCAGGTCGCTCTGTGTTCCTTCGCCGATCTAGTGCTCGTGGAGGGCCGGCCCTCTCGCGGATATACATGACGCGAACAGGGATATAGAGCGCCGTGACTTATGTCATAGCTGATTGCCGCTTGTGCCCATAACGTGTACGTCGAGCTGCTTTGAAGGCTCCAAAGATCTCGCTTGGACTCTCACAGCGGCGTGTGATTCCGGGCACAGACGATGGTTGGAAGTCGGCAAAGACTCTGACTTTGGGGCAAGTCTGCGATGCGCCAGACTCAATATCAGGTTCGCCTGGCGGACGCCGAGTACTGGCGTGAGCAGATCAAGTGTCAGCACGCGTGTCCGGTTCACACGGATGCGCGCGGTTATGTGCGGGCCATTGCCGCCGGGGATTACGAGAAGGCCTACCTCATTGCCCGCGGGCCCAATCCTCTGGCCTCTCTCTGTGGGCGCATCTGTGGTGCGCCCTGCGAGGCGGCCTGCCGCCGCGGGACTATCGACCAGCCGATTTCCATCCGCGCTTTGAAGCGGTTCGTGTGCGAGAGATTCGGGAGCGATGCGCGCGATGACGCGGGCAGAGGACTTTTTCCCTACCTGAAGAGCAAGAACGAAACCCGTCAGTGTGACGATGTCGAGGAACTCAGCCACCTGCTTGAGTTTCTCGCAAATGCCGAGTTTCCCAAGCCTACGGGTGAGCCTATCGCAGTCATCGGTTCCGGGCCAGCGGGACTGGCGGCCGCACACGATCTCGCCTTGATGGGCTTCCGTCCCACCATATTTGAGATGGAGCCGCAGCCAGCCGGCATGCTCTACACCGGGGTCCCTGGATATCGCCTGCCGCGCGAGCTGATCCGGGCGGAAGTCGCCGTGATTCAGGCCCTGGGTGTCGAGATCCGCTGTAACACGCAAGTCGGAACGGACGTCAGCTTCGCGGACCTGCGCCGCAAGTTTGCCGCGGTCATTATTGCGTGTGGCGCCAAGCGCTCCCGGGCATTGCCCATTCCCAACGCGGACGCAATTGGTGTAATGGGCGGCGTGGATTTCCTGCGAGACGTTTCTCTTGGCAAGCAGGTCTCACTGGGGCAACGTGTAATCGTAATCGGGGGCGGTAATGTGGCCTACGACGTCGCACGCACGGTGCTCCGCCAGGAAGAGTACGACGTGTCGCGCACCGCCGCCCGCATGGCAGGAGTGCGGCAGGTGAACCTGGTCTGCTTGGAATCGCTCGAAGAAATGCCCGCCGACACGGTTGAAATCCTCGAGGGCGAGGAGGAGGGCATCGCTCGCCATAACAGCTGGGGGCCGAAAGAGATTCTCGTGGAAGAACGAGACGGCCAGAGGTTTGTGCGCGGAGTCAGGTTTGTGCGCTGCAGCCAGGTCTACGACGACAACAAGCGCTTCGCCCCGCAGTTTGATGAATCGGTGTCGACGGAAATTGAAGGTGAAACCGTCCTCCTGTCGGTTGGGCAGTCTGCTGATCTCAGCTTCATCGATGCGCAGCGCGACGGGATCGAAATGCGCTCGCCACAGCAGATTGCCAATGATCCCACGACGGGTACGACGTCGGCAGCCGGGGTTTTCGTAGCCGGTGATATCGCCTACGGGCCGCGGCTGATGATTCACGCCATCGCCAGCGGCAAGCAGGCGGCTCGGTCCGTCTATCGTTTCGTGCGCGGCAACGAAATCGCGGCCGAGGAAGTCCAGTTCCACTTCCCCATCGAACATTATCGTCGTGAGAAACACTACGAGCGGCAGTCCCGCCTGCACGTCCCCACCCTCGCACCGGAAGAGAGATTGAAGAGTCCGGCCGCGCTGGTGGAGATTGGCTACAACGAGGATCAGGCCCGCGCGGAAGCCGGCCGCTGCCTCGATTGCGGTATCAATACGATCTTTGACGGCGAGCGCTGCGTTCTGTGCGGCGGCTGCGTGGATGTGTGTCCCACCGTGTGCCTGAAGCTGGTGACCTATGACCGCCTGGAGCTCACGCCTGAACTTGAGGACGCGGCGCGCGAGCTGAACCTCGATCCTGGCGATCTCTCGGCCATCATCAAGGACGAAGAACGTTGCATCCGCTGCGGGTTGTGTGCGCAGCGCTGTCCTACCACGGCCATCACCATGGAGCAATTCAGCTTTGCCAAGGAGTGGAAGCCATGTCCCGCTTAGATCCGCCCCGTATCAACCGGCGCAGCTTTCTGAGTCTCGCGTCGCTGGGAAGTTTCTTTGTGGCTTTGGGCACGGCTGCGGCCGGGATACTGCGGTTGCCCAACCCCTCGGTTCTACCCGGCCCGGTACGGCGCTTCAAGCTGGGGCCACCGGAGCAGTTTTCGCCGGGGAGCGAAACTGCCTTCGCCGAAGAGAATCTCGTCCTTTTTCGAGATGACGAAGGCTTCTACGCGATTTCGACGACCTGTACCCATCTGGGCTGCGCCGTGGCGCGGTCGAAAGATGGTTTCGCCTGTCCCTGCCACGGCTCACGGTTCGATCCCAAAGGCAACGTGATCGGCGGACCGGCTCCGCGCCCCTTGCCCTGGCTGGAAGTCAGCCGCGCCGCCAACGGTGATCTGGTGGTGAACGCGGACAATGAGGTCCCGGAAGGCACGCGCTATCGCGTGTAGGAGGCACATCGTGGCAGAGACCGCAACCCGAGAATTTCTGCACAACCTGCACGAGCTACCCCACACGGTGAAGGACGCCTGTTTCCGCCTGGGCAAGACTCCCGAATCGGAGCGCGAAGAATCGCAAGCCACCTTCCACAATCTTTTTCTGCACATTCACAGCGTTCGGGTTCACGTGCGCACGCTCAAGCCCACGCTCACCTTCGGGCTGGGGATTATGGCCACGGCCAGTTTCGTCATCACGCTCATCACGGGCGTGTTGTTGATGGTGTACTACAAGCCTTCGACCGATCTCGCCTATCAATCCATCAAAGATATTCACTTCACGGTCGCCACCGGACGCTTCATCCGCAATATTCATCGCTGGGCCGCGCAGTTGATGGTGCTGACCGTGCTGTTGCACATGGCGCGGGTGTTTTTCACCGCCAGCTACAAAAAACCGCGCGAGTTCAACTGGCTGGTCGGGCTCGGCTTGCTGGTCATCACGCTGGCCTTGAGCTTCACGGGATATCTTCTGCCTTGGGACCAACTGGCCTATTGGGCGATCACCATCGGCTCCAATATCGCCAACTCGCCGCGCGAACTCACCGACGCCCTTGGAATTACGAAATTCTTCGATCCGGGTGGACTCCAGAAACGCCTGTTGCTGGGGGCGAATTATGTGGGCCAGGACGCGTTGATTCGCTTCTACGTCCTGCACGTGTTCATTCTTCCCCTCGCTCTCGTGACCTTGCTGAGCGTGCATTTCTGGCGCATTCGCAAAGATGGCGGCCTAGCCCGGCCGGAGGACCCGATGGGCGGACTCGCGGAATGGGGCGGAGAACGTCGCCCGGTCTTCCAGCCCCTGGCTACGAAAACCTACGGCCTGATGGCGCTCGTCAAGGGCAAGCGGCCGCCCGTGAACCGCGGACCGGAAAACACGGTCATGAGCTGGCCCCACCTGTTTTGGGCAGAACTCTCGGTCTTCATGGTGACGGTTGCGACGACGCTGATTCTCTCCTTCTATTGGGATGCGCCGCTGAAAGAACTCGCCAATCCTGCAATTCCGGAGAATCCGGCAAAAGCTCCCTGGTACTTCCTGGGGATTCAGGAACTGGTGTCCTATTCGGCTTTCACCGGCGGCTTGCTGATTCCGGTGATTGTCGTGGTGGGACTGGCGCTGATTCCGTTCCTGGACCGCCGTCCCGGTGGAGAGGGCACCTGGTTTGGAAGCAGGGGGGAACGGTCCGTCTTCTGGCAGTCCTTGTTCTTTGCTTTCGCTGTGACGGTCGGGATGCTGGCATTCACCGTGAACTACGGCTGGTTGCGCAACTGGTTTCCCAACATTCACCAGCTGTGGATCATCGTTATCAACCCTGGATCGCTGCTGGTGTTGATTTTCGCGGCCTGGTCGCTGTTCATCCTCAAGCGCAAAGACTCAGTGCGTCTGGCAGCAGTCTCGCTGTTCGCTTGTTTTCTCGTCGGCTTCACCATCCTGACCTACTTCGCGACCGTCCATCGCGGGCCCAACTGGCATTTTTACTGGTGGCCCTCACAGTGGCCGGTGCACTAGAGAGGAGCATGCGATGAAAGATCCATCCCGAATTTATCGCTGGCTCCTGCTGGTGGCGAGCCTTGTCACCGTCGGGTACCTGGTGGGCGCGGCCGTACACGAGAACTACCTGGCCCAGTGGAAGACGGTACAGCGCCAATATCGCGACATCCTTCGCCGGAAGGCTACTGATGACCGCGGCCGCGAACTGCTGGCCAAGTTTCACATCGAGATGAAGCAGGTTAGCATTCCCGCACTCGGCGCCGTGGACAGGTGCGTCACTTGCCACAACGGAATTGACGATCCCCGCATGACCGACGTCGAGCAGCCGCACCGAATCCACCCTGGCCATATCCTCGACAAACATCCGGTGGACCGGTTTGGATGCACCATCTGTCACCACGGGCAAGGTGCGGCACTCACATTCCGCGAGGCCAAGGCGGACGACGTCTATTGGGATTACCCGCTCTTGCCGCCGGAGATGACAGAAGCTACCTGCGTCACCTGTCACGATGCGGGGAAGTTGCCCTCCGCTCAGATCCCGTTGCTGACCGTGGGGATGAAGCTCTATCAGGAGAAGAGTTGCGGTTCCTGCCACAAGCTCGGTGGACGAGGCGGCGCCTTAGGTCCCGCGCTCGACAACGAGGGCGCAAAAACGAAGCACCAGCTCATCATGAGCAACCTGAGGCCGCCGCACACCACGTGGAACTGGCAACTGGCGCACTTTCGCGATCCGGGTGGCGTGGTTGCGGACAGCCAGATGCGCAATCCCACGGTCACACAGCGAGAGGCTCTGGCGCTGACCGTCTACATGCTTTCGCAGTGGAAGCGAGATGTGCCCGAGAGTTATCTCGCGCCTGACAAGATCGAACAGAAATATCGCGCGCTGCATCCTACGCCGCTGACCGGTGAACAGGTGTATCAACAATATTGCACGGCGTGCCATGGCAACGGCACCTATAGCCGCTGGGACAAGAAATTCAACCGGTTCGTTCCGGCGATTCGCGGGGTTTCGCTGGTGTCGACCGCGAGTCGCGACTACTTGCAGGCCCAGATCGAACAAGGGCGGCCGGGCACGCAGATGCCAGCGTGGGGCCCACACGCCGGCAGCCTGCTGCCCGAAGAGATTGCGGCGGTGATCGCGTATTTGCAGGCCGGTGCAAAGCCAATGCCCGCGATGCCAATGCTGGCCGTCGAGGGGAATGAGAACCGGGGACTTTCCCTGTTTCTGAGAAACTGCGCGGGCTGTCACGGCATGAGCGGGCGCGGCGGCTTCGCGCCCGAAATCGGAAATAGGGTGTTCCAGCAGGCCGCCACGGACGAGTTTATCGTCCGCACGATTCGCAACGGCCGCGTCGGAACCGCCATGCCGGCATTCCAGCGACCAGACGCGCCGGCGCTCAGCGATCAGGATATTGCTGACATTCTCGCGTTCCTGCGGACGCTGGGCGAGGGGAAAGGGCAAGAAGCAATGGCGCGGGCCGCGTCGGCCGACGCTTCCTCCGGAGGGAAACGATGAGCGACAAAGACCGGCCGCAAGGGCCACTCTCGCGGCGCAATTTTATCCAGACCGCGGCTATGACCGCAGCAACCCTGGCTCTGCCCGGGTGCTCACGCAGTCAGAAGCCGGTGCTCACCACCCTGACCGGAGACTTCGACCCACTGCGTTCGTATCCCTACCGTGGCTGGGAGGACTTCTACCGCAAGATCTGGACTTGGGACAAGGTGGTCCGCTCCACGCACTCCGCCAATTGCACGGGTTCCTGCTCGTGGAAAGTCTATGTGCGCAATGGCGTGATGGTGCGCGAAGAGCAGGCCGCCGACTATCCAAGGATCAACCCGGACTTGCCCGACTACAATCCGCGCGGCTGCCAGAAAGGCGGCTGTTTCACGGAATACGTCTATAGTCCGCAGCGTCTTCGTTATCCGCTGTTGCGTACGGGAGAAAGGGGCGAAGGCAAGTGGCGGCGCGCCAGTTGGGACGAGGCGCTCACTCTGGTCGCCGAGAAACTGCTCGATAACATCTATAACTACGGTCCTGACACCAACTCATTCTTCAGCGTCATCCCGGCAATGAGCCCGGTGAGCTTCTGTGCCGGGTCACGCCTGGCGCACTACATTGGCGGTGTCTTCCTTTCTTTTTACGACTGGTACTGCGATCTGCCGCCAGGCGAGCCGCTGACCTGGGGCGTGCAAACCGAGGCGTGCGAGTGCGCCGACTGGTTCAATTCCAAATACATCGTTCTCTGGGGATCGAACATTTCTCAAACCCGCATCCCGGACGCGCACTTCGCCTACGAGGCCCGCTACAACGGCGCCAAAATCGTGTGTATTTCGCCTGACTATAACGCCAGCGCCACTCACGCCGATCTCTATTTCCGCATCAACCCCGGTACCGATGGCAGTCTGGCGCTGGGCGTCGCCAAGTACCTGACCGACCACGATCTGATCGACGCGCCATACGTCAAAGAGCAAACCGATCTGCCCCTGCTGGTGATCACAGGCACAAAGCGGTTCCTGCGGGAGTCTGATGTCAAGAAAGGCGGCAAGGAAGACATCTTCTATCTATGGGACAGCAAGCAACAGCGCGCCGTGCCCACGCCGGGCTCGATGGGATCTGAGCAGAAGAATATTCAGCTCAACGGTGTTGATCCCGCGCTGACAGGAATGTTTCGGGTACCACTCGCAGATGGCCGGACTGTCGACGTCACCACCGTATTTGAACTGCTCAGAAAGGAACTGTCCGGGTACACGCTTGAGGAGGTCGCCTCCCGTACTGGCCTTCCCGCTCGCGAGATAGAACTCTTCGCCAAAGAACTGGGCACGCGTAAGCCAGTCATGATTATTCATGGCGCAGGCACGAACCACTGGTTCCACAACGACCTTGTGAATCGCGCCTTCATCCTGCTGGTTGCGCTCACGGGCAACGTAGGCAAGAACGGCGGGGGATTCAATCACTACGTCGGCCAGGAGCGCATCTGGCCGGAGCAGGGTTTCTTCAAGCTGGCCTTCCCCGAAACCCGCAAGAAGCAACGCTTCCAGAACACCACGCTGTGGAGCTACGTACACTCGACCAGCAAGGATCCGCATCTCTACAACGGCAAGCCCATCGAGTGGTACATCCAGGAATCGGTCAAGAACGGATGGATGCCGCTCTGGCCGAAGAACGGCAGGAAGCCGCGGGCTTTCATTGTATGGCGGGCGAACTACTTGAACCAGGCGAAGGGCAACGAGATCCTGGAGTCGTCGCTGTGGAAGGATCTCGATCTCATTGTGGACATCAACTACCGCATGGACACAACAGCGCTCTACTCCGACGTGGTCCTGCCCGCGGCCAGCTACTACGAGAAGGTGGACATCAACTCGACCGACTGCCACAGCTACATTCATCCCTTCGGCAAAGCCTGTGAGCCGCTGTTCGAGAGCAAGACCGATTGGGACATCTTCCGTGCGCTAGCCGAGAAAATCGCTGAGCTCGCCAGCAAAAAGGGGATCAAGCCGTTCCACGACGACGCTTTTGATTGGAACCGCGATTTCACCCAGCTTGCATACGACTGGACCGGCAAGGGCGCCATCCAGACCGACGAGCAGGCGGTCAATTTCATCCTCGGGAACGCGGTAGAGACCAAGGGGATGGACTACAAGCTCCTGCAGGACAAGCCGCGTCGGTTTGTCGCCACCGATCCCGAGTCGTGGAACAGTGATATTGAAGAAGGCGTCGCCTACACCCCCTTCAAGCACCAGGTCGACAAGAAGCTTCCCTGGCGGACGCTCACCGGACGTCAACAGTTCTACATTGATCACCCCTGGTACATCGAACTAGGGGAACAACTGCCGACGTTCAAAGAACCGGTCCCAGAGAAATATCCGCTGTACTGGAATACGCCGCACGGACGCTGGTCCATCCACTCCACCTGGCGCGACCACCGCGCTATGCTCCGCCTGCAGCGCGGCGGGCCGATCGTGTATATGCACCCCGATGACGCACGCAAGCGGGGCCTCAAAGACAACGACTGGGTGCGTATTCACAACGAGGTCGGGCAGTGCGTTTGCCGCCTGCAAATTCTCCCCGGCGAAAAACCCGGACGCGTGACCATGTATCACGGGTGGGAGAAGTTTCTCGGCTTCAAGCAGGGCGGGTGGCAGTCGCTCACCTACATCAAGATCAAGCCGACACAGCTGATCGGCAAGTACGGCCACGTCAACTTCCGCCTGAACTACTGGGGACCGACCGGCAACAACCGCGATATCAAGGTAGAAGTCGAGAAGGCGAAGGTGTAAGGAGAGGCAACCATGCCGAAACACCAATACGCAATGGTGATGGACCTCAACAAGTGCCTGGGCTGCCAGACCTGTACCATCGCCTGCAAGAAACTGTGGACCGACCGCGACGGCACCGGCTACATGTACTGGAACAACGTCGAGACCCGCCCTGGCCTCGGTTATCCCCGCCAATGGGACCGCATCGGCGGTGGATGGAAGGACGGCGCCCTTCAACCGAGCCCTCTCCCCACCATGGACGACTACGGATATCCATGGGAATACAACTATGAACAGCGTCTGTACGAAGGCAAGAAGCAACCGGTCATGCCCTCCCCTGAACCCCAGTCCGGGTGCAACTGGGACGAAGACGTAGGGGGAATGAATGCCGACGAGAATTACTTTTTCTATTTACCGCGCATCTGCAATCACTGCACCTATCCCGCGTGCCTGGAAGCCTGCCCGCGCAAGGCCATTTACAAGCGCGAGGAAGATGGGATCGTGGTCATCGATCAGGACCGCTGCCAGGGATACCGCTACTGCATCAAAGCCTGCCCGTATAAGAAGATCTACTTCAACGAAGTAACGGGAAAGTCCGAGAAGTGCATATTTTGCTACCCGCGCCTGGAGAAAGGCGAGGTCAACGCCTGCGCCGCCCAGTGCCCGGGTCGTCTCCGTTTTGTCGGCTTGCTCGACGACCCACAGTCTCCCGTACACAAGCTTGTTCTCGTCCACAAGATCGCCTTGCCGCTCTTCCCGGAGAAGGGCACGCAGCCCAACGTGTTTTACGTGCCCCCGTTCAATCCGCCGAAGAGGGAGAACTACGGCAAGAGCATCCTGGAAGACCCAAGGCTGCCGCTCGACTACCTGATCTACTTGTTCGGGCCGGACGTGAAAGACGTGATCACCCGTCTGGAAGGGGAACTTAGGAAAGCACAGGAAGGCGGGCGCAGTGAGGTGCTGCAATTGCTCATCGGGCGCGACGCCGAGACACGCTACCGCATCCGCCCCCAGTTGGTCCAGATCCAGGTCTAGGAGAGGCTATGGAAACTTGTCGACTGCCGACCGTCGCTATGATCTGCCTGTTGCTCGCGGTTGCCAGCTGGGGGCAGACGACCAAATCATCTGCCGGGCAGTTTCTTGCCGTTGTTGGATCGTCGGCGAGCGCCGACGACCTGCTCAATGCGGGGGATGCAGCCTGGAATGCGGTTCCAGCCAAACACGTTGCTCTCAACCGTACGCCTCCTCTTTATGACACGGATGAGCCCGCTACACTCGAGATACCCAGCGTGGACGTCCGCCTCGTGCGGGCGGGAGGAAAGCTGCTGGTGCAGTTGACTTGGCGGGATGCGACGCAAGACACGACGACGCTGGCGAAAGTCCCTGACACGCCACCAGAAACTCGCTTCCGCAAGATTCCCACCGAAGCCGAGGATCGCTTCTTCGACGCCGCGGCAGTCATGTTCCCGGCTCAGTCTGGGACGGATGCAATCGCACCCGCACTGCAAATGGGGGATGGCGAGCACCCGGTGGAGATCTACTACTGGAACGCCACCCGCGGCGCCACGGTGATGCAAGCTCAGGGGCGCGGAACTACGCGCCGCACGGGCCAGAGTTTTCCGGCCAACGGTATCTATCGAGATGGGCAGTGGAGAGTCACTTTGGAGATTCCCGATCTCTCCGCTGGCACAACCGTCGCGTTTGCTGTCTGGAACGGAAGCCAGAAAGACCGCGACGGCCGGAAATATTTCTCGGTGTGGCAAGTACTGAAGTAAGTCCAAGCCGGGGAGTTGGAGGGGCGATGAACGCCATTCCCACAGAGGACCACACGGTAGGCCCGATCGACTGGCACCAAACCGACCTCTACCGTTTCTTTGCCCGGGTCCTTTCGCCCCCCACGCGCGAGTGTTTCAATCTACTGTCGCAACCTGAGGTCGCTTCGGCGCTCCACCGTCTATGGATCAGTCTCGACTGTAAAGACCAGTTCCCTGGTTTTGCGTGGTTCGCGAGTTACGAACTCTATGAATCCGCCTACATCGCTCTGTTCGATGTGGGTGTGCCCGAACCGCCTGTACCGCTCTTCGAGTCGGCACACGACAAGCGTCGCCCCGCGCAGGAGATCGCTGTCGAGAACACGTATTTCTACGACGTGCTCGGTCTCAGGTCCGATCCTGGTAAAGCGGTGCCCGATTACCTGGTGACGCAGCTCGAGTTTCTTGCTGCCCTCCGCTACACGGGTGAACAGACCGGGGAAGAAGCCACTGCGGTCTCGATGCTTCGAGCCGAATCCGATTTCATCGAGCGTCACCTGTTGAACTGGATTCCTATGGCGACGTCGAAACTAGGCAAAACGGGTGCACCGGGATTTCCGGTGCTGATGCAGCTGTTGGCGGCGTTTCTCAGCCGCAGGCACGATGGTTGAAGGTATTAGACTCCGTGCGATGCGACGCCTGTCACCGATCATGGGCGGATGACGGGCTGTGATGCGTCGCCGCCGCCGGTCTTGTCATCGGACTGATCGCGAATCATGGTGTCCAGTGCTGCCGGCGGCGGGTGTCACGTTTCGGTCATTGCCGCACGCGGGCGCGTAGGTTTTAATTGCCCCCAACTCGCGGCAGGTTGCATCCTAGTGATCATTGCGAGCCTGTCGGTCATGACGTGCCCTCACTAGGCTGAACGGTGTGTCATTGCCTGGCCTGCCGCATCCGTGCTGCGGCTTTCGCGGCCAGATTGGGGAGTAAGCCGCTGGTCCGATCCCAGGAAGCCCATGTGTCGGCGTTGCTCCGGGACGGGGATCATAATTTGCACTGATTCCAGAACCAGCCTAGCTCCGCCGTGCTCGCGCAGATGATTTGTTCGGCCACCTGACGAACAGCGTCGAATGCCTGCTGGGCTTGCGGCAAAAAGGCTGCCTCGCCTTGAAAGAATCCATGCGGATGATGCACCCGAATTTGGTCTGCGCCGCTCGGGACCCCGGGGAATCGACCGCCCTTCGCCCATTTCAGCTCCGGGGCATTGTCCACCACCAGCGGATTCTCATCCCGAATCCACTGTGTCTGGTTGAGGCAGAGAATCCGGGCGTAGTTCACCAGTTCCGCGACCTTGTCCTCCTTGGCCGTCTGTGGGACCCAGAACACCGGCTGCCGGACACATCCAGGCGATGTAGCCCGTCACTAGCCGCGACATCATCATCTCCCGGCTCTTGATCACGGACAGCGTGTTCTCGCTCAAAAGGTAGGCCATGACCACCCGCAGATGCTCCTTTCGCGGGAAAGGCGCATGGAATTCGGTTCCCCTCAGGAAAGCTCGAGAGGTTCTTGTTCAGGCGATGGATTCCGCCAATCTCGACGACCCAGACTCTAACTTTTGGTACGCCTTCGGTCGTGTCGCCGAACAAGCGGGCGAGCACGATTCAGCGCTTGCCGACTACGCGCGAGTCACAATCCCGAAAGATCCACTCAACCTGCCAGTCTCCGCTTATTACTTGGCACAGATCCGCCTCAAGGCGCTGCAGAAGCCGACCAAATGACTACCGGCCCCAAAGCCCGTTCCGTCCCTGGGAATCAGCACGGCATTAGCCCAAAATCCCACGAAAATATATTGGCTTAAGGCCATGCGGCAAAGTTACAATATGGCCGTCAATCTTAACTAAAACGATTTAAATAGGCCTTTCGCACGCAACCGCCCGTCGTTGCACGGAGGACAGGAACACATGTTAAACAGATGCTTGGTGGGTCTCGCTCACGCATTGCTTGTGGCCGCCTTGGTTGCGTTAACCACCGCGCACGGGCAAACCATCCGGGTGGACGCGGCCCCGGAGCATGCCACCAATTCCTTCATTCCCACACAAGCGCTGGGCGCGGGGATTGATCGCATCCCCGCCGCCGCCGCGGCAAAGTACTTCAATCAGCCTGCGCAGGACGCGGTACTGGCAGCCGGATGGCAAACCGTCAGCTACCGGCAAAACACCGAGCTCTTCGTGGAGGCCTGGCATTGGAATCCCCAGGGGACATGGAGCGATCCCACCGGGAAGGGTTATTTCACCGGCAGCGCCACACCGACCGAGACGATCAAGCATTCCTACGGCTATTCCCTCCCCCATCGCGGCTTCACCCGCAATGACGGCACCGAGACGCGCGGCTTTTCGCGCATGACCGATGGCGATCCGAACACCTATTGGAAGAGCAACCCGTACCTGAGCAAGGCCTTCACGGGGGAAGAGGATGCGCTGCATCCGCAGTGGGTGGTGCTCGATCTGGCGGTCGCGCAGCCCATCAATGCGCTCCGCATTGCCTGGGGCGATCCTTACGCCAAGCAGTACCTGGTGCAGTACTGGACAGGTGAAGAGGCGATCCGCTTTCCTACCAAGGGGACCTGGGTCACGTTTCCAGCCGGGGTTATCACCAACGGGAAAGGCGGGGTCGTAACTCATCAGCTGGCTTCGGCGCCCATGACCGTGCGGTTCGTGCGCATCTGGATGACGGAATCGTCGAACACATGTGACTCCCACGGGCCGAGCGATCCCCGCAACTGCTTGGGGTACGCCATCCGCGAGCTGTACATTGGGATCACGGACCAGAATGGATTCCACGATCTGGCGCGGCATACTCCGGACCAGGATCAGACCGCAACCTTATGCTCGTCCATTGACCCCTGGCATGAGCCATCGGATCTTGGTTCGACCCTGCGTGAGCAGGTGGGGCTCGATCTCTTCTACAACAGCGGATACACGCGTGGCCTCCCGGCAATGATCCCCATCGCCATGCTTTATGGCACGCCGGAAGATTCCGCCGCTGAAATCGCTTACTTGGAAAAAAGGGAATATCCCATCTCCTACGTGGAGATGGGAGAAGAACCCGACGGGCAATACATGCTGCCGGAAGACTACGCGGCGCTGTACCTGCAGTGGGCGACCGCACTGCATCGTGTCGATCCCAACCTTAAGCTGGGCGGGCCGGTGTTCACCGGTGTAAATGAGGACATTCTCACGTGGCCGGATGCCCAGGGCAGGACCTCGTGGACGGCGCGCTTTCTGGATTACCTGAAATCTCACGGCCGCATGCAGGATCTGGCCTTCTTTTCGTTTGAACATTATCCTTACGAGCCCTGCAAGATCAGCTGGAGCAGCCTGTACGACGAGCCGGCGCTGGTGAGCCACATTCTGCAGGTGTGGCGTGATGACGGCCTTCCCCCAAGCGTGCCGATGTTCATCACGGAATCCAATATCACCTGGAACACGGGCGAATCTTCGGTGGACATTTTTGGCGCGCTCTGGCTGGCGGACTACGTGGGAGCTTTCTTCAACTCCGGCGGAAAAGCGCTCTACTATTTCCACTATCTTCCCATGGGAGTTCATCCGGGCTGCAATGACTCCATGGGCACCTTTGGCATGTTCACCACCACTAAGACGTATGAGCTTCAGCAACCGACCTCGCAGTTCTTTGCCAGTCAGCTCATCAATACAGAGTGGGTGCAGCCGGGAAACGGCGTGCACAAGACCTTCTCCGCTTCAGGAGACATCCTGGATGCCCTCGGCCACTCGCTGGTCACGGCCTACGCGCTGCAGCGACCCGACAGACAGTGGTCGCTGCTGCTGGTGAATCGAGACCAGGAGAACGCACACAAGGTTCGCATTGAGTTTCGTGATCCCAGCGGCGAGCGCTTTTTCTCCGGCGCGGTAACTGTGCTCACATTTGGCAGCGCCCAATATCAGTGGCATCCGACCGAGTTGGGCGGCTTCCCCGACCCCGATAGGCCCGCGGTAAAAGCCACGGTCACGGCCGGCGCCGATACTTCCTACGATCTTCCGAAAGCCTCCATCACCGTCGTCCGAGGAGCGATCGCAGGGGCGTCCGGCAAATTGAAAGCTCATTAATATGGAGCACCCGAAACCAGGCGCGGTTGCCGGCTTTCCCCATCACATGCTGCGGGAAATCTACGAGCAACCGGAGGCGGTAGCGGAGACCATTCGCCGGCATGTGGACCGGGACCGCATTTTCCGGGGCGAGCTCGAAGCGATCGGGAGCGCGCTGGCTGCGTGCAAGCGGATGATCATTGCGGCCAGCGGGTCCAGTCGTCACGCGGGTCTCGCCGGGGAGATCATGATTGAAGATCTCTCGGACATGGCGGTGGACGTGGAGTACGCCAGCGAATACTGTTATCGCTCCACGCAGGCGGCCGCAGACTCCATCGTCATGGTGATCACGCAGTCGGGAGAAACCGCTGACACCATCGCTGCCCTGCGAGCGGCGCTGACACGTGGCGCCAGCACGATTGCCATCTCCAACGTGGCGGAATCCACCATCGCCCGGGAGGCCAACGTCAGCCTGCTTAGCTACGCCGGCCCGGAGTTGGCCGTGCCCGCGACCAAGAGCTTCACCACGCAGCTGACCGTGCTCTTCCTGTTCGCGCTTTTCCTGGCAGAGCAGCGCGGGCGCATAAGCACAAACGACGTGCACCGCCACGTAAGCCAGCTTCGGGACCTGTCGCGCGCCCTGCGGGAGCGGATTCCGTCCTGGGATGCGCAGTGCCTGGCCTGTGCCCGCCAGCACAGCGCGGAGCGGACCTTCTTGTACCTGGGCCGTGGGATCCACTATGCGATTGCGCGGGAAGGCGCGCTCAAGCTCAAGGAGATATCCTACATTCACGGCGAAGGCTATCCTGCGGGGGAATTGAAACACGGCCCCAGCGCGCTGATCGATTCGCAATCGCCCGTGGTGGTGCTGGCGACGTGCGACCATGATGACCCGGACTCGGTGCTTCGCTATCGCAAAACATTGGGTGTCATGAAAGACGTCAAGCAGGAGGGCGGCAAGGTGATTGCCGTGGCTACGGAGGGCGACAGCCAGGTGCTTCAGGTTGCCGATCAGGCCATCTTTGTTCCCGCGACCACTGAATTGCTCTCGGCGATTCTGGAGGTTGTGCCGCTGCAGCTGTTCGCCTACCACGTTGCGGTGTTGAATGGATGCGATGTCGATCATCCGCGCCACCTGGTGAAGGCCGTCGTCCGGGAGTAAAACCGTTCGATTGCATTGCGTCGGAGGATTCCATGAGACGTCTCAGCCTTTTCATATGCCTTGTGTTCTGGATGTTCCCGCTGCTTGCGGCGACGGCGGCCAGCGTGCCGGCGGCCACGAGCAAGCTCCCTTTGGCCAGTGGGTGGCTGCTGCAGTCCGCCGCCAAAGTGAGCGACGGCGGCCAAGTCATCTCAACTCCGCAATTTCAGCCCAGGGATTGGTATCCGGCGGATGTGCCGACTACGGTGCTCGCAGCGCTGGTCAAGCACAAGGTGTTTCCCGATCCCTACTTCGGCATGAATCTGCGTCAGATTCCCGGCACCACGTACCCCGTCGGCAGCAACTTCTCCAATCTACCGATGCCGCCAGACAGCCCGTTCTCCGTTCCCTGGTGGTACAGAAAGACGTTTTTCCTGCCAGCGAGCTACAAGGGAAAAACGTTGTGGTTGAACTTCCAGGGCATCAATTACCGCGCCAACATCTGGCTGAACGGAAAGCAGATCGCGACGGACAAGGAAATCGCGGGCGCATGGCGCGCCTACGAACTCAACGTCACTGGCATCGCCAAGGCTGGAGCGAGCAACATCCTGGCTGTGCAGGTTTTCGCTCCTACCGAAACCGATCTGGCCATCACCTTCGTGGATTGGAATCCGGCGCCGCCGGACAAGGACATGGGTTTGTTTCGAGACGTGTATGTTGCAGCCAGCGGCCCGGTGGCGCTGCGCTATCCCGCCGTCCTCTCGCAGGTGGACCCCGCCGGCGACAAGGCGCGGCTCAGCGTGACCGCGCTTTTGAAGAACGCCACCAACCAGCCAGTGAAGGGCACTCTGAAGGGCAGGATTGAGAGCGTCCAGTTTTCTCAGGAAGTAGAGCTTGGACCTGGTGAAGAAAAGGATGTGTCCTTCGAGCCGGAACAATGTCCGCAACTGGTCTTCAACCATCCGCGTTTGTGGTGGCCGGCACAAATGGGCACGCCTTATCTCTATTCATTGCAGATGGATTTCGTGGTGAACCGGACGGTTTCCGACCGTGCCGAGACACGCTTCGGCATTCGCCAGATTGACTCCGCTCTGGACGCAAACCACAAGCGAGTTTTTACGGTCAACGGAAAGAAAATTCTCATTCGCGGTGGCGGGTGGACGTTTGACATGCTGCTGCGGGAAGACCCGCAGCGCATGGAAGATGAATTCCGCTACGTGCACGACATGGGCCTGAATACCATTCGCCTGGAAGGCAAGCTGGAGAGCGAACGCTTCTTCGAGCTCGCCGATCGCCTGGGAATTCTGGTCATGGCCGGCTGGTGCTGTTGCGATCATTGGGAGCATTGGGACAAGTGGAGCACGGCTGATCTCCCCATTGCCCAGGAGTCCGTGCGTAGCCAGATTTATCGTTTGCGCAGCCACCCCAGCCTGCTGATGTGGCTGAATGGCAGCGACAACCCGCCCCCGGCAGACGTGGAAGCGAAATACCTTGACGTAGAGAAACAATGCCGGTGGCCGAATCCGATCGTATCGTCCGCCACGGAGAAGGCAACCTCGGTTACCGGCGAGAGCGGGGTCAAGATGACCGGCCCCTACGAGTACATCGCGCCCTCCTACTGGCTGGAAGACCGGGAGCGGGGTGGCGCTTACGGCTTTAACACTGAGACCAGCATGGGCCCGGCCGTGCCCCCCATCGAGAGCCTGCGCCGCATGTTACCCGCGGAGCATTTCTGGCCCATTGACGAGTGGTGGAACTTCCATGCGGGCGGCGAGGAGTTCGGTAACATTGCCATTTTTACTGAGGCTTTGAACCAGCGCTATGGGAAGGCGGACAGCGCGGCAGACTTCGCCTTTAAGTCGCAGCTTATGACCTATGAAGGAGTCCGCGCCATGTTCGAGGCCTACAGCCGCAACAAGTACACCTCGACGGGCGTGATTCAGTGGATGCTAAACGACGCCTGGCCCTCCCTGATCTGGCATCTTTATGACTATTACCTTCGTCCGGCAGGCGGATACTTCGGTGCCAAGAAGGCCATGGAGCCGCTGCACCCGATGTATGGCTACGATGACCGCTCCATCAGTGTGGTCAGCAGCCAGTACCAAGACGCGCGCGGCTTGAAGCTCTCCGCCAAGATCTTGAACGCAGACATGGAGGAGAAGTGGTCGCAAGAAGCGACGCTGGACGCCCCGGCTGACAGCAGCAACCGCATCTTCTCCGTGCCGGAGATCGAAGGGCTGACCCCGGTATACTTTCTGGTGTTGCGATTGCACGACGGTGGTGGCAAGCTCGTCGGATCAAACTTCTACTGGCTTTCAAGCAAGCCCGAAACGCTGGCCTGGGAGAAATCTACCTGGTACGTGACCCCAACCGCCTCCTATGCCGACTACAGCGCGCTGCAGAGCCTTCCCAAAGTACGATTGAAGGTGAGCAGCCGCCTGGAGCGCAAGGGAGAGGATGCCGTAACGCATGTGGTAGTGGAGAACCCCAGCCAGCAACTGGCGTTCTTCCTTCGGCTGAAAGTGGACCAGGGCCAGGGTGGAGAAGAGATTCTGCCGGTGCTTTGGCAGGACAATTATTTTTCTCTGTTGCCGGGCGAGAAATACGAGGTCACCGCTACCTACCGGGCGCGGGACCTGGCCGGTGCAACGCCGTCAGTGGAGGTCAGTGGTTGGAACGTAGAGCCGTGAGAGCTTGATCGAGATGTTTGCCTTGCACTCCCGTAACGAAGAATAAACATGGAAGCCTCTGCTTCTCCCGCGACCGCCGCGCCCACACTGAGGCGTACTCTGAGCCTCTGGGACCTGATTCTCTATGGCGTCATCGTGATCCAGCCCACGGCGCCGATGTCGATCTTCGGGGTGTTAAGCGAACGCGGCCGCGGCCACGTGGTTACCGCCATTCTGATTGCCATGGTGGCCATGCTGTTCACTGCGGTCAGCTACGGCCGCATGGCCCGCGCCTATCCCAGCGCCGGATCCGCTTTCACCTATGTAGGCCAGGAGATCCATCCCGCGCTCGGCTACGTTACCGGCTGGAGCATGGTAATGGACTACATGCTCAATCCGCTGATCTGCACCATCTGGTGCAGTCAGCAAGCGCACGACTTTGCTCCCGGCGTTCCCGTAGTGGCGTGGAAGGTATTTTTCGCGCTGCTGTTTACCCTGCTCAACCTGCGGGGAGTCAAGACATCTGCGAGGATCAACGCAGGGATGGCGGCCGCTATGGGGGCGGTGATCGCCGTCTTCTTCGTGGCTGCCGCTCGCTACATCTTCGGGCACCCGCATGATGCGGGCTTTTTCACCCGCCCATTCTTTGATCCTCAAACGTTCAACACCGGCGCGGTGTTCGGTTGTACTTCCATCGCAGTACTAACTTATATCGGGTTCGATGGCATCTCAACTTTGTCGGAAGAGGCCGAGAACCCGCGGCGCAACATCCTGCTGGCGACGGTCCTGACCTGCCTGGTCATCGGCATTCTTTCCGCGGTGGAAGTTTACGCGGCGCAATTGATCTGGCCAGCCTCCCAACCCTTCCCCAATGTCGACACCGCCTACGTCAGCGTCGCGGCTCGCGCCTGGCCGGTGCTGTTTGTGGTCGTGGGGTTGACGTTGCTGGTGGCGAACTTCGGGTCGGGAATGGGAGCCCAACTGGGGGCTTCGCGGCTGCTGTACGGTATGGGACGCAGTAACGCGCTGCCGCGTTCTTTTTTTGGCGCGATTGAGCCCAAACGCCACATTCCGAGAAACAACGTGATGTTCGTTGGCCTGGTGGTCCTGATTGGTTCCTTCCTTCTTACCTACGGTCTGGGCGCGGAGATGCTGAACTTCGGCGCGCTCATCGCCTTCATGGGGGTCAACGCGGCCGCGTTCGTGCGTTACTTCCTGCGGGACAAAGAGAAGAAAATCACAAACTTCTTTTCGCCCCTCGCCGGATTCTTTATCTGCCTGCTGCTGTGGCTCAATCTCAGCCGTCCGGCCAAGATTGCCGGCGGCGTCTGGATGCTGGCTGGCATCGCGTTCGGAGCCTGGAAAACACGGGGTTTCCGGGGCGACCTGGTCAATTTCGATCTGCCGCCGGAAGAGCCCGAGGCTGGAGCCCAAGCTGGAGGCGCTGGCTTCCCTTCGTGACCATGCAAGGTGGGACTGCCGGCATGCCTGCTGTATCCTCAGGGGCGGACGCCGACCGGCTGAGTTGGTTTAGGCGGCTGCCTCCGGAACCGAGGACGAGATTCCCATGATCACCATCCGCGATGTTGCCAAGGAGAGCGGTTTCTCCTCGACCACGGTCTCGATTGTGCTCAACAATGCTCCCCTGGCCCAGTACATTCCTGCCGCCACCAAGAACCGCATCCACAAGGTGGCCAAGAAACTGGGCTACCGGCCTAACTTGTTTGCCCGCTCCCTGCGCAGCCAGCGCAGCCACACCGTCGGGCTCATGGTTTTCGATATGACCGATCCCTACTGCACGCTCATCCTGCGCGGGATCGAGAATACCCTGTATCAGTCTTCTTATATGCCCATCCTCACCGATGCGCACAACGAACGCGGTCGCTTCGAGCGCTATCTGGAAATGTTGCTCGACCGCCGGGTGGAGGGCTTGATCGTTCTCGCCAACTGGCTTTTCCTGGATGTCAATCTGCTGGCGGACCTCGAGAAGAGCAGCGTCCCCACAGTCATGATCGGGCGGGAGCTGCGGACAGATTCGGTCAGCTCGGTGATTGTGGACAATGAGCTCGGCGCCTACGCTGCCCTGGAGCATCTTTATTCCCTGGGGCATCGCAAGCTGGCCTTCATCCGCGGCCCTAGGACGCTGGGAGACAGCGCTCCCCGATGGCGCGGCATTCGCGGCTTTGCCCAGACCAAAGGGCTGAATCTGGACGCCAAGCTGGTCGTGGACCTGCCGGAGTCCGGCGACCCCATCTCTGGGTTCGATGCCGGTTACAACCTGACCCGGGAATTGCTGCGGCGCAAACGGCCCTTCACAGCGCTGATGGCTTTCGACGACATCACGGCTCTGGGAGCCATCCGCGCCCTCGCCAAAGCCGGCATCCGCGTTCCCCATGACTGCGCAGTCATAGGCTTTGACGACGTCGCTCCCTCCAGCCTGTGCACTCCGTCCTTGACTACCGTCCGGCAGCCGATGGAAGCCATGGGAGCCATGGCCGTGACTATCCTGCTGGAAAACATCAGTGCCGCGCAGGAAAAGAGGAAGTTGCGCGCCGTCCACCGCAAGCTAACCCCGGAACTGGTGATACGCGAGTCCACCACTCCGGTGAAGTGAGCGAGGTTTTCGCTTGACAGCGTGACGTGCCCGCATGCACGATTAATTCGTTTTAATAAATTGTTTCAATTCGCCATTGCACGAGGACAAGATGCTGCGCACGAACTGGCGATTGCGGCGAAGCTGGTGCTGGCTGGCGGGACTGTTGCTGGCGGTCCCGCTGCTGGGCCAAACCTCTGGCACGGTGCAGGAGCGCCTGGGATATCCCGCCAATGCCCGGCTTCTCGTGATTCACGCCGACGACCTCGGAATGGCCCATTCCGTGGACACTGCCACCTTCGAAGCATTGGAAAAGGGCTGGGTCACTTCCGCCAGCATTCTGGTCCCTTGCCCTTGGCTTCCTGAGGTCGTTCGCTGGGCGCAGTCGCATCCCGATGCCGATTTGGGCGTCCACCTCGCGCTTAACAGCGAGTGGACCACCTACCGTTGGGGGCCGGTGAGTCCCCGCGACAGGGTGCCGAGCCTGCTGGATGAACAGGGGTATATGCCTCTCGAAGAGCCCGCAGTGGTGCAGCACGCAAAGATTCCGGAGGTCGAGATGGAGTTGCGGGCCCAAATCGATCGAGCACGCTCCCTGGGAATCCACCTGACCCATCTCGACACCCACATGGGCACACTCACGCGCTCCCCGGAACTGGTCGAGGTGTACCGGCGCATGGGGCGGGAGTACGCGCTGCCAATTCTGATGGAGCGAAGCGCAGGAGCGCACCATCCCCAGGGTACGCCGGATGCGACCGAGGAGGCCTTGATTGACCGAGTGATCTCCATGGATCCCGGTGTATCCACCAAAGATTGGCTGGAGGCGTACAAGAAGATGCTGGCTCCACTCCCGCCGGGCGTTTATCAGTTGATTGTGCACCTCGCACACGACGATCAGGAGATGCAGGGAGCAACCTCGGACCACCCGGACTGGGGCGCCGCTTGGCGGCAAGCAGATTTCGAGATGTTGCAGAGCCCTGAGTTTCGCCGGTTTCTACGCGAGCAGGGCTTCGTGCTGGTGGGTTGGAAGGATTTGGCTCGCGCCCTGCCCACGGGCCACGGCCCATCCGGAAAGTAAGCCGACGTGGCAGACACTCTGATCCTTGCCGGCGACGTGGGCGCAACCAAGACGGTGCTGGGCCTGTTCTCCACAGATCATGGGCGTCCTACACTGCTTTCCCAGCAAACTTTCCGTAGTTCGGCCTACAGCGGGGTGGCAGCGATGGCGCGCGAGTTCCTGCAGGGCCGGGACAGAGCAAAGATCGCGTGCTTCGGCGTCGCAGGCCCGGTGATCGAAAATTCCGCCCAGGTCACGAACCTTTCCTGGACCCTGCAAGCCAAGACCCTGGCCACCGATCTCCGATTGCAGAGTGTGTTGCTGATCAACGATCTGGTGGCCACGGGGTATGGGGTCACAACTCTAGGGGAGGAAGACTTCCTGGCGCTGAACCCAGGGCACGCGGTGGCAGGGGCCAACGCTGCAGTCATCGCGGCCGGCACCGGTCTGGGAGAGTGCACCCTCTATTGGGATGGACGCGGTTACGTTCCGCTGCCGGCAGAAGCGGGTCACGCCGACTTCGCTCCGTACGACGAGACCAGCCTGGAGTTGGTCCGCCATTTGCGCCGCCAGTACGGCTATGCCAGCGTAGAGCATGTCCTGTCCGGACCGGGCATCCTCAATATTTACCGCTTCCTTTGTGCCACGGGCGCGGCACCGGAGACGCTAGAGATCGCGGAACAAATTCGCACCGGGGATGCGGCGGCGGTCATCACCCAAGCTGCCCTGACAGGAACATGCGCGCTGTGCGCCCGTACCCTGGACGCCTTTGTTTCCGCCTACGGCGCCGAGGCAGGAAATCTGGCGTTGCGCTCGCTGGCGCTAGGGGGTGTTTATCTGGGCGGAGGAATCGTCTGCAAGATCATCCGCTGGCTGCAAGGAGGCTTGTTCATGCAGGCGTTTGTGAACAAGGATCGCCAAGCCGCGATGCTGGCGCAGATTCCAGTGCGCGTGATCTTGAACGAGAGCGCGCCCCTCTTCGGCGCGGTAAACTATCTTCTACAACGGGCCTGACGCGCCCCCGTGAGTCCTTCGCCATGAATCCCTCCGACGGAGTATAGTGGCAAATCATCCTAAACATCCTTCCGGATGGCTAACGTGCGACCCTCATTGGTGGCTTTTTTCTGCTGGTTATGGCTTAGCTTGCATTCTGACCTCGTCTTTCTGACTTGGTTCCGGTAAGGAGGCTCCCGATGGTTACTGCTCTGGGCAATCTCAGTTCGCTGGCCAGCGATTACGGCGAAATGGCTCGCCGGCCCCTGGAAGCCGATCACTGTGCGCTGATCGTGGTGGACATCCAGGAGAAACTGCTGCCGCCCATCTTTCAGAAGGAACAACTGATCAAGAATTCGCAGCTGCTGATCCGGCTAGCCGGAATCCTGAAGATTCCCGCCCTCATGTCCACGCAGTACGCCAAGGGCCTGGGCCCCACCGTGCCCGAGATCGCTTCCCTGCTACCGGGAACGGAGGCGATTGACAAGCAGATGTTCTCCTGCTTCGGCAGCGACGTCTTCTGCTCGCTGCTCAAGCGGGTTCCGGGGAACCGCACCACGGTGCTGCTCTGCGGCATGGAGAGCCACATCTGCGTGATGCAGACCGCGCTCGGCGCCCTGCGGGAGGGCTACCTGGTGCATGTGGCCTCCGACGCTGTTGGCTCCCGCAGCGAATGGAACTGGAAGATTGGCCTGGAACGGATGCGTGCGGCGGGGGCGGTCATCTCATCCACCGAGATGATGGTATACGAGCTGCTACGCTCCTCCGGCGCCTCCGCCTTCAAGGAGCTGCTGCCATATCTGAAAGGCTGATTGCCTTCGGAGGTTGAGCGGGTTCCAACTCTCGCATCTGCGCACGGCTCAGGGCTTGTGCTTGACCCGCACTACCGTGATCTTCGCGAACCCCTCCTCGAACGTTGGCGGGCGCAGTTTGGCCGCCATGCGCCGCATCACGTCCTCGGGAACCACCCGCTGGCGGCGCTGATTTCTTTCCAGGCAGACCTCCACCGGCACGTCAAAGAACACCGCCTGCACTTCATATCCGAAGTCCTTCGCCAGCTTGATCCAGCTATGGCGCTCGTGAGGCGTGAGGTTGGTGGCATCCACATAGTTCAGTGGACGGCGCGCGATCAGCCGGGCCTTCAGCATGGATCGCAGGTTGGAGAAGATCAGGTCCTGATAGCGCTGCTCGCTGGGATCATCAAATAGCAAGGCCCGCAACAAGTCGCTGGAGAGTGGCGTAATGCTGTGGCGTTTGAACCAGGAACTTTTTCCCGAACCGGGTAAGCCGATGGCCAGCACGACCACGCCCTTGGGCGGACGCGCGGCTGCGGCAGGCCGCGCAGCGGTCTGTGGGACCCGTGCGGGCGCCGGCGTCACGGGCTCCGCAACCGCGGTCGGGGCGGACTCTTCGGGAACAGCCTGGCCGAGCGCCTCTGTGGCTGGCGCAGCCTCCGCCGCCTGGGCCGGACCGCGACCACGACCACGGCCTCCGCGGCGGCGTCGGCGACGACGGCGGGTTCCCTCACCGTTGCCACCCTCAGCCGCCTGGGCTGCCGGAGCCTCACGTGCCTCCTGTGCCTCGGGCTGTGGTTCGCCTGCTTCGGCGTGACTCGGTTCCGCGACTGGGGCCTGCGGCGCAATTGTCGTGTCAAAGTAGGCGGGCTGCAATGGGGCTTGGGCCGGTGTGCCGGTTCCCTGCTGAGGTGCTTTCTTGCGGCGCTTCATGCGCTCGCGCATCCATTTGCGCATGTCTGGGTTGTAACACGCTGGCATACCCACGAGCAATGCGTCCCGGCGGCAAGCGAACCAATAGAGCCAGCCGGCTACTTTTCTATCCGAGGGTGCGCAGCCTGGTTCGTCTCGGGGTGCCATACAATCCTTGTATGCCGATCCCACGCGAGATTCAGGGGCAGAGGTACATCAGCCTGGCTACGTTCCGCAAAACCGGAGTTGCGGTTTACACGCCGGTCTGGTTTGGCGAAGAGGGCGGCAAGCTGTACGTCATGACCCGCAGCGATTCCGGTAAGTACAAGCGGATAGTTAACAATCCCGAAGTGCGGGTGGCACCCTGCACTGTGCGCGGCCAGATTACCGGCGCGGAGTCCGCAGGGCGAGCGCGGGTCCTCCCACCGGAGGACTGGCCTAAGGCGCGGCGGACTCTGGAACGCAAGTATTGGATGATGAGAGTGCCCTTCGTTTGGAGCAAGAAGAACTTGTTTGTGGAGATTAAGGTGGATACCTGAGGCGTGGTGATCGTCCGATCCCTACCGCATTTGCCCGCCCTGCACACCGCCTGTTACCATTTTCTGTTCCTGACCGGCCCCGGTGTTTATTCCTGCGTCTCTTCATCATCTCGTCGGAGGCAACATGGCAATCAAAGTTGGCATTAATGGATTCGGACGCATCGGGCGCAACGTGTTGCGCGCCTCGCTCAAGGATCACAACATTGACTTCGTGGCGGTGAACGACCTCACTGATTCCAAGACGCTCGCCCATCTGCTGAAGTACGACTCCATCCTGGGCAATCTGCACAACGACATCAGCGCCGGACAGGACTGCATCAAGGTAGACGGCAAGAGCATTCGTGTTTTTGCCGAGAAGGACCCTGCGAAGCTGCCGTGGGAGTCGGTAGGCGCGCAGATCGTTATCGAGTCTACTGGACGTTTCACCAATGCCGAGGACGCCAGGAAACACCTGCATGGGCCGGTGAAGAAAGTCATCATCTCCGCGCCCGCGAAGAATGAAGACATCACGATAGTGCTAGGGGTGAATCACCAGGCCTACGATCCTCACAAACATCACATTATTTCCAATGCCTCCTGCACCACCAACTGCCTGGCCCCAATCGCCAAAGTGGTGCATGATAATTTCAAGATCATCAGCGGCACCATGACCACGATTCACTCCTATACCAACGATCAGGTCATTCTGGATTTTCCGCACAAGGACTTACGGCGGGCGCGGGCGGCGGCTCTTTCCATGATTCCGACTTCCACGGGCGCGGCCAAAGCTCTGAAGCTGGTGATTCCCGATCTGGCGGGAAAGCTTGATGGCTTCGCCATGCGGGTGCCCACGCCCAACGTTTCGGTGGTGGACCTGGTGGCTTTCGTGGACAAGAAGACCACCAAAGAAGAGGTCAATGGCAGCCTGAAACATGCTTCCGAGGCCGGGCCTCTGAAGGGTTATCTAGGCTACGAGGAGGGTGAGTTGGTTTCGGCGGACTTCCGCGGCGATTCGCGCTCGTCAATCGTGGATGCGCCCATGACCCTGGTGGTGGGGGGGAATTGCGTCAAAGTGATCTCCTGGTATGACAATGAATGGGGATACTCGTGCCGGGTGCGTGACCTGATCAACTACATCGCCGGCAAAGGACTTTGACAGGCGGCCGTAGCGCCGGCCGTTCTGCCCTGAGCAACCGCAGACCACCGGCAATCTGAGGACAACCAGCCATGTCCAAGCTTTCGATTCGCGACCTCCCGCTGAACGACCACCGCATCTTCATGCGGGTGGACTTCAATGTGCCGCTCGAAGACGGC
The DNA here is from genome assembly GCA_035542575.1 of Terriglobales bacterium. Lineage (GTDB taxonomy): Bacteria > Acidobacteriota > Terriglobia > Terriglobales > Acidobacteriaceae > JAIQET01. The sequence goes on along the minus strand of DATKLE010000168.1, from coordinate 17,500 downwards.
CGGGTGATGGACGACACTCGCATTCGCGAGACCTTGCCCACGATCGAGTATGCGCTGCGCCACGGAGCGCGGCTGATTCTGGCCTCGCACCTGGGACGGCCCAAGGGCAAGCCCAATCCCAGGATGAGCCTCAAGCCCGTGGCCGAGCGCTTGCGCATGCTGCTCGACAAGGAACTCGCGCGCGGAGAAAACGTGGGATTCTGCCCGGACTGCGTGGGGCTGGAGGCGGAGGAGATGGCCGGAAAACTGGAGAAGGGCCAGACTCTCTTGCTGGAAAACCTGCGTTTCCATGCCGAAGAAGAGGCCAATGATGAGAAATTCTCCAAGCAGCTGGCGGCGCTCGCCGAATACTACGTGAACGATGCCTTCGGCACGGCGCATCGCGCCCATGCCTCAACGGTCGGCATTACCCGCTTTCTGCACAAATCCGCCGCTGGTCTGCTGATGGAAAAGGAACTGGCTTACCTGGGCAAGGCGCTGCAGCATCCCGAGCGGCCGTTCATTGCCATCCTGGGCGGGGCCAAGGTGAGCGACAAGATCGGAGTGATTCAAAACCTGATGGGCAAGGTGGACTCACTGCTCGTCGGCGGCGGCATGGCATACACATTTCTGAAGGCGCAGGGACATCAGGTCGGCAAGTCGCTGGTGGAGGCCGACAAAATCGACCTGGCACGCCAGCTCCTGCAACAAGCCAAATCACACAAACTGAAGTTCCTGCTGCCGGTGGACCACGTGGTGGCGGAAAAGATTGACATCAATGCCTTGACCCACACCGTCAACGGCGGTCATCCCATTCCTGCCAACATGATGGCCCTCGATATCGGCCCGCAAACGGTGGAGGCTTTTTCGGAAGAGGTTGCGCGTGCCCGCACCATTGTGTGGAACGGTCCCATGGGGGTGTTTGAGGTCTCGCCTTTTGCCAAGGGCACGTTCAAGATCGCGCATGCCATCGCCGAGAATCCCGGCGCGACCTCCATTGTGGGCGGGGGCGATTCGGTTTCAGCGATTCGCGCCGCCGGTGTCGCTGACAAGGTCACTCACATCTCCACCGGTGGCGGAGCCTCCCTCGAATTCCTGGAGGGCAAGAAGTTGCCCGGAGTCGAGGCGCTCACCGACAAGCGGTAGCACCGACGAGAGGACCGCAGGGCAGGCGAAGGAACACAAAGAAAATCAAAATGGCCCGCAAAAAGCTGATCGCTGCCAACTGGAAGATGTTCAAGACACCTGGCGAAACGCGCGACTTCTTCCGCGAGTTGCTGCCTCTGGTTTCCGGCCACGACCGCGACGAGATCCTGGTGTGCCCGCCATTCGTGGACCTGGCCGCGGCGGTCGAGGCGGCCAACGGATCCAACGTCGCCATCGGCGCCCAGGACATGCACTGGGAAAAGCAGGGAGCGTTTACAGGAGAAACCTCCGCGGACATGCTGCTGGCTGCCGGTTGCACCCATGTGATCGTCGGCCACTCCGAACGGCGGCAGTACTTCGGCGAGACCGATGACATCGTCAATCTGAAGCTGAAGGCGGCGCTGGAGGCAGGGCTGACTCCCATCGTATGCGTGGGTGAGGTCCTCGAGGAGCGTGAGGCCGGCCTGACAGAGGACGTGTTGCGGCGCCAGTGCCTGCGCGCGTTTCACGCGATTTCCGCCAAGAAGGCGGCGAAGCTGGTGGTGGCGTATGAGCCGGTCTGGGCCATTGGAACCGGCAGGACCGCTACCCCGCAAGTGGCGGCGGACGCCCACGGGTTGATTCGGGGAGAGGCCGCCAAAGCGTTTGGGGAGGAGTTTGCCGATCGCTTGCGCATGCTGTACGGCGGATCGGTGAAGCCGGAGAACGCCCCGGCCCTGATGGCGGAGCCGGAGATTGATGGCGCGCTGGTAGGCGGAGCCAGTTTGGATGCCAAGTCGTTTGCGGCGATCGTGAAGTATTAATCGGATCGCGGAGGACACCGGGGACTCAAGCGTTCGACTCTGTAACGCTGTGGCCTCAGCGTCCTCGGTGCTTGCCCTCGCTTTTGTTATAATCATTTAGCCTCTCCGTGATTGCGCGCCCATGCGGAAGTGGTGGAACTGGCAGACACACCATCTTGAGGGGGTGGCGCCGCAAGGCGTGGGGGTTCAAATCCCCCCTTCCGCACCATCGTAGTCATCCGCTTAACCGCTGGGAAGTGCGGTGTGTTTGGGGATAGGTATTCGGCATGATTATCCTGATTACAATTGTTCACATCGTCGTTTGCTTCTTTTTGATCGTCGTGGTGCTGCTGCAGAGCGGCAAGAGCGGTGACATTGCTGCCGCTTTCGGGGGCATGGGCAGCCAGACCGCCTTCGGTCCGCGCGGTGCGGCGACCGCGTTGTCCAAAGCCACCACCTGGTCGGCCATCATCTTCATGGTGACTTCGATCACCTTGTCCGTCTACGCCTCGAGGCACGCGGGGCCGACCTCGGTCTTGAAGGACGTGAAGTCGGAGCCCGCGAAGTCGCAACCGGCCACACCAGCCCAGCAGAAATAGTCGTCCGTCGTCGGCCTTATGACTGACGACTGACCACCCAGTTATGATTCACGCAGTCCTTCCCGTCGGCCCGCTCCAGTGCAACTGCTCCATCATTGGGGACGAAACCACGCATGAAGGCATGGTGATCGACCCGGGAGATGAGATCGAGGAGATCGTCGCTCTCGTTCGCAAACACAATCTCCAGGTAAAGCAGATCGTCATCACCCACGCCCATATTGACCATGTGGGGGGAGCGATGAAGCTGCGGGCTTTGACCGGAGCCCCGATTCTGCTCAACCAGAACGACTATGCCCTGCTGAAGATGCTGGACGCGCAGGCAGCCTGGGTCGGCATGGCGTCGCCCGGCAAGGTGGAGATTGACCACAGCATGGAACCGGAGTCAACGCTTACCGTCGGCCCACTCAATGCCAGCGTGCTGCATACACCGGGGCATACGGAGGGCAGTGTGTGTCTTTATTTTCCGGCGGAGAAGACTCTGGTCGCGGGGGACACCTTGTTTGCGGGGAGCATCGGCCGCACCGACCTGCCGGGGGGATCGTTCAAGAAGATCATCAGTTCCTTGCACGAAAAAGTGCTGGCACTGCCGGACGAAACCGTCGTGGTCCCGGGTCACGGACCCCTGACGACGATCGGCCAGGAACGGGAGCACAACCCCTTCTTAAAGCCGTAGCGCCGGCGTCCCGCCGGCCAAACGTCCGTTGTGGGCCAAGCACACAGGAGAAAACCACTTCCTGGCCCCAAGTGGAGGCGCAAGGACGCTCGACGACAGCCGGCGAGACGCCGGCGCTACTGTTTTTTCTTGGCCAAGCGCTCCATCAGCGCGCGCAGCACGGACTGCACCTGTTCGTCCCACCACCAGCCGCTGATCTTTTCGATCTCGCGGGCCACGTCTTGCTCAAACAGCTGGGTCAGGTCGGCGCGGGCCTGGCGGCGGGTCCAGGTCATCGCCACTGAGGGCAATGCCAGCCACTCCTGGCACCACTTCACCGCGCGATCTATGACCTGTTCCGCCGGAACCACCTCGTCCACCAACCCGAGGCCCAACGACTCTGCCGGCGACACCAGCAGGCCGCCGATGGCGAGGCGTGCCGCCTGCCGTGTGCCCACGAGTCGTTGCAATGCCGAATAGATCACCGGAGGCAGCGGTAGGCCGACTTGCACCTCGTTGAGGCCCAGCTTCCAGTCCCCCTCAGCGGCGATGCGGTAATCGCAGAAGAGCGCGAGCACGGTGCCTCCCGCGGGAGCGTGGCCGGTGATCGCCGCGGCGATCGGCATCGGAGAGCACGCCAGCGTCCGCAGCAGGCCGTAGAAATCCCGCCAGACTCCATTCATGGTGGCGCGGTCGAGCTTGAGCAGCAGCGGTACGTCGAGTCCGCCGGAGAAGAAGCTCGGGGAACCGGAGAGCACCAGTCCACGCACACCGTCTTTAACGGCGGCTTCCACCGCCCCTGTCAGCGCTGCAATCAGCTCGGGAGAGAGCGCGTTGGCCGGAGGGCGGTTGAGCCGCAGCTCGCGTACCGGGCCGTGATTGATGGTGAGGATCATGACTTGCGCGGCATCGCCTGGAAGATCGCAAACACCGCCCGCTGCGGGTCAGCGATCACCGCCATGCGGCCCACGCCCTCCATAGTCATAGGTTCAAGATAGAAGGTCGCGCCCAGTTCTTTCGCCTTGGCAGCAGTTGTATCGCACTTCGCCACCTGGAAATAGGGCAGCCAGTGCGGCGGGATCTTCGGGTCGCGATGCTTGGCTGGGGGAATTCCTCCGATGAAGTCCTCACCGTTCTGTATGTGCAGGTAGTCGGAAGGAGGATCGTCGTCGGTGTCCTCGGTCAGCTCCCATCCGAACAGGTCGGAATAGAACTTGGCGGCGCGGGCCTGGTCGGGCGTGCTGAGGTCGACCCAGCACAGTGTGCCGTCCTCGCCGGCAATGCCGAGACCGGGGCTGTCTTTGGCTTGCCAGACCGAGAAGATCGCTCCCGTCGGGTCCTGAATCACGGCCATCCTGCCGACGGTGAACACATCGAAGGGCTCGGCCAGGACTTTGCCGCCAAGCTGCGCGGCTTTCTTAGCCGTCGCGTCGGCGCTCTCTACCGCCACATAGATCATCCAGTGCGGAGGCACCCCTTGGGCCCGCTGGTCGGGGCGCAGGGTATAGCCCGCTGCCGCGTCGCGGCCTTTTACCTTGAACATGGTGTAAGAATCGCCGGGTCCCATGGGCAGATCTTTGATCTCCCACCCGAAGAGCGTGCCGTAAAACCTCTTCGCCGCATTCTGGTCGGTAGTTGCAAGTTCGATCCAGCAGAAGGCGCCTGGGGGATGTTTGTCGACGTTGGGCATAGGGAAGAGTATAAGCCGAGGTCGAAATGTCAAGAAGAGCGTCGGAGGCAGGGGTGAGAAACAGCTAAAGCCGGTTTACCCACTCACCACTTGCAACACGCGCCGCACCCCCTCCCGGAACTCCTCCGGCGGAGTGATCAAACTGACCACCAGATATCCATCCGACGAAAAGTCGTAAAAGTGTCCCGGATGCACCAGCACCGCTACCTTACGCAGCAGATCAATCGCCAGGTCCTCGTCGGACTGGGTTACCGGAACCCGCAGGACGGCATACCATCCCCCTTCGACGTCCAGACGCGTGCAGGCCTTCTGCTTCGCCAGTTCCCGGTCGAGTTCTTCCAGGTTCGTGCGCAAGCGGTCGAGGAGCAGCGGTTGGATGTGCTTGCGTTGCTCCAACAGCGCCGGCGCTGCCCATTGTATGGGCGCATTTACCGAGAGGTAGGTATCGGCGATGACTTCCAGTCGCGCCAGGGCAGTCTGTACTTTGTCCTCGGGCCCGCTGGCGGCCACCCACGCCAGCTTCATCTGCGGCAAGGCGGAGATCTTCGACAATCCGCTCAGGGTGAAAGTCAGCGCCTCCTGGTTGCGGGCGAAAGTCGGCCGGGCGACGCCGTCGTGGGCGTAGTCGAGAAAAACTTCGTCCACGATCAGCGCAAGATTGTATTCGCGGCAGAATGCGTTCAGTTCGGTCTGCTCCACGGCGCTGACGTACGAGCCCGTGGGATTGTTGGGATGCACGACCACCACCGCCCGCGTGCGGTGCGTCACCGCCTTGTACAGCGAGGAAAAATCAATCTGCCAGGCGTGGTCGTAGATCAGCGGGTACGGGACCAACTTCACGTCCGCCAGGCCGGCAAGAAACTCGAACAGCGGATAGCTGGGCTTGGGGACGAGGATCTCCTCCTCCGGATTGCAGAGCAGACGAAACACGTAGGAGTACCCCTCGCTGGTGCTGGTGGTAAGGATGAGCGACTCGGGATCCATGTCGAACTCTTCGTGTTGCTCGCGGTAGTAGGTGGCCAGGGCCTCGCGCGCGCCGGGCAGACCCTTGGGCTGCGGGTCGTAGTCCAGCGCCTCGGGACGGACAAGCGCCTGCATGATGGCCTCTTCGTCGTAAGCCAGCCCAACGCAGGTGGGATTGGACACCGTCAGGTCGAGCACCTCCATGCCGGCGGCGCGCAGCTCCTGCTGGGCTTCCGTAAAGCGGTTGGGGGTGAGCTTCCAATCGGTGCGATGGGAAAACATCAAGGCTTCGGCTCCGGCAACACGTCAACATCATATCCGAATCGACTCTGCAGTCACCGCATTCACGAGTGCGCCCGCATGCTGTTGTTTGGGGCGCCTCCCTTTATGGCGTCAAGATCGATGCAGGGCATGTAATGTTCCAACTCCCTTGCTAGAATGGCTGCCACGGGGTGAGGCCCCCTATGGCAACAGAAGATTCTCGGCTCACCACACCGCTGGTCCGCGAGAGCGGCAAGCTGCGTCCCGCGACTTGGGACGAGGCCTTGGATCGCGCCGCGCAAGGCTTTCGCGACACCGTGCGCATACACGGCCCGCAGAGCTTTGGCATGTTCAGCTGCTCCAAAACGACCAACGAGATGAACTTCCTGGCGCAGAAGTTCGCGCGGGTGGTGGTGGGAAGCAACAACATTGACAGCTGCAACCGCACTTGACACGCTCCCAGCGTCGTCGGTCTGGCGACGGTCTTCGGGGCAGGCGGCGGCACCAGCTCCTATCGCGAGATAGAAGAGACGGACCTCATTGTCCTCTGGGGATCGAATGCCCGCGAGACGCATCCGATTTTCTTCCATCATGTATTGAAAGGAATCCACAACGGCGCCCGGCTCTTTGTCGTAGATCCCCGCCGTACCAGCTCCGCCCAATGCGCTGAGAAGTGGCTCGGGTTGCACGTGGGGACGGACATCGCACTAGCCAATGCGGTGGCGCGGGAGATCATCGCGGCGGGCCTGGAGAATCGCAGCTTTATCGAGCATGCGGTCAGCGGGCATGAAGAATTTCGGAAACACGTGCAGAAGTACACGCTGGACTACGCCGAGGAGATTTGTGGCGTGCCGGCGGAATCGATCCGCGAGTTGGCCCATGCTTACGCCCGGGCTGACCGGGCACAAATTTGCTGGACTCTGGGAATCACCGAGCACCACAACGCGGTGGACAATGTTTTGGCATTGATCAATCTCGGCGTGCTGGCCGGCCATGTCGGCACCTACGGTTCAGGGCTGAATCCGCTGCGCGGGCAAAACAACGTCCAAGGTGGCGGCGACATGGGTGCGCTGCCCGATCGCCTGCCGGGATTTCAGCACGTCGAAAACGACGAGCTCCGCGCCAGGTTCGAGAAAGCCTGGGGCGTGAAGATTCCGCCCAAGAAGGGCTGGCATTTGAGCGGAATGTTTGATGCCATGGAGCGCGGCGAACTTAAAGCTCTGTACGTGATCGGCGAAAACCCGGCCAACTCGGAAGCCGACCAGCACCGCACTACCAGGCTGTTGGATGGCCTCGACATTCTGGTCGTTCAGGACATGCTGATGACGAGTACTGCCGAGATGGCGGATGTGGTCTTCCCTGCCGCCGCGGGATGGTGCGAGTCCGAAGGAACCGTGACCAACAGCGAACGCCGGGTACAGCGCGTACGCCGCGCCTTGCCGCCTCCGCCGGGGGTACGCGATGACATCGTAATTCTCTGCGAACTGGCCCGCCGCATGGGCCGCGACCTCGGCAGTCCGAGTGCCGAGGAGCTATGGAATGAACTGCGCAGCCTGAGCCCCATGCATGCCGGCATGAGCTATGCCCGGCTCGAACGGATGCACGGAATCCAGTGGCCCTGCTACGACGAGAACCACCCCGGTGAGCAGTACCTGCACGGGCGCTTGTGGGCGCGCCCGTTGATCGGGCCGCGGGCGCCACTCTGCTGCGTTTCCTACGAGCCTCCGGTGGATGGCTTGGATAACGAGTTTCCCATTCGTTTGACCACGGGCCGCCGTCTCGACTCCTACAATACCGGCGTGCAGAGTTCCCGCTACGCGTCGCCATTGCGGCACGGGGAGACGGTCGACCTGTCCCCGGACGATGCCGAGCGATACGGCATTCACGAGGGAGAAAGGGTAAAGGTAATATCGCGCCGCGGCTGCGTGATGGCGCCCGCACGGATCGATCCCGAGTTGGGTCCGGGACTTGCGTTTATGACTCTGCACTTCCCGGACCAAGTCGCGACAAACGAGTTGACGATCGATGCCGTGGACCCGAGGTCCGGGACGTCGGAGTTCAAGGCAACCGCGGTGCGCATCGAGAAGCTGGGCCAGACAGTCGAGGTGGGCGACTAGCGTACTCGCAGGACTTCGGGAGGGCGCGATTTCAGTCGACAGGCTTTAGATCATGGACCTGCACTTCACCGGAGCCGAAGCGACCGCGGACGAAAGAGCTGCCGTTGACGGCGTGTCCATTCCGGCCAACGCCAACGGCACGCGGCGTTCCTATCTGCTGCCCGTCCTGCACGCCATTCAGAACCGCATGGGTTGGATTAGTCCGGGTGCGCTGAATTACGCCAGCCGCGTGCTGGAGATCCCGCCCGCCGAGGCCTTCGGCGTGGCCGACTTTTACGGTTTATTCTCAACCCGGCCCCAACCCCCAACGGTCGCCCATATCTGCGATGACATCGGCTGCCAGGCGCAAGGCGCGGACAAGCTTTGTGCCGAGTTGGAACGAGCGCACGGCCCTGAAGGTTCGGACAAGAACGGCAAGACCTGGCGGCGTAGCCCATGCCTCGGCCTGTGCGAGCAGGCTCCGGCTGCGCTGGTGCATCGGGCGGGCGTTCCGCATCTTGAACAGGCCGTAGCGTTCGCGAACGCTGAAGACATTCTCACGGCCATGCTGGGGACGAAACTGGCGCGGCGGGAGCTGGGCGCCTCAGTTCCTCAGGCGGGCCAGCCCGGACTGAAGCTGCTGCGCCGAATCGGGCAGGTCAATCCGGAGAGCCTCGACCAATACCGCGCCACCGGCGGCTTTCAGGCATTGCGGCGGGCGTTCGAGATCGGGCCCCTGGCGGTGGTGCGCGAAGTAGTCGAATCCAAACTGGTCGGACGCGGGGGTGCCGCTTTTCCCTGCGGACAGAAGTGGAACTCCATTCTTACCGCTCCTCGGCCGCGGTGCCTGGTCTGCAACGCCGATGAGTCCGAACCCGGTACCTTCAAAGACCGCGTGCTCATGGAAGGCGATCCCTATGCTGTGATTGAGTCCATGATCATCGCCGCGTTCGCTACCGGATGCGAGCAGGGATATCTCTACATTCGGGGAGAGTACCCGCTGGCTCGGCGGCGGCTTGAACAAGCCATCCGCGAGAGCCGCACCCGTGGGTTCCTGGGCAACGATATCCTGGGACATGGCGTGAGTTTTGATATCGAACTGAGGGTCGGCGCCGGCGCTTACATCTGCGGCGAAGAGACCGCGATGCTCAACTCTATCGAAGGCCGCCGCGGCGAGCCGCGTAACAAGCCCCCATTCCCGACCGAAGTCGGACTGTTCGGCCAGCCGACGATCATCCAGAACGTAGAAACGCTCTTAAACGTGCCGTACATCGTCCTGGAAGGAGGCAAAGCCTTCGCTGCCGTCGGTACCGAGCGCTCTACCGGAACCAAACTGTTCTGCCTCTCCGGCCACGTGGCCAGGCCCGGGGTGTACGAGGTGGTCTTCGGCACGACCCTGCGCCAGTTGCTCGAACTCGCTGGCGGCATGGGAGGGACTGGAAAGCTGCAAGCTGTCTTGATTGGCGGGGCGGCGGGCGCATTTCTCGGACCCAAAGACTTGGACACTCCCCTGACCTTTGAGGGGACGCGCGCTGCTGGGGCCACGCTGGGCTCTGCGGTGGTCATGCCGTTCGACGACACTGTGGACCTGCGCCAGACTCTGCTGCGCATTGCTGCCTTTTTCCGCGACGAATCTTGCGGACAATGCGTTCCTTGCCGCGTCGGGACGGTTCGGCAGGAGGAGATTCTGCATCGGCTGGCCGCGGGCAAGCCGCTTAGCTCACACAGCAGCGAACTCGTGCTGCTGAAAGAGGTTGGTCAGGCAATGCGCGACGCCTCCATTTGCGGGCTGGGCCAGACGGCGTCGAGTGCGATCGAATCGGCGCTGGCCCGATTGCCGGTTTTCGAGGACAAGCGATGAGCGCGCAAAACGCCCCCGAACTCAGGATTCCTGTCCCGCGCGGGCCCTTGCCCGTGTTGCCGCCGCCGCGACCTAAGCGGGTGGTTGAGATCACCATCGATGGGAAATCCGTCTCAGTTCCGGAGGGCTCCACGCTCCTGCAAGCCGCACGCAGCGCCGGCATTGATACGCCTACGCTGTGCTTCCTGGAGAATCTCACTCCGGTGAATGTGTGCCGCGTGTGCGTGGTGGAGGTCGAGGGATCGCGCCCGCTGGTACCCGCGTGCTCGCGACAGGTGGAGCCCGGCATGGTGGTGAAGACGGATTCGGAACGGGTGCGGTTGAGCCGACGTCTGGTGCTGGAGTTGCTGGCCTCTTCGGTGGATGTGTCCACTGCGCCGCAGTTTCAGCAGTACATGAAGCGTTATGACGCCCAGCCGGGTCGGTTTGGGAACGCGGCTCCGCCCGCGGCCGGCCGCGATGCCGCGCAGCCGGGACATCACCCTGCTCCGGCCAATGGCCATGCCGCCACCGTCGGGCAGCCGGTCAAAATTGACAATGATCTCTACGTCCGCGACTACAGCAAGTGCATCCTTTGTTACAAGTGCGTGGAAGCTTGTGGCGTGGATGCGCAGAACACATTTGCCATCGCCGTCGCTGGGCGCGGCTTCGAGGCGCGGATCTCGACGGAGTACAACGTCCCGCTCACCGAGTCGGCCTGCGTCTACTGCGGCAACTGCATCGGGGTCTGCCCCACCGGCGCGCTCATGTTCAAAAGCGAATACGAGATGCGGCGGGCCGGCACCTGGGATGAATCCAGGCAAACGCGAACCGATACCATCTGTCCCTATTGCGGCGTGGGCTGCACTCTTACGCTGCAGGTGCAAGACGAAAGGATCGTCAAGGTGACTTCGCCGCTCGACCAGGAGATCACCAACGGCCATCTCTGCATCAAGGGCAGGTTCGGCTGGGAGTGGGTGAACCAGAGGAAGTAGCCTGCTCGTGTGGAAAGGGGTGCCCCAGCCTTGTCGCGTTCTGTGCGACAGGCTGGGGTTTTCGTAAGCCTCCGTCACATCGCCATGTGACCCCTATCCCAGACACCGCGCCGCCCCCGCGCCACAATGGAGGGCAGGCCAAGCCAGCCTCCCAGGAGGTATAATGACCACCCTTGCCACTATGCAGCCCGCCACCCAATACGAACTCCGCCTGGCCGAGCGCATGTCGCGCCTCGGCACTGAAACCGCCTTTGAAGTGCTGAACAAGGCGCGCGCCCTGGAACGCCAGGGCAAGCACATCATCCATCTTGAGATCGGCGAGCCCGACTTCGACACTCCCAAGAACATCGTCGAGGCCGCGGTTGACGCCCTGCACAAGGGGTGGACGCACTACGGTCCGTCGGCCGGATTGCCGGAGCTGCGGCAAGCGATTGCCGAAGAGGTCAGCCGCACCCGACGGGTCGAGGTCAAGAGCGACGAAGTCGTGGTCGTGCCAGGAGGCAAACCTATTATTTTCTTCAGTCTACTGGCGCTAGCTGACGTTGGGGATGAAGTCATCTATCCCAACCCCGGCTTCCCGATTTATGAGTCGATGATCAACTACCTCGGCGCACGAGCGGTTCCGATCCGCCTGCGGGAAGACAGAGATTTCGGCCTCGATGTGGACGAACTGGCCTCGTTGATTACGGACCGCACCAAGCTGATCGTCATCAATTCGCCGCAGAACCCCACGGGCGGCGTGCTCAGCAAGCGCGACATCCAGGACATTGCCGACGCCATCGGCGACCGCAACATCATGGTCCTGTCCGACGAGATCTACAGCCGCTTGATCTTCGACGGCGAGCATCACTCGATCATGTCGGTGAATGGGTTCAAAGACCGCACCATCCTGCTCGATGGCTTCTCCAAGACCTACGCCATGACCGGATGGCGCATGGGCTACGGCGTGATGCGGGCTGACCTGGCGACGCACATCACCCGCCTCATGACCAACTCGAATTCCTGCACCGCCAGCTTCACGCAGGTGGCGGGGATCGAAGCGGTGCGCGGCGACCAGTCCTCGGTGGACAAGATGCGCATGGAGTTCCAGCGCCGCCGCGACGCCTTCGTCGCCGGACTGAACCGCATCAAGGGCTTCTCCTGCCGCATGCCCAAAGGCGCGTTCTACGTCTTCCCGAACATCACCAAGACTGGGTGGAAGTCAAAGAAGCTAGCCGACGCGCTGCTGGAAGATGCGGGTGTGGCGGCTTTGTCGGGGACCGCATTCGGAGACTTCGGAGAGGGCTACCTGCGGTTCAGCGTAGCCAACTCGCTCGAGAACCTGAACGGAGCGCTGGAAAGAATCGACGCCTGGACGAAGAAGAACCTGTAGATTGCGTTTGAGCTCTCTACCGCCCTGTCATCCTCAGCGAAGTCGAAGGACCCTGCGTTCGCATCCTGCTGCACCGGCGCTTCAGGGAATTCTCACAAGCGCCCATGCTCTCATGCAATGAGCGTGTATTGCCGCAAGCGGCTGGTGTAATCTGCTGCTGTCATGCCGGTGAAAAGCAGGAAGCCCATCCAACCTAAAGCCACCCGCCCGCACATGCCCGGCTACGGCATCCCGACGGCGGCAAAAGGCCTTCTTCCCTGGATTTGGGCCGAGCAGCGGCTGCGGAAATCCCACAACTACTGGATCTCGACCACCCGCCCCGACGGCTCCCCGCACACCATGATCATCTGGGGCCTGTGGCTGGATGGCGCCTTCTACTTCAGCACCGGCAAGCAGTCGCGCAAAGGCAGGAACCTGGCGAAGAACCCGCGCTGCGTGATCGCCACCGAGCATGCCGAACAAGCGGTGATCGTCGAAGGCACAGTGCGAATCACTAAAGACGCCGGATTCCGGAAGAAATTCAATACGCTTTACGAGAAGAAATATAAGTGGGACATGTCGGACTTTGCTGAGCCGGTGTACGCCGTGCGGCCGCGTGTTGCCTTTGGGCTGTATGAGAAGGATTTTCAAGGAAGCGCTACTCGATGGAGCTTCTAGCATGCCGGCGTCATCCCGAAGCCCGGCGTAGTTCAGCCGGGGGAGGGATCTTGCGCGCATCGGCCAGTGTCCTGAACGAGGCCCGTGCCAGCCCACGCCAGATCCTTCGCCCTCTCGGGCTCAGGATGACGCCGCTTCTGGACGGGCGAATGCCACAGTAGTGCCGCCATGGCACTGACGTTCACCCATCACCCCCGCCTGTGACCTCCCTCACTGCCCCCAGCGACATTCCCCGCTAGGCTCGATGACAGACTACCAGCGCGCCGGCGCCGTTCTGTCCCGGCCCGCCGCGGAGGATAAAGCCCATGGCCATCAAGGATTCCACCACCGGCAAGACCTTGCGGGAGTACTCCATTCCGGCCCTCGAGGAGGCCGCCAACCTGATGCGCGGCTATGACCTGGTCGCGTTGTGCGCCGCCGGTTCCGGGCACGCCGGAGGCACGCTGTCCATCATGGACATCGCCGCCGCCCTGTATCTCAAGGTGGCGGACCATGACCCCAAGAATCCTTCCTGGCCCGACCGCGACCGCGTTGTGTGGTCCACCGGCCACAAAGCCCCCAGCCTCTACCTGGGGTTAGCGTTTTCCGGTTACTGCCCGGTCGAGGACGTCATGCTACTGCGCAAGCTGTCGTCGCCTTACCAGGGGCATCCCCACTGGCTCAAGCTACCGGGCGTCGAGGTTTCGACCGGCTCCCTGGGCCAGGGACTCAGCGTGGCCGTGGGCATCGCCCTCGCCGGCAAGCTCAATGGGAAGAATTACAAGACATTCTGCATCATGGGTGACGGCGAACAGCAGGAAGGGCAGATCTGGGAAGCCGCTATGGAAGCCGGCCACTACCAGCTCGACAATCTGATCGGCATCATTGACTACAACCGCCTGCAAATTGACGGCTGGGTCAAAGACGTCATGAACGTGGACCCACTCAGCGACAAATACCGCAGCTTCGGATGGAACGTGATCCGCATTGACGGCCACGACATGCAGCAGGTAGTCGAGACGCTGGAGAGGGCCAAAGGAGCCACCGGCAAGCCTACCGTCATCATCGCAGAGACGATCAAGGGCAAAGGGGTCAGCTTTATTGAAAACGTCGCCGGTTGGCATGGCAAGTCTCCCAACTATGACGAGATGATGAAGGGCCTGGCAGAACTCGGCCTGACGGACAAAATCCCGGTGCAGGCGCTGCTCGACCAGGCCAAGCAATACCAGGTGGAAGTGGACCGCAAGCTCGACGCCAAGATGCCCAAGTTCAGCAACAACTACTGGTGGAACGCCGCCGACAACATGAAAGTGCAGATGAAGCCCACGCGCATGGGCTTCGGTCAGTCGCTGGCGGAGAATGGCGACGACGAGCGCGTGGTATGCCTGGGTCTAGATATCTCGGGCTCCATCACCATCAGCGAGTTCTACGCCAACAAACCGGAGCGCAAGAAGCGCTGGATCAGCATGGGCATCGCCGAGCAGTCGGCCACTGCCGCGGCGGCCGGGCTGGCCAAAGAAGGCAAGTTGCCGGTGTTCGGTACCTACGCCACCTTTGCCGCGGCCCGTAACCTCGACCAGATTCGTACATCCATCTGCTATGGCAACTTCAACGTGATGATCGCGGGCGCACACGGCGGAGTCTCCGTCGGCCCCGATGGCGCCACCCACCAGGCGCTGGAAGACCTGTTCGCCATGTGCGGCCTGCCCAACATGTCAGTGGTCGTTCCCTGCGATGTAATCGAGACCCGCAAAGCGACGGATTACTTGCTGCTCAAGCACCAGGGGCCCAAGTACATCCGGTTTGCCCGCGAAGCCACGCCGATCGTCACCGATGACAAGACGCCGTTTGTGTTTGGCAAGGCCAACGTGATTCGCCTCCGGCACGAAGCCGCGAACTTCATCGAAGCGTTCGAGACCAAACTCGCTTCGGAATATCAGAACGAGCACGAGGACTTGTCCATCATTGCTTGCGGGCCGATGGTGCCCGAGGCCATGCGCGCTGCTTGGATTCTGAAGAAAGACTTCGGCTACGAGACGCGCATTCTGAACCTGCACACGCTCAAGCCGATTGATGAAGCCGCGATCCTGCGCGCCGCCAGGGATACCGGCGTGGTCGTGACTGCCGAAGAGCACCAGATCGGCGCACTGGCGTGGCGGGTGAGCAGTGTCATCACAGAAGCTCCTCAGCTCTACGGCCTGCCAGTGATCACAGGCGCGATCGGGGTGAAGGACCGCTTTGGTGACTCCGGCGCGCCTTGGGAGCTGATTAAGGAGTTCGAGGTCAGCGCCGAGCATATCGCCCACAAAGCGGTGGAGTTGATGGCGCTAAAGAAAGAGCGGCACGAGCGCCAGGAGCACGCGGTACTCGCCGGCCCGGCACGGTGATCCCCACAGTGGTCGCTTTGATCGAATGCGCGGCCCCGGGGTTGTCAGTTCCGGGCGCGGCGGCTCAGCCGCCAAGCGGCGATAGAATGCAGCCCCGGGCGTAAGCCCGGGGTTAGCTGTCAGCAAACGGCGGGTCCCTTCAGGGACGATAGAAAACCTACCTTACCGCGATCACCAGCAGGGTGGCGTCGTCCTGCAACTGCGATCCGCAATGCCGCATGACCGCAGAGAGAATGGTTTGCTTCAGCTCCTCCGCTGACTGCTGACGGTTTTCTACGGCTAATTCTTTGAGCCGCTCCTCCCCGAAGTCCTGGCCGGACGCGTCGCTGGCTTCGACGATCCCGTCGGTATAGAGCACCAGCCGGTTTCCGGGCTCAAGGCACACTTCCCTCTCTTCGTAGTTCCAGCCCTCGAACGCGCCCAGGACGGCGCCCTCGCTCAGCAGTCGCTCGCAGGACCCGTCGGCACGAACCAGCAGCGGCGGCAAGTGCCCGGCGTTGCAGTACACCAGCCGCCGGCCATTCGCCTCGAACTGGGCATGAAACAGGGAGATAAATTTTCCCGAATGGCGCACGTGCAGGTTCAGGTTGCGGCATGTCTCGGCCGGGCTGGTGGCCCGCTGCATTTGCGGCTTCAACGTGGCCTGCAGATTGGCCATCAATAAGGCGGCTGGCAGCCCTTTGCCTGAAACATCGGCGACGCAGATGGCGGTTTCGGTGGTCCCTTCCACCACGTCGAAATAGTCTCCCCCGACAAACCGCGCGGGAAGATAGGCGACCGCAATGTCACAACCCGGCGGTTGCGGAATATGTTGCGGCAGGAAGCGGCGCTGGGTCTCGATGGCGTCGCTCAACTCTGCGCTCAGGTACGATTGCTCGCGCCGCCGGGCGTGGTGGCGCTCTACATGGTGGCGCACGCTGGCCAGCACCTGCTGGTTGTCCCAGGGCTTCTGCACAAAGTCGCAGGCCCCGCGGCGCATCGCTTCGACGGCCAGATCCACATTGCTCCAAGCGGTCATCACCACAATGGGCAGGTGCTGGTCGAGGCTGCGGATGCGGGTCAGCAAATCGAGGCCTTCGCGGCCGGAGGTGGTGTCGCGCGTGTAGTTCAGGTCCAGGAGTACCAGATCGAAATCCCGCCTTTCGAGGCTTTGCAGCAGGGCTGCCGGCCCGTTGACCAGTTCGGTCTCGTAGCCCTCCATCTTCAACAAGAGGCGCAGAGCTTCGCACACATCCGCCTGGTCATCGGCGATCAGCACGCGGGGAGGATGGGCCGTGAAAGACCCAGAGTCCCAGCCGGCAGAGATTTCCCGTTGCGTCCAGGGGACGCGCCCTTCGTTGGCCAACAGGTGCATCACGCTTTCCATGGCGAGGGAATGGGCACGAGGCGTGCCGTTGCGATCTGCATGTAAGACATTGAATCTATGAGCGGAAGCCGAGTGTGCAGAGCGTCGCCGCGGATCAACTGCACGCTCTTGGGATGCTCGTGTCCGAAAACGGACGGTGCAAGGCCAGTGTCTCCGTTGACAACGCTCGGCCGTCAGGCGGTTCTCCATGCCGCAAGTAGTATGATCTGTTGTTCGTGGGGTTCATCTGCAAGACTTCCATCCGAGAGAGCGATGAGCAAGAAATTTCGCGTCTTTGCCACCTGTGACATTGGGGAGTCCATTGACCTCCTGCGCCAGCGGGGTTACGAGGTCGAGGTCTATCCTCAGCCGGAAGCCCCGCCCAAGAAACTGATCATCGAGAAGGTCAAGTCCGGGGTCGACGGCCTGATCACCACGCTGCGCGATCCAATTGACGCCGAAGTTTTCGAGGCCGGAAAGGGTACGCTGAAAGTGGTCGCGCAGATCGCGGTGGGATTCGACAACATCAACCGCGCCGACGCCAACCGCTACAAGGTCCCCTTCACCCACACCGCCGACGTGCTCACCGAAGCCACCGCCGAGTTTGCCTTCTTCATGCTGGGCGCGCTGGCGCGAAAACTCTGGACCGCCGAACACCTCACCCGCGAGAACAAGTGGGGATACTGGCATCCCTATCTTCCCTTCCTCGGCGACGAAGTTACCGGCAAGACCATTGCCATCATCGGCACGGGCCGCA
>DATKLE010000167.1:0-4051 GCA_035542575.1 Terriglobales bacterium | reverse complement strand
GCAGGAGTTCCCTCTCGGCCGCAGTCAAATCTTTCATGAAAAAAAGAATCTGACCTTTCGCCATATGGCTTTCTCCTGACAAGTCGTCCAGACCAATCGCCTTCTCCGCAATAGTCAAGGCGGCAGGGAATGCGGTTGCAGGATCTTCAACCCCTAACATCGGCCTCCAACAAAGCGCATGCGCGTGCCAGACATACGCTGCTACGAAGCGTGGATCCAGCGCCTCCGCCTTCTCTAGCATCGCACGCGCATGCTCCACGTTTGGAGGCGTCTGCAAATGTTGTAGAATGAATTGCGCCTGCCGGAAAAGGTCATACGCTTCAGCGTTCCGAGTAGAGCGCCTCCACGCCCGAGCCTGCTCCCCGTTGACTAGCCGCACGTCCAACTCCGTCACGATCCCCTCCACCACCTCGTCTTGAACTTGGAACAAGTTTGTCAGTTCACAATCGAACCGCTTCGCCCAGACGTGGTTGCCACTCTTCGCGTCGATCAGTTGGACGTTGATCCTTATCTCGTTTCCGCGCTTTCTGACACTGCCCTCAACAACATGAGTCGCCCCAAGGTCATTCGTCAGCTGCTGAACGTTGACCGCCTTCCCCTTATAGGTGAACATCGTGTTCCTTGCGGGTACGTGGATGCTACCGATTGTGGCAAGCTCTGTGATCAGATCCTCGGTAAGGCCGTCGCAGAAATACGCCTGCTCAGGGTCCTCAGATAGGTTCACGAACGGCAGCACACCGATCGTTGTAGGCTGGATGTGCGCGTCGCCGACGACCGTGCAAAGCTGTGGGAACTGGTTTGGAAGATCAGACGCAACCACCTGCCACACCGGCTCGGGACTGGCAAAGCCCTTGAAGCGCTGGGGCCCCATCTCCCGTAAGCTGATGTCGTCAGGCAGCTCAAGACGAACAAGCGCGGCGGTCGCCTGTGATACCAGAATCTGCCCCCCGAACGCGGCAGACATCACGCGGTTGGCCAGCGCCTGCGCCGAGTAACCGGAGTACTCGTCCGGGAAGCCTTCGGTCCCCCCAGGCTGCGCCGTCCCAGTGGCGATGCCTATTCGCACACGGACTGGCACCCCGGGCCATGACTCGCTGTACAGAAGTCGCTGGGCGTGCACGGCAGCCTTTACGGCGTTAAGAGCGGTCTGAAAAGCGGCACAGATTGCGTCGCCCGCAATTCGATAAACGTGACCCTCGTTGGCCTTGACTGACTGGCGCAAGATGGAATGGTAACGCGAGAGCAGCCCGGGCAGCAATTCCGGATTCTCGTTCGCGAGCTTAGTACTCCCCTCGATATCTGTGAAAAGAAAACTAACCGTACCCTTAGCGAGCGCGCTCATGATCTGCCTCCATGCATGCTAGCCACTATCCTCGATCTCGGCCCCGTGCTATCCCGCCCGCCTAGCCGCCGGCTCGACTTAACCTCAAGTGATCAGCGTCAACTAGATTTCCCGCCGGCGACAATTAGAATTCCCTTCTCGCCGGGGGGTGTTGGGATACCACCTGCCCCGAGAAAATGCGCCTACGGCGATCCTCGAGGCATGCTTTTCAGCGGCCGACCTCCTTCTCCCCACCTTTGCCCTCTGGAACCGTCTCGTGGGAGCTTGGGGTGGCTCCCCGGCCGGTGGCGCGCTTGGCCGCCTGCAGGCGGTAGCTGGGCAGGTTCAGCTCCACGATGGTGCTGTGGTGTACCAATCGATCGATCGCCGCGGCGGTGGTCATCGGGTCTTTGAAGATCGAGTCCCATTTCGAGAAGGGCAGGTTGCTGGTGATCAGAACGCTGCGCCGCTCGTAGCGGTCAGCCAGCAAGGCGAATAAGACCTCCATCTCCTGGCGGTCTTGTTGCACGTAACCGATGTCGTCGATGATCAGCGCTTCGTAGCGGGCCATGCGCTTCAGTTCCTGGGCCAAGGTAAGGTCGCGCTTAGCTCGCAGGAGATCCTGGACCAGCAGTTGGCACGGATAGAACAGGATCCGGCGTCCCCGATGGATCAGTTCTTGTGCCAGAGCGCTTACCAGATGGGTCTTGCCGCTTCCGGGGTTGCCGAAGACCAACACGTTTTCGGCTCGGGTGAGGAACTCCCCCTCCAGCAGGGTGGTGAGGGCGGCGGCTACCTTGGCCGGCAGTCGGGTACGGTCGAAATTGGCCAGGCCCTTCTCCAGCGGTAGGCGCGACTCGTGCAGCCAACGCTCGGTGCGGTTCTCCTCACGATGTTCCAGCTCCCGACGCACGAGGGCCAGGAGAAACTGCTCGTGGGTGAGCTGTTCCCGCCGCGCCTCCTCCGCGGCCTCGCTGTAGCACTCGGCAGCCAGGGAGAGGTGCAACGCCTTCAGGGAGGAGACCAGCTCAGACGGCTGCGGCATGGCTGAGCTCCTCGTTTTGCAACAAGCCGTCGTAGACGCCTACGTCCACGGGCGTAATGGTTACACCCGCCGCCGGCGATGGGGCGTCACGCAGTTCGACCAGAGCCGCAGCTACCGCCTCAAGGCTGACGGGGGTGTGGCGGTCGAATAGCAGCCCCAAGGCTCGTTCGACCAGCTCCTCGCTCTCGTCGGCGGCCAACTTGAGCACCGCCAAGTAGACGGCAGCCGCTCTGGTCACGGCCAGATGAGCCTTGAGCTCGTCGTAGGCCCGACGGAATCGGCTAGAGGGAAACAGATCGGCGCGGTAGCGGTAGTTCTCAAAGGCCGCGGGCTTTCTCACCAGCCAGTCGATGACATGACGGTACTGGATGCGATGCTTGCCCTGGCCACGCAGTCGGGGGATACATTCCAGGCGTCGTTGGGCATACCAGACTTCCAGGTGTTCGGCGTACAGGTGCACCCTCACCTCTTCTCCGATCAGGCGGCTGTCTACCGAATAGATGTTGTGACCCGCCTTGATCGTGGAGCCGCTGGTGACGCGAATGGGGCCAACGTTCTTGAAGCAGTCCAGGCGGGCGGTGGGCAGCGGCCGCAGGTGCTTGCCCTCCTCCTCCAGTTTCCGGGCGCGGCCGGCGTTAAGTTGCGCGAACAGCTTCTTGAGGAACCCATCGTAGTCGGCACGAGAAGCGAAGTCCCGAGATCCTCGCAGCATCAGGGCCTGGTCCACAGCACGCTTGAACCGATGGTGGCGCTGCTCGATATCCCCATTTTCATTCGGCTGCCGGACCCGAATGTAGCGGCCCTCCAGCCCGTAGTGCCGCAGCAGCCCGGCGTAGCGCTGAGTGAACTCCTCGCGCCCGGGGTGGCAGACTGCCGCCGTCATGCGGTCGGTCTGATGCACTGCGGGCACGGCTCCCAACTCCCAAACAGCTGCCTGCAGGCCTTCACTGAGGCTCTCGTAGCTCTCGGAGAAGCACACCGTGCCGCTCTCCCAGTTGGAGTAAGTCAGCACGAAGTGGTACAGCAGGTGGTCGAAGACCTCCCCACCGATGGTCACGCCCAGCTCATGCATGTAGGTGAAGTCTGACTGGCACAGGTAGCCAGGCTGGTGTTCCTGTTCAAAGAACACCTCCTTGGGCGGTCCCTCCAAGGCACGCCATCGGCGCACCCCCCGCTGGAAACTCCGTAGCTGCCCCTCGGGGAAGCGCCCCGGGTGAGTCCTTTGCAGGTACTCGAAGAGCGTCTTGGCTTCCAGCCCCGGGTTCAATTCCAACAAGGGGTGAACTTCCGCCCACACTTCTTCGAAGGGATCTTCCCGGGTTCGCCACATATGGGCAGCCCCCAGTTCGCTGGGAAGCCCGTCCTGGTGGAGATACTTGCGCGCAGTCTTCACGTCCATGCCTGTCTTGGCGGCGTTGACGACGATTCTGTTGTCCTTAGCCATGAGTTCCCGAAGCCTCCTCACTTGGTTGTTGCTGACCACCCAGGATGTCCTCCTCATAGAGGCATCCTGGCCGATCGCGCCCCCCGCGAGAATCGGGAAATCTAATTGTCGTCGCTAGGGAATTCTAATTGTCGCTGAACACTCTACCGTCTGTACGCTGAAGAAGACTACTCGATGCCTCGCCTTGGTCAACTTACCAAGCTGGCAATAAGAGAGATAGAAAACAACATTCAGGCCTACA
>DATKLE010000166.1:0-135483 GCA_035542575.1 Terriglobales bacterium | reverse complement strand
CAAGATAGGCCGCGAAGCGTTTCTGCTGGGCGCCTGGCGCTGGAGAGTTGGCGCTCATGGCCCGAACCTAGCACAGGCAAGCCCTGACAACCGCGGCGATTTCAGCAGCACGTATCTAGTTTATAACACAGTAGTACTAGCCTTCCTGGAGACACGCTCACGCCACCGACTTGTCGGCAAGAGAGCCTCGACGCCGAAGCCACTCCGAACGGGTGGGGCTGTGCCCGGGAGCACCGCCAGATCAGGCGAACAGGTTGTAAAGCCAGGCAAACACCGCGCCCCCGATGAGGCCGTCCACCCCTCCGTAGAGCGCGCCGACGATCACATCGCCCAGACTGCGGGTCGCATGGTAGCCGGGATACACCGACGCCATGAATTGGAGAAATTGCTGGCCGTAGCTCCCCCCGATCAGGTAGCACAGCCCTAGGAGCAACATCACCAGCCCCCACAGAATTCCCCACGCCAGGGCCATCGCTTTCAGGTTGAGCTTCATGGTTTGCTCCTTCGGCTTCGATTCTAGAACAGCAGGGGCGGTCTTTGCGCACGCCGGTTGACTTTCCCTCTCCCCCCGGGTGTATAAATGCCCTCGTCACGCCCGAATTGTGGGGTCGGGCGCACACTCACTTCCTGCTCCCTCACAAGGCCCCGTCCGCTTCGTCGAGAAATCGAGGTGGGGCATGGACGAGCGCGAACTCGCCAATCACGTCCTGGAGATCGTGGACCAGACGGCGTACCGGATGTCCGCCCGCCGCATCCTGGCGGTGCACCTGGCGGTGGGCGGCCGGCGGATCTTTGATCTCAACCGCCTGCGCGACACCTTCCGCAAGTGCGCTCTCGGCACCGTAGCCGAAGGCGCAGCGCTGTTCGTCAAGGTGCTCCCCGTGCGCCATCACTGCCAGGGCTGTGGCGCCAATTTCGAAGCGTTCAACCGCGAGTGCCCCTGCCCGGAGTGCGGCCATCCCCATACCGAAATGATCGGCGGTGAGGAATTGCGCCTGCTCGACATGGAACTCGACGACGCGGCCTGAGCCGCGGCCTCCGTTGACCTTGGTGGTCCTTTGTGGGGATTTCTTACGCGGTTTTCTTCTGCTGCTGGGCCAGTTGCGCGAAGAAGGCCTTGGAGCGCTCCTTGAACTCGGGCTCGGTGAGGTCTTCCACGCGGGTGCTCATGCCCCAGTTGTGCCCGAAGGGGTCGGTGAAGCTGCCGAAACGATCGCCCCAGAACATGTCGGCCACGGGCATGGTGACTTTGCCGCCGGCATCAATGGCACGTTGAAACGACTTGTCCACATCCTGGACGTACAGGTAGAGACTGCTGGGTGAGCCGCCGAGGGTCTGCGGCGCTTTGCAGCCCATCTCCAGATTTTCGTCGGTCACGAAGATGATGGAGTCGCCGATCTTGAGCTCAGCGTGCATGATCTTGCCGTCAGGACCGGCCATTCGCATGCGCTCTTCCGCGCCGAGTGCCTTCTTGTAAAACTCAATGGCCTGGGTGGCACCACGGCAGATCAGGGATGGAGTGATGGTATGGAATTCGGGAGGGATCGCTTGAGAAGCTTTCATGGGATTTCTCCTCTAAGGCCGGATGGCCGGGGTATGGTTTCTTCGAAGGAACTGAGCTCAGTCTACCGATTGGCGGACTGCGAAAGAATGAAAAGATTGTAAAAAGATGTAACAAGGCAGGTCTGAAGCACCAGTGTCGGGACAAGTACTGAGGACTACGGCGCCCCATAGAGCTGCCGGTACACATTCTCATTGCGCAGAATGGCTTGCACATACTCGCGCGTCTCTGTGAAGGGTATGGATTCCACAAACTCCTGGGGATCGCGATACTTGCCCTGCGCCAGCCATTCCTGCACGCGATCCGAGCCTGCATTGTAGGCGGCCAGGGCGTATTCGAAAGCGCCGAATTTGTCCACCATGCTGCGGAAGTATCGCGTGCCCAGCTGCATATTCACCGCCGGGGTGAATAACTGCTGGGGAGAAAAATGCCTCAACTTCTCCTGCCGGGCGACACTCTTGCCCACTTTGGGCAGAAGCTGCATCAGGCCCACGGCGTTGGCGTGCGATACTGCGGCGGGGTTGAACTCCGATTCCTGCCGGATCAGCGCCGCCACCAAATAGGGATCGAGCGCATTGCTGGTGGAGTACTTCTTGAGATCGTCCCAATAAGGCCTGGGGAAGAGCGCTTCCCAATACGGCCGCGGCAGGCTGGGCAGGTCCACCGCGAAATAATTGGGGACTGCGCGCTTCAGCACGCGAATTGCCATGTCATAACGTCCCGCGTCCTTGTACATGCGTGCGGTTTCGGCGGGAAGCCAGTTGCCTTTGTCTTCGGCAGCTGCCGCCTCCAGTTCGTCCCCGGCAAAGTCGAGCAGAGCGCCATTCTCCAGCAACTCGGCTTTCTGCACCCGCAAGTCGTCGGTGGGGACTTCGTCCTCCGTGGCCTTCACGCCGGCATTCATGGGCGGGATGCGGTCCAGGAGCGCGTAATGCGCGGGATCGCCATCGTCCTTGAGTTTGCGCAGTCGCTGCCGCGCCAACTCCCCGTAGTAGTAATTCCGAAAGCGGTCGGAGAGCTTCTTGTAGTACGCGCTGGCTTCGGCGGGTTCGCCGTCTTCTTCCGCCAGGCGGCCTCGCCAATACAAAGCTGCAGGAATCTCCGCCGAAGATGGATATAAGGCAATCTGCTGCTCAAACCTATTCTTGGCCTCGGCCTCCCTGCCTTGGCGCAGGCTCAACCACGCTACTTTCCAGTGCGCATACGACGCCCGGCTGCCGTGCGGAAACCGCTCCTGCAGCTCCTGATAGGCATCGATGGCCCGGTCATAGTCGGGTTTCAGCAGGTAGAGGTTGCCCTCGGACAGCAATGCCTGTTCCAGCCAGGGACTGGTGGGATCGGCTTGCCGAAGCTGGCCGAGATAGCGCAGGAAGCCCTCCTCGTCATCCGAGGCGCGCGCAATCTCTCCCAGGTTGAACAGGCGCTCCGCATCCATCATGGGTGGCAGATCTGTGAGGGACTCCAACGCCCTTTTTGCGTCCTTGTTCTGTCCGGCACGGCGCAGCGCCACTCCCATAGCCAACTGTACCTCCGGACGTTCGCTGGACCTCACGGCCTCCACCAGATCGTGATACTCGCCGGCAGCCTCGCTGAAGCGCTTCCCTCGCATCAGCAGATCGGCACGGGTGCGGCGTGCATTCAAGCCCGGCGGCGGGAGCGGTGCCGCCGCAGCCATGCGCTTCAGGTCGCTCTCCGCCTCATCGGCTTCTGCACTGAGCGGCATGGTGTAGTACAGATTGCGCAGGACCGTGAGTGCTTCGCTGCTCTGCCCCGCAGACGCCAAGGCACGGCCCAGTGCCAGTTCCACATCGGCGCGGGCGGGCCGCCGCTCCTTCTCCAGCAGCGCGAGGGCGTCCTTCGGCCTGCCCTCCCCCAGCAAGGCGTTGGCATACAAGACGTGCGCATTGCGAATCAGCAGCGATGCCGGGTAGTTCTGGTCGAAGGCGCTCAGCGCCGCTACCGCCTCCGCCGTGCGCCCTGTCTGCAAATAGGAAGTCCCCAGATAGTAGTCGACGTAGTCGCCCAGCTCTCCCGCTTGTGGCCGGGCCCGGCTCAGGGGATCGATGGCTTTGGCGTAGTCGTGATCGAGTACGTGCGCGTAGCCCACCACCAGCCAGGCCAAAGCACCAGCGTCTTCTTTGGCATGGCGCCTGGCATAGGCTTCCACCCCGGCGTAAGCCGCGGGGCTGCGGTCCTGCAGCAG
This sequence comes from Terriglobales bacterium, assembly GCA_035542575.1. GTDB lineage: Bacteria > Acidobacteriota > Terriglobia > Terriglobales > Acidobacteriaceae > JAIQET01. The sequence continues at coordinate 131,719 of DATKLE010000166.1, read as the reverse complement.
TTGCCGCGCCATCGGCTTCAGGTTGGCCGAAGCCACAAACGCCTGGCGCATCCGCCGCAGCCGCGGAGAACTGCGTTTCCTTCGCAGCTTCTTGGCGGCCGGCTTAGATGTTTTCTTCTTGGGAGAGACAGAACCGGTGTTGGTTTTCCCGCTGGGAGTGGACTGCGCAGACGCAGGGAAAGCAACCAGGCCGCCGTACCCGATTGCCACGACCAACACCAGCCTCAATTGACAACGATGAAGACCCACCCGATTAATTATCGCCGAAAATTTGCGCCCATGAGAGTGCTGTCATCCTCAGCCAGGCTGCGTACGACTTCCTGGCTGAAATAATCCGCCTGGGCCGCGGCTGTATTGCCGTAGCGCTTCTGATAAGTGGCCCGGCTCTTCTCGATGTCCTCTTTTAAGCGATCGTACAAATCCCGGTTCTTACGGCCTTCGGCTACTTTGGCCTGGTTGTACAACTTGATCTCGTCCACCAGCAAGCGGGCAAAGCGCTGCGCCTTGCGGTGTACTTCGGCATCTTCGGCAGCCATTTGCGCCACCGGATCCGCGGCTACGGCTTCGCCGGCCTCAGGAACTGGTTGAGCCGCCCCGCCCTCCGCTGCGGGAGACTCAGCCACAGGCGGGGCTACACTGTGAATCGGCGCATGGGCAGCAAATGGGTCGGAATACGAAGTGACGGTCTGCGCCACCGGCGCCGCCTCCGATTTCTCCGCCTCGGCCACGCCCTCCTTCTGGGCTTGCTTGCGCAGCGAAACCACTTCCAGCCAGGCGCTGGTCGCGGTCACTAACAATTCCAGCGCTTCGGTATCCATCTTGGCGCCGCCTTCGGCGCCCCCGTCCGCATAAACCAGCGCCGCCACCTTGTCCTTCAGCCGCAGCGGGATCAGCAGTACTTGATCGTCACCCGGCGCGCCAAACTGGGAAACGAAGCGCGTGTCCAACTCGCTCGGCGTGCCTTTGAATGCCATGCGTGATTCCATGGCCCGCGCCGCCACCCCGCTGGTCACATCCAGGGCAAAGTCCTTGATAGCGTCGTCGTTCTTCCCGAAGCCTCGTCCCTGCCAGCCGCTCGCAGCACCGGCTTTCATGACGAACAAGGCGGTGCGCCCGCTGTAACGCACCATGTTGTCCAGCAGGGCGCGCAGAATTTCGCGTTGTGTGCTGCCGCCATGAATGGCAGAAATCGCCTTGAGCAGGTCGCCGGCGCCGCTCCCAACCGGCGCGGCTCCCGGTTGCTGCGGTATCTCTTGCAGGATCCGGGAGACCAACTCCTCGCGCACTCGCGGAACATGGCTCTCCAGCACCTGCGATACCACCTTCTCGACGATTTGCTCAATCCAAGTTCTCTCAGCCATTCTCCCTCGACTAGGCGCACACTTCTTCTTGGGTTAGGTTCTCCTAACCTCTGATTATATGGCACTTGGCCATGTCGTACGGATTACTCCCAGAACTTGCCTTGCCTCGGCGCCCCAAAGGGAAATTCTACGCAAACCAGCCAGCGCTGCCTACGTCAAAAGAGTTGAAGCCAAAGTTCGGGTTACCAAGTAAAATAACACTTTCGTCTTCCGGCCGCTGGCTTGAAAATTGTTGCATCGAAAGCAAGATGAGTGCCATCCAACCCAAATTAGGCGAGCCCGTCAGCAATGAGCTGGCGCTGGTTCAGGCTGCCAAGGGCGGCGACGTCGGGGCCTTCGAAGAGTTGGTCCGACGCTATGACCGGAACGTATTCCGCATCGCCCAGCACATCACGCAGAACCGCGAAGACGCGGAGGACGTGGTGCAGGATGCGTTTCTGAAAGCCTACAGCAACCTGGAACAGTTCCAGGGCCAGTCGAAGTTTTATACCTGGCTGGTGCGGATCGCGGTGAACGAGGCGCTGATGAAACTGCGCCGCCGTCGCCCCGAACGCATGGTTTCGCTGGACGAAGAGGTCAAGACGGAAGAAGATTCGCTGCCCCGCGAGGTAGCGGACTGGAGCCCCAATCCCGAACAGCAATACAGCCAGGCGGAGTTGCGGGACATCTTGACCCGTACCATTCAAGGTTTGCCCCCCAGTTTTCGGACAGTATTTGTCCTGAGGGACGTGGAAGGTCTCTCGACCGAGGAGACGGCGGAGGCGCTGGAGCTCAGCATTCCGGCGGTCAAGTCGCGGCTGCTGCGCGCGCGCCTGCAGCTGCGCGAACGGCTCAGCCGGTTCTTCCAGAAACGTGATGGCGGAGATGGCACAAAGTGAAATGCTCTGAGTTTTTGCAAGAGCTGACCAATTACCTCGACGGCGTCCTGGACGCTCGCACAAAGGCCGAACTGGAAGATCATCTCGCCTGGTGCCACAACTGCTACGTCGTCTGCGATACCACTAAGAAGACCATTGAGATCTATCGCGACTCTCAGCTTTACCCCCTTCCTGAAGATCTCCGCACTCGCCTCCGCTCCGCCATCATGGCGAAGTGTTCATCCCGCAAGAAAGCCGGCAGCGAGAGTACATGATCCGATAAAGTCGCGGTCCCGGTCAGCATTCCCGCGCTAGGTCCTGGCGTGTTGCGTCCCGGATTTATACGCTCGAACCTCTGCAAACCTTTGCGCAGCAATTCTCCTCAGCCGCATAACCCCAATCCCCGCAAGCGCTTCTCCACATTGAATCTGGAACCTCGCCTGCTCCGTACATCTGTCGAACCTTTTTGGGCAAAGCTGAATCTAAAGAGATGGATTGGCGTAGAAGTTCTTTTTCGGGAAATGACAGGTAAGGGCCGGAGAGCCCAGGGTCTGGGGAGGGAATTATGATAGCGAAATTATTGGATGCGTGCTTTGGCTGTTGGCACAACCACTACAGTTTTCCCATCACCGTGCGCCCCGGTTCTCGGCGCAACACCGCAGCCTCCCTCACCGGCACGTACGTGGTGTGTCTGGACTGTGGCAAGGAGTTTCCCTACGACTGGCAGCAGATGAAGGTCATCACCTCGCGCGCTGAAGCACACCGCCGTGTGCATGCGCTGGCCACCAAGCACGCAGCCTGACCGTGGAATCAACCTCACAGAAAAGCCGCGAGCTACTCGCGGCTTTTTTCTTCTCCTAGATCTCGGCGGTCGTGGGGTCAATCCTGGTCTTGATGCGCGAAATCTTGTTGGCCGGGAACCCGCCCTGCTCCGCATGCTTTCGGATGGCCTGCTCGTTCTCCGCAATGTACACGCAATAGATCTTGTTGTCCGTGACGTAGCTCTCCACCCACTGAATGCTGGGTCCCATGCTCCGCAACACGGAGCAGGATTTCTGCGATACCGCCTGCAGTTCTTGCGGCGACAGCTTGCCCGCGTTCGGGATTTCGCGTTCGATCAGAAATTTTGGCATTGCCCCCCCTCATGTGCCCGGCAAGGTTACCACTAAGGGCGGGATCTTTGCAGCATTCGCCGAGCCGCAGCGCAACGGCTCACCGCTCCTTCCGCCTCGATCCGCTCCGCTCCGATCCCCGGTTTCAGCAACTCCTGCACCGGGTGGGATTCCAGGAAGCGCGAGTCGCCGCGTAACCACTTTAACTTTAAGGGAGAAGGCATTCAGGCATGCGGCTTTGCCCGCTGGAGCGCACAAACTAAACCGGCGGCCGAAGCCGCCGGTTGGAACGCGCAAGCGGAAACACCCCGCTGTTCAAACGCCCCTAATTCTGAGAGCTGTCGTCCCGCCTCTTCAAGGTGGGATGATCATCATCCGTGGTCTTGCCTTCCTGACCGCTCTTGTCGGTGGTAGAGGTCCGGCGCAGACTGGGCTTGTTCTTGTCTTTCTGGTCGGTAATCTTGCGCCGGTTCTCGATGGCCGCCAGCCGCGCCTTCACCTCGTCGAATTCCGAGGTATTGACCACGTACTGCGCCCGCGCTGGCAAAATCTTGGAGATCTCTTCCTGCGATTTCTCGATGCGATCGGGGGTCTGAGGGTGGGTGGAAAACGCCTTGGCCAGCGTGCCCGGCTTCTTCTTCTCCTGCGCCTGTACCTTCTCAAAGAAGGCGATGAATGCCTGGGGATCGTATCCTGCCTTGTACATGTACTGCAATCCCAGGTAATCCGCGTCCGCTTCGAAGTTGCGCGAGAAGTGCAGGTAGGTGAGTGGCAGGGCCAGGCCCGCTGCTTCGTATCCTGCGTATCCGATGCCTCCGCCGACGAAGATCAGAGGGATGGAAGCCAGGTTCATGATGTTGCCACGGGTGTTTTGTCGGGCCGCGTGGCAGGCCGCCACGTGCGCAATTTCGTGCGCCATCACTCCCGCCAGCTCTGCTTCCTCGTCAGCCGCCAGGATCAACCCCGAGTTCACATAGAAGAACCCGCCGGGGAGAGCAAAAGCGTTGATGTCATCCGCGTCAATCACCTTGATGGTGAAAGGCACCTGGGCGTCGGAATTGCGCACCAGGTTCTGCCCGATCCGGTTTACGTATTCCGTGACCACCGGGTCCTGAATCAGTTTGACCGTGGACTCCACCTGCTGGGCATACTGCTTGCCCATGGCGATTTGCTTTTCCACCCCGTACCAGTTGCCCAGCCCGGTATTGCAACCCACATTGCGGTTCCCGATCGCGTCCACGTCGTCCTTGCCGCCGTCATGTTTCACCTTGTCGGGATCGGCAGGATGGATCGTCGGCTCAGTGGCGGACGCTTTTGCTGAGGTGCCCGAGTCGGTCGGGCTCGCGCCCGCCTGATCCTGCGAAAAACTCCACGGCGCCGCATAGCTGAACGCCAACAACGCAGCCGTTACCGCCAAGAGCCGTAGCTTCATAAAAACTCCCTTTTCCGACCCGCCCCAAGGCCTCTACGCAGGATTATACCCCGCTTAAAGACACCTTCCCCTTGGATTTCTCCTTATAGTTGGACGCTGGATCGGGCTTGAAGGTTATCCCTCCCGGCCCTGGGTCCCCTAGGCGGTTTGGCTTGGGAAGAGCCTTGCTACTCGCCAACAATGTCAAATTCCACCCGTAACTCGTTCTTAACCCTAACGGTGCCGCCCCCGACGGTCACGGGGGTAATGCCGAAGTCTTTCTGTTTGATCTCAGCCGTGCCGTGGTAGTGCCCGTTCTGCAGCGCAACCACGAATTTCACGGGGCGGGTCTCGCCGTGTACTGTCAGCTCGCCTTGCACGATCCACTTATCATCCGCCGCCGGGGTTACAGCAGTCGAACGGAAGCGGATTACGGAGAAACGCTCGCTGTCGAGCACCTTGGAACCGAGCATCGTCGCCTGAATCTCGGCGCGGTCCTTGTCGGAGACGTCTTTGTCCATGACTCGCAGCTCGCGCGCATTGACCGTCAACTCGACCGAGGGATCTTGTGTTGTAAAGGAGCCTTGCTGGATGGGCGCGCGGATTTCGTGCTCATGGCCAAACGCCGAGAACAGCCCGGCCTTGAGCACGTGCACGGTCAGCACGGACTGTTGGGGGTCAATGGCCCGGGGTGCATCCGCGGCCCAGAGCGCCACAGTCAAGAAAAGTGCGGTAAGGCATGCGAGCTTGGTTTGCATTGGCTGGCGAGTATTACCCATTGAGATGCGCTTCACCTGCCCGCCGGATCACAATATCATCCTGGGGCGAGAGGGTTCGCCAAGCCCTGCGGCGGGCGGTAACATGACGCCTTCTCATTGTCAGAGGCGCGATGTGCCTGATCGCCTCCCTGTAGGCCGTCGCTCGTTGCGCGCCTGCCGATTTGACTCGCAGATTGCATGGCGAATTGTCGCGAGGACCCGTCGAACGCGACTCTTGACCGTACGTCTTGCGGAGGGGGACCTGGATCGCTTTCTCAACAAGTTTGCCGAGTACGAGCAAATGCTGAAGCTGGGACAGAGGCGCCGCCTCGCGCACCTCGTGTGCCACTGCTTAATCGCTGCAATGTGCCTGGGTCGGTGCTAGCATATCCCATAGAACAGGCATCCCAGAACCGCATTCCTTCCGGAGGGCAAGTGATGCGACGCCTTATTGCTTGCGCAATGTTCCTCGTGGGCCTGCTTCTGTCTACTGGTGCAGTTGCTCAGGATCCCGCCTCGCAACCCGCGACCAGCACCGCCGTCTGCACCTTTGCCGATCAGAAACAGATGAGCGTGCGCTACAACCAGCTGGTGGTTGACAAGAAAGACGAACTGCCGCTGGGAAAACTGTGGACGCCGGGTGACGCGCCCATGGATTTGTTCACCGAGACCCCGCTCCTGCTGAACAGCAAGGAAATCCCCGTCGGCGCCTACCGCGTCTACCTGATTCCGGAGAAGGACAAGTGGACGTTGATCGTGAACAAAGACGTCACCGCGGGCAGCAAGTATGACGAGCAGCAGGACCTGGTGCGGGCTCCCATGCAGACCGGCAAGCTGCCGCAGGCAGAGCCACGGTTCAGCATCTACTTCGGGCACATCGCGCCCAAGCAGTGCAGCATGCGCGTGGATGTCGGCAAGACCCGTGCCTGGGTGGACTTCGACGAGAAGTAGTCGCGCTGCTCAGCAGTCGAGCGTTGACGGCTTTACTGCCGCGCGAGAAGGTTGCTCAGCGCTCAGTCGTAGTACTCCAACCCCAGGTGTGTGATTAATTCTTCACCCTTCAAATGCCGCAGCGTGTTCTTCAACTTCATTAACTGAATGAACAGGTCATGCTCTGGGTACAGCCCCGGCGCGGTCATGGGCGACTTGAAGTAAAAGCTCAGCCACTCCTGGATGCCGAGCCCCTGGAGTTCCGAGGCCCGCTGCGCCAGGTCCAGGAACAGCACCAGGTCAAGCACGATGGGAGCTGCGAGGATGGAGTCGCGGCACAGGAAGTCCACCTTGATCTGCATCGGATACCCGAGCCACCCGAAGATGTCAATGTTGTCCCAACCCTCTTTGTTATCACCACGTGGCGGGTAATAATTGATGCGAACCTTGTGGGTAAAGTTACCGTACAGCTCAGGATAGAGCCCCGGCTGCAGGATGTGCTCCAGCACCGAAAGCTTCGACTCCTCCTTGGTTTTGAAGGACCCGGGGTCGTCCAGAACCTCCCCGTCGCGGTTCCCCAGGATGTTGGTGGAGAACCAGCCATTCAGCCCGATCATGCGCGCCTTGAACCCGGGCGCCAGGATCGTCTTGATCAGGGTCTGACCGGTCTTGAAGTCCTTGCCACAGATCGGAGCCTGGTTGCGCCGCGCCAGCTCATGCATCGCGGGAATGTCCACTGTCAGGTTTGGCGCGCCGTTGGCAAACGGCACTCCCTCCATCAGCGAGGCGTAGGCGTAGATCATCGAAGGCGCGATATTCTCGTCGTTCTGGGTCAGCGCCTTTTCGAAGGACTTCACCGTCTCGTGGGCCGCGGTCGGGGTGATGAATGACTCGGTCGAACCGCACCAGATGGTGATCAGCCGAGTAGCGCCGGAGCCCTGCTTGAACTCCCGGATGTCGCTGCGGACCTGTTCGGCCAGGTCCATCTTGTTCTTCGCTTTCTTGAGGTTGGGGCCGTCCAGATTCTTCACGTAATTGTGATCGAACACCGCCTGGCGCGGCCTGATTGAACTGAGGAAAGGCTTCACCTGGTCCAGCAAGTGGCGCTCGAGCACGCCCGCTTTGACGGCCGCGGTGTACATGTCGTCCTCGAAGATGTCCCAGCCTGTGAAGACCAGTTCATCCAACCCAGCGAGCGGGACAAGCTCCTTAATTTTCGGCGAACGTCCTTCGGTCCGCTTGCCCAAACGAATCGTGCCCATCTGGGTGAGCGATCCGATAGGCTGGGCTAGGCCCTTGCGCACGGCTTCCACCCCGGCTACAAACGTCGTGGCCACTGCGCCCATACCCGGGATCATGACCCCGAGTTTTCCTTTGGGCGCCTTCAACTCGCTCCCGGTGCTACTGCTTGACTTGGCTTCAGACTTCACACTTTGCCGCTTGGCCATGATTCGGCTGCTTCCTTATGAGTTCTGTGGGATGTAAGGCAAACGGTTATGTTCTCGTATCGGCGGGCGATTTGCAACCCGGAGCGGGCGAATGTGCGCAAGGAGAATAGGGGATGCGGAATGCCGCATAGGCTGGGGGGCGCTGCCCCTTCATTTTCACTCAGGGCACGCCGGTGCATGGGCCGCTAGTGGGCTACCGACCAGGCGATCACGACCACCAGCAATCCCGCCAGCGCCAGGCTGGCAATCAGAGCATACGTGCTATAGAGCGGGTGGGGGTGAAAATACTCATTGTGCCGCCGTCTGAAATCCATCATGGTCCGCATCGTGGACCTCCCATGGGGGCGCCTTCGTTACAGGCGCACCACGACAAACCTGCCGCTTGCTATTACATTAGACTCCATGCCCGATAAAATTGCAGTGATCACTGGCACATCGAGTGGTATCGGTCTGCTGTCCGCGGTGGAATTGGCTAAGGAGGGGGTCAAGGTGGTCGCCTCCATGCGCGAACTGGCCCGGCGCGACCGCCTGGACCAGGCGGCAGCCGCTGCCGGCGTCGCCAGCCAGCTCGATGTCCGCCGCCTCAACGTGGCGGAGTTCGACAGTATTCCCCCGTTTCTGGATGCGGTCGTCCGCGACTACGGGCGGATTGACGTGCTGGTCAACAACGCTGGTTTTGCCGTGGCCGGCTTCGCCGAGGACATGAAGCTCGACGAAATCCGCCTCCAGTTCGAGACCAACTTCTTCGGGCACGTGGCCATGACCCAGGCTGTCCTGCCCATCATGCGCCGCCAGCGCTCCGGCCACATCATCATGGTCTCCTCGATCAGTGGTCTGCACGGTGCCGTCGCGACCTCGAGTTATGCCGCTTCGAAACACGCGCTGGAAGGCTGGAGCGAATCGCTGCGCTTGGAGGTGAACGCGCTGGGCATCAAAGTGGTGCTGGTCGAACCGGGAGCCTACCAGACCGACATCTGGACCCGCAACGCCCATCTTGGCCAGAAAACTCTGGACGGCACTTCACCCAACCGCGAGCGTGGAAAGCGCATGCGCGACCAGGTGCAGAAGCTGAGAAAACGCGATCCCATTGAAGTGGCCCGTGTGATTGCGAAGATTGCGCAGGACCCGAATCCCAAGCTGCGCTATGTCGTTGGAAGTGATGCGAAGATGCAGCTCGCGCTTAAGCGCATTTTGCCCTGGAAGTGGCATGAGAAGCTGGTGGCCAAGGCCTTGAAGATCGACTAAATTGAAACCCGGGCAACTCGTCTCAGGCCGACGTGCTATTTTTTCCGAGGCGTCGCCGAATCAGATACCATCCTGTCCCCAGCAGCCAGCCCAGCAGGATCGACGTAACCAGGACTTCCATGATTCCGCTCAGGGTGACGCCGACTCCGAAAGCGCCTTCATCAGAGACTTGCAACAGAGGAGATACGACCAGGACCGCAGATCGGACAATCAGCGCGAGAAAACATAGCCCACTGGCTGCAGCGATGGTCCTCACATATGACACGGCGCGAGGATGACACACCTTCTCTCTTCAACACAATGGCAAAAGAGTGATCCACCGATCAGCGGTCAGCGACCATGCGGTTCTGCCAGTGCGACCACACGAACCAGATCGCACCCGCCGCAAGTAGGAGCCCGATGACAACATCGAACTGGTGAAAGTACTTACCTAGTTCCCGCCAGTTCTCACCCAGTTTCATGCCCAGCCAGGCCAGCGCGAAACACCAGGGCCACGACCCGAGAAAGGTGTAGAGGTGAAACCGGCCCCGCGGCATGCGCGCAATCCCTGCCGGCAACGCAATAAAAGTCCGGATCACCGGCAGCAGGCGCGCGATAAACACCGCAGCATGTCCCCAGCGCACAAAAAAGTGGTCCGCCCAGTCCAATTCACGGCGGCTCAGCAGAATCCAGCGGCCGTACTTCTCCACCAGCGGACGCCCACCATAACAACCAATCTCGTAGGCCACCAGCGATCCCAAGTTGCAACCGATGGCGCCCGCCGTGGCCACCCACAGCAGCTTCAGCGTTCCCTCAAACACCAGGTAGCCCGCGAACGGCATGATGAGCTCTGAAGGCAGCGGAACACACGCCGACTCGATGGCCATCAGCAAAACGATGCCGCCGTAGCCGGTGACCGCAATCACCGACTTGATGAACACGAAAACAACCGCCAGAATCTTCTGTGTCATGGGAACCAGGCGCGGGCTTCAGGCTCTAGGATAACTTCGGGTTGGCTAACCTGGCCAGGGCCTCGGGCCCAAAGCCTGGTCAGAACGATCCTTCCTGCGTAAATGTATACCCCGGCAGCGACGCACCTTGGGCGTTCTTGGTCACCTTCACCCGCACCGTGGGCGCATCGGGAGCGGTCACCGCCGCCGGACGCAGCACCGCATACTGCGTAAACACTTCACTGTATAGCTTGGTCACCAGGTAGTCCTGGCCGTCCTGATCGTTGCGCCACACCTGCCCGAGTTGGATGGACTTCACTGCCATTGGGGTTTCCCGGATGACTTGAGACTACCGGGATGCGCCGGACACGTCAATCGCTCCCCGGTTACCAAAGTAGAACTCACCCCGCCGGAGCATCCTGGAATTTTCTCCGTGTCTCTGTGCCTCTGTGGGTAGCACCGGCTTTTGATAAGATGACCGCGAGGCGAACCGTGATGGTACGCGGCGTCATTCCCCGCCAGCCTGCAAAAACCGGGCGCCAGGAAGGCGCCCGCGGTGTCCCCCGCGGACAGCAAAGCCGCGGTCCTTCCCGCCAGCCGAAGCCCGCGCGTGTGGACAAGATCATCCCTGCTCCAACGCGCCAGAAAGCGCCTCCTTCACGAGCGGCAGCTTACAACCCAATCGCCCCCGAACGTGTGCAGCAAATCCTCTTCCGCCTCGATCAGCAGTATCCCGGGGTAACTTGCGCCCTCACCCACCGCAACGCCTGGGAACTGCTGGTGGCCACTATCCTTTCCGCCCAATCCACCGACGTCAACGTCAACCGGGTCACCCCTGGCCTTTTCCAGAAGTATCCGACGGTCGAAGCCTTCGCTGCCCTGACGCCAGAAGCGCTCCAGCCCGATGTCAAATCGACCGGTTTTTTCCGCAACAAGTCCAAGTCGGTTGTAGGAGCGGCCAAGAAAATTGTCTCCGACTTCGGCGGCCAAGTCCCCGACACCATGGAAGCCCTGCTCACGCTTCCCGGCGTCGCCCGCAAGACCGCCAACGTCGTCCTCGGCACCTGGTTTGGCAAAAACGAGGGCGTGGTGGTGGACACCCACGTGCAACGCATCTCGCGCCGCCTCGAACTCACGAAGCAGGAAGACCCCAAAAAGATCGAGCAGGACCTGATGCAGATCATCCCGCACGAGAAGTGGACGCTCTTCGCGCACCAGATCATCTGGCACGGCCGCAAGCTGTGCATGGCGCGCTCCCCGAAATGCGCCGAGTGCCCGCTCGAAAACCTCTGCCACGCCGCCGACAAGACCTGGTCTACGGTTGACATGCACAAGACTGCGAAGCCCTAGCCGCGCGCACACCCAATCGTCTGCTAAACTTTCCCTTCTTACATCTGTAGCGCCGGCGTCCCGCCGGCTGTCGTGGGGGCGTCCCGCCCCCACCCCCGGGCACCTGTAGCGCTGCGTCGAGGCCATTAATGCGCACTTTCTTTGCTATCGTCATCCTTATGAGCACGCTTACTCTCGCCCAGCCCCTGCCCGTTCCCCAGGTCGTCACCGATCCCAAAGCCATCAAAAGCACGCCCAACGCCCAAGTCGAGCAAAACGAGCAGAGCCTCGCGCTGGAGCGCCTCTACATGACCCGCGCCATCGGCGCTACCGCCTGGTCGCCCGATGGCAAGACCATCGCCTTCATCTCCAACATCAGCGGGCGGAACAATCTCTGGCTGGTCCCGGCCGAGGGCGGCTGGCCTATGCAGCTCACCATTAGCGACCAGCGCCAAACCGCGCCTGCCTGGTCTCCCGACGGCAAGTGGATCGCCTACCAATCCGACTACGACGGCGACGAGCAGTGGGACATCTTCTTCGTCTCGCCTAAGACCGGGCAGGTGGTGAACGTCACCAACACCCGCGAAATCGCCGAAGAGAGCCCCACTTGGTCGCCCGACGGACGGTACCTGGCGTACATCGTCAAGCCGAAGACGTCATCGGTGTTCGAGATCGACATCTTCGACACCCTCATGCGCGAGACCAAGCACCTCACCACCGGCACGCCCGCCGACAAGATGAACTTCAGCCCCATCTGGTCGAAGGACGGCAGGTGGATCGTTTATACCCAGCAGCAGGCCAAGGGCACGGATTCCAACATCTTCCTCGCCGAAGTCACCACCGCCAAAAGCACTCTGCTCACTCCTCACCAGGGCGAGCAACTGTACAGCGCCAACGACATCTCTCCCGACGGCAAGCAGGTACTCATCACCTCAAATGCCGGCAACGGCTACGACAACGTCGGCCTGCTCAACATCGCCAGCAAGAAGCTCGACTGGCTCACCCAGGACAAATGGGAGGTCAACGGGGGGAACTTTTCGCCGGACGGTAACTACGTCACCTGGACCGCCAATGTCGATGGCAATACCAACATCTACTTGCATCCGCTGACTGCCAGGGAAAAACATCAAAGGGGTCTGCTGATTGGCAAGACTACTTCCCTGCCGCTTCCCACAGGCGTGAACAGCCCGGGCGGTTCCGAATCCGCTTTCAGCCGCGACGGCTCGCGCCTGCTCTACTACCATAACGGCCCCACAGCTCCGAACGATGCCTGGGTGTACACGATGGCGACCGGAAAGTCGCACCAGGTGACGCACTCGCTGGTCGCCGGCGTCCCCACCGATCACATGGTGGAGCCCTACCTCGTGCACTATCCCAGCCGCGACGGCAAGTGGACCATCTCCGCGTTTCTCTACGTGCCCTACAACATGCAGCGCAATGGCCAGAACGCGGCCATCGTCTATGTGCACGGCGGTCCCACCGCGCAGACGGTCAACTCCTTCAACCGCTTCGTTCAGTACATGGTCAACCAGGGATACATGGTCATTGCGCCCAACTACCGAGGTTCCACCGGCTACGGTAAGGAATTCCAGCAGGCCAACCTGTTCGACATGGGTGGCGGAGACCTGCAGGACGTGTTGGCCGCCGCAGACTGGATCAAGCAGACCGGCTTCCTGGATCCCAAGAAGATCGCCTTAGTCGGCGGCAGCTACGGCGGCTACATGACCATGATGGGCGTCACCAAGGCCCCCGACGTGTGGGCCGTTGGCGTGCCCATCGTTCCTTTCGTGAACTGGTTCACCGAGATCGAGCACGAAGACCCGGTGCTGCAACAGTCCGATCTCGCCACCATGGGCGACCTGGTGAAGAACAAAGCCCTCTACGAAGACCGCTCCCCCATCAACTTCATCGACCATGTGAAAGCCCCGCTGCTCCTGCTCGCCGGAGGCCACGACCCGCGCTGTCCCAACGAAGAAACGCTGCAGGTGGTCGAGGCGATCAAGAAGCGCGGAGGGACCGTGGAATACAAGATCTACGAGAACGAAGGCCACGGCTTCGCCAAGCTCGAAAACCAGATTGATGCCTACAAAAGAGCCGCCGACTTCCTGAAAGCCCACGTGCCGCCGGCCGACTGCGGGTGTACGTTGAAGGAGTAACGCTTTCCAACCTCCGTGTCGGGGGTTCTGACGGTTAGCGCACCTGGTAAGCCAGTTGCGGAATGATGACCTTCCACCCGTGACCCCCATCACCGCGACCTGACCGCTATCAAGTTATGCTGAAACGTTCTGCAAGCTGGAAACCATGCCGGTCTCGACTCCCACTGTGCTCGGGCCATATGAAGTGCTGGCGCTGGTCGGCGCGGGCGGCATGGGAGAAGTTTACAAAGCACTAGACATTCGTCTTAATCGAACCGTCGCGCTCAAAATTCTGCCAAAATCCCTTGCTCAAGACACAGCGCGGCTGCGGCGATTTGAGCAAGAGGCGCGCATTCTGGCGACGCTCAATCATCCGAATATCGTGGCGGTGTTCGACGTCGGCTCGGACGAGGGAAAGCCTTATCTAGTCACCGAGTTTCTCTCCGGAAAAACCTTACGCGAACGGCTTCGCGAGGGGCCCATCCTTGCCCGCAAGGCCATCTCTTACGCGGCGGAAATCGCGGAAGCGTTATCCGCAGCTCACGGCAAGGGCATCGTCCATCGCGATCTGAAGCCGGAAAACATCTTCTTGACAACCGCAGGGCATGTGAAAGTTCTCGATTTCGGCTTGGCACGGAGCATGACTTTCCCAAAACCGGTGAGTGATCAGAGTGCAACCTTAGCTACGGTTGCGCAGACGGAACCCGGCGTGGTGATGGGGACGGTCGGCTACATGGCTCCGGAGCAGGTGCGAGGCGAAGCCGTGGATCACCGTTCCGATATCTTCTCGTTCGGAGCTGTTTTATACGAGATGATCAGCGGTAAGCGGGCCTTCCATCGCGCCTCGTCGGTCGAGACGATGAACGCGATCCTGAAGGAGGCCCCCCCCGACATCAGCGCGGAGCATCCCGAGATTCCTGTTGCCGTCGACAGGATTCTGCGGCACTGCCTGGAAAAAGAGCCGGAACAGCGCTTTGAATCGGCGCGTGACTTGGCCTTCGACTTAGCGGCACTATCTTCGGTCTCGGACGCTTCCCGTCCGCAAGCCCCGGCCGCAAAGCCCCGGCACGTTGGCAGAACCGCAACCTACATCGCCGTCGCAGCGCTGATGATTGCGGCAGCAGTACTTCTCGGATTCCATCTGCGTCGGCCAGCAGCTACGCATTTCCAGCGGCTTACATTTCAGCGCGGGAACGTGTTTGCGGCGCGCTTCGCTCCGGATCGCAAAACAATTCTCTATAGCGCGTCATGGTCGGGCAGTCCGCCGGAAGTGTTCTCGAGCGTACCCGAGACTCAGGATGCCCGCCCGCTCGGCATTCGCAACGCCGACCTGCTTGCCGTTTCGCGCAGAGGTGAATTGGCCGTGTTGTTAACCCCCCGGCTGCAGATGGGAGGATTTCTGCACGTCGGCTCGCTGGCGCAGGTGAGCATGAGCGGCAGCACGGCGCCGCGCGAACTGGCGGATGACGTTGATGCCGCCGACTGGAATGCGGACGGCAGTAAGCTGGCAATCATACATGTCGACCGCGCCGCCAACACCGATCGTTTGGAATACCCAATTGGCAAAGTGGTGTATAGCTGTATTCGTCCGGACTGGTTAAGCCATGTTCGCATCTCTCCCCGCGACCGCCTGATAGCCGTTCTTCAGCACACCGGCCTCAATGACGATCGTGGCCGCGTGCTGGTCTTTGATCCTGCGGGAAATCTGAAACTCAAGACCAGCATCTGGGATGGGGTTTACGGCCTGGCTTGGAGATCGGAGAGCAAACTCTGGGTTACGGCCACCACACCGCGAACCATCGCCCGGCAGTTGTTCGAAGTTGACCTTCGCGGAAACACCCGGATTTTGCAGGAGGTGCCGGGCGAGATCACGCTGGAAGATGTTGCCTCCGACGGCGCCGCGCTGATGACGATGAATGAGCGGCGCATTCTGATCCACGCGCTGAGCGAGGGGAAATGGCGTGATCTCAGCCTGCTGGACCGATCGATTTTCGATACCACCTCTGCCGATAGTTCCACACTACTGTTTCACGAGGGAGGCCAGGGGGGCGGGCCTTTGGGTGCCACTTACATCCGTGGCTTGGACGGATCGCCTGCGGTGCGGCTATCGGAGGGGTACGGCGTCGATCTTTCGGCCGACAAGAAATGGGTCATGATTTGGCTGCCCACCGTGCCGGCTCAGTTCCGGTTGGTGCCGACCGGCGCGGGTGATCCGAGACCAGTGATGACGCCCGACATTCGCCAGGCTCGCGCACTTGGCTTCGCTCGCGGAGGCGACAACAGTCTGATTTGGGTGGGAATGTCGGCGGATAACCGGCCTCAGATGTTTGCCACCGAGATGGATGGCTCTCATCCGCATCCCATCAGTCCTGCTGGTGTCGTGTTCGTTATCGCGTCGCAAAACGGTAAATTCCAAGTGTGGCTCCGCGACAATCATCTCGAACTGCGCGATGACATAAAAAATACCAGCCACCCGCTGCCCCATATCCAGCCGAACGACATGTTTATGCTGCTTAGCGACGACGGTCAGTGGGCCTACATTGGACGGCCAACGGCTTTATCCACCATCCAAGTGTTACATGTGAACCTGCGGAGCGGCGCTGCCAAGCTGGTCAGCGAACTCTCCGTTAACGACCTGGCTGGAATTGTCGCGCTCAATCGTCTCACGATGAGTCCCGATGGGAAAACTATCGTTCTGTGCTATGTCCGGCATCTTTCGGAGTTGTATCTGATGCAAGCCGGATTGACGAATTGACCAAGGCTGCGGATTACTCCCTGGCTGCCGCCCTGGTCGCCTGAGTCGCTCGCCGGACACCGTTTCAGCGGGGGACGATCGCTATCGCTACTGCTGCTGCCGTGAGGGGACCTCGGCTGTTCCCGCCTGCTACCTTCCTCCCGCAACCGCTGCACGGCTCAACTTCTCGAAGAAGTCCCCTGCGTTCCATCGCGGACGTTGGCGCTCCTGCGCCACCTCGTATCCCACCGCCAGGTTGGCGCGCGTGCATTTGACCGCGGCGTTGAAATCCAGCGGCTGATTCATGTCATCGTCGGGCAGATGGTAACGGGTGGCCTCCCAGTTGTGCGCGATCTTCCCGCCGTCCAGCTTCGGGTCCACCGTCTTGTATCCTTCGCCGATGTAGACGGCGGGCACGCCCTCCTTGACGAACGAATATTGATCGCTGCGCACGAAGTAAACCTCCTCGGGAGCAGGGTCGGGGCTGACCTCCAGATTCATGTGGCGGGCGACGTCGTCCACCACCTCGCCCAAACTGGAGTGCTCGGCGCCCAGCGCCACGATATCGCGGAAGTCGTAGAACAGCGAGATCTCATCCATGTTGACGTTAGCAGCGATCCGCGAAATCGGCACGGTGGGATAGTGGGCAAAGTAGTCCGACCCCAGCAGCCCTTCCTCTTCCCCGGTCACCGCCAGGAAGAGAATGGAACGCCGCGGCGCGGTGGGAAGCTCCGACAACGCGCGGGCAATTTCCAGCAAGGCGGCAGTACCCGAGGCGTTGTCCACGGCTCCGTTGTAGATGTCGTCGCCGTTCACCGGAACCCCGATGCCCAGGTGGTCGGCGTGCGCGCTGTAAACCACGTATTGGTTCTTCAGTTGCGGGTCGGAACCGGGAAGAATGGCCGCGATGTTCGGGCTCTCCACCTGCGAATAGCGGCTGACGATGTGAATGGACGCAGTCACCTTCAGCGGAGCGGACTGCGGCTGGCTGTCAAGAGCCGCGGCCAGCGCCTCATCCCACGTCTTGCCGGAGCCGCGAAACATCGGTGCAGCAACCATGGAGCTGAGCATGGCTGTGCCACGGATTTCCGGCTGCGCATCGTTGGGGACGCCTTTGCCGTCGAGCCAGCGCAACGCCGGCTGGCGAAAGAAGCGCACCAGCAGCGAGAACGGAGTCCGCTCCTCCTGCCTTCCCGCCCAGATGGTGAGGAAACCGATGGCGCCGTGGGCCGCGGCATTTTTCAATTTTTCCTCCGCCGAAGAGTAATGGGCTCCCGGCGCAGACGGAAACCGCGGCGGCGCGCCATAAAACGCGGCCACGATCTTGCCTCGCACATCCACCCCGGCATAGTCGTCATAGTTGAATTCTGGGGCCGTTACCCCGAAACCCACAAACACGACCGGCGCCTCTACCCGGGTGTCTGGGTTCAGAGGATCGCCGCGCAGCACGCAGTCCTGCCCAATCACCAGCTTTTGTTTCACGCCGTCCTGCGTGAGCGTGACCGAACTCTGATCGCGCACCAGTTCGATCTGGCGAAATGGCACATTCTGGAAATACGTGCCATTCACGCCCGCAGGCTTGAGCCCCATCTCCTGAAACTGCGCCGCAATGTACTTGGCTGCGATCTGAAATCCGCGCGTGCCTGTGCGCCGCCCTTCCAGCAGATCGTCGGAGAGGAAAGCCATGTGGGCGCGAATGCCCTCCGGACGGATGCGGTCGAGGAGCTGTTGAGGGGGAAAGTCGCTGTTCTGACCGCTGGCGAGCGGCACCAGCAGCAGGAGCGAGCACAATACCAGGCGAGGGTTGACGCGCAAACGCACCTCCGAACCGACGATGAGTGATTGTAATACGGTGATAGACGCGGCCCGCTGCGGTTGGCGAGCTAACGCCACGCCGCAGCGCGAATGGCCCGAATCAAACCTGGAATCGTGTACTCCCTGGCCTCAATGTCCACCCGCAGTCCAAGCTCCCGAAGCGTGGAAGAAGTCACCGGCCCGATAGAAGCCAGCCTGACACCATTGAGGTGTTTCGTGGGGAGCAGGCGCCCCCGCCCGCCCGCCAGCAGCGCCACAAAGTTGCGCACTGTCGAGGAACTGGTGAAGGTGATGACATCCGGCCGCCGTCTTGGGTCTCTGAGGACCGCACGCAGCTGCACACGTGAGGATCGCGGTATCACGGTTTCGTAAGCTTCCACCACGTCCACCTGTGCCCCCAGTTTGCGCAGTTCCCGTGGAATAACGTCGCGCGCCACTTTGGCTCGCGCCAGCA
The DNA here is from genome assembly GCA_035542575.1 of Terriglobales bacterium. Classification (GTDB taxonomy): domain Bacteria; phylum Acidobacteriota; class Terriglobia; order Terriglobales; family Acidobacteriaceae; genus JAIQET01. The sequence goes on along the minus strand of DATKLE010000166.1, from coordinate 113,201 downwards.
GCACGCGTTTGCCTTTCACACGGTTGCGGAGGCTCTTGACCACCGCCTCGGCCACGTACTCTTCTGGCACAACCTCCACCCGCAGGCCGTGTTTCTCGATGGTCCTCCTGGTTGCCGGACCGATGGCCGCGATCTTCAGATGCCGCAAGTGCTTCTGCGTGACCCGCAGCTTCTTGACCCGCTCCCACATGGCCTCGACGCCATTGACGCTGGTCAGGATCATCCAATCGTAGTGGGGGAGATTTTTTAAGGCGTTATCCAGTGGCCGATAAGACCGCGGCTTGCGAATCTCGATGAAGGGAATCTCAATCACTTGCGCGCCCAGCTTGCGCAGCCCGGAGGACAGTGCCCCGGCTTGGCGTCGTGCACGACCGACGAGAACGCGAATGCAAACGAGAAGCCTGTGGTTTGCAACTAACGCCTTCCGGGTTGATTTCTTCGGGAACATGGGACTTCACGCGGGAGAGATCTACGACTAGTTGACGGTCTGTCGATTCACACCGGTCGCTCCTAGAAGCTTGGCATTCAGCGAACCGCCGGCAAAAAGCATCTCCTCTAGGGCAGCGTCCAGCTCAGCGCAGCGCAATCTCCCGCTGTTCCCATTCGAGATATGGAACTGCGCTGCACGACGCATCAGCTCCTTAATGAATGCTGCGCTGGCATTCTCAGTTTTGCGCACTATTACTTCCACCACATCCTCGTCCAACGGAAGTCCGCATGCGTACAAGCGGGCCAGCTGTTCCCGCCCACGATCGTCGGGTAGTGGAAACTCGATCGCCTGATCGACGCGACCGGGCCGGGAGGCCAAGGCAGTTTCGAGATGTTCAGGGCGATTCGTAGTGAGTACGAAGAGCACTGCCGCATCTTCCCGGAGTCCATCCATCTCATTCAACAACTTGTTGAGCAGACTTTCCTCGCAGGGGCTGTGCATGGCCTCTCGCGCACGGGCAATCAAGTCCACATCTTCAATAACAATCATCGCCGGCTGCAAAAACCGGGCAAGCTGGAAGTAGTGATCGAGATATGCGACCTGTTCGGCGGTCACGAGGAGTGTGGTGTGGTCCGGCAGTTGGCTCGCCAAGTAATGGATTGTGTGGGTCTTGCCGGTTCCTGGCGCGCCATAAAAGAGAAGCCCCTTCTTGATAGGAAGGCCGAGCTTGCGAAGCTGCTCCCGTTGCTTGATAAACCCGCCCACATTACGATCGAGTAACTGCAGCGTTTTATCCGGCAGAATTACCTGTTCCCTCGTGACAGCGTGGAGCTTGTGTACCCTTAGTACTCCTACCTGCCCGGAGTAGCGGTCCGCCGCCTCGAGCGAAAGTACCTTTCCACGATAAGAGGCTGTACCCTTCACCAACGCCTCCAACTCGTCGAACAGTGCCCGACAAAACCCGCCCCCTGCCTCTCCGGGAGGCACAACAATTTCCACGTGTACGCCTTCTACCTGCGTGAACCGGACCGCCGTGCTCAGCAGCAGCGCGAAGGGGAGTCCGTTCTCATGCGCCAGCCACAAGGCTTTGCGTACACAACGAGCCGGTAACACCTCTCCGATATCAACTTCTTCATGCTGGAGTGGACTGATCACTACTGGGTCGTGCTGATTCGACAAGAGATGCGCAATCGTCATCGTCTCGTGACCGTATTGATTGTGCAGCCCAAGCAACTCCGCCTGCGGGTACCTGGAAAACAGTTTCTCTAATGCGACCTGTACATCCACTCGTGCCGTTACCGGGAAGGTGCGACTGGAGGTCACTAGATCTTGCAATGGCCGCTTTCCAAAATGCTGCTTCAACTTGGATTCCGCAAGTGGCAAGGCGGAGTGTTTTGCTCTATTCGCCATATTCCTCACTCATCTAGCTTTCACGGTTGCTGCGGCACGGCCACGCCCTTGCCGTACACCTCTTCGAGAATAGCGTGCCCACCGCGCTCGAGCAGCGCACGACCGACCGCTTCGCCGAGTTGAACCGGATCATCCCCATCGCGCGATTCACGCAGCACTTTGCTCCCGTCGGGATGCGCGACAATGCCTTCCAGATGCAGCCGCCCCTGACGCATCTCGGCCGACGCCCCGATCGGTACTTGGCAGCCGCCACCCAGCTTATTCAGCAGCGCGCGCTCGCAAGTGGTAGTCGCCCGCGCTGCAGCGTCGTCCAAAAACGCAAGATGCTCTCTGGTCGCCGTATCGCCTGCTCGAATCTCAATCCCCAGCGCCCCCTGCCCCGCCGCGGGACACATGATCTCCGCCGGAATGACCTGCTGCACTAATTCTGTCTTACCCAGCCGGTTCAATCCCGCCGCGGCCAGAATAATCGCGTCGTATTCGCCTGCTTCCAGCTTGCGCAGACGAGTGTCCACGTTCCCGCGCAGGGGATGAATCTTGAGGTTCGGCCGCAGCGCCTTCAGCTGCGCTTGCCGCCGCAGGCTGCTGGTGCCCACCCGCGCGCCTGGTGGCAGATCGTCAATGCTCTTGTACTTGCGCGAGCAAAATACATCCCGCGGATTCTCCCGCTTGGTAATCGCCGCAATCTCGAAGCCCGCCGCCAGCTGCGTAGGCAGGTCCTTCAGGCTGTGCACCGCCAGGTCCACCCGTCCTTCCGCCAGCGCCTCTTCGATCTCCTTGGTGAACATTCCCTTGGTGCCGACTTTGGCGAGCGCGACGTCCACAATCTTGTCGCCAGTCGTCTTGATGATCTCGAGTTCCACCAGGTGGCCGCGCTCGCGCAGCAGTGAGCTGATGTGGTTGGCTTGCCAGAGCGCCAGTTGCGATCCGCGGGAGCCGATGCGCAGGCGGGCCACTAGCTCCGCGCCCCCGAGTCGCCGCCCGACTTGGCGGCCTTCTTGTCCTGCAGGTTGAAGAGGCGTCGCACGATGTCCACCACGGTGGTCGCCTCCGCCTCCCGCGCTGCCGTCTTCAGGGTGCTGATGGGGGTGTGCATGATCTTGTTGACGATGCCGCGGGTGAGTGTTTCGATGGCCATTTCCTGATCGAGAGAGAGCGCCCCCAGGCGCCCGCGTACGCGGTCAATTTCGGCCTGGCGGATGGTCTCGAGATGGTCCTGGAGCGAAACGATCGTCGGCACCACATCGAGCGTCAGTAGACGCGCCTGAAAACGCGCTACCTCGTCGTTGATGATGGCCTCGGCGCGCTCCGCCTCCTTCTTGCGGTCGGCCACGTGCTCCGACACCGCCTGCTGCAGATCGTCAATGTCGTAGACGAAGATGCCGTCCAGCTTGTTCATCTCCGGGTCCACATCGCGCGGCACCGCAATGTCAATGAAGAACATAGGCCGGTTTTTGCGCCGGCTGAGGAACATCTCGCCATGTTCCTTGCGGAAGATGGCAACGGGCGCGCCGGTGGAAGTGATTACGATGTCGCCACGATCGCAGGTGTCGTAGAGCCGGCTGAACTCTATGGCCTGACCGTTAAACTTCTGCGCCAAGCCGATGGCACGGTCGTAGGTGCGGTTGGCCACGAAAATGGACGCAGCCCCATGCGCCAGCAGATGCCGCGCCGCCAGCTCGCTCATCTTCCCCGCCCCGACCAGGTATACGTGCTTGCCGTGCAGCGAGCCAAATATTTTCTTGGCCAGCTCCACGGCAACCGACGCTACTGACACCGAAGACGACCCCACCGCGGTCTCCGTGCGCACCCGCTTGGCCACGGCGAACGCGCGGGTCAGTAACTGGTCGAGCTGCGAGTGCACCGCGCCGACTGCGCGCGCGGTGGCATAGGCCTCCTTCACCTGGCCGAGAATCTGCGGCTCGCCCACCACCATGGAATCCAAACTGGAGGTGACGCGGAATATGTGGCGGATCGCGTCTTGTTCACGAAACTCGTAAAGATGGGGATCCAAATCCGCCGGCTCCAGATGAAAATAGTCGCGCACAAAGCCGCGGAGGTCGGCGCTCCCATTGCGAGTCTGGGCCAGCAGCTCCACGCGGTTGCAGGTCGAAAGAATCAGCCCTTCGTCCACCCCCGGGTGCTGCGCCAGGCGCTTCAGGGCTTCCGGCAGGCGCGATTCGGGAATGGCGAGGCGCTCGCGCACCTCCACCGGCGCCGAGTTGTGATTCACGCCGATGAGCTGAAAGTTCATGTCCGGACAAACCTGTGAATCGTGCTGAAGTAGTTGGCCGCCCACGCCACCACCGCCGCGACAAACGCGCCCGTCGCCAGGTACGCCGCGCGCCGCCCCCGCCATCCCGAATTCCAGCGGGTATACAGCATGATCAGGTACACCGCCCACATCAGGATGGAGAGCAGAATCTTGGGATCAAGAAAGTTCACCCGCCCGAAGGTGGATTGCGCCACCACAGTGCCGGCAATCAGCCCCAGCGTCATAAACGGAAAGCCGAGGAGCAGGGAGCGGTAACCGATCTCATCAATCACTTCCAGCGCGGGCAGGCGCGAGAGCATCCCCGAGCGTTTCGATTTCAGACTGCGTTCCTGCAGCAGGTACAGCAGGCTGGCCCCAAAGCTCAAGATCAGCGCCGCATATCCCGTGAAGATCATGGCAATGTGGGCGAACAACCACCCGGTGCGCATTCCCGGCGAGGTCAGCAGGAACGGTTGCTGTCCGGTGGCGGCCACGAAGGTCAGCAGAAACACCAGGGGGAAGACGACGATCCCCGGCGACGTGGTCTTGTAGACCATGTAGGCGATCATGAACACCGTCATGATCAGAAAACCCAGCAAAGAAATGGAGTTGTGCGCCGAGGCCAACGCGATCTGACCCGACAGGATCACCGACTCCATGAGCGATACAAAGTGAAAGACCATGCCAAGATAGGCGGCATGCAGCGCGATTTTACCCAGCAGTTCGCTGGTCCGGGTCAGCGCCACCAGGGCGTACAACAGCCCCACGGCATAACAGCCGAGCGCAACTCGCAGCCAAAGTATGGACATAAGTGTGAAAGACCGCCTGCACCGGTTCGGGCATCCTCTCCCGTTCCGATTCAGTGATTATAGTCTGCTCGGTGGATAGGGCACACGGCAGCAAGCCATGTCACAAGTCCATGTGACAGATGTCACAAGGCCGTAGCGCCGGCAGCCTGCCGGAGCGAAGTCGAAAGGTCCGGCTGGCCGCCTGGACGCGTCATACGGACAGTTCCGCCTATTGCACCCCGAGCGTGCTCAATACTTCTTCCAGGGTTGCCGCGGTAACCTCCAGCCGTCGCCCCTGTCCCTTCATGTCCTCAATCTCATCAAAGGCCCGGAACAGTCGCATCTTCACCGCCCCGTACTGCTCGGCGTCGGTGAGCCGCCGCTTATGTGCTGCGGCCCAAGCCTCCACGGCTTCCTGGGACAGCAGAACGCTGACCGCATACGTGGTCTTGCGGTCGGAAGTGACATCGAAGATGTACTCGGTCGAAGGCCCGCAGGAAGAAGTGTCCGGCGCTGCCCGCTTCCCGACAAAGTAGTACTGGTACACATATCCCTGTCCGCCGGTATAGCTCTTCATGCGCCGAACCGTCATGCTGAGATTATCTCGCAGGAAATGACTGGTGCACCGCAGACTTCCGTGGAGAGCCGAGAACGGGGAACGGAGGACTTCGCTCGTCAACAACTTGCGCTCACATCTAGGCCTCGATCTTGGCCGCCCGCAGCCGGGCCACCGCCGTCTCCGACGCGACCGGCGAATAGTACACCTCTTTGAAGGTGTACGACTTTGCCTTGGCCGAAACGATGGGCAGAATCTCGAAGTGCCAGTGATAGTCTTCGTCGATCGTCTTCCAGTACCCAAGGCTCTCGGAGCGATGCAGGCTGTTGGGCGAGGTGTGCAGCACCATGTGGAAGTCTTCGGTGACCGTGCGAATCCGTTGCAGGGTGCGGCGCAGAAGCCCGCCCAGATCGCGCAGCGTGCCCGGCCGCGCCAGTCCGAGGCGCTCAAAGCTGGCTTCATGCGTCCGCGGCAGGATCCAGGTTTCGTAGGGCACGCGTGGCGCGTACGGGCACATCGAAAGATAGTCGCCGCGCGACTCCACCACCCGCTGGTCCTGGTGCAGTTCTTGCGAAATGATGTCGCAAAATACGCAGCGTTCCTTCTTCTCAAAATAGTCCCGGCCGGCGCGCAGCTCATAGAGCACGCGCCGCGGCACGAAGGTGGTGGCGGTGAGCTGCGAGTTGGGATGCTCAAACTCCTGCCCCGCGCTGATCCCGTGGTTCTTGAAGATGCTGATGTACTTGAAGCGCTGGTCGCGCTTGAGGTCATGGATGCGCTGCGCAGCCAGCAGCAGAAACTGCTCGATCTCGGCGTCGGACGCGTTCCACAGGTGGCCGTCGTGGCGGCGGTTCTCTACCAGCACCTCGTGCGCGCCGACCGAGCGCATGCGATCGTAGATGCCGTCCGCCCGGCGTGACGGTTCGCCTTCAATACGGTAGAGGGCCATGGGATGTACCACTGCACGCGCCGACCACGGTCCCCCGTCTACCGATGCCGCGCTCGACACCAGTTGCGGCGCCGCCGGGGCATCCGGACAAAATGCGCAGGGCCCCCCCGAGCGGGGCGCAGCGTCGGGAACGTCATCCCCGGTGATCACCCAGGAGCGTGTGATGGGATCTTTACGCAGTTCCATGCCACTGTAGGAGACCACTGCTGCGGAGTGTGCGTCAACTGTGATTTCCGTCGCCGAGGGCTGCCGCCTCCGTTTGTTATAATCCGCCCACGAAGCCGCCGGAAATGACCGAGCCGTCCACCCCGCTGATGCGGCAGTACGCCGCCATCAAGAAGGAGCATCCCACTGCCCTGCTGTTCTTTCGCTTGGGGGATTTCTACGAGCTCTTCTTTGACGATGCCATCCTCGCCTCACGCGAACTGCAGATCACGCTGACCTCGCGCAACAAGGAAAAAGGTATCGCCGTGCCCATGTGTGGCGTGCCCTACCATGCCGCCGAGGGCTACATCTCCAAGCTGATCCGCAAGGGATTCAAAGTGGCCATCTGCGACCAGGTGGAAGATCCCCGCCTGGCCAAGAAACTGGTGCGCCGCGAAGTGACCCGTGTGGTCACGCCGGGAACGGCCGCTTCTGCGCTGAGTTCTGAGGAGAACAACTTCCTCGCCGCCATGGGCCGGGTCGGCGATCGAGTGGGCTTCGCCGCGTTAGACCTATCCACCGGCGAATTTCGTGCCACTGAATTTCACGGCCAAGACGCCGCCCGCCGGATTGAAGAAGAGCTGCGGCAGTTGCGGCCGAAGGAGATTCTGTATGCTTCTTCGGCTCCGCTGTTCGAGAGCGCGCCTGCGGCCACTGCTGATGTAGGGACGAGCGTTTCACCCCTCCAGCCCGCGAAGTGGACGCCGCTTCCCGCCCTCGCCGAAACCCCGCTCGACGACTGGATCTTCGCCCCTGACCACGCCATTCCGCTGCTCGAAAATCACTTCGGTGTTTTGTCCCTCGAGGGTTTCGGCCTGGCCGGCAAACCCGCAGCCGCCTCGGCGGCAGGGGCCATCCTCTATTACGTCCGCTCCACCCAGCGCGGGACTCTTGACCATGTGGATCGCATCGGCTTCTACGAGCGCCAGAACTGCCTGGTCCTGGACGCGGTCACGGTGCGCAACCTGGAGCTGATCGAACCGCTGTTCGCCGGGACGGACGCAGGGGTGACCCTGTTCCGCTCGCTCGACTCGACCGTCACCCCCATGGGCAAGCGCCTGCTGCGTTCCTGGATGCTGCGGCCGTCCATCGAACTCCCCGAGATCAACGCCCGCCTGGACGCGGTTGAAGCGCAGGTCAAAGAGATCGTGGCGCGCGAGGAACTGCGCCGCGCCCTCGATGGGATTCTCGATCTTGAACGCCTGCTCAGCCGGGTCACCCTGGAAACCGCCAATCCCCGCGATGTGCTCGCCCTGGCGGCTTCGTTGGCGAAGATCCCGGCCGTACGAACGGCGTTGACACGGTTGGCTACGGAGCGACTGCAGGTTCTGCACAAGAACGTGGATGAACTCTTCGATCTCCGCGAGCGGATTGATAGGACCATTGTCCCCGAGCCGCCGATCTCGCTCAGCGATGGCGGTGTTATCCAAAGTGGTATAGACAAGGAACTCGATCAGCTGCGCGACCTCAGCCGCAACAGCAAGCAGTACCTCGCCCAGATCGAGCAGCGGGAGCGCCAGCGCACCGGCATCGCTTCGTTAAAGGTGAAGTTCAACTCCATCTTCGGCTATTACCTCGAGGTTTCGAAACCCAATCTGCACCTGGTTCCGCCCGACTACGAGCGCAAGCAGACCCTGGTCAACGCCGAGCGATTCACCACGCCCGAGCTGAAAGAATACGAGTCAAAGATCCTGGATGCCCAGGAGAAGATCGTCGAAATCGAGCGCCGCTTGTTCGCCGAGTTGCGGTCGGCCATTGCCGGAGAAGCCAAACGCATCCGGCAGACGGCGCTGGCGCTGGCCGAGGTGGACGTGCTGGCGTCGCTGGCGCACGTCGCCGCCCTTCGCAGCTACTGCCGCCCCGTTTTTGATGACTCGGGCGACATCGAGATCATCGGAGGCCGTCATCCCGTCATCGAGCAGCAGGAACTTGCCGGAGGCGGGGAGCGATTTGTCCCCAATGATCTGTTCCTCAACTCGACCACACACACCGTTCTGGTGCTCACCGGCCCGAACATGGGAGGCAAGTCCACCTATCTCCGCCAGGCCGCGCTGAGCGTGATTCTTGCCCAGATGGGATCGTTCGTGCCCGCGCGCTCGGCGCGGCTCAGTGTGGTGGATCGCGTCTTTACCCGCATCGGCGCCAGCGATAACCTGGCGCGCGGCCGCTCCACCTTCATGGTCGAGATGACCGAGACCGCGTCCATTCTGCACACTGCGACGCCGAGATCGTTGATTCTTCTTGACGAAGTCGGCCGTGGCACCGCCACCTATGACGGCCTGGCCATCGCCTGGGCGGCGGTCGAATACATCCACGCCCGCACCCGCGCCAAGACTTTGTTCGCAACCCATTATTTCGAGCTGACCGAACTGGCCGATCAGCTTTCCGGGGTGAAGAACTATCACGTCTCCGTGAAAGAAACCGGAGGCGGGATTGTCTTCCTCCGCAAGGTCGAGCCCGGCGCCGCGGACCGCAGCTACGGCATCGAAGTGGCCAAGCTCGCGGGCCTGCCGAATGAAGTCATCGAGCGCGCCCGCGAGGTTCTGGCCGAACATGAAAGCGCCGAGCAACAACTGACCGCCCAGCTCGCCAGCGACGAGTTGCAACCGCGTCCCCCGGCCCAGTTGACGATCTTCACCCCGCTCTCGCAACCGGTATTGGAGCGATTGCGGGAGGTGGACCTGAATCGGCTGACGCCGCTGGAAGCGTTGAATCTGCTGGCGGAGCTAAAGAAACAAGTCGAGTAAGGCTGGTGCTGGGAGCTGCGCCTAACTTTAACCGACACTTTAAGTCACGCTTGTAATGGTCAGAACAGCAATATCGTCCAGATCGCGTGGCGGGGTTGGACGTCTCTTCATTGTCGGCTTCGACGGCGTCAGCGCCTCGCCGCGCCTCCGCTCCCTGCTCACCCGCCTGCAACCCGCGGGCGTGATCCTCTTCGCCCGCAACATCGTCAATCCCCAGCAGACTCACGCGCTGTTGAAAGAGTGCCAGGCTTGCGTCGCGACGCCCCTGTTTCTGTGTGTGGACATGGAGGGCGGCACCGTGGACCGCCTGAAGAATGCCGTCGCCCCTGCGCCGTCGGCCGCCGAAGTCTTCGCGAGCCGAGACCGCCGCCTCTTCCGCAAGCACGGCAAACTGATTGGCGAGTCCTGCCGCGCACTCGGCTTCAACACCGACTTCGCTCCGGTTCTGGACTTGGCGTTGCCTGCGTCTCACGCGGTCATGAGTTCGCGCGCGGTCTCGCCCGATCCCCGCCACGTTATTGCCTACGCCCGCGAGTTTCTCGCCGGACTGCGGGGTACAGGAGTGCTGGGCTGCGGCAAACACTTCCCCGGCCTGGGCGAGGCCAAGCTCGATACCCACCACGAGCTGCCCGCCGTCAACAAGCCGCTGCGCCAGATGTGGCAGGAAGATCTGCTTCCCTACCGCACCCTGCGCCGCCAGTTGCCCTTCGTCATGGTCTCGCACGCCGCGTATCCAGACGTGACTCATGAACGCGTGCCCGCGTCGCTGTCAGGCAAGTGGATCACCGACATTCTTCGCAAGAAAATCGGCTACCGCGGCCTGATCGTTTCCGACGATCTGGAAATGGGTGGGGTGCTGAAAGCCGCCCCCATCGAGCAGGCGGCAGTCGAGCACATTCGCGCCGGCGGGGATCTCTGCCTGATCTGCCACCAGGAAGAACTGATCGTGCGCGCCTATGAGGCATTGGTGAAAGAAGCTGAGCGCGACCGCAAATTCGCCGAGCGTGTGGCAGAATCATCCGCGCGCGTGCGGGCTTTCAAGCGAAGGTCGCCGGAACTGAAGCGCCGGTTGCCACCGCCCTCCACCGCCAAGCTCGAACGCCTTTCCCGCCAACTTTGGGAATTCAGCGAGCAGGTGCGGCTGGAGGCCATCCATCAAGAGGAGAGGGCGTGATCGTCGCCGGCGTGATGAGCGGCACCTCGGCCGACGGCATCAACGTCGCGCTGGTGCGCGTGCGACCGGCAGGCGTGGCAGGCCTCCGGTTCAAGCTCCTCGCTCACGCCGAATATGCCTATCCCAAAGCCGTTCGTCGCGCCGTACTTGCCGCGATGAACGCCACGCGCGCCAGTGTCGCCGAGCTCACCCGCCTCAATTTTCTCCTCGGTGAGCTCTATGCCGACGCCGTCCTGGCCACCCAGCGCCGCTATCGCCTGAAAGCGGAACTCGTCGGCTGCCACGGGCAGACGCTGTACCATCAGGGCGAGCCCGCACGCTTCCTGGGCCGCAGACTTGCGGTCACGTGGCAAACCGGCGAAGGCGCAATCATCGCCGCCCGCGTGGGCGTCCCGGTGGTCTCCGACTTCCGCCCCGGCGACATGGCCGCCGGCGGCAAAGGCGCGCCCCTCGTTCCCTTTCTCGACTACCTGCTCTACCGCGATGACCGCGTGGGCCGGGTGATTCAGAACATCGGAGGCATTGCTAATTTGACCGCCATCCCGCCCCGCTCGTCGCTGGCCCAAGTGCGCGCCTTCGACACCGGCCCCGGCAACATGGTGATTGATGCTGTCACGGACCACCTCTTTAGCAAGCCCTATGATCGCGACGGAAAGATCGCCGCATCCGGCACTGTGCTGGAGCCTGTGCTCGCCTGCCTTCTGCAGACTCCATTCTTTAGCCGCAAACCACCCAAGACCGCCGGCCGCGAGGAATTCGGCCGCGACTTCGTAACCGCGTTCCTGCGCCAATGCCGCGGGGCAAAGAAGCAGGACATCGTGGCCACCGCCACTGCCCTGACCGCCCGTTCTATCGCGGATGCCCTCCGCCGCTTCGTGGTGCGCCGTCCGCACAGCTACTCCGAGCTGGTGGTCTCCGGAGGCGGCGCGACCAATCCCACGCTGCTCGTGATGCTGACCGGCGAACTTCTTCCTCTCGGCCTGCGGATTCGTTTGTCGGAGGAATTCGGATTGCCGTCGGCTGCCAAAGAAGCCGCAGCCTTCGCGCTGCTGGCCTATCAAACGTGGAACCGGCAGCCCTCGAATATTCCCTCGGCGACCGGGGCCCGGCGCGCAGCCATATTGGGGAAGATCTCGTATGCGTAAGGTTTCCCGAGGGGAGAACACAGGGTCCCTCGACTCCCCTCGGCACGCTCATGCGGCTGTGGATTCCCTCGGGATGACAGACATGGGATGGATGCGGGGGTGGGTAGCGGCACTTGCAGTCATCGCTTTCCTGATCCCCGCTCTCTCTTGCTCCAGCAAACCCTCTGCCGACACGCTGGTGATGATCATCGAGAGCAGCCCCACCAATCTCGATCCCCGCGTCGGCCTCGACGCCCAGTCTGAACGCATTGACGAGCTCATCTTCGACGATCTCCTCGACCGCGATGAGCATCTCAACGTCAAACCTGCGCTTGCCCAGAGCTGGGAGATTCCCGATCCCAAAACGTACATCTTCCACCTGCGCCGCGGAGTGAGCTTTCACGACGGGCGCCCGTTGACCGCACGCGACGTCAAGTGGACCTTCGATTCGCTGCTCGAACACAAGATTCTCAGCACCAAGGCGGCCGTCTATCGCTTTGTGGACCACATCGACGCGCCCGACGATTACACCGTCGTCTTCCACCTGAAAGAACCCTTCGCCACGCTGTTGTGGAATCTTTCCGACGGTGCCATCGGCATCGTCCCCTACGGCAGCGGCGACGAGATCACCCGCCATCCCATCGGCTCCGGCCCGTTTCGTTTTGTGAGTGCCGAGCAGGACAAGGAGGTTATCCTCGAGCGCAATGACCACTACTGGGGGGCGAAGATGCGCGTCGCGCGCGTGCGCTTTGCCGTAATCCCCGACCCCACCACCCGCGCCCTCGAGCTACGAAAGGGTAGCGCCGACATCGCAAGCAACGCGCTCACCTTTGATACCGTGCTGACGCTGGAACGCGAGCCCAACCTGCAGGTGGAGCGCGCCCCCGGAACCATCCTCAGTTATCTGGCGTTCAACCTGCGCGATCCCATCCTCAGAGACGTTCGTGTGCGCCAGGCCATTGCCTACGCCATCGACCGTCGCCCGCTTATCCAATACCTGGGACGCGGGTTCGTCCGCCCTGCCTACAGCGTTCTTCCCCCCGAAAGCTGGGCGTACAACGGAGACGTTCCCCGCTACGACTACAACCCCGAGCGCGCCCGCCAGCTGCTCGACCAGGCCGGATTCCCGGCGGTGAACGGCGTGCGTTTCCACTTGCCGATGAAGACCTCAACCGAAGAAAGCACGCGCCTGCTGGCCGCCGTTCTCCAGCAGCAACTGCGAGACGTGGGCATCGTGCTCGACATCCGTACCTTTGAATTTGCCACGTTCTTTTCCGACGTCACCCACGGCGAGTTTCAGTTCTATTCCCTGCGCTGGATCGGCGGCAACGAAGATCCCGACATCTTCGAATACGTCTTCCACTCGGCCAAGTTTCCGCCCAACGGCGCCAACCGCAGCTATTACTCCAATCCCCGCGTAGACGCCCTGATTGACCAGGCCCGCAGCGAACTCGACCCCAACGCCCGCAAACAGCTCTACGCCGAGATCCAGCTTCTTCTCGCCCAGGATCTGCCCTATATCAACCTCTGGTACTACGACAATGTGCTGGTGCACACCAAGCGCGTGCGCAACCTGCCCTTGAATCCCTCCGGCAACTACGACTTCCTGAAGACCGCGGAGCTGGCAGCACCGTAGACACCACGCGCATCTCCCAAAAAGCACCGTCCCGAACGGCCGTCAAGGCAATTGAAGGACCCGACGTGCAGCGCCGAAGTCTGGAGGACGCCACACCGAACCGCAGACCGCGAAACCCCGCGTGTTACCATCAAAATCGGACGGTCGACAACGGCGATTCTGGCCAACGACCAACGACGAACGACTGACGACCCACTCATGCGCATCCTCTTCATCGGTGACATCTTCGGCCGGCCCGGGCGAACCATCGTCAAGGAACACCTGTCGGCGCTGGTCAAAGACCACGCCATTGACTTGGTCCTCGCCAACGGAGAGAACGCCGCTGCAGGCTTCGGCATCACGCCGCCGCTGGCGGAAGAACTGCTCGAGTTGGGCATTGACGTCATCACCACCGGCAACCACATCTGGGACAAGCGTGAAATCGTCGAGTATTTCCAGCACGCCGATGGCAACCCGCACAGCATCGCCCGCCGTGTGCTGCGCCCCGCCAACTACCCCGAAGGCATGCCCGGCTGGGGGCTGTATGAAGGCAAGAAGAAGGACGTCCCTTATGCTGTGCTCAACCTGCAGGGACGCGTGTTCATGGGCTCGAACGATGATCCTTTTCGTGTCGCTGATCAGCTGTTGAAGCAGGTCAAAGCCAAGGTCGTTGTGGTTGACATTCATGCCGAGGCCACCTCGGAGAAAATCTCCATGGGCTGGTACCTGGATGGCCGCGTCACGGCGGTGATCGGCACCCACACCCACGTGCCCACCGCCGACGAGCGCGTGTTGGCCGGCGGCACCGCCTATATCACCGACGTAGGTATGACGGGCCCGTACGACAGCGTGATCGGAGTAAGAAAAGAACTGGTGATGGGAAAATTCCTCAACAACATGCCAGTCCGCTTCGAACCCGCCTCGGGCGACGTCCGCCTCAGTGCTGTGGTGGTAGATTGCGACGAAACCACCGGGCAAGCCCGCGCGATAGAGCGCCTGATGATGAAGTAATTCCGGAACCAACAAGCTAACCCAACTAAACCGTCATCCCGAGCGGCCGCCAAGGCCGTGAAGGAGCTTGCGTGCACTATCACGAACCTACCCGTGCAGCGCTCTTTCCAATTCCCGCCGATTTCCCGCCGGCAACCGCCGCAGCGCCACCCGGGCCAGCGCCACGTAAACCGCTCTCGCTGCCGGAACCTTCCGCAAAGCCTGCAGGTGCTTTCGCACCGTGTCCGCGTCCCCTCGCACAATCGGACCGCTGAACGCCCCCGCCGGACCCAGTTTTGCGTAGTTGGCGATGGTTTGGCGCACAATCGGCAGAATATTCTTACGAGCCTCAGTCTGGGAGAAGCCCGCCACCCCCGCCACTTCCTCCGCCGTCACCAGCAACGCCACCAGCAGCGGGGAAGTAAACGCCCCCCACGCGTGATACGCCGACTTCTTTCCTCTCGCGACAGAGAACACTTCCCCGCCGAGATCGCGTACCACTCGCCGCGCCACCCGCACCGCTGCTGCATCTCCTTCCACTCCAAACGGCACTCCCGCGAGCGAAGGAATCGAGCCGCGCACGAAGGTCATAAAGGGATGCACCGCCGCCACAGCTGCCCCACGCTGCCGCAGCACATCCAATTCAGCGCTGGCTAAGGCCCCGCTGGAGTGGAACACGATCTTCCCTCTCCACCGCGCTCGTGGCGCGAGTTGCTGTGCCAGCGCCGCAATTTCACCATCCGGCACACTCAGCCAGAGCAAGTCTGCATCGAGAAGCGCCGTCTTGACCGTTGCGGTCCGGCCGCCGGTGCTCTTGGCCAGCGCGCCTGCTGTCCGCTGCGAAGCCTTTCGCGACACGATCTCACACAGGCGATATCCAGCCCGCCTCAGTTCGACTGCCAACCCCGTTCCCAGCCGTCCCGGACCCACGATCGTAATGTTCGGTTTCGCCGCCATCGCGGGCAGCATAACAGGGCGCCTCCACCCCGCAAAAGCCTTTCGGCTGAGAACGGAGAACCGGGAACCGAGAACTGCTTCTTCGACAGGAACCGTACGTGCGCTCGCTGGCCTCAGCTCTCAGTCTGACTTACCATAAAGCCCATGCCCAAATCTTCCCGCAAGCGAAAGGCCCGAGTGCTCTCCTCCCGCGAAGTCTTCCGCGGCCCCGTTTTCCGTGTCACGACCGACCGTGTGCTCGAGCCGGGAGGCATCCGCGCCCGCCGCGACATCGTGCGCCATCCCGGCTCGGTGGTCATTCTGGCTGTAGACGACACCAGCCGCCCGCCACGCGTCCTGCTCGAGCGCCAGTACCGTCACGCCGCCCAGGACTACCTGTGGGAACTTCCCGCCGGCCGCATTGACAAGGGTGAATCTGAACTCAGTGGCGCCAAGCGTGAGCTTCTCGAGGAAACCGGCTACACCGCCCGCCGCTGGCAGCGCATCTTCCGCTTCTACGCCAGTCCCGGGTTCATGGACGAGACCATGGCCGTTTACCTGGCGACGGGTTTGCGCCCCGGATCCGCCCAGCCCGAGGCCGACGAACTCATCCAGCAACGCCTGGTTCCCCTCGCCGCCGCCGTGCGTATGGTGACGGCGGGCACCATCCGCGACGCCAAAACCATCTCTTCGGTGCTCTGGCTTGCCTGCCGTCATACCGCCCGGAAGCCGCGTAAATAGCGGCTTCCCTGTGATCCCCCTCCTTGACAGCCCCTGCCCATAGACGCACAATGTCAGCAATGTCACAGGCACGGCCTCGGTGCTGAAAGAGTACGTGCCCGAGGGGGCGTAAGTGGAACGTTTGAAAGGTACGGTGAAGTGGTTCAACAATGCCAAGGGTTATGGCTTTATCGGACGTGATGACGGACCCGATGTTTTTGTGCATTACAGCGCCATCACTTCGGAAGGCTACAAGAGCCTGCAAGAAGGCGACACAGTAGAGTTCGAGATCATCCAAGGCCAGAAAGGTCCGCAGGCGGCCAACGTCACCAAGGCGCAGTAAGACCTCTTGAGGGCCGCCAGTTTTTTTCAGCCAGTTTCCCCAAGCCGGCAGGCATAGGGGCGTGCCTGTCCCACCACTCTGCCCGGTACCCGCAACTCGGCACTTTTGTCGTTCTGCCCCCCGACTTCCCGCCTCGCCATGTTCCTTACCGCACTGATGCTGCGGCTGCCCGGCCTGTGTACGCTCTTGCTCGGTACTCGGTACCCGCAACTCGGTACTCTTTTCCCCAAAACTTGTTTATCTTTGAGTTCTGCATGGACAACAAAGCCATCGCCGGCATCCTGTACGAAACTGCCGATCTGCTGGAGATCGACAACCAGGATTCCTTCCGCATCCGCTCCTACCGCAATGCCGCCCAGGCGATCGAGGCCCTGCCCCAGCAGATAGCCGATATCATCAGCGAGCCCAAGAAGGTTCTGGAAATTCCCGGCATCGGCAAGGGGATGTTGACCAACCTGCAGGAGATCTTCAAAGAGGGCCGGCTCACGGTCCATGCCGAGCTGCTCAAGAAATACCATCCCTCGATGCTCGAGCTGCTCAAGATCCAGGGCCTGGGACCGAAAACCATCGCCCTGATCTGGAGCGCCTACCAGGTCTCGGACGTGGACGGCGTAGCCAAGCTCGCCCGCGAAGGCAAAATTCGCGTCCTGCCCCGCCTGGGCGAAAAGCAGGAGCAGAAGCTGCTCAAGGCCATCGAGGACTACCAGCGCATCGCCGGCCGCTTTCTGCTCGACGCCGCTGAAAACCAGGCGGACAAAATCATCGAGCATCTCCGCAATTTTCCCGGAGTCGAGAAGGTCACGCCTGCCGGCTCGTTACGCCGCGGACGCGAAACCGTTGGCGATCTCGATGTGCTGGTCACCGGCAAGGCCTGCGCCATCGTTGCCCAGCGCGAGAAACTGATCGAGCACATCATCGGGCTGCCCGGCCTCATGGAAGTCATCGCCCGCGGCGAGAACAAAATCAGCTTCCGCATGCGCGGCGGCATGCAGGTGGACGTGCGCCTTCTCCCGCCGGATTCCTTCGGCGCCGCCATGCAGTATTTCACCGGCTCCAAGGCCCACAACGTGGCCCTACGCCAGCGCGCCCTCAAGATGGGCTACACCCTCAGCGAATACAGCCTGGCTCGCCTCGACAACGAGAAAGTAGTCGCGGCCAAGACCGAGGAGGAGATTTACGCCAAGCTCAAGCTCGACTACATTCCGCCGGAACTCCGCGAAAACCAGGGTGAGATTGACGCCGCCGAAGAACACGCCCTGCCCGCCCTGATCTCGCAGGCAGACCTGCAGGGCGACGTGCACATGCACACCGTCGAGACCGACGGCCGCAACACCATCGAAGAGATGGCGGAGGCGGCCAAGGCATACGGCTACAAGTACATGGCCATCACCGATCACACCAAGAGCCTGGCCTTCGCCAACGGGCTTGATGACAAGCGGGCCGTAGAGCACATCCGCCGCATTCGCGCCGCCAACGAGAAGATTCCGGGCATCAAGATCTTCGCCGGCGCGGAAGTGGACATCCTGGCCGACGGCACCCTCGACCTCTCCGATGCGGTGCTCGAGCAGATGGACGTGGTCATCGCCAGCGTGCACACCCACTTCAACCAGCCCCCTGCCGAGATGACCGATCGTCTGCTGAAAGCAATCGAGAATCCGAATACTTCGATGATCGGCCATCCCACCGGCCGCCTGCTGCTCCGCCGCGAGGCCTACCAGTTCGACCTTGATGCCGTGCTCAAAGCCGCAGCCAGACACAAAGTCGCCATGGAACTCAACGCCTACCCCGACCGGCTTGACCTATGCGACCGCCACTTGCGCCTGGCCAAACAGCATGGCGTAAAGATCGCGATCAACACCGATGCACACCACACCACGCACCTGGAGAAGATCCGCTATGGTGTGCTGCAGGCCCGTCGCGCCTGGCTTACCCCCACCGACGTGCTAAACACTCTGCCGGCGGCCAAATTCGCCAAGGCCATGAAGCATGCCTGGTAAGTCCCCCTTTGCGATCTTTGCGGATGTCCTTAGCGTCCTTTGCGGTACAGCTTTTTCTTGCCCGAGCGATTAGAATCACTTGCAATCGAGGTTGTTATGCCAGACGAAACCCCGTCCACGCCCGCTGCGCCGCCCAATCCGCAAGCCCCAGCCAGCCCCCCGCAACCGCACCCGCTGCCTCACATGGGCGAGGAATTCGGCACCGCCCGCAAGAATCTCCCCCCGGTCAAGATCGTCGCCATCGGAGTTGCCGCCATCGTTCTGGTCGCCCTCCTTGTCGCCGTGATCCAGCGCCCGCACTCCGCCGCCAGCGGCACGATTGACGATGTGACTTCGGTGGAAATCCCCAACCAGAACTCGGTCATGGTCGCCATAACAATTTCCCTGCGCAATGGCGGCACCAAGCCCTTCTGGATTCGCAAGATGGACGCTGAGGTGGATACCGGCACCAGGCAGTTCAAGGATGATGCCGCGGCCGCTGTCGATGTTGGCCGCTATTTGCAGGCCTTTCCGCCGCTCAAGCAGAACGCGGTTACCCCCCTGAAGAGCGAAACCATGCTCGATCCCGGCGCCCAGACCAACGGGACTATCGTGGTCACCTTTCCCGTCGCGCCCGATGTCTTCGCCAGCCGCAAATCGCTCAAGGTCACGATCCATCCCTACGACCAACCGGTGCCGTTGGTGCTAACCAAGCCGTAGCGGCGGCGTCCCGCCGGCCAGCGTGGGCTGCGGGAGAACCACGATACGAGAGGTTTGCCACTGTCGGCGAGACGCCGGCTCCACGGGTTATTGGTGTTTTTGCAGGAACTTTCTCCGCGCCAGATGGGTACTCGCTGTAGGTTGGATCTCGTCGTACTTCAAGCAGCTGATCGAGCCGTCCACCTCCAGCACCGCCAGCGCCACATCGTGATAGCTGGAAATACCGTGCTCGCGCAAGGCACACTGCAACTCATCCATGCTGACGTGCTCTTTCGCCATGTGCGACTCGATAATCTTGCCATCGTGCACTAGCAGACTGGGCTGTCCCTGCACCAGTTTGCGAAAACGCCGATTGCCGCCAGAAAGCTCCGCAATCAGGTAATTCAGCACCAGCAGGGTCGTAGCAGCCACAGCTCCGCCAATCAGCGACGAGTCTGAACCAACCATCGCGTTCTGCACCGCATTGCTGATCAGGAGCAGCAGGGTCAGATCGAAGGGCGTCATCTGACCCACTTCCCGTTTCCCGCTCAGACGCACCCCGATCAGCACGACGGCATAGATCACCGCCGTGCGCAAAACGATCTCGATCAGTACATGACCCGAGGCAGGCAGCATCGCGAAGCGAAACTCAGTTGGCGCTCACCGGCACGGGGGCATTCTTGGGCGTGCTCAGGTAGCCCGTCACCCTTTTCTTGTCCACCGTCCAGACCACCATCTCGTACAGCATGTGCTCGCGCCCGGTATAGAACTGGATGGGCTCGGCCACGTTGCGGTCTTTTTTCTCGATGGTGCGGTCGTCCGCCGTAACGTTCATGGTGAACTTGCCCTTCTTGGCGTCGGTCTTCTTCAGCTGCAGGCTGACGGTCGAAACCGGCTGCGGCCGCGCCCCCTTCACCAGCGTGAACTCGTAGTAATTGCGGTCGCCTTTGTGCTTGAGGATCTCGAGATCGTCGCGGGTGCGCGCAATCAAGCCGCTTTGCACGCCCAGGTCGCCAATCGTGCTCTCCAGCTTGGCCTTGGTCGCGGCCAGGTCAGCTTTGGTGGACTCGACGTCGGTCCTGACGCCGCCCACGTCGGTCTTGACCCCGGCCACCTCCCCGCTGACCTTGCCAATTGCCTGTTTCTGCTCCTCCGCCAGACGCGCTTCCGCCGCCCGCTGCTGGCGCTGCAGGTCGGCTGCCCGATCGGACAGCTCCTTCTTAGTCATGCCGACCTGCTCGGCCAGAGTCTCGGCTTCGGCCTCGGCTGACTGCATGCGCTTGTTCAGCTGTTCAATCTGCGTGTTGCTGGCCGCCTGCTGCGTTCCCAGCTTGTCGAGGCGCCCCCGCAAGTCAAACAGAAAGTACGCAGACCCCGCTACGTAGATCACCGCCAGTAACAGCAAAATCCACTTTCCGGCATTGCCCCCGCCCCCGGTGTGGTCCTCTGCGATCTGGACAACCTCACCGCCCTCATCCGGCATACGTATCTCCCTTGGTTGTTAATTGTGATGGAATCTCGTCGGCTCCCATTGTTGAGCAGCCGGGCCAAAGTGTCAATCGTATGAGAGCGTTACAGGGAAAGGGGGCCCCCCTGCCCATGCGGGAGGAGCAAGCTCAGTGGACGGCCGTAAATGGCATGAATCATGGTAAAATGCCATTATGCTTACCACAACCACGATCGACAAAGCCGGACGGGTAGTGTTGCCCAAGCCGGTGCGGGAAGAGTTGCAGCTGCGCCCCGGCGACTCCATCGAAGTCGAAAGTTCGGAAGAGCGCATCATCTTACGCCCCGCCCGAAGCAAAGGCCGAATGTACAAGAAACAAGGAGTCTGGGTCTTTGACTCCGGGGAACCGCTGCCCGCGAATGTCGTCGAGGACACCCTCCGCAAGGTGCGGCAGGAACGCGACCGCCGGAATCTCGGCAAACTCCGGTGAGGATTTTCTTCGATACCTCGGTGCTGGTTGCGGCGGCTCTGGTGCAAAGCGTGCATCATCAACGCAGCCTGGCCCTCTATCTTGAAGCCGATCGAAGGCACGCCTATTGCGCCGCGCATAGTCTGGCCGAGGTGTACGCCACCGTCACCCGGCTTCCCGGCAATCAACGCATGGCCTGCGATCAGGCCTTGCTCCTGCTCGACAATCTGCGCGATCGCCTCACCTGCGTCGCCCTCGAACCCGACGAATACTATGCTGCCGTCTCGGCGGCCGCGGCCGCAGGCATCATCGGAGGCACCGTCTACGACGCTTTGATTGCTCACTGTGCCCTCAAAGCCGCAGCCACCACCATCTACACCTGGAACATCGATCACTTTCAGCGTTGCGGGCCCGAGGTCGCCAAGCGCGCGCGCACGCCGTAGGCTAGTCTTGCCAGGCTACAACGTCACCTTCCGCAATCGCAGCGAATTGGTGATCACCGACACTGAACTGAAGCTCATCGCCGCCGCCGCCAGAATCGGGCTCAGCAGCAGCCCAAACCATGGATACAGGACCCCCGCCGCGACGGGCACCCCTACCGAGTTGTAGATAAACGCGAAGAAAAGATTCTGCCGGATATTGCGCATGGTGGCCCGGCTCAATTTGCGCGCCCGCACGATGCCCGCCAGATCGCCCTTGACCAAGGTCACGCCGCCGCTTTCCATCGCGACGTCGGTGCCGGTGCCCATCGCGATGCCCACCTGGGCGAGCGCCAGCGCCGGGGCATCGTTGATGCCATCGCCTGCCATCGCCACCGTCCGTCCTTGTTTCTGCAGGCGCTCGACCACTTGTGACTTCTTCTCCGGCAACACCTCGGCCTCGAATTCGGCGATACCCAGCCGGCGCGCCACGGCTTCCGCCGTGGCCCGGTTATCGCCGGTCAGCATGACGATGCGCAGCCCCTCTGCCTTCAGCGCGCGGATCGCATCCGGCGTACTCGGCTTGATCGGATCGGCGATGCCCAGCACTCCCGCCGGACGCCCGTCCAGCGCGGCGAAGATCACCGTCTGTCCCTGGCGGCGCAATTCTTCGGCGCTCTGCGACAACGAGCCCGGCGGCAGCCCCATCTGCTTGAAAAACTGCTCGTTGCCCGCGATCACCGCCTTCCCGTCCACCTTGCCGCTTACGCCCTGCCCGGTCACGGACTGAAAGTCCTGCGCATTCGTCAGCGCAATCTCATTGGCCCGGGCCGCCTCCACGACCGCCGCGCCCAATGGATGTTCGCTGCCCTGCTCCAGGCTGGCCACCAGGCGCACCAGTTCCAGCTCATCCTGACCTGCCACCGCAGCTACCGACTCTAGGCTGGGTTTGCCCTGCGTCAAGGTGCCGGTCTTGTCCACAACCAGCGTGTCCACCTTCTCCAGTGTCTCCAGCGCCTCTGCGTTCTTAATCAAGACTCCGGCATGCGCCCCGCGCCCCGTACCCACCATGATGGCCATCGGCGTAGCCAGACCCAGCGCGCAGGGGCAGGCGATGATGAGCACCGCCACCGCATTCACCAGCGCGTGCGCCAGCCGCGGCTCCGGCCCCAGGAAACTCCAGACGACAAAGGTCAGCACCGCAACTCCGATCACCGTCGGCACAAACCATCCGGCCACCTTGTCAGCCAGCCGCTGAATCGGCGCCCGGCTGCGTTGCGCTTTGGCCACCAGCTGCACGATCTGCGCCAGCAAGGTCTCGCTGCCCACGCGCTCCGCCCGCATGATGAACGAGCCGGTTCGGTTCATCGTAGCCCCGATCACCCGGCTACCCGCCTGCCTGTCCACTGGGATGGACTCCCCGGTGATCGCTGACTCGTCCACCGCGCTGGCCCCTTCGAGCACCACCCCATCCACGGGTACCTTCTCACCGGGACGCACCCGCAGCCGGTCGCCCGGTTTCACCTGCTCCAGTGGGATGTCCTCCTCTTTTCCATCACGCACGATGCGCGCCGTCTTTGGATTCAAGTCCAGCAGCGCCCGAATCGCCGCGCCGGTACGGCTGCGCGCCCGCAGCTCCAGGACCTGGCCGAGCAGCACCAGGGTGGTGATCGCCGCCGCCGCTTCGAAGTAGACTGGCGGAGTACCGCTCATGTCGAGGAAGGATTTCGGAAAGATTCCCGGAAAAATCGTCGCCACCAGGCTGTACAGATAAGACACCCCCGTGCCCATGGCGATCAGCGTGAACATGTTGGTGGATCGGTTGACCACCGACAGCCATCCGCGCTGGAAGAAGGGCCAGCCGCCCCAAAGCACCACCGGCGTCGCCAAGAGCAATTCCAGCCACGGCAGCCAGCCAGAAGGCAGGGCATGCTGCACTGGCATCCCCGGCAGCATGTCGGCCATGGCCACCGCCAGCAAAGGCACGGTCAGCGCCAAGCTGATCCAGAAGCGCCGCGTCATGTCGCGCAGCTCAGGGTTCTCTTCCTGCGCTGCGGAGACGGTGCGCAGCTCCAGCGCCATCCCGCAAATCGGACACGTCCCCGGCCCGGGCCGTACAATCTCCGGATGCATCGGGCAGGTGTACTCCACCCGTGCTGCCGCGACCGGCATCTCAGGCTCAAGCGCCATACCGCAACTCGGACACGCCCCCGGCTTGGTCTCCTGCACCTCCGGACACATGGGACACACGTAGGCCACCTGTCCCGCCGGCGAAGCCAGCTTCATCTCTTTGGCCTGCGGCCTGACCGCTGTGGCCGGCGACGCTGTTTTTGTCAGGTACTGCTCGGGATGCGCGCGGAATTTCTCCAGGCAATGCGCGCAACAGAAGTAGTAGGTCTTTCCCGCATGCTCGGTCTTGTGCTTGGCCGTCGCCGGATCCACATCCATTCCACACACCGGATCCTTGGCTTTTGCGCCCACCGCGGGCTTGACCGCCGGCCCTCCCAGCACCACCAATCCGGGGGCGGGAGTTGCCGCCGCCTTCAGGTATTTCTGCGGCTCGGCCTTGAACTTCTCCACGCAGTGCGGACAACAGAAGTAGTAGGTTTTTCCGGCGTGCTCCAGGCGGTGCTTTGCTTTCGCTGGATCCACGCTCATCCCGCACACGGGATCCTTCACGGCGGTCGTGGACTTTGCAGCTGGTTCCATAGTCACCTGGTCGGGTCGAGAGACACTTCAGACCAGACCTATCTTAGATTCTCCCCACCCGTCCGTCGATTGTTGTATCTTCTAAGGTTGGATTTCCCCGCGGAGACAAGGATACTGAAATGACGCAACTGGAAGTGGCCTACCGTTACGGCGCAACCCCCGGCGAGGCCGAGATGCGCGCCACCGACAGCGTCCGTGAGGTCTACGGCATCCGCCGCATCGCCTTCAATCCCAAGGAGCACATCGTCCGGGTGGAGTTCGATGCCTCACGCCTGAAAGAGCCGATGATCGCTTCTCTTCTCCGGGGCGCCGGAATCGATCTGCAAGAGCGCCTCGTCCTCGCCTAGCTCCGCGTGGCACGGACGCCCCGCCCGCCAAGCCACCGCGCTGGCCTCTACTCGGAGCGAAGCCGAACAGGTCTCGCCTGGCCACACCACGATAGAGTGCTTTCGATTAATTGTTCGAAGGGTGGAAGGGTGGAAGGGTGGGTCAGGTCTGCCCAGACAAAGCAATGGGGCGCTCAAGAAGACCTCTGGCCGAAGTTTATTCTCAAGAGCGCCCCGTTGCGCGCCACTTCGTCTGGTCTCTGTCTCAGCATCCGCCATGCCAATCGCAAGCTACTGAAAATACTAGCCTGTGAAAATCGCACTGCCGGTAGGAATTGCCGGACTGCAGGAAAGATTTACTTTGGGCCCCCCGGCAAAGCCTGCGCCGAAACCCGCTGGTGAATTCCCGGTCCGATCCAGCGCCCGAGACATTGCGTTGGCGTCCGCCGGCACGGGGAACCCCGACCCCTTTCCCCGAAGCGCAACCGTTTCCGTTATAATCGATTTCGCCGCAACATTTCCTCTGACCGCGCCCTTAGCTCAGTTGGATAGAGCGTCTGGCTACGAACCAGAAGGTCGGGAGTTCGAATCTCTCAGGGCGCGCCATTCCATTTATCCTGGATCTCACGGTCGATGCTGACCGGTTGCGAGCTTACTTGAGGCCAAACTGGCTCTCTATCTCAGAACCGTCGCTCCCGCACTGCCCGCCATTGCTCTTCCAAATGAAGTTCGCGCACCCAGCGCTCGATGTATGAGAGATCTAGGTTGCTTCCCTGCGTCTTGATGATCCCTGCGGCATCCTGCAGCTGCCGGTCAGATTCCCCCCGCTGCGCCCACTGCAATTTCGCCAGGAGCACATCTTCGGGCGCGGCAACGTACACGGCGGTTCCACCCACATCGATGAGCATGCGGCGCGCAAGTGCCGAGCGGCTGTACGCTGAATCCTGAGCGATGATGAAGTCTGTTTTCCAGCCCGTAGCAAAATCAATGACGTTAAACTGGCTCCTGTTCTCCAGCGCTTTAAGGGCCTGCTGTTGATCGGCATAGTAACGATCACCGGGAAACTGTTGCAGCAGCGACACCAGTTGCGCGCGTGTGGGTGCAATGACAATGTCGGATCGCGCGTGGATCGAGGTACCCCATGGGCTGAACTCGCCACCGAACCGGTGAGCATGTAAGGCACCTCTGAGCGCTTGAGGGCAGGCACTAACCGCGCCAGCAGTTCTTCCAGCGTCACGGTCGGGGTGCGAATCCGTACATGATGCGGAGAAGCTCCCGCGACAACTCCTCCGCGTTCAACTCGGGCCGACGGGTACGCAAGCCGGCCAGCGCCACATTGCGCAGGGAGTCGCTCATCTCCAGCGCCAGCCGAAGCCGCTGTGCGGTGGTCATCCGGCGGAAGATTTCGTTCTGAATGGTGGCCGCCTCTGGCACGGTGTCGAAGGGCATGCTTGTTAAATCCACTGTCACTTCGGGGTTAACAGGATACAACGCATCTTACCCCCTCCCGCCAATCATGCCCGCTCGACCCGCCGCGTTTTAGCAGGCCTCCTTCGCGACTAGTTTTTAAATTTTGGTTTGAGCGTGAGCCTGTTCAAGACGAACTCCTGCATCAGGCTGCTGAACATGCGCTCCCCGGTGGTTATCAGGAAATTCTGGAACACCAACCCGGCGCCCCGGTTCGATGGGGGATAGTACAGGTTGGAGAGCGCGGAGGAGCCCAGATCGCCACCCAGGCTGGAGAAGTTCGGCTGCAACCTTCCATTGTCGCCCCGGCAGACGAACGGGCTGGAGAGCGCGTGGAGAGCGCGCGACTTGTTTGTCCCGGTTCCCCTGTAGTAATAGCGGGGATCCTGCCGCAGCAGCGACGGCAGGATGGCGCCACCGATCATGATGTCGGAAAAGCCGTCGGCCGCGACCGCGCCAAAACGCTCGCCGTAGCCCTTCGCCCCCTGGACATAGTTGGGGGTGTCGCCCGCCTGGTTGATACCGGCAAGCGTGGCTACGCCGAGCACAGTGACAACGTCGGTAGAGGTTTTCAAGGCGAGGTGGAACTTCAGCCTGGTGGTAAGCGGCGCGGGGCTGGGCTCATAGACGACGTAGAAGTTAGGGATGACGCCCAAGACACGCTGCGTCTCCTCGATCTTGACCTGCTCGGTGGCGACTTCCTGCGGCGTCTCCACCACTCTTACCGTGGCCATCGCCGCGGCGATATGGAGCTGGCTGCCGGTGAGGATGAAGTACTGGCCCGGATTGAGGGAAAAGTCGGGCGAGGTCCAGTCAGCAAACCCTGGGGCGGTGATGGTGACACGATAGCTTCCGGGATCGAGTTGGTTGAACTGGAAGAATCCGTTATCGTCAGAGAGGGTCTTGCGGGGATTCGTGTGGTCAGGGCCTTCGAGGACGACAGTAGCGCCGGAAAGGATTTCGCCGTTCACGTCGGTGACCGTGCCGGTAATAATTCCTGCCTCCGGCTTGGGCGTGCTGGTGTCCTGTGCCGCCAGGGGCGCGCCGATCGCTAGGGCTGCCAGGATCAGCAGCCAAACTCGTTGGGTTCTCACAGCGGGAGCTCCAATGCGCCAGTGTGGAATAAAGCGTTACTTTACCGTGCCAGTCGCGGTCGTCCGCAACTTACGGAAGTTCAATGCGCCGGTGGGACTCGATTTGTTGAGCATAATCAGCAGGATGGCAAACGATCACCGGTTTGGTACTGCAAGTTGACGCCGAGGGCCGATAGGTGTTGGAAATCGCGATACTGCCCATTGCCCCCTGCGGGGGAGGGTTTTGAGCGCAATCGCCGTTAAGCCGAGTGAAGGAATCGCCAGCATCGGTTTTGGTCGAGAAAACACTTCAAGGCGATCAGAATCCATCGGCTTAACCCGGACCTAGACCGAGTACACGGTCAAGCGGCCCTGCAGGTAGGCGATGGACTGACCGAAACACCCGACCAGCCGCAGGACCTCCAAACCTGGATGTGGACTGTTCGTGGAACGGAGACGGACACAGACGCACAGAATGAACAGGAGTGTTGGCCCATTTTCGAACCTTTCGACGGACGCCTAACAGCTATGGGGTTCTAAATCGTTCGTCCCATTGCGACACCGCCGTCCCGGCAATGGTTGGCGTAATACCATTTATCACCAATGATCTCTGATGGCTCTTACCTTGAGCCGGCTCTGCCGCGACTTTCCGCAAATGGGAAAGCCTGTCCAATCGATTGACAGTTTTTCTTGAATCATCCTGAAAAAGCAGAACTAAACTGGTACTTGAATTTACCTCGCGGAGTTGCAGTTCCCGCCAATCGAGATGCCACCCCCGAGGCCGGAATCGAATTTCATTCTGCACATCACAGGTTCAACCCAGACTTACTTCGTGGATTCAGGCCGACAGAAAGGAGGAGTTGTGACTCGCACACTGAAGTTCATGGCATTAGTTCTCTGCCTATGCGTCGTGGTTCCCGCCGTCGCCCAAGGCAACTGCAGTTTGCAGACTATGGTGGGCACCTATGCGATGCACGAAACGGGCGCTAGTTACTATCTCGATCCCACGCAACAGGTGTACCCACTGCATTTCTTTGGTTCCATGGCCACGTTCGCCAACGTCGGTCTGGTCACGTTCAAACCGAACGGCGTCGGTGAGGGCTACTACTGGATTAACATCGGAACCCTGAGCGGTGGGTTCGATGCCATTCCGGTGGAAGTCACCATCACCGAAATGAACAGAAACTGCACCGGCAAGTTTACATACGTTGCCAATCTGCCGGGTGGCCTGTCGGCGACGGTCGAAGAACGCTTCGTGCTTTTCGACGACGGCCGTGAGTTCCGCTCCCTTCCCACTACCATTCAGAACGGCATTGCCACCCTGGCGTGGCTCGGGAGTGGCTACCGCATCTCGAAGTCCAGCCAACCACCGCGATTCTGCGGTCAGCAGACGGCGCATGGTACTTACGTCTTAGGCATCGAAAACATGATCACGGATCAACCGACCAACGTCATTGCAGACACCGTACTGATTCGAGAAAACATCTCCATGACCGGCGACTATACAGGGAAGATGTATGAGAAATATGCAGATCATCCGCCAGTTGAAACTTGGGTGCAGGGAAAAGTTACCGTCAACCACGATTGCTCATTTACCAGTACTATACTGATTCCCGAGTACTACGTCAGTCTTGTTGGCAAGGGTGTTTTCTTTAACCAAGGTAAAGAATTCTACATGCTCATTCCTGGCGACCCCACGTTGCCGCCAGACCAGCAGTGGCTGATGTATTCCTTCGTTTACGGCAAACGCGCCGGTTCCTGAGCGAATCCCTCGCATGATTCCGCACCACCACAACAACAAAAGGGCGGGATGACCTCCCGCTCTTGAATTCATGGTCTGCATGTGGTTCGGAAAGGCAACTCATAGACGAGCTTCTTAGCGTAAATGGCGTAAACAGCCCCAATTATCACATTGAGGGGTTCGGCCAGCCCCTCTAGTGGGATCTGCAAGGCATCGTGGCGGACCCGGAGAGACTTGAACTCCCAACCCCTGCGTTCGAAGCGCAGTGCTCTATCCACTTGAGCTACGGGTCCAGCCTAGCGAATTGTAGTCTGGCTCACCATCCTCAGGAAACCTGGTGTTCGCCATTTCGATCTGGGTCGCGTCCCCCGGTTTTCTCCAGGGTGCCGGCCAACTCTCCCGAAGAAAAAAGACTCCCCCCACAAGACCCGGCTTGACACCTGAGCAGGTGCTTCATACGATATCGCCCCTGCCGTTCTAGGAGGGGCAATGACGCGGTCCAGAATCTTGCCGCTGTTCCGCTGGTCACTTGCCCTGGCGCTGCTGCTTCCGGTTCACAATGTCCACGCCCAGAACGTTCCCGTTTTCACCACCATCGATGTTCCCGGCGCTACGGAGACCGACGCCAATGCCATCAACAATAGGGGCGTGGTCGTCGGCTTCGATTGCGGCAATGGCTTGCACTGCACCGACGCAGGCGCGCTCGCGCAAGCCTGGGTGCTGATCAATCGAACCTTCAAGTTCCTCAACCCGCCGGGGGCGACCCAGTCATTTGCCTACGGAATCAACGACTCCAACCAAGTCGTACGGTGGTTCAACGACGACAGCGGCGTGCAGCACGGATTCGTGTTCAGCAAGGGGACCTACACCACCATCGATCCCCCCGGCTCGGTCTTGACCAATGCCTGGAGCATCAACAAGGCCGGGACCGTGGTCGGATTCTACGTGGACAGCGGCGGCGTCTTCCACGGCTTCATGCTGGCCAACGGAACCTACACCACCATCGATGACCCGAACGCCAATGCCATCACGGAAGCGCTGGGCATCAACACCGCAGGCCAGATCGTCGGGCTGTACATCGACGTCGCAGGAATGCAGCACGGCTTCTTGCTCGACAGCGGAACCTTTACCGACATCGATTTTCCCGGCGCCGCGGTGACGGCCGCCGATAGGATCAACGACCGTGGCGTGATTGTCGGGCTACACGGCGCCAGCGCAAGCGGGCCCTTCTCCGGGTACCGCAAGTCCGCCGCCAGGTTCACCAACGTGATGTTTCCGGGTTCGGTGGAGACCCGGCTGCGCGGGCTCAACAACGGCGGAGCCATGGTGGGACGCTACACCGACAGTGCCGGCATGATCCACGGAATGATGGTCACGCCGTAGTTTCGCCACGCGCGCAAAGCAGACCATCCGACGGAACTTTGCCCCAAATAAGAAGCGCCCCAGATCCTCGCGGATCGTGGGACGCCCGAACAGCCCTCCCCCAGAACTGCTCACGTCCAAGCTACGTGCTGGGGTGGAACCTGTAAATCCCACCTTCGTGCCATCGCATGGCACCAAACGGCTATCCTCTGCCGCGGCTCGTCTTTGGGAGTCGTTTGCTCCCCTCTAACCCGCATCCGTCCAACCACTTCCCCAAGTGTGGAACGCCTCCGGGTTACCCCCGTAATCTGCCCTTCGGGGATAACCGTTGACCCCGTCTGCCTGCGTCCGTAAATTCGCTAAAGGGGGTTGTATGAAAGACATTCACGAGGTCTTGCGCCGTAAGCAAGCCAAGTATGCCCAGTTGGCCAAGCAGATTGAGGCCCTGCAGCAGGCGGCGGATAAGCTGCGGGAAGTCGCCCCTCTGTTGACCGATAGCGACGACGACAGCATGGTGCTGGCGGAGACCGAAGAGGAAGCCCAGCCCATGTCGCGTGCCGCCTCGGCGAGCAACCAGGCACAGCCTGCCAAGCCGGCTAATCGCGCTCCTCGTTGGCCGTAAATTCCACTGGCGGCAGGTCGGCGGCTTATGACGTTTCAGGCATTGCTGGTTTCCAAAGACGACGAAGCGGCAGCCGTGCTCACTCCGGTCCTGTCCGGTTCCGGTGTCGGCGTGCAGTCCTGCGGTTATCCCGATGCCCTGGTCCGCCTGACCGAGCAGAAGTTTGACGCTGTCATCGTTGACTACGACGACCCGCACAGCGCTGCCCTGGTGCTGCAGAATGCCACCCGGCCCTCATCCGGAAACACCGCGGTAACCGTCGCCTTGCTGAGCGACAAGACCCGCGTGCGCAACGTCTTCGGCGCTGGCGCCAACTTCGTACTCTACAAACCGATTACTGAGTCGCAGGCGGAAGGCAGCCTGCGCGCTGCCATCGCGTTAATCAAGCGCGAGCGCCGCCGCAGCTTCCGCGTGGCCGTCCAAGTCCCGGTCCAGCTCCGCTTGCATAACGGGAACGGCGAACCCAACGGGCCGGAGATGGAAGGGATCCTGCTCGATCTCAGCGAAGACGGCATGGACGTGCTTGCGGCCCAGCCACTATGTCCCGCCGCTTCCCTGGGCGTTCGGTTCAGTCTCGCCGATGGCGTCGGCGATTTTGACCTCCGCGGCGAAGTCTGCTGGGCCAATCCCAACGGACAATCCGGCATTCGCTTTGTTGATCTCCCCGACAACCTGCACGCCAGCCTGCACGACTGGGTCGTCGGCAACGCTCAGGAGCTCCCTCCGGAAGAGCCCGATCCGGTCTCGGAATGCAAGCTCACCGATCTCAGCCTCGGGGGATGCTACGTGGAAACCGTATCGCCCTTCCCTGAGCGCTCGGGAATCAACCTCTGCCTGAAGGCCGGCGACATCGCGGTCGAAGCCGAAGGCATGGTGCGGGTGATGCACCCTGAATTTGGCATGGGCATCGAGTTCGCCTCAGCTACCCCCGAGCAGCGCGCCCAGGTCGCCAGCTTCATCGAATTCCTCACCAGCCAGCCCGGAACCACGCCCGAGCTGCTGATCACTGCCCGCGCTCTGGCGGCCGACGAGAGTTACAACTCTGCCCCAGCGCCGGAAATTGAAGACTCCCTGCTCGAACTCCTCCGCCACCACGAATCTCTCAGCCAGGAGGAATTCCTCGCCGAACTGCGCAAGCAGCGCAACTCGGAAGAGGTCGCCTCGCAGTAAGGAAATCCAGCAGGCTTACATGTGCCGCGCGGTCGCGCTGGCAGTGGTCCGCCGCAGATCAATGCGGAAACCTGCGACTCGGAGATACGCCGCGCTCTCGCTGCTTCCGACCTGCACAACCACCTGGTTCAAATATGCGGGCATCTGCGCCGCATTCTCCGAACAGATGCGGGGAACGGCCCAGCCCGCTCCCGCCAGGGTCCCGATCCACAAAGCCAGGGTCAAGAGCTTGATTCCCGGCCCAAACTCGCCTTCCACCACTGCGGTCCCGGCGCAGATATCTCCCAGACGCTGATGCAGTCTGGAACAACCGGCGACAACTGCTCCGATCAGGTAAAAGCCCAGTCCATCCACGACCCGCAGCCCGTTGCGAATCGCCGAGGCCGCCAGCGCCGTCCGCACCCCGGTTCTGACCACGCGGATACCCACGATTGCCTTCCCCAGGGTGGCGCCCACGCTGGCCTCCAGCAGCCAGCCGTAGGCAAACAGGATCAGAGTATTGAGAATTCCAGCGATCAGCAGGGATGCGCTGGTCAGACTCAATGCCGTTCCCTCAACCCTCCCCCAGCGCATGAAAACCCAGGCATCCACAATGGCGAGCAGCCCGAAAAGAACCATGGTATCGAGCACAAATGCGATGAACCGGTCTCCCAGTCGAGCCGCTCGGAACGAGGTCGGATTTCGCACGATGGTGCGCACTGCGGTCGGAGGTGCGGTGGGGCTCGCGGGAAGAATGATACCCGACTCTTCCAGCAGATGTTGCGCTGGCGGAATCACTCCACCGCAGGATTGGCAACGCTGTGAGCGAGCACCAGTTTGCCGGTGACAATGCGGACATTCCATGGTATTGCCGCGAACCGCCGGACCTCGCGAAATGCCTCAAGCATACGCCCGGTTGAGTGAGTGGTTGTGTCACCAAAGGACAGCATCAAGGGGACGGGTAACCGGCCAGTGGCACCTCCGTAATAGATCGTGAACCTCGGTGCGCCCAGAGGATTCCTGTTGCGGCTAGTCCCGAGGCAGGCTTCGCGGATTAGGAAACTTAACCAGGCTGGCACCATGAAAATGAGCCCCGCGTCTCCCAGCTTCTTTCAGCGCGGGGCCCTGGAATGAATGGCTGTAGACATTATTCTCGCCGCCTCCGTCCGTTTTTCGTGTGCGTAAGGTCACCTGCATTAGTGAGCGCAGTCACAGAGTGTCATCTGCGGTAGGCTTTATATCGACGCGGAACCGGTTCTTTGGAGATACACTCTTGGCGTTCTTCCTCCGACGCATACGCAGGAGGGAAGAGTGTCTACGTGGTTCACTGCCTGTGGCAGCTTGCTTTCGTACCGCTGCCACACATCTGGGCGGCCGGTTTGCTCACACTCCGGCCTGGTAATGCACCACGAAATCCCGCAAAGCGATCAAAGCGTCGGCACCAGCGGTAATGTGTACTGTGCGCTTCAGAAATGAGTCGTAAGCATAAGCATTAGCAAGGAGGTCGAATGTTTCTACACGTCAAGAACGTTGTTGTCGTATGTGTCCTGTGCGTCCTGGCAATTCCTGCCGCCGCTGCGGAGGGCGCTCTGACGCCAGAGGAAGTGCTGCACCGCCATCTCGATTCCATCGGCAAGGCCGAAGTACGGGCTGCGGCAAAGACCCGCGTCATCGAAGGAAAGGCGGTTTACAGAATACTGGTAAGTGGTTCGGGCTCGGTCGATGGCAAGGCAGTGCTGGCTTCCGAGGGACGCAAGTTCAACATAGTGCTGAAAGTGAACGCGCTGCAATATCGGGGCGAGCAGTTTATCTGCGACGGTGCGAAGACCAGTGTGGCGGGCACCTATGAGGACAAGAGCCGGTCTGAATTTGGCCAATTTCTGCGTGCCGAGGACTTGCCCTTGCGCGAAGGCTTGCTGGGCGGAGTCTTGTCCACCAGTTGGCCCTTGCTTGACTTGGACTCCCGCAAAGCAAAGCTCCGGTTTGAGGGCTTGAAGGACGTAGATGACAGGAAGCTCTACGCTCTTTCCTATCACCCAAAGAAAAGCACGGACATGACCATCACCCTCTACTTCGAGCCTGAGACCTTCCGCCACGTGATGACCGTGTACAATGCGACGGTACATGCTGGGATTCGCGACGGCGAAAGCCCCTACACCGGCGGGTTTCCTACCAGCCCGGACGTTGACAGTGCGCGCCAGCAAGAGACCCGCTACAAGATCGAAGAGCGGTTTAGCGAGTTTAAGTCGCAAGATGGTCTGATGCTGCCGTCGCACTACGATTTGCGCTTCCAGGAAGAGCTCCAGAGTGGCTTTACAAAGCTGGTGGAGTGGGACATCAACACAACCCGCGTGTTGAGCAACGTCACTCTTGATCCGAGAAATTTCGAGGTCCACTAGTTGCAACCCGGTCCGGGCGCTCACATTGGGACCTGTCCCACGAGTCACAGCGAGCCTCTGCTGTCGATGCCTACGGGCACCCGGCGGAGCTTACCTGCCAAAACCAAAAGGCCCGCACGCCGTCTCTCGTGCGAGCCTTCGGTGCCCTCGCGGGCTTGTTCCACCTCGTTATGGTGTGCAGTCTAACGGTCACCGGTTTCAAAATTGTTTCCGCAAGGTTAATTTCCCGTGAAAATCGCACGCCTCGCTCCCCCTCCCAGAATCCCTCACAGGGCGAGGTGACTCGGGTCACGGCAAGTTCGTAACTATCGGGGTATAGAAGAGCTAGCGATGCTCCCGCGTGCGAGGAGGTGTGCCATGCCAATGCTCCAAGCCAACCTCCGTCTCTCCCTCAAGACCATTCTCTTCACCACCGATTTCTCCCTGGCGTCCGAAGCGGCTTTGCCCTACGTGCAGGCCCTGGTTCGCTGGTACGGTTCCAAGGTGGTTGTGGCGCATTCGGTGCCGCCTGAGCCGGCGCTCAGCGTCCCCCTGGACGCGGCGCCGTTGAACATGAACCTCAACTGGCAGCAGGCGCAGAACAAGATGACGGCTTTTTTGCGCACCGACCCGCTGCCCGGAGTTGTGCACGAGACGGTCCTGGAACAGGGCGAGCTCTGGGACGTGCTTTCCGACTTGATTCGCCGGCACGACATTGACCTGGTGGTTCTCGGCACCCACGGCCGGAAGGGACTAAAAAAGCTGGTGCTGGGCTCCGCCGCCGAGCAGATCTTCCGCCTTGCCCCTTGCCCGGTGCTGACCGTGGGCCCGAATGCGGCCCGCCCCACGGTCCAGTTTGAGAACTGGAAACGCATTCTGTTCGCCACCGACTTCTCTGCCGGATCGCTCAAGGCGCTGCCCTATGCCTTGTCGATGGCGGAGGAAAACAATGCCCAACTAATGCTCCTGCACACTATTCCCCTGGTTCCGGTGCAGCAACAGGAGGATGTGCAGGAGGGAGCGCGCCGGCGCCTGGAGAAATTGATACCACCCGATGCCTCCGACTGGTGCCAACCCGAGTTTGTCGTGCGCTTCGAGTTCCCCGCTGACGGCATCCTGAAGGTCGCCGAAGAGCGCCAAGCCGACCTCGTTGTCATGGGTGTGCGGGCCACGGCTTCACCCCGCACCTCGGCGCACCTGCCTTGGGCCACAGCGTACGAAGTCGTCTGTCGCGCTCATTGTCCGGTGTTGACGGTACGCGGCTGAGGCGATCTGTGAATTCACTTGAGGCGGGCCCCGGCCCGCCTCATTGCTCATTTGGGCGGCTTAAGCAACAATCGTCATAACGCCGCCTCTTCGACATTGCTCGGGGCGGCCAGTCGGTTGTGGGGGATAGCTCGCCCCCTCTCGCGGAGAAAAGCCATTTTCACCTCGACCGTCCGCTCCTCAGAACCTGCGCCATCGGACCGGTTTGCGCGAGAAGCAGTTCGTGCCACTGCGCTCTTCCCCGGGCCCGTGCTCACTCTCATGGCTATAGCCTTTCTGGTGATTCTGCCCTTCTTCTTTCTTGGCAACCCTTCCGGGCACGACTTCGAGTTCCACGTTAATTCTTGGATGGAAGTGTTGCAGCAATGGCGACAAGGGATCGTCTACCCACGCTGGGCAGCATGGGCACATTACGGCTACGGCGAAGCGCGGTTTGTGTTTTATCCCCCACTCTCCTGGATGCTGGGAGCTGCCCTAGGCGCGCTGCTGCCCTGGAGGGCTGTGCCTGGAGCTTTTGTCTGGCTGGCCTTGACGCTCTCCGGCTGCTCCATGTTTCTCTTAGCCCAGCGATGGCTGCCGCGCCGAGACGCACTCTTCGCCGCCGCTCTCTACGCTGCCAATCCCTACTACCTCGTGATCGTCTACTGGCGCAGCGCATTCGCCGAGTTGCTGGCGGGAGCGCTGCTCCCGTTGCTGCTCCTATGCGTGCTGCGCGCAGAGCAAGAGGGACGCAAAGCGATCGCTCCGCTCAGCCTGATCGTGGCCGCAGCCTGGCTGACCAACGCTCCCGCGGCGGTGATGGTGACGTATTCGCTGGCGCTGCTGGCAGTTGTGGTTGCGCTGGCTCGGCGCTCACCGCGAGTCTTGCTCTGGGCAGGCCTTGCTGTGCTGCTCGGCATGGGGCTCGCGGCTTTCTATGTTTTCCCTGCTGCCTACGAGCAGAAGTGGGTGAACATATCCGAAGTGCTGGCCCCGGGCGTGCGTCCCCAGGACAATTTCCTGTTTACCCTTATCAACGATCCCGACCACAACCGCTTCAACCTCCTGGTGTCCCTGGTGGCGGCCGCGGAGATGGTGTTGTTGGCCGGCGCTGTAGGCTTGTTACGAATGTCCCGCTTGAACTCGGAAGACCGTGTCTATAGCCCCGAGGGAAAAGCTCTGCGCGTCGCACTCTACGCCTGGGCCGCAGCCGCCACGCTGCTCATGTTTTCTGGCACCTTCCTCGCATGGCGATATCTTCCCCAGTTGCGCTTCCTGCAACTGCCCTGGCGCTGGCTCTTGTGCCTGAATGTAGCCTTTGCGATTTTGATCAGCATGGCCTGGCGGCGGTGGCTGCCGCGCTTGCTGCTCTGTTGCCTCATGCTGGTGGTGATCGTTCTGGTCTGGCAGCGTGTACAACCTCCCTGGTGGGATACTGCCGCCGACATCGATGAGATGCGCGCCAACATTGCGAAAGGCGTGGGCCATGAAGGGACGGATGAATATGTTCCCGCCGGCGTCGATCCCTACGAGATTAAGCAAGACGCGCCGCGGGTAACGCTGGAAGGTGACGGCGAGGCGCGGATCAACATCCAGCAATGGGACCCGGAGGCGAAGTCATTCTCCGCGGACGTAACCGCTCCCGGCAAACTGGTATTGCGTCTCTTCGACTATCCGGCCTGGAAAGCGGAGGTGAATGGCCACCCTGTTGCCGCTGAGACCCGCGAGATCACCGGCCAGATGATGATTCCCGTTACAGCCGGCAAGAACCGCGTGCAGCTGACCTTCATTCGCACCTGGGACCGGACTGCAGGGGGAGTGATCTCCATGCTTGCAATCGTCGTTCTTCTTGCCGGGTTCCTGATCCGCAGAACAAAACCAAGCGATCGTAACTGGTCACTAGCCCGCTTGTACTCCGTGTCCTCGGTGTCCTCTGTGGTTTAAGTACTTGTCCCCCTGTGTCCTCTGTGTCCCCCGTGGTTTAATCTTCCGGTGAGACGAATCCTAGTCGCCACCTCCAATCCCGGCAAGCTGCGCGACTTTGCCGGGGCGGCCCTGTCGCATAGCATCGAAATCGCTTCGCTGCCGGCCTTTGCTTCCCTGCCTGCCGTGGTCGAAGACGGCCTCACCTTCGAAGCCAACGCCCGCAAGAAAGCCGAGTTCTACAGCCGCTTCGCCCCGGGACAAATCGTGCTGGCCGACGACTCCGGTCTGGAAGTCGACGCGCTGGGCGGTGCCCCCGGCGTGCACTCCGCCCGCTACGCCGCCGCCGAACCCCACAAGGCGGAAAACAATACCGCCGACGACGCCAACAACGCGCGCCTCATTCGCGAACTGCAGAGCATTCCCCTCGAAAAGCGTACGGGCCGGTTCGTCTGCGTGATCGCCGCCGCGCGCGATGGCCAGACACGTGCCGTCTTCCACGGCAAAGCGGAAGGCATCATCCTCGACACGCCGCGAGGCCACAACGGATTCGGCTATGATCCGCTGTTCTACTTCCCGCAGATCGGCAAGACTTTCGCGGAACTCCCCGCGCCGGAAAAAGCCAACTACAGCCACCGCGGCGCCGCCTTCCGCTGCTTCCTGGAATGGTGCGACCAGCATCCTTCCACTTTATGAACCTTCTCTTTCTTGACTTCCCTTCTCTCCCGCCAAGATAATGAAAGGTTCTTTTGTCATCGTTGAACTTATAAGGAGCGTTCTGTGGCTGCAACTGCCAGTTCTCCGGCGGCGATCAGGGTGAAAGCCGGAGTTGCTCCGCTGCGCGCCGGGCAAGGATATTCCTTCCTGCTGCGCCGCCTGCATTCGCTCAGCGGCATCGTTCCCATCGGCGCCTTTCTGGTCGAGCATTACATCTCCAACTCCGAGGCCATGAAGGGTCCCGCCGCCTATAACGCCACGGTTCGTTTCTTGAACAGCCTGCCGTTCGTGCTCTTCCTGGAATGGGGACTGATTTTTCTCCCCATCCTGTATCACGGCCTGTACGGGGTCTGGATCTGGTATCGCGGCGAAGGCAATGCCGGCGATTATCCCTGGATGGGCAACTGGATGTACACCATGCAGCGCTGGACGGGTGGCGTTGCCTTTGCCTACATCCTGTACCACACCTGGACGATGCGCTTCACCGGCGTGCATCTGGCCACCGAACCCGACGCCGGCTTCGACAAGGTGTATCGCGCCCTGTACGGACACCCCTGGGTCGCGGTGTTTTACTTCATCGGAGTGCTGGCTGCCTCCTGGCACTTTGCTTACGGCATCTGGCTGTTCTGTGCCAAGTGGGGGATTACCACCGGCGACCGCGCCCGCCGGCGTCTCGGCTACATCTGTCTGCTGATCGGCCTGGGTATGGCCGGCATCGGGGTGTACGGGCTGTCGGCGTTTTTCCGATACGTGCCGCCGGAACCAGGATCAACTCTTACTCTGATGCAACACTAGAAGTTTTTGGGCGGCCTGACGCCGCCAGAACTGTTACTCATAATGGCCTCAAACCCGAAGATCATCGTAATCGGCGGCGGCCTCGCGGGACTGTCGGCCGTCATCAAAATCGCCGAAGTGGGCGGACAGGTGGACCTGTTCTCCATCGTGCCCGTCAAGCGTTCCCACTCCGTCTGTGCCCAGGGCGGCATCAACGCTGCTAAGAACCTCAAAGGCGAGGGCGACTCCACCTGGCAGCACTTTGACGACACCATCTACGGCGGAGACTTCCTCGCCAACCAGCCGCCGGTCAAAGATATGTGCGAGGCCGCCCCCGGCATCATTGACCTGCTCGACCGCATGGGCGTGCCCTTCAACCGCACTCCCGAGGGCGTGCTCGACTTCCGCCGCTTTGGAGGCACCCTCTACAACCGCACCGCCTTCGCCGGCGCTACCACCGGCCAGCAACTCCTCTACGCGCTCGACGAGCAGGTGCGCCGCTACGAGTCGGAGGGCAAGGTCAAGAAATACGAGCACTGGGAATTCTTGTCGGCGGTGCTCGATGGCAGCCGCGTCTGCCGTGGCATCTGCGCCATGGACTTGCGCTCGATGGAGATCCGCACCTTCCCCGCCGATGCCATCATTTTGGCCACCGGTGGCATCGGGGCCATCTTTGGCAAGTCCACCAACTCCGTCGTCTGTACCGGCTCCGCTCAGTCCGCCGTCTACCAGCAGGGTTGCTATTACGCCAATGGCGAGTTCATCCAGGTGCACCCCACTTCGATTCCCGGCGAAGACAAACTCCGCCTGATGTCGGAATCGGCGCGCGGCGAAGGCGGACGCGTCTGGGTTCCGAAAACTCCCGGCGACAAGCGCGATCCCAAATCCATTCCGGAAAAAGAACGATGGTATTTCCTGGAGGAGTGGTATCCCAAGTACGGCAACCTGGTGCCGCGCGACGTCGCCACCCGCGCCATTCACAAAGTCGTCTACGAGCACAACCTGGGCATTGATGGCAAGCCCATGGTCTATCTCGACCTCACCCACATTGACCGCAAGATTCTCGATCGCAAGCTGGAAGGTATTCTCGAGATCTACGAGAAGTTCGTGGGCGACGATCCCCGCGACACCCCCATGAAGATATTCCCCGGCATGCACTACACCATGGGCGGTCTCTGGGTGGACTACAACCAGGCCACCAACATTCCCGGGATCTATGCTGTCGGCGAATGCGAGTACCAGTATCACGGCGCCAATCGCCTCGGCGCCAACTCCCTGGTCTCATGCATCTATGGCGGATTCGTCGGCGGCCCCGCGGCGGTGCAGTACGCTTGCAACGCCTCGGCGGCGCCCGCCAATGGCCACTTCGAAGCCGAGCGCAGGCGTCAAGAAGAAATCAACGCCGCTCTGATGACCGCCAATGGGTCGGAGAATCCATTCCTGTTGTGGCGTGAACTGGGTGACGTGATGACCAAGGATTGCACTGTCATCCGCTACAACAAGCCGCTGAAAGCAACCGACGCGAAGCTGGTGGAATTGCTGCAGCGCTTCCAGAAGATCAATCTGAGCGACCGCTCGCAGTGGGCCAATACCACCGTGGCTTTCGCCCGCCAGCTCTACAACATGCTACAACTGGCGCGGGTAATTGCGCAGGGCGCGGCCATGCGCGATGAGTCACGCGGCGCCCATTACAAACCGGACTTTCCCGAGCGCGATGACAAAAACTGGCTGAAAACCACCAAGGCGACCTTCGCCCCGGATGCCGACGAGCCCAAATTTGAATTTGAGCCGGTGGACGTTTCGCTGCTTCCGCCGCGCACGCGGAAATACTGACGCACCCCCCCCGGAGTTGTGAAACACGGCAGATACCGGCGGGAGAGGAAAGGTAAGCCGTGTTGATCAGCGCCGACTGAAGAGCAGCATGTAGCCGTTGTTGATGGTGACGATTGAAAAGAAAGCGATGACGAGCCCGAGACCCACCACGATCAGCGTGTCCCAGCGGCCTTTGTCTTTCGCAGGCGCGGCCTGCGATGTCTTCTCGATTCCTAGGCTGGACATAAACCACTCCCCCACTTTGAGAGCAAAGCACCAGCATTGTGGTGGACAGACGCCAGCCTGTCAAGATGCAAGGTCTTGCATACTCACGATACAAGGCGTTTCATCAATCACTTACGTACAATCCCTAACGCACCGCATGATATAAGACGCTCTTATGGCCAACCTCGTCATCTTCAAGATCAAACGCCAGGCCAACCCCGAAGCCAAGGCATACTGGGAGGAGTTCGCACTGACCTGGAAGCCGGGCATGAACGTCACCTCCTCGTTGATGGAGATTGCCGCCAACCCAGTCACCCGCGACGGCAAGCCGACCACACCCATCACCTACGACTCCAACTGCCTGGAGGAGGTCTGCGGCTCCTGCGCCATGGTCATCAATGGGCGTGCTCGCATGGCGTGTTCGGCTCTGGTGGACAAACTCGATCAGCCCATTCGCCTGGAACCGCTCTCCAAGTTCCCACTCGTCCGCGATCTGGCCGTGGACCGCAGCGTGCTTTTCGAGAACCTCAAGCGGGTGCAAGCCTGGGTTCCGATCGATGGCACCTATGCGCTCGGTTCCGGACCGCGCATGACCATGCAGGACCAGGAGGCGGCGTACCCGCTATCCCGCTGCATTTCGTGCTGTTGCTGCATGGAGGCCTGTCCGCAATTCAATGACGGCACCGGCTTCGTTGGCGCAGCCACCATTTCCCAGGTGCGCCTGTTCAACACCCACCCCACGGGCGCCGCGCTGAAGCGCGAACGCTTGGCGGCGCTCATGGGCGACGGCGGCATCCAGGAGTGCGGCTACGCCCAGAATTGCGTGGAGGTCTGCCCCAAAGACATCCCCCTGACCCGCTCGATCGCCGAAGTGGGCGGCGAAGTCATGAAGCAGGCCATCGGCGATCTGTTCCGGAAATGAAGATCCGAGAGCACGGCGTGCGCCACGCCCTGCAGGCCCCCGCATGACCGTGGCGTTAGCCCAAAGGTCATGCCCGCAGCCCTGCTAACCTGCCTGACGCAGCTGGGCGATGTGCAGTGACAACGATTGTCATCCTGAGGGAAAATCATTTCCCACCGGCTCCCATTTCCCTTGCTGTCCCGTGCCGCAAGTCCAAGAAAAGCTGCGTAAGCGGCGGCATGTCAGTTGCTCCATACAGGGTAGGGACGGCAGGCGCCGATCCCAAAGTAACCGGCGGTAACCATTGCGGGGCGACTCCGTGGTAACCCCCGTGCTGGAATTTGACCTCGGCTGCTTGCGTATGTGCTATACACTGATGCCCTGCTCAAGCGCCGGGCAGTTTGAGGAGTCAGGCCACTTCGTGAAGACGACGACCCAGCGAGCCGTGCAGCGCTTACTTCTGCTGAGCCTGATTCTGTCTATTCCCGCGTTCGGCTTGCACAATACCCTGCCGCGCTCGCACCGCAGCGCAGTGCGCCGCGTTCACATGCGCCGTCTGCGATGGAACCCGCTGTTCCGCCCGTCGCGTGACTCGCTGCTGCGCCAGAACGAAGAGATTGACCGCCTCAACCTGCCGCGCATCCAGGACGATGACGAACTCGAGCAGCTCAAAGCCAGCGAAGATCTGGTGCCGATCGTCGCCGGCCCCACGCTGCGCTTCGACCCGCGGCTGGACCCCGATCGCCGCTACTGTCGCCCCTGGACCCGCGACTTCGTCGACGATCTGAGCGAGGCTTACTACAAAGAATTCCACCAGCAGATCCAAGTGAACTCCGCGGTGCGCACGGTGAAGGTGCAAAAAAAGCTCCGCCGCCATAACCGTAACGCGGCCCCAGCCGAAGGCGATCTGGCATCGTCACATCTGGCCGGTATCACGGTCGACATTCAACGCCGCGGCATGAGCCGCCAGCAGATCAAGTGGATGGAGCAGTATCTGCTCCCCCTGAAGGATCTAGGCCTGATCGAACCCGAAGAAGAGCGTCGCCAGTGGGTCTTCCACATCATGGTCTCCGACCACTACACCGACTGGCGCGAATCCAAGACGCTGGCCGGACAGCAACCCGACCAGACCGACACGACTCCCGAGATTCAGCCGATCTCCGACCGGCAGGAATAATCGCCACCTCGCTCGGCGAATCGTCAACCCGTACTTTTGCGTAGCCAGCGGGACGATTCCATTCATGGGCAGATATTCGACGATCTGTCCGTAGTGGTCGGCGATAAACAGAACGCGACGACAGCGGTTCCAAGCGCGTTCGCAACTCAACAGTACAGGAGCGGAAGAAACCGCCCTATGGCCCCGTCTCCAACCTCGTCAGCTCGTGAGCGAACAACGGGTTCCCGGGAAACTCCCCGCGCAGCGATTCCAGCATCTCCCGCGCCCGCGTTTTGTCTTTCTCGCGTACGTAAGCAATCGCCAGCAGGATGCGGGCAAATGGCCCCAGGTAGTGGCCGTGCTGCGCCGTCACTTGCAACTCCTCAATGCCGGCTTTCTTGTCGCCGGAAACCCCGCCCAGGCGCAGAATCCAGCGCATCGGCGCCGCCATGCTGCCGATGATGTACTGGCTGATCCCGCTGGCCAGGTGCGCATCGTAGCAGTCGGGATCAACCGCCAGCAACTGGTCCGCCCACCTGGTGGCTTCCTTGGTGTACCGCAGGGCGGTGAAGTTGCTTTTCTCGATGAGCGCCGCATAGTCGGCCCGCAGTCCCGATGCCAGCGCCATGGCAAACAAGGCGTCGCGGTCCTTTGCATTGGCGGCGAGGCGGGCCCGCGCTTTGTCCTCCGCCTGGCTCAGTTCGGTATCAAAGCGCTCGCGGACCGCTGGGTCGGGCAAGAGCTTCTTGCGCGCCTGGAAGGTGTGATCGTCTTCATAGAACTGCCCCTCCAGTACCCCCAGCCGGTTGAATTCGGAGAACAGCAGTCCGGCAGCGTCGCTGACCAGGCCCACCGGGTCATCGGGATGCTCCGCTTGCCAGGAGGAAAACACCCGGTGGGCCTGATCGAACTCGAGATCGTACATCAGCCGGAACCCACTATCGAGCGATGGCGCGACGATGTTCACGTCGGCTGCGGCAGCCCTGGCACCGAGGCAGGCGAACGTCGCCGTCCACAGAATCGCCTGTCCCATTCGCGCCTTGAAGTTCAGAATCATTCCTCGTAAGTCTGTCTATTCTGTCGGTAGGTCTGGAAGGGGCGTAAACCCGCGTCCGTCCTTCCACCGGATGCTTTGAGAAACTTAGATGCAGATTACCCCTGATATCCCGGGACAAGACGTAAAAAGATTGTCAATAATCCTGGCGTGTCGGCCCTGCTCGCTACTCGTCGCTGGTTTGACGCCCTTTCCACCGCTTTGCTACCTTCTAGAGTTTCTTCTTCCCCATTCTTCTGTGCTGCTCCGCAGTCAGAAACGAGATCCTCATGGCCATTAAGTTCCGTGGAGTCGACTACCTCGAGTGCGACACGCTGCTCACCGACGACGAGCGTCTGGTCCGCCACACCGCCCGCCAGTTCATCGAAGACAACCTCATCCCCATCATCGAGGAGTGCAACCGCGCCGGCCGCTTCCCACGCGAACTGGTCAAGCCCATGGCCGATCTGGGTTTCTTTGGCGCCAGCCTCAAGGGCTACGGTTGCGCCGGCATGTCGAACGTGGAATACGGCCTGGTCATGCAGGAACTCGAGCGGGGCGACTCGGGCGTGCGCAGCTTCGTCAGCGTGCAGTCGGCCCTGGTCATGTATCCCATCTATGCCTTTGG
Source organism: Terriglobales bacterium (assembly GCA_035542575.1). Lineage (GTDB taxonomy): Bacteria > Acidobacteriota > Terriglobia > Terriglobales > Acidobacteriaceae > JAIQET01. Next base: position 68,710 of record DATKLE010000166.1, on the reverse strand, counting down.
CAGCGAGGAGCACAAGCAGACCTGGCTCCCTGCCCTGCAGACAGGCGAGAAGCTGGGATGCTTCGGGCTCACCGAGCCCGACTTCGGCTCCAATCCAGGTGGCATGCGTACCCGCGCCCGCAAGTCCGGCAAGGAATACGTTCTAAACGGCGAGAAGATGTGGATCACCTCCGGCTCCATCGCCGACGTCGCCGTCATCTGGGCCAAGGTGGAAGACGAAAAAGACAACATCCGCGGCTTCCTGGTGGAGACCGACCGTCCCGGCTTTAAGGCCGAGGACATTCATGGCAAGTGGTCGCTGCGGGCGTCCGTCACCTCGGGACTCTCTTTGCAGGATGTGCGCGTTCCGGAGTCGAATCTTCTGCCTGGCTCGTCCGGGTTGAAGTCGCCGCTCAAATGCCTGAACCAGGCGCGCTACGGCATCGCCTGGGGAGGCGTAGGTGCCGCCATGGCTTGCTACGACTGTGCCTTGCAGTATTCCCTTCTGCGCAAACAATTCCGCGATCAACCCATCGCTTCCCACCAGCTGGTGCAGGAGAAACTCTCCTGGATGATCACCGAGATCACCAAGGCTCAGCTGCTGGTCCTTCAGGTCGGCCGCCTCAAAGACCAGGGCAAGGCCGAGCACTACCACATCTCGATGGCCAAGCGGAACAACGTCTGGATGGCTCTCGAGTGTGCCCGCCTGTCGCGCGACATCCTGGGCGCCAACGGTATCGCCGACGATTACCCCATTATGCGCCACATGATGAACCTTGAGTCGGTCAAGACCTACGAGGGCACGCAGGATATCCACACCTTGATCATCGGCAAGCAGGTCACCGGGGTCGATGCCATCTGAGCGGCGGCGGGATTCTCGTGCCACCGCCGGGAGAAGGGGAAGCGACGCGGCAGGATTGAACAGGCGCGTTATTGAATTTGCCGGCCAATGCAGATGTAGTTGAAGGCGTTTCCGGTAACGCCTTGCACGGTAAACCCGACCTTGGTGACCTGGATAAGCGCGGCCGCCCCGGTTGTCGTGTCCGACACGACGCAGATCGGAGGTTGTTGGTAGTGACCGGCGAAAGTGTAGGAGAATGGCAGCACGCCGGTCCCGGCCAAGTCAGTGTTGGCGGGTTGGTTAGTAACAAGCGACGAGTTGGCTACCACTGGCCCACCGAAATAGTTCATGCCGCTCGTGGGCGTCCCCAGGCTGCGGATATTCCAGTCGCCCGGTTTGTTGCCAAAGTCCCCGACCCGCAGGCCCTCATTATTCGCGAAGCGAAGGCCATTGGCGATCGCCATCGCTGACGGGAGGAACATGCCTATGCCGGTATAGTATGGCGGACCGGTGCGTGAATAGGTGTAGGCTTCGAACATCCCGCCCGCCAGGATGGTGCCGTTACCGGGTTCTGATGCGTATATGCTGGCCGTAATGCCGCGGACGGCAGTGAGGCACGCCCCGTTCGGGCATGAAGTCCACGCCCCGCCGCGATGAAAGACCTGTGCGCGGATGGCGTTCTGGCCCATGGACGTCGATGGCAGTTTCCCGGCGTGGGTGTCGGACAACTGCACGCTGGCCCCGGCGACCTCGGTGTCTGGCCCGCTGCCCTTGAATGTAGGAGAGCCGGCCAGGTCGGTCTCCGCCTGGAGGCTGGTCATGGAGTAGTGGGTGCTGGTGTCCCCCGCGGGGTTGCCGGTCGAGACCCAGAGCGCCCTGTCCTGGTTCGTCTGCACAGTGCCGCTGCCCGTCAGGTGGTTGATGCTGAAGGCTGCATTCTTGCCGGCCTGCGTGGTGGCCAGAGGGTCGTCGTTGAAGAAAACTCGCCGGCACAGGACAAGCGTGCCCCCGACGGGGGATGGCCCATTCACCGGGTCGGCGATGGTGATGTCCCAGCCTGCCTGGACATGGGTTTCCCCATTGGCATCTGGCGGCGTCACGTAAACCGGGGTGGCCCCGAACGGACACTGACCCCAGGCGGCATTCGCGATTAGTAAGAGGCAAACAGCTAGTAAGGTTTTCATGAATTCCTCCCTGCTACGATGTCTTGCTCTATCCACTTACCCACCACTTCAGTCGTTCACGTCTGAGTCACGCCTTCTCGCACTCTTGACGCCCCTACCTGGGAGAAGTTGGAGGCGCCGCACCCCGCCATGAAGCGCACCGCATCGCAGCTCAGTCGTTGCCGCTGATGCTGCTCGCTACCATGGCGAAGTGCAGTGTCGTGCCGGGAGGAATCGAATCGGTCGAATCCGTGCAGAACAGGAAACCGCGCACCGTAACATTCTGTCCGTTCTGAATCCCGCCGGAAGCTTGCGTCGTGGAGCGCTGGTACACGTGCACCGTATCCGTCCCCACGTTCACAACGCCCAGGTAAGAACCCTTCGAAAGAACCAGATCGAACTCCGCCGTCCCTCCGGTTCCCGCCTGATAGTTCTGCACCGTCCCCTTCACGCTTTGCCGGAGCAGTTCCACCATGAAAGGCTGGATCTGGGCCGCATTCCCTGCCCAGTCCGCTTGCAAGCCCTGATCACTTTCCACTTCGATCCGCTGGCCGGCGGCGATATGGCTCTCATCGAAAAGCACGGGCAATCCGCCCATGTCCTCGTTCCCCAGGTTGATGCCGTAGCTGGCACTGTCCAGCACCACGCTGATCTTGGCTCCCACCAGGTCCGAGGTCATTCCCGCCCCAATGCCGTCCTCCGCAACCAGGTCCATCAGGCCTGACTTGTTCAAACCTCCTAGGGTTCCTTCCACCTCCGCTCCAGTGTCCGCAAGCATCGCTTCGACTTCACTCGCATAGAGCGTGCCATCGGCCAGCGCCCTGCCCTCCACCGACACCAGCATTCCGTTCAGCGTGTCCGGAGTGGCATTCTCGATCGCCGTGTTGGCATCGGTGTGCAGCGTCAGCCCCGAGTTCGACTGTCCAACCTGCAAGCTGAACTGGTCGCTCGACGCCGCCATCACCTGCCCTACCACCCGCTCGATCTGGCCCTGGTTGGAGGCAGCAGCCGACATCGCCTTGGGTCCCGTCTTCACCGCTGACGGCGCCGGTCCCACCGCGCTCGGGATGTCGCTCTGCGTCGCGCTGATGACCGGAGCATTCAAGGTCACCACGTTGTTGACCGGATCCACCTGCACCGTCTGCTCGATGTCCACATTTATGCTGAGCATGGTCGGGATCTCGCCCACGGTGACCGCCGGACTCAGCGCCAGCAGGCTGCTCTGGTTTGCCGTTACGTCCTTCTCCTGCACCACGCCATTGGCATCCAGATAGGTCACCCGCGCCCCACTTACATCCATCTCTAACTGGTCGAAGGTGTCAGGAATCACGTCCGCTACCGCCACTGGCGTATAGGTCGCCGCCAACCGTGTCAGTTCCAGGCCATTGGCGCCCAGCAGGTAGTTGGTTGCGTTCGCGTCTGCCGATTTCTTCAGCTGAATCGAGCTGACCTGCAGCTGCATGCACAGGATGCGGTCGGTCGGTTCCGCACCTACCCACACCTGCAGCGGAGTCGTGGCTGGCGCGCCGAAGAGCATGCCTCCTCCTCCGCCACCGGAGGTGTTAGTCGCCGCGGCGCCGCCGCAGCCGGTGGTTAGCAGAATCAGTCCGAAAACAAAAGCCACTCCCAGAAATGTCAATGAGAACTTACGCAGGTAGTACTGATGGTTTTGGTTGAACCACATAAGATGCCCTCCCGCACAGCTTGTGCCTTCGCGCTTGCACTGCTCGGGCACAGGCACAGCTTCGCAGAGGAGGGCAAGACCCAGGTGTGATCGGCATCACACGCCGTCATCGGAAGTAAGTAATTCAGGAAATACCACGAAGGTAACGGTACGAAATACGCCTATGGGACGAATCCCAGAATGGGAAGGGGGCGAAAGATATATTTGGTCGCAGCGGCCCGTTGGGCTTCTTCCGCTTGCGCTATGGATATAACTCGGCCAGCAGCGCGTAGGCGCGCCGCAGATGGGGAATGACAATGCTGCCGCCTACCACCAGAGCCACGTTCAGCGCCTCTTCCTGCTCCGCCCGCATCACCCCCAAGCGGTACGACTGGATGATGTGGTAGCTGACGCAGTCATCGCAGCGCAGCCCCGCCGACACCACCAGCCCCATTAGCTCCTTGTACTTGGCCGGGATCGCGCCTTCGAGGTAAGTGTTGTGATCAATGTTGTAGAAGCGCTTGAGCAGGAAGTTATCGGCCTTCTCGACATTGGCATTCAACGCCGCGCGGGTCTCGATGAACCGCCGCGCCAGCTGGCTCTTGTCGGCGACTTGCTTCTCGGTAAATAAGTAGGTGGGCTCCTTGCGCTCGTTGGTCATGCGGGAAAGGTTACCAGAAGGCGGACCTAGAGTCCGGACTTCCGGACCTCAGCGCGTGGCGGGTGCTGTGGAGCGACAAGGGCAGGGCAGCCGGCTTAAGCTAAGCATGTCGGCCATGGCGGGAAGGAGTCTCAGTTGGCAACCGATTACGCGAAGCTCAGCGAGGACCTCTGCCGGTTTTACGACTTTACGGGGAAAGTGGTTCTCTACATTGGGGCGGCCGGGAGGCAACTGCTGGACCCGGCCACCCGGACCAGGAAGCTGATCGCCATTGATAAAGATGTCAACGCGCTGCGGGAGTTGCGGCGAATATCGCGGCGCAGGGCCTCGAGGCTTCTGTGGAGGTGGTCGGCGCCAGTTTCGAAGATGTCCGCTTGCAGGGGGATGCGGTCTATTTCGAGTTTTGTCTGCATGAGATGGATGATCCGGAACAGGCGCTGATCCATGCCAAGTCGCTCGCCCCCGACATCGTGGTGTACGACCATTCACCCGGCTCGGAATGGATCTACTACGGAGCGGAAGAGGACAAAGTCGCGCGCAGCGCGGCGGTCATGGAGCGCTTCGGGATTCGGCGGCGGGAGAGGTTCCAGGCTGAACAACGGTTCGGGAATCATGCCGAGCTGCTGGCGAAGGTGAGTCTGCAAGGGCCGGTGGCCATCGAGCGGGCGCAGCGGTTTGCAGGAGCCACCGACATTGTGATTCCGATGAGCTATGAGCTGAACCTGCTGTAGACGTGGTTTGATGTGGGGGTTGTCGTCCCTACGGGACTCCGGTCGGGGTGGGGGATGGCGAACCGCAGCGCTGAAGCGCTGCGCCACCCAAAATCGCGAACCCTCCCAGAGCCCAAGCGTGGAACCTTCCCCAGTGCGGCGGTATCCGACTGGGTAACAGCGGGCAGTTCCCATTTGCTCTACAGCTTCCTATTTCCAGTCAATGGGTTAGAGCTTTTTCCTCAAGCGGCAGGTACGAAAGGCTGTGGGACTTTCGGGTGCAAAAGCGGCAAACTTGTTGCGCCACTGCCCGATTGCGAGCCGATAATGGACGCCAGACACGTTCGAAGCCGGTTCGTGTATGATAGCCAACACGGTGAATCTGAAAAGAGCACCGAAGGCCCGCTTCCTTCCTCACGAGGAGATTCCTTCTCCGCTCCCTATTCTTTGTGAACCGCATTCCCTGCTGGAGTTTGCCCTGCTGCGGCTGTCTCCTGTGTATTACGGACTGGGGGTTCCGGCAGGGGATGGGGCGGGAGTGGTCATCATCCCTGGGTTTTTGGGGATGGACGTGAGCCTGTTTGAGCTGCACGCCTGGCTGAGCCGGGTAGGCTACCGTCCCTACTACTCGGGGATTGGCCTGGCCGCGGATTGCCCCAACGTGCTGTCGCAAAGCCTGGCAGAGACTATCGAGCGGGCCTACGCAGAGACCGGACGGCGGGTGCACCTGATCGGGCATAGCCTGGGCGGGATTTTTGCCCGGGCGGCGGCGGTGCGCATGCCGAAACGCATCGCCTCGGTGACCACGCTGGGGTCTCCGTTCCGGGGCCTGGTGGTGCACGGGCTGGTGCTCAAGCTGGGCGAGCTGGTGCGCCGCCGCATTCGCGGACGGTATCCGAACCCGCCGGAGGGATGCGCGACCAGCCGGTGCTCATGCGCCTTTGCCCGCTCGCTCCGCCGGAAATGGCCGAGATCGGTGGCGCAAACCGCCATCTATACCCGGGAGGACGGGATCGTGGACTGGCACTACTGCCGGACCGGCGACCCGAAAGTGGATGTCGAGGTTTCCGGGACGCACCTGGGGCTGATCTTCAACTCGGATACCTACCAGCGCATCGCGGAACGGTTGGCAGGAGAACCGTAAACCCTACCCGCTGCGCGCGGGATCCTTTTCGACTTCGCTCAGGCAGGCTTTCGCCGGCTGACGCCGGACTCAGGATGACGCCCGTCCTTTCCCTGCCCGGCCTCTTGGGTTTATATTCACAAACCGGTTCCTTCGGAGGTCCCATGTCTACCCAAACCCGGGCTGAAGCCAAAGCCAAGTGTTTCGGCGAGAATCTTGAAAGCGACCTCGCGCTCGAATTTCTGCGCGTGGTGGAGAACGCGGCCATCGCGTCGGCCCACACCATGGGCCAGGGCGACCGCAAGTTTGCCGACCATGTGGCCACCGAAGCCATGCGCCACACCATGGACACCGTGCCCATGCGCGGCACCATTGTGATCGGCGAAGGCGAACGCGATGAAGCGCCCATGCTTTATATCGGCGAACGAGTCGGCGGCGAGTTCCCCGACGGCCACGCCGTACCCGCGGTGGACATTGCGGTGGACCCGCTGGAGGGCACCAACCTGTGCGCCACCGGCGCGCCGGGGGCGATTACCGTGCTGGCTGCCTCCGAAAAAGGCGGCCTGCTCAATGCTCCCGACTGCTACATGGAGAAGATCGTGGTTGGGCCATCGTGCAAAGGCGCGGTGGAGATGGACGCACCGGTGGCCGACAACCTGAAGAACATCGCCAAACGCATGGGTCGAGACGTGGAGGATCTGGTGGTGATTGTGCTGGACCGTCCGCGGCACGAGAAGCTGATCGCCGACATCCGCGCGGCGGGGGCGCGCATCAAGCTGATCGGCGACGGCGATCTCTCAGCGGGTATCGCCGCGGCGGTCATCGGCACCGGGGTGCACGCGGTCATGGGATCGGGCGGAGCGCCCGAGGGCGTCATCACCGCGGCGGCGATTCGCTGCCTCAACGGCTATATGTTGGGGCGGCTGGTGGTGGACAAGCCGGAGCTGGGAGAGCGCATCGCGCGCATGGGGATCAAAGACAGCAAGAAGATCTACGAGGCCGAAGACCTTGCGCCGGGGAAGCAACTCATCTTTGCCGCGACGGGCGTGACCGATGGGGCGCTGATGCGGGGAGTGCGCTTCTTCGGCGAAGGCACGCGGACCTCGTCGGTGATCATGACCCTGCGCACCGGCAAGGTGCGCTTTGTTGACAGCATCCACTTGGAGAAGGGGCCGGATGTGAAGGTGCGATTCGCGTAGGGGCGGTCGTTAGTCGTGGGGTCGTCAGCGGAAAGGGTCTCGGATCTCGAGGCCTTCGATTTTGCGCACGTGCTGGAGGTCTTCGCTGAAAAGGGGTTTCGCACTGGCCTTCGAGGGCGGCGGCTAATCCCCAAGCCTCTCGATCGCAGGGTCACCGTTCGGAGGATGTGCCGCATGAGACGTGCGATTCCCGTGCTTTGCTGGATCGTCCTGAGCGTGCTGCCGCTCGCTGGCGGAGATGTGCAAGCTGCCGATCCCTGGGGACCGTGGCGGTTTCTGGCGGGAGAGTGGGTTGGGGAGGGAGGCGGCGGACCTGGCCAAGGCCGCGGTGGCTTCTCGTTTCAATTCGATCTCGGGGAGAAGATTCTGGTTCGCAGGAACTATGCGGACTATCCACCGACAAACGGCAAGCCGGCGTATCATCACCACGATTTGACCATTCTCTATCCCGAGAATGGTGCGATCAAGGCTGACTTTTTCGACAGCGAAGGGCACGTGATTCACTACACTGCCACAGCTTCACCCGACGGGAAGACGCTCATGTGGTTGAGTGAAGCTGCGCCGGGGACGCCACGTTATCGTTTTACCTATCGGAAGACCGGTGCGGATACCCTGAGCCTGAAGTTTGAGATTGCGCCACCCGAGAAACCTGAGGCGTTCGCCACCTACATCACCGCGAGTGCGCGGCGAACCCAGTGATCGAGGAATCCTTCGTTCAATAGCTGCCCGGCGTCGGCGGCCAATCCTGGGAGTATCCAGAGAATAGGTTTATAGTTTTCTCCGCGCGTTTGCTGCCGTCATGCACCACGATGGTGTGAGGTTTACGATCGCTGTAGCCTTCCCACATTGATACACCCGCATAGGCGCCGTCCTTGCGCAGGACATAGTAAATCATGTCCATGAAGCGCAGGCGGTCGGAATCGTTGTTGTAGGCATGGGCAATGCGTTTCAGGGCGTCCATGCCGGCGTCGAACGGCGACATGCCGTGCCGCATGTTCTCCACGATGGTGTGGGCCCCGACCACCTTGATGTTCTCTTCCCCGCTGCCAGTGGCGCCTGCGGAGCCCACCTCGGGATCGGTGTAGCAGCCGGCTCCGATTATGGGCGAGTCGCCCACGCGGCCGGGGATCTTCCACGCCAGTCCGCTGGTGGTGGTGCAGCCGGAGATCTCGCCCTTGTCGTTTAGCGCGGAGCAGTGGATCGTTCCGGTGGGCGGGAAGAGCACTCTGCGGATGGCATCGGGGCGCATTGCCGCGGCGATACCGATCTCTGCCGCCACCTGTTCCATGTGTTGCATTCGCAGCTGCCACTCCCCGACCCGCGGTGGCGCCTCGAAACGCTTCTTCCAGTTGGGATCGGCGAGGCTGGGGCCCCACCAGTCGGAGTGGGTCTCTTTGTACAGCAGCCAAACCTTGCGGGAGTGCTCGGTGAGCAGGTCCTCGCGGGGAAAGCCCTGGGCGACGGCGAAGCGTTCGGCGCCTTCGCCCACCAGCATGACGTGACCGGTGTGCTCCATGACCGCCTTGGCCAAGAGCGACACATTCTTGATGTTGCGCACGCCGCCGACGGAACCGGCGCGGCGGGTGGGACCGTGCATACAGCAGGCGTCGAGTTCGACGACCCCTTCCTCGTTGGGCAGGCCACCCAAGCCGACGCTGTCGTCCTTGGGATCGTCCTCCGGGCCGCGCACCACGCGCAGCGCGGCCTCGAGCGTGTCCGCGCCCCCGCGGAGCATGCTGAAGGCTTCGTCAATGTAGTCGTAGCCGTTGTGGGCGGTGATGATGATGGGACGCTTGCCGGTCGTGCTGGCCGCAGTCTTGGACGCTGGCTGGCTTGTTTCCTGGCCCCGCAGTCCAAGGGACAGGGAGCCGACCACGGCAGTGGAAAGAAATTCGCGGCGGGAAAAAGACATGCCGTCCTCCGGAGGGAGTGCGTTGAGAGCCGGACAGCATAGCACGAGCGGACAGCGAACCAGACTGGTATGAGACTCGGCAATTGGTAAAAAAGAAGATGGGCCCACCTTGCGGTGGGCCCCATAGCCAGCAACTGGAACTCAGGCAACCGCGAGGCTGCCCTTGGTCTGATCGGCGCGGAAGCGTAACAGGGCGGCGATGTTGCCTGCCCGGTCGAATTCCGCGTCGTCCCTGACGTAAAGCAACTCGATGTCACGGCGGATGGCGGTGGCGATGATCGCGTCACAAACGTCGTCGATCTCGCGGGTAGCGCGTCCGCAGGCGGGACAGAAACGCACCATATGTGGATCCAGGTGCCCGCAGCCCGTGCACTCCACGGCATGCGCCTTATAACCATCTCCGATCAGCAGGGTCTGGACCTCGCCCAGCTCCAGCGAGCGCAGCACCCGCCGCAGGCCGGTGACGCCGTGGTGGTTGCTTTTGGCCTGGTTGAGCACCTCCCGCACCAGCCTTTGCCGGCGTTGATCGGTGGCGTCGCGCATGATCTGCGCAGCGTGCTTGCGAATCTGGTCGTTGGTCGCGGTGGTGACGTCGGTGGAAAATCGCCCCAGCAGCCGTTGCTTGACATAGGGATGCAGGTGGGGCTCGAAGGCGGGCCAATGCTTGTCATGGCAACCCAGGATCAACTTCTCCCAGTTGCCCTTGTCGGCCTCCTCCTTGAGCTTCTCGGCCACGTACTTGAAATGATGCAGGGCTTCATCGTCGACCCGGCGTTCAACGTGGCCGGCATCGTATCCGTTAAAGCCATCGCTGCGGCCGCGCCGGGGTGCAACATGGAAAAGTCCTTCGCGCTCCTTAAGTTCGTCGAGCCGGAAGTCGAACAGGCGGGCGCGCTGGCGGCTGACCAGGGCCACGGCCACCCGGGGTTGAGCGCCCAGCAGCAAGGCCAGTGGCTTCAAATGGAAAAAACGGTTGACGTACAACTGCGTTGCCGGCAGTGCGGGCGGCAGGTCAAACTCGCGCCAGAAGTTGCGGGCGCCGCAGGCGAAGATGGCTTTGGCCCGCGCCTGGTTGCCGTGCAAGCTTTCGGCCAGAGCGAGAATGCGCTTCAGATCAGCCCGGGCGACGCTGTTCTTACCGCTCTTCTCCGCCTCGCGCAGGGCGTTGCGGACCAAGTCTTTGGCTAGAATGGCCTCCTCTCGATGGGATTTGTTCTGGGGCGTGCGCGGCTGAAAATAGAAGCTCAGGGCGCAGCCGGGTTCGTCGTCGAATTGGAATTGAGCCAGCTCACGGATATCTTCGCGGGTAATCATCACGAGTTCTCCAGAGTGCTGTAATGGCAGCTAATCCTTACTAGTTTCCTGCAGCAGCTTGTCCTTGAAGCGGTGGGCAAAGGGGGGCGAGCGGCGTAGATGTTCGCGGGCGGCAGCAATGGAAGACCGCACGTCTTCCGCTCTGCGGTCCGTAATGGCGGCGATCTCCTCCACGGAGAAGCCCTCGATCCCATGGAGGATAAAAGCTTCACGGTCCACGTGCTTGGCGGCTCCGAGGGCATATTGCACCAGAGTGACCATCTCATCGGAGGATGCGATGTCCTCGGGGGTAGCGGTGCGGGGATCGGCAATAACGCTCTCCCCTGTGAGAGTCTCATCCGGCTGGTGGAACTGCAGTTCGGCCTCATCACTGGCGCGCACGTTGGGCTTGCGGGCGGAGACCTCGAGGTGAACCGACGGGGCCAGTTCCTGGCTGTGGCTGGTGAGATCATTTAGTGCCCGCATGGCTTGACGATACAGCCACGGCTCCAGCGCCAGACGCTCGGGCTTCTCGCTGCCGTCCCCCAGAGCGCGGGCGACGGCTTCGTCGACCACCTCTTCCTTGGTGATGGAATCGGGCAGAATCTGCTCCGCGGCCTCGCGGAAAGAGAGCTCGCGCTCCACAAAGCGCTCCAGGCGGGCCAGGTTGGCGTTCACGTAGGAACGGATATCATCGGCGGAGACCGTGGGCGGCTGCACCGCGGCGAGGGTCTGCTCGAATGGCACCTGGGGCTCAGGACGGGCGTTGGCCACCCGCCGCCAGCGCGGCCACTTGTGGGTGCTGCGCAGCATGTCTTTATGCTTGTTGATCTGCTGCAGCAGGTCGTCGAAGGCGCCTTTGACCGCGCCTGAGGGGGAGGAGGCAGACTGCTGCACCGCCATCTGCCCAGAAGGCAGCCGTAAGTTCAAGGAAACAGTGGTGCCTTCGCGAGGCGAATTCTGCTCTACGACCCCTTTGAGGTGAACCAGTTCGGGACGGAAGACCTGGAGCCGCTTGCGCAGCTTCTCAACCAGATGATTTATGTCTTTTTCAATTTCGGGATTTTTCTGCAGCTTGTAGCTGATGTGGACGTTCATGCACGCCTCGGAAAACGGGGGCAGAACCCGTGAAGCTTTCCCTTCGCTACAACTCGATTCTACACCCGAGGGGAAAGGGCAAGCACAAATTCCGAAGCAGGCGGACGAATGGACAGAAGGGGTGTGACGCATGCACTTGCGGAGGGGGGATTACACCGCGACTGTGACCGACGTCTCCGTCCGCGTGACCGGCCGGTACAGCGTGTCCCGCTCGATGGGCTCGCGGCCGGCTTCCTTAATCAGGCGGATAAGCTCCTGCCGCCGCATGCCTTGGGGGGTGGTGGCGCCGGCGTCGTGGTAGATCTTTTCTTCGATTACCGTGCCATCGATGTCATCAGCCCCAAAGCGTAGGGAGATCTGGGCGATCTTTGGGGTCATCATCTGCCAGTAGGCCTTGATGTGGGGGAAGTTGTCCAGCATCAGGCGTCCGACCGCGATCTGGCGGATGTCGAGCATGCCGGTGGTGGTGGAGAGGTGTTGCAGCGGAGTGTTGGCGGGGTGGAAAGCCAGCGGAATGTAGGTCTGGAAGCCGCCGGTGTCGTCTTGCAAGGCGCGGAGCTTGAGCAGATGGTCCACGCGGTCTTCGTCGTTTTCGACGTGGCCGTAGAGCATGGTGGCGTTGGACTTCAGCCCGAGCTGGTGCGCGGTGCGGGCAGTCTCCAGCCACTGGTCGCCGTCTATCTTGTGGTCGCAGATGATGTGGCGGACGCGGTCGGCGAAAATCTCGGCGCCACCGCCGGGGAGCGAGTCCACTCCCGCAGCCTTCAACTGCTCCAGGGTCTCCCGAATGGAGAGCTTGGCGCGCTTGGCGAGATACGCCACCTCGACCATGGTGAAAGCCTTCAGGTGGACCTGGGGGAAGCGCTGCTTGAGCCCTGAGCACAGGTCAAGGAAGTACTGGAACGGCAAATCGGGATGCAGCCCGCCGACGATGTGGAATTCGGTGACCGCGTCGGTGTAGCCGGAGGCAGCTGCATCAAAGGCTTCCTCCAGCGCCATGGTGTAGGCGCCGGGGGCATCCTTCTTGCGTCCGAAGGCGCACAGGCGGCAGGCAGCGATGCAGACGTTGGTGGGATTGATGTGGCGGTTAACGTTGAAGTATGTTTTGTCGCCGTGCAGTCGCTCGCGCACCGAGTTGGCCAGCCAGCCCACAGCCAGGATGTCCCCGGTGCGGTAGAGGGCGAGGGCGTCAGCCGCGTCCAGACGCTCGCCGGTGAAAACTTTGTCGTGAATCGACCGCAGCCGGAGGTCGTCGGTCTGAAAGGGGTGCGGGTTCGGCATTGGGTCGATGATACCCCAGACGAAGGGCGCAAGTCACAACACGACGTGACTAGATCGGCTCGGAGCGGTCTCGCGCGGAGTGCCGGCGTATAATTTTTGCAAGCGCAGCAGCAGGAGGTATGGTTATGGCCAAAGCAAAACAGTTCACAATCGGCATCGAGAACCAGCCGGGAGCGGTGGCTGAGATCGCGAAGACGTTGGGGAACGCGAAGGTCAACATCCTGGCGCTCCTGGCAACCGCACAGGGAACGGGCGGGATGGTGCAGCTAGTCGTCGAAGACGCAAAGAAGGCAAAGAAAGCCCTAGACGAAGCTAGGGTTGCGTATCGCGAGACGATTGCGGAAGAGTACGAACTGCCCAACAAACCCGGCGCCCTGGCGCAGTGTCTGGATAAGCTGGCGGCTCGTGGCGTCAACCTGAGCTCCATTTACGCCACATCGTCCAAGGGTGCGCGGAAGGCCGTGGTGGTGTATACCGCCGAGGTGGTGGCCAAGGAGGCCACGGCGGCGTAGGTCCCAGTAATTTGTCGGCGGCCGGGCGACAGCGTCCGGCCGTTTTGTTTTCCGGCTCACTGCAATTTCTTCTTCGCCAGCGGACGGGCAAAGGCGTTGGTGGGATTGTGCGCGTTCACCGCCATCACCTTGCGGTAGTACTCCACTGCCTGTGTCCGGTCTCCTGCTTTCTCATAGGCTTGCGCCAGCAGGCTCAGGATGAAAGGGTCCCGTTGGTTGGCCTTCTGCAGGTCGGCAATCGCTGACTTATAGTCTCCCGCGTAGAAGGCGACGTAGCCGGTCAGATAGGGGAAGAAGACAGCCTGGTCGGGGTTGTTGGCTTGGTCGAGAGCGGCCTTGGCCGCGGCCACATGCTTCATAGCTTGCTCATGTTGGCCTTGGCGAGCCGCGATGCGCGCCTGGGCGTGCTCCCAGCGGAAGAGCCACAGATTCTTCTCCGCCTCGTTCATATCGGGCTTGCGCAGGGCTGTGTCATAGCCGGTCTTGTACCACATAAAGGCATTGTTGAAGTCTCCGGACTCGAGGTAGATGCGGGCGAGTTCGTTGGCAATTTCGGCGGCGCCGGTGAAGTCCTTGTTGTCCAGACGTGCATCGAACACCTGCTGCTCAGGTTTGGCGGCTTCTCGCGCATTGCCCTCGAACGCATACGAGAAAGCCATGGCGCGCAGGGCCTGGGCCTTCTTTTCGGGGGTCGCGAGTTCGATAGCTTTACCCAGATGCTGGCGCGCCTCCGCGTACTCGCCTTTCAAGTCCAAAGCAACGCCCGCAGCCAGGTGCGCCTCGTAAAGGTTCGGCGACAACTGCAGCGCCTGGCGGTAGAGAGCGAGCGCCTCGTCCTGCTTCCCTTCCCCGTTGAGCTTTTGACCCTCCTTGACCAGTTCCGTGGGGTCGCCGGGGCCGGCCTGGGGCGATTGTGCGGCGAGCATTGCTCCGGACAGGATGCAGGAAGCGAGGGTGAGATTAGAGATGATTCTGGTGAGATTCATGGGTGCGATTATGGCATAGGGCAAACGCTGAGGTCTCAGACCTTCGCCTGCGGGACGGCGCGGTCGGATTCTTCCGCGGTGAACATAGCGGCGGGAGCAAAGCCAAAGAGCCCGGCGAGGAGATTGCGGGGGAAGCTGGCGACGGCGGTGTTGAGGTCGAGAACCATATCGTTGTAGTGCTGCCGGGCGAAGGCGATGCGGTTTTCGGTGGTGGTGAGCTGCTCCTGGAGCAGTTGCATGTTTTCGGTGGCGCGCAGGGCGGGGTAGCGCTCGGCGACAGCGAACAGATTGCCGATGGCGGCGGCGAGTTGCATCTCGGCGGAGGACCGGGCGGGAACATTGGCTCCGGCAGAGATGGCCTGGCTGCGGGCCTGCGTGACCGCCTCCAGGGTTTGACGTTCGTGGGCCATGTAGCCGCGGGCGGACTCCACGAGGTTGGGGACCAGATCATGGCGCAGCTTGAGCTGGACGTCAATGTCGGCCCAGGCGCTCTGCACACGGTTCCTGCGGGCCACCAGGCCGTTGTAGAGCAGGCCGACCGCAATGACCAGCAGAATGGCAAGGGCAAGCGCGAATATGGCAAAGGAAAAGTCCACAGTTCCTCCGAGTCCGTCCGCACTCAATGGGGCGCCAGCAAGCCAAACAGGGAGTGGATGGCGAACAGCCAGAGAGCGAGAAACAAGAGGTTGAGCATGATCATCACGGCGACCACGACCAGCATCAGCGCACCCGCAGCCAGGATGAACGGAGCCAGGATCAGAAAACCGATGGTGGTCCCGATAATTTTGGTGGAGGACCACTTCTGCTTTGCGCCCCAGTCCACGTGGGCGCCCATGCGCTCTAGGCGCTGCAGGCGGCGCTTCAGCGGCGGATGAAAGGCGACCATGCTTTCCGCCTGGAAGCCGGTCCGTTTCTGCACCGTCTGATGGTGGCGGCCCAGGTTCTGCTGCTGACTGCGCAGGCGGGCAATGGCGGCTGGGTCACCGCGCAGGGCGGCGGTCAGGTCGGCAGGGTCGGGCAAACTCTGCGCGATGGGACCGGGAACCAGCGTGGAGATCGTCCGGTGAAATGCCGTCATGCGGGCCAAGGCGGTGGGGTCTCCGCTGACCGCCGCGCGCTGGGTGGCGATGAGTTCCGCGCAACAGCGCATGTAGTCGCCGGTGGTGAGTGAGGACCTGGCGGGCTGGGCGGGGGCGCTCTCGGCCCAGGCGCGCGCGACCAAACGCATCTGCTCGGCCGTAGGCTTGTCTTGAGGGGCACTGGTGTCCTGGCTGGGGCTGACCACGAACAAATGCGAGGCCCAGACTCCGCCGGGAATGGCGGTAGAGTCCTCGGTGAGATTGCGCAGAGCACCGGCCAGTGCGTTCGGGTTGCGCGTGAATTGCACCGCGCTGGCGTCGGCGAGATAGCGGCGCGAGCGCCACAGCAGCGCCATGCACGGACCCAGGAAGGCGGTAAGGAAGAACCACAGGGTGAACTTGATGGCGGCGTTGGTAAAGAAGATGGGAAAGAAAACGAAGGCAAGGAACTTGTGGACCGGCCCCCTGTGGCTGCCGGTGTCGAAAAAGCGATCGATGTCGTCGGACTGGAGATCGAGGTCTCCGGTCAGGAGGGCGGCGATGCCGTCGGCCTCGGCAGTGGTCCCGCTGCCGCCCCGGCTGAAGGCGTAGCGGACGACGCGCCACAGAGTGCTGCGGGCGTGGGGGCCGAAGGGCGCATTGATGATGGTGCCGAGCAGACCGCAGGTCTCAAACACGCTGGTGACGGCGAAGGCGATACCCAGATCGCCGTTGCCCACCGACCCAATCAGGTGGGCCAGCAAGGCTTGCATCTGGTCGCGGTCGAGGTCGTCCAGCAGGCGCCGGGAAATCACGATGCGAGCATCGGCGGGCGATGTGCCGATGGCGGCGGCGTTGGCGCCCGCGGAATCCACCAACATCACACGTGGCGCAGGCAAACCCGAGGCGATGGCCATCTCCTGCACCACATTGGCCAGCTGCAGTTCGTGGAGATCGTGCGGGCTGGGTTCGCGGGCGTTGAGGCTGGCCATGGCGCCCCCGACCCCGGCGCGGCGAAAAAGGGCCAGCATGGCCATCCACAGAGCGAGAGCGATCAGCATTCCGGGAACCAGCAGCACGGCCAGGCCGACGGCGAGCAGTTGCGGATCGAGGGGCTTGTTGTTGAAGAAGTAGTCACCTACGCGGACGGCGAGTGTGGCCAACTCTTTCATGGTCGCCCAGAATTCGGGTGGGAGCGGATTGAAGTAGCTGACCACGTCGGCGGTGAGCAGGGTACCGGCATAGAACAGCGGTGTCAGCACCAGAGTGAGCGGAATGCCCATGGCCAGGGCGGTCAGGACGCAGAGGGCGGTCATGCGCCAGGTGGCATGGCGGTTCTTCTGCTGCGCCGCGAAGAAGCTCTCGCGGTCGCGGGGGCCGACCGATGAGGACAGGGCAGGTTCGGAACTCACGGGCGGAATAGCTTAAGCGGTCGGCGAGAGGAAGGCAAGGGTGAGGAGGACCGGGTTACGCTCTCGGCAATCCACGTTGTAGCAATTATCCTGAGGCACCCGTGCTGCTCGTGGATACGGGGTAAGGACGCCCAACGCAACGGTCGGCGGGAACCCTCGACTTCGCTCTAGGGCCCAGATTCGATGTTATCTTTGAACAGCATTCATGGACATTCTTAAGCAGCTTTTCGAGCGGCATTTCCACTCGCCGGTGGAACGGGTACAGGCGCTGCAAGGCGAACTGGGTGGATCCGGGCGGAAGATCTTCCGACTGGCCAACCAGCAATCCAGCGCCATTGGCGTTCTATACGACGGGCACGAGGAGAATGCGGCGTTCCTGGAATTTTCCCGGCACTTTCACCGGCACGGACTGCCGGTGCCGGAAATTTACGCTGAGGATTTGAGCCAGGGGGCTTATCTGGAAGAAGACCTGGGGGACACCACGCTGTTTGAGTTTCTCTCGGAGAACCGTGCCGGGGCGAAGGTTGCTCCCCAAGCGGTGGAAGCTTACCGCAAAGTGGTGGAGGTACTGCCGCGGTTTCAGGTCGAGGCAGGCCGCGATCTCAACTATAAGGTGTGCTATCCGCGGGGCAGCTTTGACCGCCAGTCCATTGCCTGGGACCTGAATTACTTCAAGTATTACTTTCTGCGGCTGGCCGGCGTGCCCTTCAGTGAAGCGGCGCTGGAGCAGGATTTCGGGCGTCTGACCAAGTTTCTGCTGGGCGCCGCGCGCGATTACTTTCTTTATCGTGATTTCCAGTCGCGCAACGTCATGCTGCGCGACGGCCGGCCGTTCTTCCTCGACTATCAGGGCGGGCGCAAGGGCGCGCTGCAGTATGACATCGCTTCCCTGCTTTACGATGCCAAGGCCGATCTGCCGCCGCCCCTGCGCCAGCAATTGCTCGATCACTACCTCGACCAACTGGGTACCTTCGGTAAATTTGAGCGCGCCGCTTTCATGGAGCACTACTACGCTTACGTGTACGTGCGCATCATGCAGGCCATGGGAGCATACGGGTTTCGCGGGTTCTACGAGCGCAAGCCGCATTTTTTGCAGAGCGTGCCGTACGCGCTGAACAACTTGCGTTGGCTGCTGGCCCATGTCGAACTGCCAATCCTGCTGCCGGCGCTGATGGCGGCATTCAAGAGCATGGTGGATTCGGAGAAGTTGCATGGCTCGGCCTATGCCACCGCGGCTCCGGAGAAAGCTCCAAGCCCGGTTGGTCATGCGGAGAAGCTCACAGTGCAGATTTCGAGTTTCTCCTTCCGCCAGGGTCTGCCGCAGGATGAAAGCGGACACGGGGGAGGATTCGTCTTCGACGCGCGCAGCTTACCGAATCCCGGGCGGGAGGAGCGATTCAAGGCATTTACCGGAAAAGACGCGGCGGTGATCGACTATCTGGAGCGGGAAGACAGCGTGCGCCAGTTCCTGGCGAGCGCCCGGTCACTGGTGGATGCCAGCGTGAGCAACTATCAGAGTCGCGGCTTCACCAACCTGATGGTGTCGTTTGGTTGCACCGGCGGTCAACACCGGTCGGTCTATCTGGCGGAACAGTTGGCGAAGCATCTGCGCGACCGGAACGGGGTGGAGGTGGTGGTACGTCATCTGGGACTGGAGAAGCTGGGCAAATGAGAGCGATGATTCTGGCCGCCGGCCTGGGGACGCGCCTGCGTCCGCTTACCGACAGCCGGCCCAAGGCGCTGGTGGAGGTAGCGGGGCGCACGCTGTTGGAGATCACGCTGGCCCGCCTGCGCCGCTATGGAGTCCGCGAAGTGATTGTCAACGCGCATCACTTTGCCGACATGGTGGGCGAATATCTGAAACGGAATGACAACTTCGGCATGCGGATTGAGGTCTCACGCGAGGAGGAACTGCTCGACACCGGCGGCGGGCTGAAGAAAGCGGCCTGGTTTTTTCTGGAGGAGGCCCAAGGCCGGGAGGAGCCGTTCATCCTGCACAATGTGGATGTCATCAGCACGATTGACCTGGGACGCATGGTGGAGTTTCATACCGCACATCAGGCGCTTGCCACGCTGGCGGTGCAGGAACGGGAGACCTCCCGCTACCTGCTGTTTGACCAACAGGGCCAGCTTTGCGGGCGGCGAAGGGCGGAAGATGGAACGACAGAACTGGTGCGATCGTCCCCAAAGTTGCAGGCCCTGGCTTTTTGCGGCATCCAGGTGATTTCGCCTCGCCTGTTGACGATGATGGGAGACGAAGGCGTATTCTCCATCATTGCCTGCTATATGAAACTTGCTGCCCGAGAAGAAAAGATTCTCGCTTTTCGGGCAGACGAGTATTATTGGCGTGATCTCGGCAGGCCGGACCATGTGATGCAGGCCGCCCAGGAGTTGAAGCAACGAGCTGTTTTCTGAGGAGAACCGGTCTATGGCAAAGAAAACAGGAATGAGTGATTCTTCCCTCTGGATTATCGCGGTCATCTTGTTGGCGGTTGCCGTGTACATCTACTTCAAGTAAGCGGCCGGACGGGTGCAATTGGACGTAGCCGAAGGGTGCGCCGGCGGCTGCGCCTGAGATGAGCGCTCAGATTCCTGGTGCGGTCCCAACGGCTGTAGGTTGGGCCCACAAGTCATTCTGCCCGGAATGTAACTTCCCGCTCCATCGGGCATCCCAGAAAATTGGTCTGCCTGTCCATCTTTAGGAAGGATAAAGCCTTTTCATGTCTTTGAACGACCGTATCCCTTCGATTGCGCGGGCCATGGCCCTGTTGGTTCTGTCCGCGCTCGTCATCACAACTCCGTCATTTGCAGGTGATGCTGCACCCCTTGCCTGGACGAGGTTAAGGCCGACACAGGGCCTGCCGCCACGGGCAGGCTTCGCCACTGCCTACGATCCGGTGAGCCACAAGGTCGTGATCTTTGGCGGTTCTGATGCCAGCGGGCAGCAACTCAACGAAACCTGGACGTTCGACGGCACCACCTGGTCGCAAGTCCAGACCCCCGTGGCACCAGGGGCGCGCTCGGCCGCCGCCATGGCCTATGATCGCAAGAGCAAGAAATTAGTATTGTTCGGAGGATTCCTGGGATTTGCCTTCTTAAATGACACTTGGCTATGGGATGGCGCGACGTCCACCTGGACGCAGGCGAATCCCACCACCGTCCCCAAAGGCGCGACCAATCCCATGCTGTTCACCGATCCGGCCAATGGGCGCGTGGATATGTTCGGCGGTTACCAGGGCCGTTTCTATTCGCGCGATATGTGGCAGTGGACAGGGACAGATTGGAGGCTATTGAGTCCGACAACCACTCCGTACCCCAGAAGCGGAGCTGTCGCGACGCTGGACCCAATCCGAAAGAATGTAGTGTTGTTCGGCGGAATTTCCGACAACTGGATCGTACAGAACACCTGGACCTGGGACGGCAAGGACTGGACCCAACAGAATCCGGCGACGCAGCCCGATGTACTCTACTTCACCGCGGGGGCTTTCAATCCAGTGCTGAAAGAAGTGGTGGTGTTCGGCGGCGGCAGCGCGGGAGTCGATCAGAACGGCACGTGGGCCTGGACGGGAACAGACTGGACGCAGCTTGTGCCCGCGAAGAGCCCTCCTCGCCGGGAGCAGTTTGGAACCGTTTGGGACCCGGCCAGCCGGCAATTCCTGATCTTCGGCGGAGATGTGTTTAATTCGAACACAGTCTACGGAGATACCTGGAGGCTAACGGGGCAGTAGCTGCCACAACTGGGAGGGGCTCGTCCCCTCCCTGGTTTCACTTTGCCACCAGCAAGTCCGCTGCGACAAAGCAGAAAAACACCACCGAAATCACGCCGTTCATGGTGAAGAAAGCGGCATTCAACCGGGACAGGTCGTCGGCTGAGACCAGGGAATGCTCGTAGGCGAGCAGCGCGGCCACGGCCACGACTCCGGCCGCGGCCAGTTTGCCCAGGCCAAAGGCCAGTAGCACGCCCACCAGCAACAGCAGCATCAGAAGGTGCAGGACGCGGGCGATCCAGAGGGCAGCGCCGATGCCGAGATGGCGCGGAACGGAATGCAGCCCGGCCTGGTGATCGAAGTCGTAGTCCTGGCAGGCGTAAAGCACGTCGAATCCACCAACCCAGAAGGTGACCGCGGCGGTGAGCAGGAGGATGCGGGGATCAAGGGAGCCGCGGACTGCGATCCAGGCGGCGGTGGGTGCAATGCCGAGAGCGAACCCCAGCACCAAATGCGACCAGCGGGTAAAGCGCTTGGTATAGGAGTAGAGCAGCACCACCGCCAGCGCGACCGGTGAGAGCAGCAGCGCAAGCCGACTTAGTTGCCAAGCCGCCACTACGAAGATTCCGCACGACACCGCGACAAACGCGGCCACGAAGCGCGGCGTCAGCGTGCCCGTCGGCAGGGCGCGGGTGCGAGTGCGCGGATTGGCGGCGTCAATGGAAGCGTCGGCGAGACGGTTGAAGGCCATGGCGGCGGAACGAGCCGCGACCATGGCGACGATGATCCAGGTCAATTGGTGAGCGGTAGGCAGGCCGTTGGCGGCCAGCATAGCTCCGCACAGGGCGAAAGGGAGCGCGAAGACCGAGTGCTCCCACTTAATCATCTCCAGGGTGACGCGCAGGTTTTGTGCGAGGGGCACGACGAAATGCTATCAGGGTGTCGCGATGGACGCGAGATCCGAGCCAGGCCTCGGATGTGGGGGCGAGGCCGCCCCCGCGACAGCCGGCGGGACCCTTCGACTTCGCTCAGGGCAGGCTGCCGGCGCTACGGCTTGGCGATTACTTCCCTTGCTGGTTCTGCACCATCAAGTTGTTGGTTACGCTGAACACGTTGGGTACTGAGTTGGCGCGGGTGAAGGCGAGCTGTTTGTCGAGTTCGCTGTCCACCACGCCGTCCAGCGTAACGTGGCCGTTGTTCACTACGATGCGAATTGGTTTTTGCGGATCGAGGGCGTACTTGCGCAGGGCCGGATCGCCATAGATCGCACGCGCGATGCGGATGCGCAGTTCGTCGTCGAAATTCGAGGTGGGCAGGACATTGATATCGTCAATCACGTCCTTGACGCCCGGCGTGGTCTCGACGATGGCGATGGCAGAGTCGCGGCTGGGGTAATCATGCACGTCGCCGCTCACGGTAACGACGCCGTTCTCGACCTTCAGGCCCAGGCTGTTAAACATGATGCCGAAGCCAATGCGGTCATACCGGAGTTTATCGGCCAGCTTACTCTGCAGTTCCGCGTCGGGCACGTTGCCTTCTACCTGCACGTGATTGCGGACACCCTCAACGTGTTCGATCCGGTCCACTTTGCGCCGGACATCGAGTTTATCCACGTACAACTTCACCGTGCCCTGCAGAGTAACAATGCCATCCTCGGTGGTCGGAGTAATCCCCTTCCATTTATCCTTGGAGCTGAGCACTTTGACGACCTCCTGCTGGATCTGCTGGTCATAGCGGCCAGCGGAACTTGCCACGGGTGAAGTGGCGTGCTGCTGTGCCCACAACGGCATGGCCAAGAGTGAGGCGAGTAGAGAAATCCAAAAAAGTCGGTTGAGGGTATTCATCTTCTTCTCCTCCACGTGTGATTCGCTGGGGGCCGACTCGACTAGGAATCCGTCTTCCTTTAGTTGGATGTCGTCAGACGCGGAATCGTTACCAGCTACCAGTCCGACCTGTATCCCTGGCCGCCGATCAGGGGGACGAAGCGGCAGGCTTCAAGGGTTTCGACCACGGGATGGCCTTCCCGCTTGCGCACCAGTTGCAACTCCTGCACGTCGGCCGGTCCGACGGGGATCACCATGCGCCCGCCTTCGCGCAACTGTTCGAAGAGAGAGCTGGGGATCTGCGGCGCGGCTGCGGACACGGCGATGGCCTCGAAGGGCGCGAACGTGGGCAGTCCTTCGCTGCCGTCGCCCACAATCACGTTCACATTGTGATAGCCGAGCCGTGCCAGGGTGGCTTCGGCATGGCGCGCCAAGGCTTCGTGCCGCTCCATCGAATAAACCTGATCGGTGAGGATGGCGAGCAGAGCCGTCTGGTATCCCGAACCGGTTCCGACCTCCAGGACCACGTCGAAAGGCTGGAGATCCAGTGCATCCAGTGTGAGCGCGACGATATAGGGCTGCGATACGGTCTGGCCCTGGCCGATAGGGATGGGATGATCTTCGTAGGCTTGGTCCCAATATTGTTCGGCCACAAACTCGTGGCGGGGAACCCGTGTCATGGCGTCGAGCACTCGCAAGTCACGAATGCCGCGGTCGCGCACTTGCCAGTCCACCATTTTCTGGCGCTCGGCCACAAAGCGGTCGGGGTGGACCTCGGCAGGCACATACTGATTGTAGCGCCGGGGACAACGGAGAGGCTGTGACCAGCGGGCCCGTTCGGCTTCGCTCGGGGCGGGCTGCCGGCGCTACGGTCTTACTTCCGACGGCGGCGGATTCTCACATCGAAGCTGACCACGCCGTTCTGGTCGCGGATGCCGACGATGGAGATATTGCGCGTGATGTTGTACTCCACCTGGATAATCTGCTGTGAGGCCTGGGAGACGTTGGTGCTGTAAGTGAGAGTCAGGTTGTTGGCGACCTGCTGTTCGATGGTGACCTGCGGCCCGCGCACCGGGCTGGTCTCAGTGGTCGCCCCTTGCGGGTCAATCTTGATGCGGCTCACACCAAACAAGCGCTGCACGCGGTTGCTGACTGTGGCGTTGAGCGCTTCGGCGATGATGGCGTTGGAGGCCTCCTGGCTGAAGGCCGACGGCCCGCCCTGCTGCAGCGCGGACTCCTCCTGGGTGCGGCCGAGGGCGAGCAAAGTGACGATGTCGGCGGTGGGAAGCGGCGGCTCGGAACGGTAGGTGACGTTAAGTTTGTCAATGTGGCCATTCAAGTTGAGCGTGATGTCGTAATCGCGCACTCGCGTGGCTGCCTGCAGATCCAACACCGGGGTGGTAGTAACCGGATTGGTGAAGGTGACATCGCCGCGCTCCAGGCGATACTTGGTGCCATTGATGTAGACTTCGCCCTCCAGGACATCGGCGCGGCCCAGCAAGACCGGCTTGGCGGCGCTGCCCCGCAGCCGCAGATCGGCGTCGCCGGAGAGACGGACCACCGCGGTTTGCATCTGCAGCTCCGGGGTGGTCACGATGTGCACATCGAGCTTGATCCGGTTGAGCAGCGGATTGGTCTGGGGCAGGCTGGTGGACTGCGCCGCCCGCTCCAGATAGGCGCCGAAATCAAAGCCGGGTGTGATCCCCAGCTTGGTAACCGTCATTTCTCCCGACAGCGTAGAAGCTGTCGGTGAGCCCACCCAGCGCAGGTCGGCCGTCGTGGTAGAACTGACGCCGGGAGGGTAACGCAGGCGCACATCCTGTCCCTGCAGCGTGAGATCGAAGTTCAGTTGACGATTGTAGGAAGTGACGTAGCCGCCGAACTTCACCTGTCCGCCGCCCACATGGGCGGTGAGACTCTCAATCTGCAAGCGGTCCTGGTTGAAGATCAGCGATCCGTTGATATCGCTCAAAGCGCTCGGAAGATCAATGTACGCAACACTGCCCTTGCTGATCTGCAGCCGCCCCTGCATCGCCGGGTGGTAGACCGTGCCCGATACGGCCACGTCCATCGTAACCAGGCCCGAGGAGGTGAAATCCGGATTCAGGCTCTCAATCAGCTGAAGGTTGACGCTGCCTTGAGCGCGGATGTCCAGTTGGCGCTCGCCGCTGAGTTGGACCGATCCCGCTGCCGACAGATCCGTCCCCTCGCCCACCATGCGGAATTGTTCGATCTTGAGCATGTGGTTAGACACCGAGAACCGCAGTGGCCCGTCGTTGCGAACCTTGATGTTTTCCAAGTCGGCGGAAAACTCGTTCAGGTTGGCGACGATATCCAGTTCCTGCGGCTGGCGCAGCGGACCCCGCAGTTGCACTTCGCCGGCGACCGATGAGTGCCCGGTGACGCGTCCCGGCAGGTAGGCCTGCAGCAGCGGGTCCACATCAACATGATTGAGGTGGAGGTTGACCGTCGATGGCCAATCACCCCGCATGTGAATATTGCCATCGAGGGTGAGTTCGGCGTGTTCGAAGCGGGATTGTCCGGTAAGACGCAGATCGGCGCCATGGGTGACGGCCTGAAGGTCGAAGTCTCCGGCACGCTCGCGATCCACGGTAAGGTCGCGCAGGTGGGCGGAGGCATTGATGACCGGCTGCTCCAGCGTTCCCGAACCTACGGCGGTGAAGTCCATGCGGCCTTCGACCCGGACGCGGCTGGCCTGCAGCAGGGATATGCGCAACAGATCGAAGTCTTTGCCCGTCAAGTTGAAATGCAGGGCGCGGGTAGAGGAATCATAGGTGGCGCCGCCACTGACTCGGGCCTCATTGGATGCCAGTTGAATGTTGTTGAGGTCGGCCTCGCTGCCGATGAAACGCAGATCGGATTCAAAGCGCTGCACCGGCTCTCCATAGATGGTGGCGTCGGTCAGCAGCACCTGGCCTTCGCCGTGGGGCTGCGCCCTGGTACCGGATGCTTGCAAACGCAGGTTCAAGGTTCCGGTCAAGGGATAGTCGTATCCAGTCAATGCCAGGACCTCAGCCACATCCGCGTGGCGCATGTTCACGCGCGCCGTAAAAGGGCTCGGCCCGGTGAAACGCCCGTTCTGCAGGCCCGCGCTCAGTTCGAAGCGGATGGCGGTTTCCCCGTGGTGCAGGCGGCCGTTGCGCGCCGCAAAATTGTGCCGCGAGAGCTGAAGATCCGTGACCAGCGAATCCCAGTGCACGTGCCGTTCAACCGTGTGGGATGTGGCGGGCATCACCGAGTCGAAGTCCTGGATCTGCAAGTTCCCCGCGATGGTTGCATCGGAGAGCTTGCCGGTGGCGGTGCCATTGAACCAAGCATGTCCGTGTATGGTCAGGGGAAGCCCGGGCGCACCGAATGCTGTCAGGATGGGCTGCCACTCTCCGACATCCGTCGTGCTCACCGAAAGTTTCAAGGCAGCGGAGCGGGAGAGAGTGCCCGAAGCCCGCACCTGTGTAGCCCGTGTATTCGCCCCGAACTCGGCAACCTGCAGTTCCCCGGGGACTCCCCGGTAGGTAGCGCGCGTATGGACGCTGAGGGGTATTTGTCCCGCTGCCAGCCGCGGCGGTGGCACCACATCGAGCGCAATGTCCGCCTGCGCGTCCCGGGGCGTGCCCCTCCACTGCGCGGCGACCGTCCCGCTGGCCGCACCGGCAAGGTTCATGCGATGGAAAGGCAAGCTGGGTGTGGACAATGCCGCGGATAGCACGGCAATGGACACGTCCTTGATGCGCAGGTGAAGTGTTCCCTTCTGCTCCTCGGGTCTTGTGCTCCTTGCGATCCTGGCCGGTTGTGTATTGCGCCAATTGGTAATAGCGGCATCGCCGCTGACGCTTCCACCCAAGAGGCGCGATTGGATTTGGGAGAGCGTGAGCTGCCGCGAGTCAATGGAGAACTCTGTACTCACGCTGGCATTGGCAAGGTTAAGCGACGAGTTACGCCATTCCAGTTCGCTGACCTGGATCTTGCCTTGCGACGAAAAATCCTGCATGGACCACGAGCCGCGTCCGCCGGCGGCGAAGGCACCCCGCCTGAGGTCGCGGCGGTGGGTGACGGACGCCAGTTCGGCGAGATCCACCCTGAGGTCATAGACGCCATCGAACTTCGGGTTCTGGAAGTTCTCTACCTGTCCGCTGGCCTGCAGATGAGAGCGCCCAGAGGTGGCCCTAAGACTCTGCACCTCCAGCTTGTCCGGCGCCAGGCTGAAGTGCACCTCCGCTGTCCAGGCTACCGGCCGAAAATCCTTGAACCTGGTATCCACCTTGCCCAGAAGAAGGTTGCCGGCATATCGCCGATGCAGCAGCGAATAAGTCATGTCTGCCGAGACGTCGTTGGCAGTGAAATCCAGCGGAATCTTTTGGTCATTCCACAACAACTCGCCGCGCCGTACTTCCAGCCGGCTGATGGACATGGCGAACAGCCGCTCGAGCGGGTTCTTCTGGGATGCCTGAGCCAGCTTGGGCTGCGGCTGGTTGGTGCTGCCATCGGGGTAGACGATGACATGAATTACTGGACGCTCCAGCACCACCCGGCTGAAGCCAAATTCCGCTCCCAACACCGAAATGATTCTGACCTGCGCTACCAGGCGGTCGACATGAGCGTAGGGGACCTCCCCAGGCCCTTCGAGGCCGTGAATGGTCAGGTCGCGCACATCCACACGGAAGCGAAGTGGCATGGTATGGAAGCCGCCTAGCTCCACCCGGCCGCCGGTGACGCGCTCCAGCTCCGCCACCAGACGGTGGCGCACCATGGCCTGGAAGGACTCTGTGCTGGTGTACCAGACAAGGCCCCCCAGGAGCAGGAACAGCAGCAGAGCGGTCCCGAGCAGGTATCTCCATACCCTGCGCCGACGCGGCCTGGCGTCGGGCTCCGTCATTGCGAGCGGCTCCCGCTGCTGGACGCAGCAGCGTCGCTGTGGATTTGACTGCCTGCCCGCAGGCTTTGTAGCCAGGCGGTCAGCAACTGGTTCACTTTTTTCTGGGTGAGCAGCTCTTTGATCTTAGGCGTGACCTCGGCCAGCGGGAGATCCTTGGCACCCGACCGGCGAATCTGCGGGAGCAGTTCCTGGTTGTAGTAGCTCTCGATGCTCTTGGAATCAATCTGAACGGCAGGGCGGAGGCGCGCGTCCACCAGCCGCAGCAGATCCAGCTGCAGCGCAATCCGGTGCTTGAGTCCGGTCTCGCTCAGTCCGTAGCGCGCCAGGATCGCCAGCCATCCCTGGCTGGTTTCGGCCCCAGGATACTGTGCGCGGATTTCCTGGACACGCTGGGCGACTTCCTGGTCGGTCGAGTGCGCGAAATCCGAGGCCCGCATCTGCTCGCGCAGCAGTTCCTGGTCAATCAGACGATCCAGCGCAGCTTTGCGCTCTTCCGGCGTGATTTTGTCGAGGCTGCGGGCGGCGGTGAAGGCTTCGTAGCAGACCGCGTCGTCCCAATCGCTCTGCAAGAGGATGTGGCCGTTTACCGTGGCCACGATGCGGTCGATGACCTCGCCGGCTCTGACCGGCAGCGCGGAAATCACCAGCAGCATGACGAACTGGGCGAGAGTGGAGAGCTTATTACTCATCAGAATGTCTGTCCGATACTAAAAAACACGTTGAAATGGCCCGCTTGCTGCGGCGCAAAGTGAGGAGAAGTCGCCGGACAAGGCGGTTCGACTCTAGGGAAACTCGTTTGGGATGCCTGGCAACTCGGGAACGCCGGCGGATTCAGATTATATCCGAAGTCAAAGCGCACGGGCCCAATGGGGGTCTTGTAGCGCACACCCACTCCGATCGCGTGAGAAATGTAGTTGTAGTTGCACAGTTTGGCGGTACTGGCTTGCTGGCAGAGTTGCGGATCTCTCTGCCGCCAGCGCAGCAGGCTGTGCAACATGTCGTGTCCGTCGGTAAAGACATTGCCGGCATCGTGGAAGATGGCGAAGCTGATGTTGTCCTGGAAGAAGGGCAAGGTCACCGGAGGCAAGCGCAACTCGAGGTTGTTGAGAAACAGGGCGGCGCCCCCCAGGGGAAATCCAGTGATGGGGTCGCGCGGACCGGCCTGGTTCAGGCCAAAACCACGGTGCGAGTTGCCGCCGCCGGAGAAGAAGCGCTCGGGAAGAGGGATGAGGCTGCAGGTAGCTTCCCCGTGGGGGCAGGGTTCTCCAGGGGCGAGGACAAACGTGTTGCCAAATTGAGTTTCGATTCCGATGCGGGTGGAGCGCGCAAACACAAATTTTCTATTCGCTGGACGGTTCTTACCGAAGGAATAGTAGGTGGAATTCTGAATGAGGACGCGGCTGAAATCCGCTTCCGAACCAAAATAGCCGGAGGCGACGCTACCGTCCACGGTGGTGTAGTTTCCCTTGGTGGTCTCCAGGTCGTTATCCCGTTTGTTGCGGATGTAGCTGAAACCGGGACCGCCGACACGGGTGGGGCGGGACAGCAAAGGCAGCTGGTCCTCGCTGATCTGAATGTTGCTCGCCTTCACCTGGCGGTAAGCAAAGCGGTAGTCCATGGTGCTGGCCTTGCTGAGGGTCTGCTCGGCCTGCACCGATCCTTCCAGGCGCCGGGAAGTAAAGGTGGTCACGTCGAGAGTGTTGTCGTAGAAGCTGGTGTATGACAGACGCCATTTATCGCTGTTGAACAAGCCCGGGGCGTCGTAGCTGACCAGGGCGCGCTGCTGCAAGCGGCCCACGTGCGTCTTGAAGGTTATCGTGTGATTGAGCCCGCGGAAGTTCAGCCGCGTCACCTCAAAGGACACGCGCGGGCTGACGCCCGTTTCTCCCAGCGGCTGGCTGGTTCCGATTGCCGGAGTCCCGGTCTGGAACTCCAGACCCAAGCCGTAGAGAAAGGTGTAGCGCTTGGCTTCCTGTACGTCCACCAGCACGTTCTTCTCCCGTTCTTCTCCGTCGGGGTTTTGCACCGCAGTTTCCACCTGGCTGAAGATGCCAAGGTCATACAGCTTCTGCTGGGTGCGGAGCAGGCCAATCTGGCTCAAGGGGTCGCCCGACTTGACCTGGAGCTGGCGCTGCACCACCCCCGGCCGGGTGTGGTCCAAGCCTGAGATCAGCACGTCATCTACGAACACCTGCTCCCCTTCGTGAATGGTGTAGGTCACATCTATGCGGTTGGGCTCGCCGGCGGCCGGTTTTGCCGAGGCTTCGAAGGTGGCATCGGGAAAACCACGATTGAAGTAGTAATTAAGGAGAATTTCCCGGTCGGAGGCGATGTCGGCCTC
Organism: Terriglobales bacterium; assembly: GCA_035542575.1. Classification (GTDB taxonomy): domain Bacteria; phylum Acidobacteriota; class Terriglobia; order Terriglobales; family Acidobacteriaceae; genus JAIQET01. Next base: position 39,054 of record DATKLE010000166.1, on the reverse strand, counting down.
CGAATAGGGCTGGTTTGGGCTGGTATTCAGTGTTGGAAAACTGGACTCGGGGATCGTCTGGTTGCCTACGATGTGCAGCGCGCCCACCAGGGTCTGCGGCCCTTCGTTCACCGTGATCTCGACCGCCAGGCGGTTCTGCTGGCCTTGGTAGTTGTCGATTACGTTGCTGGTGATTTTCACCTGCTGGAATCCATTGCTGATATACAGGTATTCCAAGCCTCGCACATCGTCGTTGAGCAACCCCTGACTGTAGCGTCCCTGGGCAAACAGCCTGCCGCTGGGTTGCACCTGCATGCGGGAGCGCAACAGTTCTTCGGAGAAGTACTGGTTCCCGCTGATGGCGACTTGCACCAGCTTGTGCCGGGGACCGGCATCGATGGTGTAGAAGACCTTCAGTTCGTCGTGCGCGCGGTCCTCGTGCTTCTTCACCCCCACCCGGGCTTCGAAGTAACCGCGGCTCTGCAGGTAATTGAGCAGGTTGCGGCGGCCTTCGGTGAGCAGATCGTCATCCAGCGCGTTCTCCTCATAGACCGGCACATTTCTCTTGAGCACCTTCTTGCTGACTTTGAATCCTTCCGCCAGGATGTCGACTGTCGGGCCGGGTTCGAGATCGAATATGTAGTCCACAGCATTGGCCTCGGGCCGATAGCTGCGCTCCGGGATGGAAACCTGCGCCAGGAGGCGGTTCCGCTTCTGATATCTCCTGCGCAGCCGGTCGAGCGCGTTGCTCACCCGCTGTGCCGACACCAGGTCCCCCGGATGCATCTTGGCGATGTCTTGCAGCTGCCCCAGCGAGTACTCCGGATGGCCCGTCGCCTTCACCTGCCCGATTCGCGCCTGCGGCCCGGGTGAAATCCGAAACAGAACATCAATCTCCTGAGTCTCGGGGTGTGGGGCCTTTTGCACCGCCACACGGGAACGATAGAAGCCGTTTTCCTCCATGAGTTGCTTGATGTTGTTCAGGGCGCGATCCAGTTTGTCTTCGGTGAACAGCTCCCCCAACTGCAGTTTGGAGGCGTTGACCACCTGGTTGGCGTTGGGCCGATTGGGCTGGCCTTCCACCCGAATCTCCCCTACGAAGTAGTTGGGGCTGGTGACAAAGGTGAGCAGCACCTGGCCATCGGAGGTGCGCTCGGCCTCGACGCTGATGTCGGAGAACCGCCCGGTGGCGTGCAAGGTCTGGATGCTTTGCCGGATGCGGTCGCGATCCAGCAACTCGCCCGACTTCTCGGGAATGAGCCGGCGCAGTTGCTGGCTGTCGCTTAGGGAGACTCCTTCGAAGCGGATGTCCTGGATCGTAAGTCCCAGGTAGGAAGACATGCTCCCCAAGGGAGCGACGAGCGGCGGAGACGCAGGCAGGTCCTGGGTCGCCGGCGTGGAGGAACGGGCGGCCAACGGAACGCCAGTGGCGGCGGTCAAGGCCAGGGCGGTCAGCGCCCTATGCAACGCTCCCCTCAGTCGCAAGAAATCTCCTCGGCCTGGATGTGGACGGTTACGCAGTTCGATGAATGGGCAGTTGGCAATGTTGTATTCCGCGCGGGTCGTTAGAACGGTTCAAAGATCTGCCTCGGGGCGCCACCACGGTGCCGACCAGAGAGGCACGATTGGCCCCAAACCGCCAGCGTCGGGACGCACTCCAAGACCGCTTTCGCCCAGCCCGTACACCTATAATAATGGTTTGTACGTCCGGAACTGGTGATCTCTTTGGAACTCAACGACCGCTATTCGCGGCAGGTGCTGTTTCGGGGCATTGGGGCCACGGGACAAGGCAAGCTAGCCACCGCCCGCGTGGCCATCGTGGGCTGCGGGGCCACAGGCTCCGTCCTGGCTTCCCTGCTGGCGCGCGCCGGTGTTGGAACGCTGCGAATCATAGATCGCGATTACGTTGAGCCCAGCAACCTGCAGCGCCAGGCGCTGTTTGATGAAGCTGATGCCGCCGAGTCCCTGCCCAAGGCCATCGCCGCCGCCAGGAAAATTGCCGCTTTCAATTCCCAGATCGTGGTTGAGCCACAGGTCGCCGATCTGACTCCGGGAAACATCGAAGCCCTGCTCGCCGGCGTCCCACTCATCCTCGATGGCACCGACAACTTCGAGACCCGATACCTGCTCAATGATTTTGCTGTCAGCCGGTCCATTCCCTGGATCTACTGCGCGGCGGTGGGCAGCTACGGCGTGACTCTGAATGTAATTCCGGGAAAGACAGCCTGCCTGACCTGCATCTTTCCGGACGCTCCCCGTGGCGCCTTGGAGACCTGTGAAACCGCGGGCGTGCTGAATTCCGCTGTCAGCCTGGCAGCATCCATCGCGGCCACCGAAGCCTTGAAGCTGCTGGTCGGGGCCGCGGAGCAACTCCGGCGCACCCTGCTTTCCTTCGATGTCTGGACGAATGAGCAGGCCGAGGTCGGCGCCGGCAAACCGCGCCCAGGATGCCGCGCCTGCGACCGGCGCGATTTCCTGCACCTCGCCGGTGAAGGACGCCCCCACATCACCCTGTGCGGCCGTAACTCGGTGCAGATTCACGAGCGCGACCGCCCGCTGGATTTCGCCGAAATGACGGAACGCCTGCGGCCCCACGGCACCGTCCGGCACAACGACTTCGTTCTCAAGTTCTGGCATGAGCCCTACGAGATGACCCTGTTCCCGGACGGACGGGCCATTATCAAAGGCACCACGGACACGGCCGTGGCCAGAAGTCTCTATGCCCGCTACGTGGGCACGTGAAAAGCCGCTCCCAGAGCCGGGTTTCGGGTGTATGATGCATTTGTCCGAACCCCGGGCCGGCTTGCCGGCAGGTCCGCTTTTCCCCCGAAAGCACCCGAAGCAGCGCCGGATTCGGAGTATTCACCCAAGGTTCTGAGGAGGAAGTGCAATGCGTCAAGTGATCGTTCTCTGCCTGCTTGTTTTGTTGTCGTCCGGACTCGCTGCCGCGCAGGCTACTGTCGTCGGCGGTTACGCGAGCAACTGGCCGACGGCGTACGGAGTCTATGTGGTGCCGTCGGTGCCGCGGGTCATCACCCCGTCGGTCGCGCTGGAGAGCGTCTCTCCATCCGCGGTCGGCGCCAGCAACGCCACCTTCGGAAATGTGGCTGGGGCCAGCAACGCGACCCTGTCGATCGTCGCGCCGCCTCCGGTGGGAGTATTCGCCCAGCCGGTCTGGTATGGGCCGAACCCTGACAATCCCAATAACACCGTACCCCTCGTAGTTGTTTCCGGAGGCCAGGCAGAAGCGGAAGTGGAAAGGCCAAGCCACCGGCCTTCTGAAATTGGACCTGCTTCGTTCCAGAGCACCGTGGGGGTGGCGAGGCTGAGCGCAGCCGCCGGACCCGCCCCGAAGGCGTCGCGGACCTACACCAATCAGGATATCGAGCGCTTCAACCAGACGACCGGCAACGTCAAGTGGGACGGCAAGAGCGAGCAGATCAAATAAGGGGACCGCACCGCAGAGGACACGGAGAAGACGGAGGAACACTTTACTTACCACGGAGGGCACGGAGGACACCGAGGTGTTACCGGTCGCAAGTCTCAGGCCTCGGGCGCAGAAAGTAAACCCGTCTCTGTGACTCCGTGGGGTTCAGCGCTGGACGATGCTCTCCAGTGCCTCAAAGAACCCTGGATAGGAGATGACGGCCGCGTCCGCCTTCTGGATGCTGGTTTCTCCCGTGGCGCGCAACGCTGCGACCGCGAAGGCCATGGCGATGCGGTGATCCCCCAAAGAATCGATCTCCGCTCCATGAAGGATTTGCCTGCCGGGAATCGTTACCCCGTCCTCATGCTCTTGCACCTGCGCGCCCATGGCGCGCAGGTTGGTGGCCAACGCCGCGATCCGGTCCGATTCTTTCACTCGCAGTTCGCGCGCATCGCGAATCTCGACACCCTCCTCAGTGTAAGGCGCAATCGTGGCTAACACGGGAATTTCGTCTATCAGGGCGGCAGTATCAGAGCCGAAAATTGTCGTCCCGCGCAATTCGGCGCCTTCTATGCGCACGGTGCCCGCCAACTCGCCATATTGCTCTTCGATTTGGGTCACGGTAATGCGCGCGCCCATGGCCATCAGCACATCCAGCAGCCGGGCGCGCGTGGGATTGAGCAGCAGGCCATCGAGCACGAGCCGGGAGCTGGGGAAGAGCGCTGCCGCACACAGGAAAAATGCGGCACTGGAGATATCTCCTGGGATGTGTGCGGCGATAGCATGGAGCATCTGTCCGCCGGCGAGCCGCGCCTGATTTCCTTGCTGCCTAACGTCGGCACCGAACGCCCGCAGCGCCAGCTCGCCGTGGTCGCGAGTGCGTAGCGGCTCTTCCACCCGCGTCTCGCCATTCGCGAACAACCCGGCAAACAAGATTGCGGACTTCACCTGCGCGCTGGCGACCGGCACCTTGTATTCGATGGCCTGGAGCGGGCCTCCGGTGATGCGCAAAGGGGGGCGCTCCCCAGCGGCCGCAGTGATGCGCGCACCCATGGCGGTCAGGGGAGTGATGATGCGCGCCATCGGCCGTCGGGAAAGCGACTCGTCTCCGCTAAGCTCGCTGCTGAATCTCTGCCCCGCCAGGATTCCGCTCAGCATGCGCATGGTGGACCCGGAGTTGCCACATTCCAGGGCGGCCGCCGGCGGCTGCAAAACCGGGCCGCGGCCATGCACCACGACGGTGGTGCCGTCGCGCTCCCATTGCACACCCAGCGCATTCAGGCAGCCGAGGGTGCTGGCGCAGTCTGCTCCGGTGGAGAAATTCTCCAGGCGGGTGGGGCCCTCGGCAATGGCCGCCAGCATGGCGTAACGATGCGAAATGGATTTGTCCCCGGGCAGGCGCAACGATCCCGCAACATTGCGGGCGGGGCGCACTACGACCGTGGAACTCTCAGTCATTGTTGATGCTGATTTTTGATTGTTGATTTACAGGCAGGAATTAAGGCAAAGGCATGTCAATCAACAATCAAGAATCCAACATCGTTAGACCAGCGCCTTCGCCTCGGCAGCGGCTTCTTTCAGAATGTCCGGGGGCACTTCCTTCAGAGTAACGTGGAACTCAAACATGGGCGTCTCGGTTCCCCGGCCCCAGCGTCCGACCTCCCAATGCGCCCGCACGAACTTGATGTCGGCCTGCCCGTTCAAATTGAGCAGCAGCGGATGCTGCCCGCGGTAAAACTTCTGCGGGAAGCTGGCAATCGCCTTGCTGCCCCACGCCGTGCCGTCTGCCGAACCCTGAATACTCACGTCCAGAGATTCTTGTTCAACAATATTGGTGATGTTCAAGGTCGACAAGAAAACGCGGCTTGCAGCCCCGCTTACGTCCACGACGGGGCCATCGCCTTTGGCGTTGACTACAGTCTTTTCGGGAACCATGAGGGTGTCAATCATGACGAAGGAATTGTAGCAAAAGAGCGGTTTCGCGCCCTGGGCGGTTGTTGATTGGGAGCAGTTCTCAGTTCTTAGTTTTCAGTGGTTGACGGTGTCCAGAAACTGGCGCAGCAGTTTGCCGGCTTCTTCCGACTGCTCCCAGACGGAAAAATGCCCGGCATGCGCGATGACTCTCAGCTGGCTGCCAGGAACGTTCTGGCGCATTAACTCTGCTTCGGGCACGCCGGTCAAGATGTCCTCGTCGCCGGTCACAAGCAAAGTGGGCACATTAATGGTCTTCAGGGTCGGTTGCGAATCGGGACGCTCCGCCATGCCCCGCTGCACCATGGCGATATCTTCGGGGGACATTTTCAGCATCATTTGGCGCACCCCTTCGACCAGGTCTGGACGGGTTGCGTGCGTGGTCTTCCCCAGCAGCTTGGGGAGCATGCTGTCGAGGAAAGGCTCGGTGCCACGCTCCAGCACGTCGGTTGCGGCCTGGAGACGGGTGGCGCGGCCTTCGGCAGTGTCTGGCTGGGCCTTGGTGTTGCACAGGACAAACGCAGCCACGCGGCCGCGATAGCGCCGCCAGAACTCAAACAGCACGTAGCCGCCGATGGACACTCCAGCAAAGGGCGCTCGCCCCACCTGCGCGTGATCGAGCACGCGGGCCAGATCGGCGGCGTGCTTGTCCATCGTGGCGGGGCCTTCACCGACTCCCGATTCGCCGTGACCACGCAGGTCGGGGAGAATCACCCCGTAGCGCGAGGTCAGCGCCTGCGCCACCGGGAGCCACAACCCATGGTGCGCGGGAAAGGGGTGGAGCAGGACCACGGGCGGACCACTGCCCAGCACCTCATAGGCGATCTCCGCATCACCACTCTGGATACGGGGCATGTCGGGGATTCTAGCTGATGGACCAAGCTTAGGGATTGGTCACAGGATGCCCCGCCGGTTCTGAAAGCCGCAGCGGCTCCTCCGGCATCACGATCCAGGCTATCGGATAGGACAGCAAGCCCACGACTGTCATCACGGAAGCGACCAGCCACACCAGCCGCACCAGGGTGACGTCGAGGTCAAAGTACTCGGCAAAACCCGCGCACACCCCGGCAATCCTCCGGCCCGTGCGCGGACGCAGCAGCCGCTTGCGGGCGATCACGGCGCTGACCCGCTTGCCACAATACGCGCACAGGTTGGCGTCGTCCTGAATGACTTTTCCGCAGTAGTTGCAGTACATAACTGTTCTCCCCGGTAAGGATACGCCGATCCACCCCCAGTAGTTCCCTGCTATTGCTGCCGGTACGCCTCTTTCATGAGTTTGCGGGCGGTCTCTGCCGGAGGGGTGTCCGCGTTGGCAGCTACGACCGCCTGGTACTTCCGCATGGCGAGTTCGCGCCGCTGCAGCAAGTCGTACATCTCACCGGCCCCGAGGTTGGCCTTCTGCAGCAGCTCCGGGTCGGGATGTTCAACTTCGTTCACTTCCTCATACGCCGTGGCGGCGCCAGCGTAGTCCTTCTGGCTGCGCAGCAAGTTGCCTAGGCTGAGTGCGGCCATCTCGTAGTGCAGACCGGGGTAATGCCCGTCGCGGCCGGCCTGCCAGATTCTTCGATACGTCTCTGCCGCCTCCGGGTTGCGCCCCTCGGAGCGTAGGAGTGCCCCCTCTTCCAGGGCCATCAGCACGTTCCTCGGATACTGCGGGACCAGGCTCCGCACAAGTGTCAAGGCTTCTGCGTACCGGTGTTCGCGCCGCAGGAACAACATGAGCACGATCTTGGCATCGACGCTGCTTTCTCCCGTGCCCCTGGCCGCCTCGTATAAGTACTGGATCCCCTTTTCCTTGCTACCCCCCAGGCCGATCAGGGCGGCAGCAACCTTTACGCCCCAGGGCAGGCTGCCCATCACAAAGTTGTGAGCGCCCACGACGAGCTTGGCGTCGGTGTAGCCGGGCGCCAGTTCCAACACCCGCTCGTGGTCCCGCCGCGCACCCACGGCGTTACGCAACGCCGAGAACCACGCCCGCTCGATCAAGGCGGTATAGGTAGCGAACTGCGCCCGCGTCACGCCTCGGGCATAGAGCGCATCCACGTCATTGGGGTTGGCGGCGAGCTGCTTCTCCTCCAGCTTTTCCGCCCGGTTTACCAGGTCCTTGATCTGCTGCTTCACCTTGGGGTCCGCGGGACGATGCGCGGTGCCAACAAAACTGTCGTTGGCATAGTCGCCCGTGTCCAGCGCCCCCATGCGGTACAGCTCCTTGAACAGCACCGCGGTCAGCAGGTGGTTTACGGCGAAAGGATCGTCCGGATGCCGGTCCAACACCTGCTGAAACTCTGCTACAGCGCGATCGTAATCGAGGTTGTAGAAGTGATCGAAAGCGGGGGCGTTTAGGGGATCGAGCGGCCGGAAGGTGAGTTGCGCGTCGGCGTGCTCAGGTTTTGGCGCCTGAGGAGCTTCCCGGCCGAGCATAGCGGCGGGGAGGGACAGACATAAAAGCAGAGCACAACAACTGGTAAGCCGGGTGAGCAAGCGCAAAATCTCTCTTGGACGGTGGCCATCTCCAGTTTACCTGATGAACCCCTGTGAAACGGGGAACCAAGAATGTCAAATTATCGAACAGGGCGGATGCCGGCAACCAACCCTATAATGCAGCCAACGATAATCTTCCCGTATTACGGAGTAATTCTTGCAAGGGACGTAGTTGCAGAGCCGCGCCAGGAGCTGCAATGGTTAGGGTTATCAATAAGTTAAAGGTGCTTTCGAGTTTGGCCGCTGGTTTGCGAGCTTACCCGAGGAGGGTGGTATCCCATGTCCGAGGTCGTACATAACGCGCAGCACGAGTTCTGGCGGCCTCCGGCCGCTCAGCCGAGTGCTGCAGGCTCGAATCTGGTAGAAGTCTGCGACAGCTGCGGGACGGAGTTCATGGTGGGAGCGCACTTCTGCCATGCCTGCGGCGCAACTCGCCAGGCTCTACCCAACCGAGGTTGGACACGATATCTGGAGTTTCACAGCATCAAGCAGGGACTCGGTCTTTCCACCGCTTCCCTGGTGGCGTTTCTGCTCGGCCTGGCGTGCGCGCTGGCGGCCCTCGCCTGCGGCTTCATCTACAGCGAGCGCAATGTGCTGGAATGGCAAGCCGTGCAGATCTACCGCGTGCAATGGCTGCTGGCAGCGGTGGCCGCGTTCGTTGGAGGCTTGTTGCTGAGAAAACGGCCCGGCCCAGAGAAGTAAACCCCTCGGGGTCGGGAGCTCCCCCCTCTCCTCTCCGGCGGCGGATCTTTCCTGGTATTTCCTTTCAGGTTCCGCCCATCGTCATTCCACAAGACTTGAGAATATCCGGCTTGGATTCCGTTTTGGCTTAGTTGACCGGTTCCGGTTCCGTCGAGGTGGTGGCGCGCCGCTGCTGCTGCATGCGGTACAAATGATGGACGGGCCCGGTGCCATGTCCCAGAGGATGAGCGTTGGCAATCGCAGCCGTGACATACGCTTTGGCCAGTAACACCGCTTCCGGCAATCCCCTTCCCAGCGCCAGGTGACAGGTCATTGCAGTGGCGAAGGCGCATCCTGTCCCGTGCGTGGAATTAGACCGCTGCCGCTCTGATTTGAAGATTTCCTGCTCGACGCCGCGCCGAGTGGTGAAGCTCAGTAAGTCGATCGCCTTTTCCAAATGCCCGCCAGTGATCACCACGGCGGCAGCGCCCATGGCGTGCAGCTTGGCTGCGGCCGCCCGCATCTGCTCCGGGTTGGTCACAGCCAGCCCGGTTAGCGCTGAAGCCTCATCTACGTTAGGTGTGACCACGGTGGCCAGAGGGAGCAGTCTCTCCACCAGCACCCGTGCTCCCGCATCATCCACCAACTTCGCTCCGGAGGAAGACTTGAGGATGGGATCCAGCACCACCTCCGGGAACTTCTGTTTGGCCAGGAAATCGGCTACGGCCCGGACGACCCTGGCGGAGCCCAGCATCCCGATGTGCACGGCCGCGATTTCGACATCGGAGGCCAATTCTCTCAGGGTCTCGGTCACCAGCCCCGGGCTCACCGACTCCACCCGCCGCACGCCGGCTGTGGACTGCACGGTGAGAGCGCTGATACAAGCCACGCCATAGCATCCGTGGGCTGCAATCGTTTTGATGTCTGCAGTGATGCCCGCTCCCGAGGACGGATCGAAGCCGGCAATCGTGAGAACGACGGGTGGCGCTGACCCCATATGCGCAATTTATCGGAAACCCAGGCGGTTTGGCATACCTTTCCCTGCGTTCGCAGCAGACCTTGGTAACAAGCGGAGCGCCGCATCCGGTCGAGTCGGCGCAAAGGAGAGCGCCCGATCACGCCCTGAGGCGTGACCCGTCCGATGCATCGATGAAGGTTACGCCCGTCACATACTTGGGTTGGCAAAGAGAGAACGCGCATGCGTTTTTCACCGTAAGTCATTCTTTTTATGGAAGAAATCAAGAGTTATGTCTAAGTCATTCATTACAAAGATCGAGTAATAATTTCCTGCGTCCTTCAAATCGCAGTATTTACTCAGTAATAAATAGTTAAATCACTGAATCACATCGAGATTACCGTGATTACCTCGGATTAGCAATGAGTTACGTGAGAAGTAGATTACTAGATCGTCATCCCTCTACGGTGAATTTCGCATTGACAGTCTTGCAGTACGCCCGCTAGCATCGGCAAATCCTAGGCAAACTGTGGGTGGGGGGTTGACCCTGGGGGATGACCTTAGGGTGTGACCTAGAGAGGTCTTGACTTTGACCATGCGAGGTGAACTGAATGCGAAGACGCATAGCTCATGGACTGGCGATCATTTTATCGGTCGTCGGCCTGGGAGCGGCTCAGGGGCCAAACAGCTCAGAGTCGGGCTCCACCCGAAGTAGCGCGATCTTTCAACCCGTAACCCGACCGGCGCAGAAGCTGAAGCGTGCGCGTCCGTATGAAGTGGGGACTGCTTCCTGGTACGGAGCTTACTTTGATGGAAAGGCCACAGCCAGTGGCGAGCCCTACAACATGTACGACCTGACTGCGGCCCATCCTACTCTGCCCCTGGGTACCTGGGTGCGCGTAACCAACCTGCGCAACGGGCGAGCGGTGACGGTGCGGATCAACGATCGCGGACCGATCGTGCCCGGCCGGATCATTGACGTTTCCTACGGCGCTGCCAATGCACTCCATTTCAAGAGCCGGGGTTTGCAGCGCGTACGCCTGGACATCGTCCAGCCCCAAATGGTGGCCAGGTTGGACCCCGCTATAGCGGATTAATCCCAAATCCTCTACACTTCAAGGCATGAGCGACGCGCGTCAGCGCCTCATCATCGCCTTGGACGTGTCGTCAGCCGCCGCGGCCCAGCAGATCGTGGCCGCGGTGGGGGAGTCTGCGTCCACCTACAAGGTAGGGATGCAGCTCTACACCGCGCAAGGGCCGCAGGTGGTGCGCGAGCTGGTCGCGTCCGGGCGCCGCGTGTTCCTCGACCTGAAGTATCACGACATCCCCAGCACCGTGGCGGCGGCGGTGCGCGAGGCCGCCCAGCTTGGCGTGAGCATGCTGACGGTGCACGCTTCCGGTGGCAGCACCATGCTGCGCGCCGCGGCGGAGGCGGCCAACAATGTGAATCCTGCCCTGATGGTGGTAGCGGTGACGGTACTCACCAGCCTGGACGACAATGACCTCGACAGACTCGGAGTGCACGGGCGCGTGGTAGACCAGGTGCTGCGGCTAGCAGCGCTGGCCCTCGCCAGCGGATGCCATGGCGTAGTTACCTCGGCCCGCGAGGCGTCAGAGTTGCGCCATGAGCTGGGAAACGATTTCGCGATTGTGACTCCGGGAGTGCGACCGGCCGGAGCCGGTTACGGAGACCAGGTGCGCGTGGCCACGCCCGCAGAAGCCATCGCGGCCGGAGCAACCCACATTGTGGTCGGCCGGCCCATCACTGCCGCTCCTGACCCGGCTGCGGAAGCCCGCGCCATCCTGGGCCAGATCGCTTCCGCCTCAAGCTCCCACGCCCTGACCTTCTGAGCAAGTTCTCCACCGCACCCGGTGGCAGCGAAACTTCCCCAAGAACGGGAAGGTCGTGAACCCCTCTACTCAGGACTGGCCCTGGAGGAGATCGCGGCCTGCATGCGGCCTCGGTTTTCAATGCTAGGGATGGCTACAGCTTTTCGAAGAATTCGCAGGCCGAGCAGGAAATGAAAATGCCCCCGGGGACACCCCGTTCGCGGTCCTTCACCCGCTTCACGACGCGGGTGGGCTTGCCGCACTTGGGGCAGTCCGTGCTCTTGGAGGTGTCCATCACCTTCTTACGGTCTGCGGTTTTTGCAATCTTTGCCATCGTTCTCTCCTGAATGTTCACACACCATCGCGCGGCAATCCTGTCCCGGCAGATGTAGGTGAAGGCGGCGTCTGTGCGCAGCCGCTTGGGAACCAGCCAGAAAGACGCTGAGGGACTCTCTCAACTCTCTTCCGCTGCGCACAATTTTACAGTAAGGTTGCGGAGGTTGTCTTGCCGACCCTATCCTGGGCGACGAACTGCCAGAGACGTGTCATGAAGAAATGTTCTCTCCTGCTTGCGGGGGTGGCGCTGTTTGCGCCGCTGGCCGGCCGGGCGCAAACCGTGGACGAGATCGTGGCCAAGTCACTGGCGGCGCGGGGCGGTGTCGCCAGGATCAAGGCCGTCCAGACGCAACTTCTGATGGGGCACATCGCTCTCGGTCCGGACACCGAGGGCATGCTCCAGGTTGAAATGAAACGCCCGGGGAAGATTCGCGAAGAGGTCACGCTGAACGGGGTCACCCGCATTCGCACCTCGGACGGCAGCACCGGCTGGCTGGTGGTGGGCACCGGGGAACCGCGGCCACTGTCCGCCGACGAATTGAAAAGCCTGGCGGACAGCGCAGACATTGATGGCCCACTGCTCGACTATAAGGCGAAGGGAAACCGCATCGAATTGCTGGGCAAGGAGCAGGTGGAAGGCAAAGATACCTACAAACTGCTGGTCACGGAGAGCAACGGCAGTGTGCGTTACGACTACATTGACTGTGTTTCCTACCTGGGCGTGAAGTGGGAGGGCAAGATCCAGGCCAACAGCCAGGAACTCGAGGCCGAGTCCTTCTTCCATGACTATCGCCCTGTGGACGGCCTGATGTACGCCTTCGCCATCGATTCCGACACGCTCGGCACGCAGCGCAAGCAGAAGCTGGTCTTCGACAAGATTGAAGTCAACCCAGTATTGGACGACGCGCGGTTCGGCAAGCCCAGCGCACAGCCGGCCGCCGCCAAACCCGCGCAGTAAAATCGCGTCAGTGATCTCCGAGGGCGAGGACAAGACATTGTGAGTGATTCCGAACGCTATGCTCCCGGCACTCCGGGAATTGCGCCGCGCTGGACGTCGAGTGCCAAGACCGGCATCGGCACGGCGCTGAACCGGTACAGCCGGGTGTGGTTCACGTTGAGTCACGGCATCTTGAACGAGATTTATTTTCCCCGAGTGGATCAGGCCTGCACTCGCGACGAGGGATTGCTGGTCACCGACGGAGCGAGCTTTTTTTCAGAAGAAAAGCGCGACTGCATGTTTCAGAACCAGCCGATCGAGCCCGGTATCCCGGCCTACGAACTGGTGAATACCCACAAAGGCGGGCGCTACCGCATTGAGAAGGAGGTTCTGTGCGATCCCTGGCGCAACGTCGTGCTGCAGAAGATCCGGTTCCTTCCCCTGCAGGGAAAGCTCTCGGACTATCGCCTGTACGCGCTGCTGGCCCCGCACCTGGCCAACTGGGGCCGTGATAACATCGGCTGGGTCGCGGACTACAAGGGCGTCCCCATGCTGTTCGCCCAGCGCAACGATTGCGCTCTGGCCTTTGCCTGCTCGCTGCCGTGGCGCAGGATGTCGGCCGGTTTCGCCGGTTTTTCTGACGGCTGGCAGGACCTCTCGCAGCACTGTCAGATGGCATGGGAATACACGCGGGCCGAAAACGGAAACATCGCGCTCACCGGAGAAATCGACCTGGATGCCAGCGGGGGTGAATTCACGCTGGCCATCGGCTTCGGCGGGTCGTGGTCGGAAGCCGGACAGCAGGCGCGCTCCAGCCTGCTGGACAGCTATGACGAAATCTGCGCCCATTATGTGGAGCAATGGAAGAGGTGGCAGGACAGCCTGCTGCCCCTGGACCAACCGAAACGCGAGCACGACTTGTATCGCGCCAGCATGGCAGTGCTGCGCTCGCATGAGTCGGCGGACTTCCTGGGCGGAGTGATCGCCAGCTTGTCCATTCCCTGGGGCTTTAACAAAGGCGACGAGGACCTGGGCGGCTATCACCTGGTGTGGCCTCGCGACCTGGTCGAGACCGCCTGCGGATTCCTGGCAGCGGGCGCCTGCGCCGATGCCCTGCGCGTGCTGCACTACCTTGAGTCCACGCAGGAAGCCGACGGCCACTGGGCGCAGAACCTGTGGCTGGATGGCCGGGCTTACTGGGGCGGGGTGCAGATGGACGAGACCGCGTTCCCCATCCTGTTGGTGGACATCCTCCGCCGTGAGGATCCCGTCACTCTGGGTGACTTGCAGCGCTGGTGGACGATGGTCCATCGCGCTGCCGGTTTCATTCTGCGCAACGGTCCAGTCACGCAACAGGACCGCTGGGAAGAAGACGCCGGCTTTTCACCCTTCACGCTGGCGGTGGAGATCGCCGGGCTGCTGGCCGCCGCGGACCTGGCGGATGCGGTGGGGCAGCCGGATATCGCCGGCTACTTGCGCGAGACCGCGGATGCCTGGAACGACAACATCGACCGCTGGGTCTACGCCACAGGTGGGGATCTGGCGCTGCAGCTGGGAATTGAGGGTTACTACGTCCGGATCGCTCCCCCCGAGACCACGGCTGCCCCGTCTCCGTTGAGTGGGTTCGTGCCCATCAAGAACCGGCCTCCAGATCACTGCGTGGCGGAGGCGACGCATTTGATCAGCCCCGACTCGCTCGCCCTGGTGCGCTTCGGACTGCGCGCCGCCAACGATCCGCGCATGGTAAACACGGTGAAGGCCATCGATTCCCTGCTCTGCATCAAATTGCCCCAGGGTTATTGCTGGTATCGCTACAACGGCGATGGCTACGGCGAGCACGAGGACGGTTCGCCCTTCGACGGCACGGGTGTGGGACGGCCCTGGCCCTTGCTGGCCGGGGAGCGTGCCCACTACGAACTGGCAGCGGGGCGGATTGACGTCGCTGAACAACTGCTCCGCGTGATGGAACTCTCCACCGGCGGCTGCCTTCTCATTCCCGAGCAGGTGTGGGACCGGGCCGACACTCCTGCGCTGGAGTTGTCCCTGGGAAAGCCCTCCGGCTCGGCTTGTCCCCTGGTGTGGGCCCATTCTGAGTACATCAAGCTGCGGCGCTCACTGCGCGACGGCAAGATCTTCGACATGCCGCCGCAGACCGTCGAGCGCTACCTGGTGAAAAAGCAGAAGGCGGCGTTTTTCGGATGGCGCTTCAACAACAAGGTGCGCTCCATGCCCCCGGGCAAGCAGTTGCGCATCGTGCTGCTCGAGCCCGCCGTGGTGCACTGGAGTTTTGATCAGTGGGCCACTGCCCACGACACCAACACCCGGGACACCAGTGTGGGCGTCCATGCCGCCGACCTGCCAGCCGACCATTTGGGCCCCGGCCGCGAGGTCGCCTTCACCTTCTACTGGCCACAGCAGCAGCGCTGGGAAGGTGTAAACTTTTCCGTTGTCGTAGAAAACGGCTGAGCTCCTGAAACGCAGCGCCGGGGCTCTGCTGGCTGCCCTGCGGCCACGACCCCACCTTGTTGCCTTGGCACCTCGCTGCTGCCTGGAGGTGAATGTATGGGACTAAGGGCCTGGAATCTCACCGATCCGATTGCGCACAAGACCCTTCACTTCCTGCAGGAACTGCTGCGCGATTACCACCCGCGGGATTTCACAGTGGAGCTGTGGGACGCGTCACGCTGGGCCCCGGAGACTGACCAGTTCTCGCGCTTCACCTGGCGAATCAATCACCCGGGCGCGTTGCGCGCAGCCCTGTCACCGCGTACCCAGCTAGCGCTCGCAGAGGCTTACATCTACGGCGACTTTGACATTGAAGGCGATATCGCCGGCGTCTTTCCTCTTGCCGATTACTTCCTGGGCAAGGAGTGGAACGCGAAGGAGAAGCTGCGGCTGAGCAGTTTGTTGCTGGGATTGCCGTCCCGGGGCTCTTTCCCCGCGCTTCGCCCTCTGAGCAAGCTGCATGGGCGATTGCACTCCCGCGAGCGCGACCGCCAGGCAGTCACCTACCACTATGACGTCTCGAACGAGTTTTACCAACTCTGGCTCGACCAGAACCTGGTGTACTCCTGCGCCTATTTCAAGGAGCGGGACAACGATCTCGACACGGCACAGACCGACAAGCTGGACTATCTCTGCCGCAAACTGCGCCTGCAGGCCGGTGAGCGGTTGCTCGACATCGGCTGCGGCTGGGGCGGCCTGGTCCTGCATGCCGCGCGTGAGTATGGCGTTCACGCGCTGGGCATCACCCTGAGCCAGCCACAACTGGAGTTCGCGACTGAGCGCATCCGGCGCGCCAGTCTATCCGACCGCTGCCAGGTCCGGCTGCTCGACTACCGGGAACTCGACGAACCCGGCGCATACGACAAAGTGGTCAGCGTCGGCATGGTGGAGCATGTGGGAGAGTCCCGGTTGCCGGAATACTTCAGCCGGGTCTTCCGCCTGCTGCGCCCCGGCGGAGTCTTCCTCAACCACGGGATTGGCCGCGCCGGCAATCGCCCTCTGCCCGACCAGCCCACGTTTACCGACGTTTACGTCTTCCCCGACGGGGACCTGGTGCCAATTGGCACCACGTTGCAGGCCGCCGAAGGGGCGGGATTTGAAGTGTGTGATGTGGAGAACCTGCGCGAGCATTACGCCCTGACCTTGCGCCATTGGGTGCGCCGTCTGGAAAATCACGCCGAGCAGGCGCGCCGGGTGGCGGGGGAGATTAAATACCGCATCTGGCGGCTATACATGGCCGGGTCGGCCCATTACTTCCGGAACGGGCGGCTGGATGTGTATCAATCCCTGTTGGTTAAGAGCGACAACGGGGGAACGAGGCTGCCCTTGACACGGAGGGATTGGTACCAGGAGCGGGCGCTCAAGTAACGATAGGCTTAGACCAACTCCTGCCTGTGAGCCTAGACCTTTCGACAACTGTGCGGCTCCGCCCCCCCTCGCTAGACTTGTGCCATCGGGTCTCGACTGCGAGGGGGACTAGTCTGCGATGAACATGCAATGGTTCAGTCAGCACAGTATCCCGGTTAGCGTGATCGTTGAGTACATTCCCCTGATTGCCACTGTCACCACCACCATTCTCAGCATCGTGCTGGCCCGCGCCACCCTGCGCTACGCCGAGGCCAGCGACAAGAGCCTGGCCCTGGCGCGCGAGGAGTTCGAGCGCCAGTGGTCCCCCGAACTGCACATCAAGATGGAGAAGCTCTCCTCCCGCCAGGCGCAGATCGCAGTCACCAACCTGGCCAGGATCTCCGTGCTGCTACAGATGGTGCAGCTCCGCCGCCTCGCCATGGGAGTTCCTTCCCTGCGCGCCTTCCTCAATGAACCCCTGGTCGGCGGCAGCACCTGGACCAGCGAAGTCGGCAAACACTTGTTCTCCTGCACCGGCGACGACTACGAAGGCCAGATCGCCACCTGCATAACTTTTTACGCCTCCGGCCGCATGTACCGCACCGACTGGTTCCGCTTCCAGGTCCAGATCAGCCGCGGGGAAATCCTCCGGCTCGACCCGGTCAACATCGCGGCGCGCCGGGTACGTGTGCTCGAGAGCGCAGCCAAGACGCGACAGGAGTTGGTGAAGGACGTGGTCGAAGCCGCGGTGGAAAGCGAGGCGTAACGGACTAATTCCTCAGTGCTGATTGCGGTCCTTCTGATCGGGGTCTGTGTCGTCGCGCTTGTAGCGCCTATTCTCGTCGACGCTCGCCATTGGTGGCCGCGTCAGTCCCCCAAAAAAGGGTCGATGACTGTAAACGCTTGTTCTCAATGTTAGCAGTGCTGGCTAGTCGGCATGAAGGAACTCATCGAATCACTATCGATCTGGTCGGGCGCGCTTCTGGTGGCCGCTCTTTCGGTTTCGGTCGTTTGGCTATTAGCATCAGTGTGCCCGCAGTTGCGGAGACTGTGGGTCGTCGTCGTGCCCTTCGTTGTTGCATTCTGCCTGTATTGGTCTCCGGTTTGGCTAGGAGCTGATCCATCTGAATACCATGCTTGGGCGCTCGTATTCATGCTTCCGTGGTTTCTAGCCGGGGTTCTTCCCTCAGCCGCAATCGTCCGCATACTTCAAAAGCGTCGCGTCCGGTAAGGTACCTACAACGCGACCAACTACGAAGGCCAGATCGCCACCTGCATCACGTTTTATGCCTCCGGCCGCATGTACCGCACCGACTGGTTCCGCTTTCAGATCCAGGTCAGCCGCGGGGAAATCCTCCGCCTCGACCCGGTGAACATCGCGGCGCGCCGTGTACGCGTCCTCGATGGCGCAGCCAAGACGCGGCAGGAACTGGTCAAGGATGTGGTCGAAGCGGCGGTGGAGAGCGAGGCATAACGCTAGACCTGGGACGGCGGCCACAAGGTGTTCAGTATGGTTCGCAAACCCAGCACGAAGGGTTCTGAGTGGGTGAACAGCGCTCCTGACCTATTCGACAATTGGGCCCTTCTTGACCAGATCACAGACTTGGTTTATTAGGGAATTAGGCTCACCCTGACCGCGCACGGAGTAGGATCTGTGCGGGCTGGAAAGCGTGTATCGCAAGCCTCCCGGTTGGTTGCTCCGCAGGAGTTCGAGAAAGAGCCACCACGTGCGCCTTGAGTTGAGTTGTGATGGATTGTTGGAGAAATTCAGGGTAACCAATGTCATACCACTGCATGCAGGCTCGCGCTTGAACGCAAGCGAGGTTTGTGCCTCAAGGTCTCTAATCATCACGACTGGATCACTGATACACGGAGGTACACCCTCCGCTGCACGGGACCGGCAATCAGCCTGCGCCTGCTTCACAGCCCATTGATCGTCGAGAACAAGGATGGCATTCTTGTCCCCACTACATCCGCATAATGACAAGAGCAGCAGCGCCACTGCCGTTCGTATCTGCATATCTACATAGTTTAGCCGTGAATTCCTGAGGGTTGTTGGCGTAATATCGCGATTCACTCAAGTGACGCGGCTTCCCCGCGAACAAACGGCGCAAGCTTGTGCAAACGCCTTGTTCTCGCCAGTTATATGACAAGCGGGCGAAATCGGCGTAAATTTCTGGGCATGAAAAGCTCGATTGTTGCGCTTCTACTATGCATCTCGACGGCTCTTGTTGCGCAGGATACTTCGGGGGCACTCTGCGTAGCACCTATTGCGCACGAAGCGCCATCCACAGCAGGTACTCCCGAACTGTTCTGCAAGTCCGGGAACTTTTCGTTCAGGATTGACTTCCAGAGGCCAGCCGCGTGGCCAAAGGACAAGAGTACCAGCGTGACCGGGCTGGATTTGAAGGGGAGCCATCGCATTGTGGTTTTGTGTGACGGCAAGCCGCAGCAGTCTTTTAAGTTCCGCTTCTCGGAATACAAAACCGGGAAGGCGTGCCTCTTCCTGAACGACCTATATTGGACTGCCCAGTTATGGGAGCCGAAGCAAGCGCCTTGGTGCAGGTGCAAGCAGTAGTTGTTGAAGAACCGCGTTTACACTCACTGACCAAGATGACATGGGTTCGGCGCACGCAAAGCGCCGTAGTCACTAACGGCCACAGAGCACTTCGCCCGGGGCCTCACTTATGACTTGACTACTCCGCACTCTTCCATCCCTGCCGCGCCAGATTGGCGTAGAGCGCGGCGGCGAACACTCCCGCGGCGAACAACAGGCCAATCCCCTTCCACATCGGGCCCAGCAGGACGCGTCCCAGGCCAAACAGCGCCAGATAAACCATGGCGCAGCCCAGAACCCAGGAGACGAGGTTGCGTCCCACATCGTGCGTAGGCGGGACCTCCGGGGCGAGGCGGGCGATGGCCTGCCACCCGCTCACGTGCGGGCGCACCTTGCGGTAGAAGTTCAGCAGCACCGCCTCGGGCTCGGGCGGCGTGAGCAGGGTGACGGCCACCCACACCAGCGTGGTCACAACCGTGGTGGTCAGGGCGTTCTTGGCGAATACCACCGGGCCGGTGCCGGAAAAGGGCGCGGCCCAATACAAGGAGACCGACACCACCATCGCCGTGGCCATGGCGGAGATCTCGCTCCAGGCGTTGATACGCCACCAGTACCAGCGCAGCAGATAGACGCCGCCCGTCCCCGCGCCCACCTCCAAAACAAATTCCCATCCTGAGCGAATCGAAACCAGCTGCGCCGAAACATACGCCGACGCGATCACCAGCAGCACCGTGGCCAGCCGCGACGCCTGTACGTAATGATGCTCGCTGCCGTCGCGCTTGAGAAATCGGCGGTAGAAATCCGCCACCAGGTACGACGCGCCCCAGTTGAGCTGGGTGGCGATGGTGGACATGAACGCCGCCATGAATCCGGCAATCACAATACCGCGCAGCGCCGGAGGCACGTGCTGACTTACCACCAGCATGTATCCGGTCTCGGGATGCTCCAGGTGCGGATAGAGCACAATCGCCGCCATCGCCGTCAGAATCCACGGCCACGGCCGCACCGCGTAGTGCGCGATGTTGAACCACAGCACCGACAGCAGCCCGTTGCGCTCATCCTTGGCGCTGAAGATGCGCTGGGCGATGTAGCCGCCGCCACCCGGCTCGGCTCCGGGATACCAGAACGCCCACCACTGCAGCCCCATGTTGACGAGGAAGGTCAGCACTGGCAGAGTCCACAGGGCTTCCTGGCTGATCGGCCGGGAGAAATCCGGGAAAAACGATGTCACATCGCCCGCCCCCGACCCGGACGCGCTTCGCATCTCGCCCAGCTTGGCGAGGAGCGCGCTCATGCCGCCGGCGGCCAGCACGGCGTACCAGGCCACGCCGATCACAATGGCCATCTTCAGGGCAAACTGAAACAAATCCGTCCACAGCACGCCCCAAAGCCCGCCCAGGGCCACGTACACTCCGGTGAACGGAATCAGGAAGAAGACGCATATGGCAAGGGCGGCGTGGTCGCTCACGCCCAGAGTGACGGCCACAATGCTGGTCATCGCTTTCGTCACCCAGCCGAGGATGAGGCAATTCATCAGCAGTCCGAGATAGACGGCGCGGAATCCCCGCAAAAACGCCGCTGGCTTGCCCGCGTAACGCATCTCGGCAAACTGCACGTCGGTGAGCAGCCCCGAGCGCCGCCACAGCCGGGCAAACAGAAACACCGTCATCATCCCCGACAACAGAAATGCCCACCACAGCCAGTTGCCGGCGATCCCCTGCGTATAGACCAGCCCGGTGACGACCAAGGGCGTGTCGGCAGCAAAAGTGGTCGCCACCATCGAAGTGCCGGCCAGCCACCACGACACATTACGCCCGGAGACGAAGTAATCGTCCACGCTCCGCCCCGACCGCCGCCGAAAATACAACCCCAGGGCTAGGGTGATGCCGAGGTAGGCGACGATTGCCGTCCAGTCGAGCGCGGTGAAGTTCATGGGTGAGGACAGAATACGTCAGGCAGGACGAGGGAATGATTGACGACGTGGATACACACGAACCGGTGGGTCCACCCGCGGGAGTAACTTCGGCACCCTTCTACCCCGTGTACAACAGCTCCACCACGGTGCAGTCATCGTTCAGCGGCGTGCCGCTGCAGAAGGTGGCAATGTCGGAAAAAATGTCGTCCAGCGACTCGCTCTTCGCGGCCACCGCCTCCAGTCGCCAGTCTTCGTAAAATTCGCCGCGGGCGTTTTCCGCCTCGGTCACCCCGTCGGTCACCAGCACCAGCCGGTCTCCCGCCTTGAGGCGGACGCGATCGCTTTCGTAGGTGGCGTCCTTCAGCAAGCCGACGGGCAGGTTGCCGTGGGTGGGACGGTTGACTTTGTGGCTGGAGACCACCAGCGGCGGCACATGTCCGCAGTTGACGTACTCCAGTTCGCCGTCCGGCCGGACGCGGGCGATGATGACCGTGGCGTACTTCTCGCCCAGGTGTTTTTGGGTGAAGAAGCGGTTCACCGCGGTCACGATCTCTGGCAGCGGCATGCGGGCAGTCAGTTGGGAAATGATCATACCCTGCAGCGTCGAGGCTAGCAGGGCGGCGGAAACCCCTTTGCCGCTCACATCGGCCAGCACCACCGTGAGGCCATCTTCGGTGTTGACCGCGTCGAAGAAGTCACCGCCAATCTCCTTGCAGGAAAGGTTTCTGCCCGCCAAACGGGCGAAGGGGACCTCCGGGATGGTGACGACCATGAGGCCCTGCTGCATGGAAGCAGCGATGGCCAGCTCCTGCTGATAGCGGCGGGCGGACTCCTCGGCCTGCACCAGGCGGGCGTTCTCGATCAGCGAGGCAGCTTCGGTCGCGATGGCGCGCAGAATGTCGTTACTGACGCTGGAGATGTCGCGCGAGGCGAAGCGGGAATCCACGTAGAGCGCGCCCATCACCTCTCCCACCGCTCCGGAAGGCGCGGCCGCTTCGAGATCGCGCGTAGCCTGCACCTGCGGCTTGCGCAGGGGGATGCAGATCACGGTGCGCAGATCGTAGTCGACGATGCTCTGCCGGGCCTTCAGATCGAGCGACGCGCTGGTATCGGTGATGACAAACTCTGAGTTGGATTTAAGCGCATCATCGAGAATGGAGTGCGAGATGGTCTTGTCGTCGAGCAGGGGTTCGCCCTTGGAGTTGCGGCCGGCGGCCAGGCGCAAGTTGCCGTCTTCGTTTTTCAGAAAGACGTAGCCACGCTCGGCGCGGGTGAGTTTGAGGGTGGCGTCGAGCAGGGTAACCAGGATTTCGTCCAGCACGCCGATGGTGTTGAGCTTGCGCGCGGCTTCGAGAAAGAGCGTCAGCTTCTCCAGGTCGGTGGTCTCGGTGGAGATCTGCATGCCAGAGATCTGGCTGAGAAACTCGCGGGCGGTGTTGGAGGTGGCGTGCTGGGGATGGAAGATGACGTAGGCGACGTCGCGGACGCCGAATTCCAGGCGATCGTTGCGCTCCAGCGTGTGGCGTTCCACGCGCTCGCCATTGACGAAGGTGCCGTGCTTGCTGCCCTGGTCCACCACCGCGAACTGGCCGTTTTCCGAGACGATGAGGGCGTGGTCGCGGGAGACCCGGGGATCGGCGATCACCAGATCTTTGTCAACCTTCCGACCCACGGTGAAGGGACTGTGATCCAAGGTAATGGTGCGTTGATCGCTGCCATGCACGTACACCAGCGTAGGGAAGATTCCCGACACTGGTTCGGCTGGGGCCCCGGTCGTGGTCTGAATCGTCATGGCGCGGCGGCGGACGCCCTCCACATGGCGCGACGTCCGTTAAGAGAATAATGACAGGAATAGAAGCCGACGGGAAGAGGCTACCCCGGCTCCCGGTTGGCTGCAGCCTTGTTCCCTCGAGCGACGAACCGCGGACTCAGGCTGCGCCACGGTGAAAGGCGGCAATGGCGTCTGCCTCGCTGTCGTACACCTCAAACACCGTGACCAGCTTGGTGATTTGCAGCACGTCGCGCAAGCGCTGGCCGAGGCCGGTGAGTTTGATGTCGGCGCCTCCGGCGCGGGCCGAAGAATATACCCCCACCAGTGTGCCCAGGCCGCCGCTGTCAATATAGGTGACGCCGGAGAGGTTGAGCACGATCTGCCGGGTGGAGGCCAGCTGTTGCTTAAGGGTGTCGCGCAGGGCGTTGGACTCCTCCCCAAAGACAATGCGGCCGTAGCAAGAGACAATCGTGACCCCGTCGGCTACCCGGGTCTCCATCTTGAGGGTGGTCATGGCATCCTCCGAAATTCAACCCCGCAAACGAGCTTCGCAATATCGACGGCGAAAATCCTGCCGGCGGTTTGAGAAGCCTAATCCTTGCCCCCGGACAATGCAAGCGTCGGTGCTAGACTGCAGCGGCGCAGGGAACAGGCTATGCGGCTGCTGGTGAAAAATCTGCTGCTGTTGGCGATGCTGGCGGGGGTGGCCATGCTCCTGGCGCGCGGCTTCCCGCGGATAGAGCAAGGAACGGATTTCCCGGAGTTCTACGCGGCCGCGCACATGGTTCGCGAGGGTGTGGGCCGTCAACTGTACAACGCAGCCGCACAGCGGGAATTCCAGGCCAGGTACACGGGCCGCGTGGGGACATACTTCAATCATCCGCCGTTTGAACTCCTGGTGTACCTGCCGTTGGCGCGGTGGCCCATCGAGCGCGCCTATCTGCTCTGGTCTCTGCTGAACGTGGGGCTGCTGCTCGTGACAGCGCGCATTCTGGCGCCGTATGTGCTCCCTCAGTGGGACTGGCGGCTGCCGGCGGCGGGGGCCTGGCTGTTTGCGCCGGTGCTGCTGAATCTCATTCAGGGGCAGGATTCGGTGCTGCTGCTGCTTCTGCTGACGCTGACATTCGCCGCGCTGAAGCGCGAGCGGCCGTTGCTCGCGGGTGCGCTGCTGGCGTGCGGGTTGTTCAAGTTTCACCTGGTGCTTCCCATCGCGGCCGTCGCTTTGTTTGCAAAGCGCTGGAGGCTGTTGGCCGGCTTTGCGGCAGTCGGGATCCTGCTGGCGCTGGTGTCGGCAGCCATCTCCGGGTGGGGGTGGTTTGTGGCTTACGCACAATTTCTGGTGGAGATGAGCGGATTGCCGCTGGCGGGCATTCATCCTAAAGAGATGGCCAATCTCCGCGGCCTCATCGCGCTGCTGTTTCCCGCGTCGGCGTGGACTCCCTTAACTGCAGCCAGCTCGCTTCTCATTCTTGGATGCGCGATCTGGAACTCTAATCGGGCGGGGACGGACCTGAGTTTCGCGAACGCGGTGATGGCGGCGACGCTGGTGAGCTACCACCTCAGTCCTCATGACTTGAGCCTGCTCCTGCTGCCGATGGCGTTGCTCTGGCGCCAGTCCTCGACGGCCTCTTTGCCAGAGTGGCTGCGCTGGGTTCAACAGATCACCCTCATCAGCTTGTTTCTCCCACCGCTACACGTATTCCTGCTGGTCGGGCACGTTTACGGGTATGTGGGGGTGTTGACGCTGATCATGTTTCTTGCCTCCGTCACAGGGGCATACCTAAGCACACGACAGCAGCCCGAGGCCTAAGTTGGATGTTGGAGACGGCGCATGAGGAAGGCAAAGAGGGCCAGAACTGCGACCGGAATCGCATTGCTGGTGTAGAAGGGCACGAACCATGCGCGCTGCACGGACTCGGGCGGCAGCACGAGCGAAACTGCAGCTAGAGCCAGCGCCACCAGCCACGGCCAGAAAACCATGAGGGCGGCCACGCTGACCGCCAGGCGCAGAGGCACACTCTTCCCCCAGAGGATGCTCCTGTGTTGGACCAGCAGGAAAATGGCTGGCAACAGCAAGAGCTGATTGTAGGGTGCAAACATCGGAATCACGACGATGGTTGCGGCGAGCACAAGCGCCCCAACCAGGGCGAAACGGTCGCTATCCGCCGGAGTGCGGCGCATGCGCCAGCACACGGCCACCAATCCAAGCAGAACCAGCGCGGTGAGGATTCGTCCCAGGATAGCGTTGGTGAGCAGATCCAAGACCGAGAGGGCGCCTTGGGTGTAATCGCGATAGGCCGCCAGCGCGTCCAGAAAGCGAGGAATCCATCCGGGCAGTACGTACTGGGCGCCGGCCAGCAGAGCCGCCATGGTTGCGGCAAATCCCCAGAACAAGCGCTGGCGGTTTCGCCAGTCGCTGAGTGACCACTGCAGCAACCAGGCAGCGAGGGGAAGCGCGAGTTGCGGCTTGATCGTAGCCAGCGCCAGCAGCACCCCGGCAAGCAAAAGATGACCCGCTGCCAACAAGGCGGCGCATCCGGCGAGGAGTCCGCTCACCAGCAGGGTCAATTGTTGCAGCTTGATTCCCTGCACCGCGGGAAAACTGCCCAGTGTGAGGATGGTCAGAATGGCCAGCGTAATCTTTGACGGGCGCCAGCCCAATGCGCGCAACCACAACGGGACGGTGGCTGCGGTCAGGGCAATGAGAAACCAGCGGAACCCGATCTGCACCGCGGAGAACGGAAGAGTGATCGTGGGCGCCAGCAGAAAGACCACATACAGGGGGTAAGCAAAGCCCTGCTGATCTTTGGGATCGCTCGCACGGCGGGGATCGAGCGGGCGTCCGTAATAACCAGTCTGAATCTCGCGGGTCAGTTCCGCGCTGTATGGGTCGCGGTGATGGAGGAGCAGTTCACGCGCGCCCAGCCAACGCGGATAGAGATCGGAGAGATTGCCTCGGGGACGGTCGTGGGCGGCGGCATCGGCGCGCTGATAGGCAATGAGCACATGCTGGACGTAGAACCACATGCCGCCAGCGAGGAGCAGGGAGAGAAGCAGGCCGAATTTGGGGTTGCTAAGCAATCGAGCCCAGTGTCAAGCCGTCACATGGTACAACTTTGCCCGGGTGAGGTCGGCTTCTACGCCATGGCTTGAGAGGATGGTGCGTCGCGTGACGATATCGCCTGCGCAATTCCCCACCACCACACCAGCAGTACCGGGGCGAGAAGGTTCAACCGACCGTAGTGCAGCCACAGCACCATGTGAAGCGGACTGAAGAAGAGCACCAGAATGGGCACCAGCAAGACAAGTCTGGTGCGGCCGGTTAGTGAGGTGCTTTCCGCCAGGTAATCCAAGAGCAATGCCACCGGCACAAGCAACAGGCTCAGGTCGTAGGCGAAAGCGTGATAGCTGATCAGGACGGTGGTAACCACCAGGAGGGCGAAACCCAGCGGCAGATGAGTTGCTCTTGCCCCGCTGCGCCACTTACGGGCAGCAAACACGGCGAAGACCAGTGAAACCACAATCACGCTGATGGTGGTGAACCGGGGCGTGGTCCAGGGAGTCAGGATGCCGTCCAGCAGGCCACGGAGGTTCGGCATGTCGGATGGGACAATGGATCCGCGACCCATGACCTTTTCGACCTGCCAAACATACCACGGGTAATGCCAGGTCGTGGTCATGCCAACCACAGCCACAGAAATCAACAGCAAGGCCAAAGCCACCGCGCAAAATCCAGAAAATGCTTTGACGCGCTTCTGCAAAAGGAGCATGAACACCAGGGGCAACACAAGGTGGAAACGGAAGAGCCCCAGTCCCAGGCAACAGCCGGCGGCAAAGTCTGAGTTGTTCTTCAACGCCACAAAGGCCAAGGCCAGCAGAAGCACAAGCACCAGCACGTCCTGTCCCTGCAGCAGAGCGACAAAGACGGGGAAGAAAGCCAGTGCCGCAAAAGACCAGAGCATGGGCGAAGCTCGTTGCAGGAGGGAAACATGGGGCCGCAACAGCAAGGGCAGGGCGATGAGGATCAGGAGATTGAGCAGCCCCCAAAGAACATACGCGGTGAAGTACGGCAGGTAGGTGAACGGGAGAAACAGGAGGGCTTCGAACGGCGGGTGGTTGAAAGGCAGCGGGCCCTGGCGAATGTGCACTCCGGCGGCGAATTCCTTCTGCGCGCGATATTGCGTGTTGTCGTCATACAGCTGGCTGCCCAAGCCAGTGCGCACAATGCTTCCCGCCGAGTAAAAAATGGTGAAGTCAGGGTAGCCGGCGCGAATCAGATCACGCACGTTCCAGAACGCCGTGACCTGTACCACCAGCATGCCCGCCAGAAACAGGAGCAACAACGGGTTGAAGGGGTTGCTTCTCATGAGTACAGCCGAGCAAGGCCAGCCGATTCTACATCCCCGTGGCCAGTCGCGGTATGATGCCAGCCTCCGTGACTTCGTGGCTCGATACGCGTCGCGTCTTTGTGGGAATCGTCGCGCTGGGCTTGTTCGCGATGGCTGCCCGCCCCATGACCGATCCGGACGCCTGGTGGCACCTGCGCACCGGGCAAGTGATCACCGCCAGTCACAGGGTGCCGCACACCGATCCTTATTCCTACACCAGGTACGGACAGGCCTGGGTGGCTCATGAGTGGTTGTCGGATGTTCTGATTTACAACTTGTATCGCTGGGGAGGCTGGGCCGGATTGATAGTAGCCTTTGGCCTGATCACCGCAGTCACGATGCTGCTGGTGTTTGGACGGTGCGCAGGAGGTCCTTATATTGCCGGCGCAATGACTGTGTGGGCAGGCATCGCGTCGGTGCCCTCCTGGGGTGTGCGGCCGCTCATGCTGTCCCTGCTGCTGGCCAGCATTTTCCTCGTGATCCTCGAACGCTCGGATGCCCACCCAAGCTGGTTGTGGTGGATGCCGCCGCTGACCCTACTGTGGGTAAACCTGCACGGCGAGTACGCCCTGGGCATCGCGCTGATGGGGTTGTTTCTCGCAGGGGGCGCGCTTGACGTGGCGTTCGGGACGGAGGCCTGGGCGCAGGCTGGTCCGCGGCTGCGCAAACTGGCGATCGTGATGACGATCTGCGTGGGGATGGTTTCGCTCAATCCTAACGGAGTGAAGATGTATTTCTATCCCTTCCAAACCCTGCGGTCTCCCGCCATGCAGAAATACATCGCGGAATGGGCTTCGCCCAATTTCCACCAGGCGCGCTCTTTGCCGGTCTTGTTGATGGTACTGGCGACCATGGTGGGACTGGGATTGGCTCCGCGGCGCGTGCGTCCGCGGGAAATGCTCTTGCTGCTGGTGATGACGGCGGCGGCGCTACGCTCAGTGCGCCACGTCCCCGTCTATGTGTTGGTGGCGGCGCCGATCCTGAGTGGTCTGGCGCAAGCTCTTCTGGAGGATCGGTGCGGGGCGCAGACGGGGTTGGCACGCAGGCACGCCTTCCGGGGAAAGGCGCTGGTGAATGCCGGGCTGCTGGCGGCGGCGGTCATTTTCGCCGGCGTGCGGGTGAGTTATGTGGTCAGGCATCAGAGCGAGGTGGAAGCGGAGCATTTTCCTGCCGCGGCGGTGGCGTTTCTGGCGGTGCAACGGCCTCCCCAGCCGCTTCTGAACCACTACAATTGGGGTGGGTATCTCATCTGGAAGCTGTATCCGGAGTACCGGGTCTACATCGACGGCAGGGCGGATCTTTACGGCGATGCGTTCATGGACCAGTTCGCCGCGACCTATTTCTTGACAGATCACTGGCGGCAGGAACTGCAGCGCTGGCAAGTCCGTAGCGTGGTCCTGCCCCCTGAAGCGCCCCTGGTTACCGCCCTACGGGCAGAGCCCACCTGGAAGCAGATTTACCAGGATTCCCAGGCCGTGGTCTTGGTTCGAGCCCCGTGAGCCCAGCTGTGTAACCCAACACCACAAGGTTTCAAGCAAACGCAATGTTTTCAGCGACAAAAGAGTCCCGACGCCAATTTGCTCCCTTTGCCGGGGTGGTAACCTAGGCAGAATCTATTAGATTCGGCATGGGTGGGGTATGATTAGGGGCAGTAACCGGGTGTTGCCAGCGTGGCTATCCCGGTACAAGTACAACTTGACGAAGCGGAACAGAAACAAGCTTGAACTCGAGCCGACCTCGGCGTCCTCCCCGCCCACTTCGTTGCATGTGAGGTCGAAGATGAAACCAAGCTACACTCGATTGTGGCGCGAGGAAGAAGGGCAGGACATCGCGGAATACGCAGTTATGTTGGCGGTCGTTCTGGCCATTGTAGTGGCGACTGTGCAGTTGATTGGGAAATCGGCCAACAACGTATTCTCCTCGGTGGCTAGCTCCATTCAGTAGGAGGCCGTGCACCGAATTGCGCATGTGCAAGAAATTGTTCGTTCGCGCCGGGACGGGTCAGAGTATTATGGGCAGGAAAGGTTGAGAACATCTCTGAATTGTTCACGCAAACATTGTTTACCGTGCAAGCGTACGGATGTGCAGACAATTGCACAGCAACGGGCGGGAATCTGGCCGGACGCCTGAATTCAGGGGAGGGGCTTGATATGAACGACATTCTCCGCAGGCTCTGGTGGGAGGATGAAGGGCAGGACATCGCGGAGTATGCAGTGATGCTGGCGGTGATCCTGGTGATCGTGGTGGGAACGATCCGGCTGATTGGTGGCAGTGCCAATAATGTCTTCTCATCGGTCGCCAGCTCCATTCAATAAAGGACAGAAGCAGAATTCCGGCAGGCATGGTGGCTGAAACTGGACAGGGACTGCCGACAAGCGAGTATTGCCGTCGCTTGCGGCGCGCCAACTTGTCATCCTCAGGCGCGCCGATTCAAGCTGCCCCTGCCGGTGGCAGTTCAGCCGTAACACCCAAGGGATGTCAGCAAGGCCACTGGCTGGTCCCGCCGTATTCGCAACGTCCCATACGCGGTTGTCTGGATTTCTGAGGAGCAGTGATGAATCGCAATCGGCTGATACTCATTGGATTTGTCGCCCTGGCGCTGGGGGCGCTCGTTAGCATGAGCGTTTACCGCAATCTACAGTCGCGGACGGCCACAGACAACCGTCCGGGAGTGGATGTCGTCATCGCCACCGGGAACCTGCAAGTGGGCGCCAAGATTGCAGACAAGGACGTGAAGGTAGTGCGCATGCCTGCGGGTGACCTGCCCCCCCATATCTACCAGAAGGCGGAGTCGGTGATCGGGCGGGGTGTGGTGCTGCCGATCTCTCAGGGGGAGTTTATTTTGCCGAGCAAGCTGGCAGCGGAGAATGCCGGCGCCGGTCTGCCGGCTCTGATCCCGCCAGGAATGCGGGCTGTCTCGGTGCGGGTGAATGACACGACCGCGGTGGCCGGTTTTGTGTTGCCGGGCACACGGGTGGACGTATTGCTGACGGGCAATCCGGGAGGATCGGCCGAACAGCAAACCACCACGGTGCTGGAAAATGTTGCCGTGATTGCGACCGGGCAGAAGCTGGAGCGCAACTCGACCGGCGATCCGCAGATGGCTCCGGTAATCACCCTGCTGGTCTCGCCGGATGACGCCCAAAGGCTGGTCATGGCCAGCACCCAAGGACATATCCAGTTGGCGCTGCGCAACCCCCTCGATACCAGGCAGGAGGAGTTGGCGGCGGTGAGGTCGGGAGCGCTCTACAAGACTGTTTCTGCCCCTCCCGCGCCCACGGCTCCGCACGTCAAGCCCAAGCACAATGCAGTCGCGCCTCCGCCAGCGCCGGCGGTGTACGAGATTGAGGTGATCCGCGGGGACAAGAAGGATGTAACCAAATTCTGAGCACAAAGCTTGCGAGGTCAGGGAAAATGCCCATTGGCTCCCACGGCAGGGAGAATCCGCAGGGGAAAATCAGGAATTTGACCGCGACAACGCTGGCGGTTCTGTTACTGGTGGTGACAGCGAGTGTTGCCAACTCGCAGCAGCCGCCGACCGCCCCGGACCCCCAGGGAGCGGCCCAGCAGCCTTCGAACCAGGGTCCAGCCGCCACTGCGCAGGCGCCCCCGCCGGAAGCCACCGGCGCGGCTCCGCTGCGGGTGCTGGTGGGCAAGTCGCTGCTGATCAACACGACGGAACGTCTGAAGCGGGTTTCCGTGACGGATCCCAGTGTGGCCGACGCGATTGTGGTCACGCCCACCCAGATCCTGGTGCATGGGCGCTCGGCGGGCGAGGTTTCGCTGTTGATCTGGGACGAACTGGAACGCTCGCGCAGCTTCGATTTGCGGGTGGATGTGGACGTCAGTGCAGCTGCCGAAGAAGAAAGAAGCGTATTCCCGGAAGAACAAATCACGGTGACGCCCTCGCGCTCCGCCATCGTGCTCTCGGGACATGTATCCACCGAGGACGTGGCCAAGCGGGCGGGCATGATCGCGCAAGCCTACTCAAAGAACGTGGTGAACGTGCTGACGTTTGGTCCGGTGGGGGCCCAGGAGGTTTTGTTGGAGGTAAAGTTCGCGGAGGTGGACCGCACCGCGGTGCAGCAGCTCGGGGTGAACCTCTTCACGCCGGGTAACGCGAAGACTGTGGCCGGTAGCACCACCGGGCAATTTGGAGGCATCTCGGTATCCAGCACCAGCACAACAACGTCCAGCACCGGCGGGACGACCACCTCCGTTACCACACCGACGCTCACGGTTAACAATGCCCTGAACTTGTTTCTCTTCCGTACGGATGTCAATTTCGGAGCAGTGATCCAGGCCCTGCAACAGAAGAACCTGCTGCAGATCCTGGCCGAGCCCAACCTGATTGCGGTCAACGGCAAGGAAGCCAGTTTCCTCGCGGGAGGCGAGTTTCCCTTCCCGATCGTGCAGCCGGGGCAAGGGTTTACCGCAGTAACTATCTCCTTTAAGGAGTTTGGGGTTAGGCTAAAGTTTACGCCGGTGATCATGCCCAACGGCAACATTCACCTGCGGGTGGTGCCCGAGGTAAGCCAATTGGACTTCACCAACGGCATTACGATCCAGGGGTTTACGGTACCGGCCCTGAGCACGCGGCGCGCGGACACCGAGTTTGAAATCCAGGATGGGCAAAGCTTCGTGATTGCCGGCCTGATGGACAACCGGGTGACCACGATCGTAAACAAGATTCCCGGGCTGGGAGACATCCCGATCCTGGGGAATTTCTTCAAGAGCAAGAATGCGCAGAAGAGCAAGACAGAACTGATGGTACTGTGCACGGCGCGGCGGATTTCGCCGAGCACAGAGAAGCCGGCGACACCAACATATCCGCAGCCGTTTATGGACAAGGAGAAGTTTGACGGAAAGAAGCCGTCGAAGTAAGACGTCAGAGGATGGCCACTAGCAACCTGGATCAGCGGTCGAGTTTATAGGGGAGACTTGGGGGCCCACGCGGGATCATGCCCGAACTTTCAGTAGTTATCGTCGCCGCAGACGGCGAACAGCGGGCGGTGCTTCAGGTGTTGGTGGATGGCACCAGCGTGGCGCGCGCCGTGCATACGGCTGGGACCTTTCCCGTGGCCGCCACCGATCCGGTGGTGCGCCGGATTCAGGCTGCCAATCCTGAGGTCATTTTGGTGGATATCCCGGCGGATAACGCCGTAACGGCACTGCGCACCATTGAGCTGCTGCACCAGGAACTGCCGGAGTCGGCGCTGTTTGCCATCGGCAGCATGTCGCAGCCCCACATCATCGTCAACGCCATGCGCTCCGGCGCCCGGGAGTACATCGAACGGCCCACTACCACTACCGATCTTCTGGAAGCCTTCGTGCGCCTGACCGCAGCGCAGCGCAAGGTCCACCGCGAAGGCGCCCGCGGGAAAGTGTTTACCGTGGTGAATGCCAAAGGCGGCAGCGGCGCCACTACCGTCGCGGTGAATGTGGCGCTGGCTTTGCAATCGGCGCATGGTAGCGTGGCGCTGGTGGACATCGCTCCTCTGGGCCATGCATCGCTGCACATGAATCTGAAGCCGCTGTTCAGCGTGGCGGATGCCATCCGCAACCTGCACCGGCTGGACAGTTCCCTGCTGGAAAGCTTCATGACGCGGCACGGCGGCGGTCTGCAACTGTTGGCCGGAACCAGCGCTCCCCAGGCGGTGGAACCCTCGACCGCGGAGTTTGCCCGTCTGTTCGACATGCTGGTGAGCCACTTCCGCTATGTGGTGGTGGACGCCTCTTCCCGCATGGATGCAACCACGCGCCTGGTCTGCAACCTCTCTGAGGTGGTGCTGCTGGTGGCGCACGCAGATGTGGCTTCGCTGTGGAGCGCGGCGCGGGTCCAGCAGTATCTCGGCGAAACCGGCGGCCGCGAGCGAGTGGGCCTGGTGCTCAACCGCTTCCGCAAGATTCCGGGGTTCAGTGAAGCCGATGCCGAGGCCGCGGCCGGAGTCAAGCTGCTGTGGAAGATCCCCAACCAGTATTTTGCGGTGTCTACGGCCATCGATCGCGGAATCCCGCTCATGCAGCAGAACCATACCGAGATTGCGCGCTCGTTTGCGGGGTTGGCGGCGCGCCTGACGGAGAACGATGAAGAAGTCAAGCGCACGGCCTGGTCGCTGTTCAAGACGGTGTAGGTAACTCATGGCGAACGTACAAACCTTTGAGCGAAGTGAATACCAGCAGGTAAAGGCCGATCTGCATCGCAAGATCCTCGACCGCCTGGACCTGGAAAAACTGGGGCGCACGCCCAGCGACACCGCCCGCGAGGAAGTGCTGCTGCTGATCCGCAACACGGTGAACAGCGAGGCCGTGCCCCTCAGCTTTGCCGAGCGCGAGCGGCTGGCACGGGAGATTCTGGACGAGATCTTCGGCCTGGGCCCGCTGGAGCCCCTGCTGAAGGACCCGACCATCTCCGACATCCTGGTCAACCGCTTTGACCGCGTATATGTGGAGCGCGGCGGCAAGCTGGAACCGACCGGCCTGAGCTTCAAGGATGACCAGCACCTGATGCAAATCATCGACCGCATCGTGTCGCGGGTGGGACGGCGAGTGGACGAGTCGTCTCCCATGGTGGATGCGCGCCTGACCGACGGCTCGCGCGTGAACGCCATCATTCCACCGCTGGCGATTGACGGGCCGTGCCTTTCCATCCGGCGTTTTGGCCGGGATCCGGTCACTGCCCGCAACATGATCGAGAACAAAACCTTGACCGAGCCCATGCTGGAACTGCTTTCGGCGATGGTGAAGGGGCGGCTGAATATCCTGATTTCCGGCGGAACCGGCGCCGGCAAGACCACGTTGCTGAATGTGCTCTCCGGGTACATTCCCAACTCGGAGCGCATCGTGACCATCGAGGACGCCGCCGAACTGCAATTGAAACAGGAGCACGTGGTGCGACTGGAGACCCGGCCTCCCAACATCGAAGGCAAGGGCGCGGTGCGGCAGCGGCAACTGGTGATCAACAGTTTGCGTATGCGCCCGGACCGGATCGTGGTGGGCGAGGTGCGCGGCGAGGAGGCCTTCGACATGTTGCAGGCCATGAACACCGGCCACGAAGGCTCGCTGACCACGGTGCACGCCAACTCGCAGCGCGACGCTCTGGCCCGGGTGGAAAACATGTTCTCCATGGCCAACCTCAACATTCCGGAGCACGCGGTGCGGCAGCAGATCGCGTCCGCCATTCACGCGGTGGTGCAGATTGCGCGTCTGTCCGACGGCTCTCGTAAGGTGATCACCATTTCCGAAGTGACGGGAGTGGAAGACGACGTTCTCGCCATGCAGGACATCTTCGTCTTCGAGCGTAAGGGGATTGATGAGAGTGGGAAGGTGAGAGGCACGTTCCACGCCACGAGTATCCGGCCCAAGTTTGCCGACCGCCTGGCTACGGCCGGATGCCGCTTGCGTCCCGCGTTGTTTGAATCCAAGATGGAGGTTTAGCGGAGCCGGGGCCTTGCCATGGTAGTTTTCGTCGCGATTACTGTCTTCCTGCTGGTCTCGCTGGGCTTGTTCGCCTTGGGGTCGCTGCTCGATCAGCGCAATGCCCGGGCCCGCCTGATCCGGGAACGCCTGGCGACGGTCGAGAAGCCGGCAGAACGCGAGCCCACAGAAGAATTGGCGCTGCTGCGGGACGAGATGCTGAGCGAGATCCCGGCAGTGGACACGCTGCTGCGGCGCTCGGCACGCATCGCCAATCTGCAGATCATGCTGGCGCAGGCGGACCTCGACATGCGCGCGGGAAACTTCCTTTTCCTGTGTATGGTCGTCGCCGTGGCGCTGGGCATAGTTGTATTGCTTGCAACGGGGTCGGGGTTCTTCGCGGCAGTCGCGGCGGTGATCGGCGGCCTGATGCCTTATTCCTTCGCCTCCTACCGGCGCGCCCGGCGCTTCCGCACGTTTGAAGAGCTGTTTCCGGAGGCAATCGACACGTTGGCGCGCGCGGTGCGGGCCGGGCACGCTTTTACCACCGCGCTGGAGCTGATCACCAACGAGATCAACGAGCCCGTGGCCGGCGAGTTTCGCAAGCTGTTTGAAGAACAGAAGTTCGGCATGCCCGTGCGCGACGCGCTGCTCAACTTGACGGAGCGTATGCCCCTGGTGGACGTGAAATTCTTCGTCACCGCGGTCATGCTGCAACGGGAAACCGGCGGCAACCTGGCCGAGATTCTCGACAACCTTTCCTACGTGATTCGCGAACGCTTCAAGATCATGCGCCAGGTGCGGGTGTACACCGCCCAGGGGCGGCTCACCATGATGCTGCTGATGGGACTGCCGCCGGTGATTGTGGTGAGCATGCTGCTCATGAATCCATCTTTCATCCGCCCGCTTTTCGCCGATCCCATCGGGCATACGCTGGTGGTGGTGGGCATTACCCTGCAGACCGTTGGTTATTTTGTGATCCGCAGGATTATTCAGATTCAGGTGTAGAGATGACGCTGACGCTGGCGCTTGCCATCGTAGTTTTCCTGACCGTGGTTATGGCGGTCTTCTCCTTTGCCGCCGCGGCCTACGCTCCCTCTTCGGTGCTGGGTTCGCGCTTGCGCGCGCTGGGCTGGCAGCGCGCCCAACCCAAGGAGAAGCCGGCGTTCAAGGAGCGCCTAGAACAGGCCCTCGATCCCCTGAGCAAAGCGTTGCCCCTGTCCCCCTCGGAGGTGTCGCGCACCCGGCAATGGCTCATCCAGGCGGGCTATCGCGAGCCGCGCCATCTCACCGTGTACGTCGGCAGCCGCGTTGCCGTGGCCCTGCTGGCAGTGGCCGTAGCAGTGGCGATCAGCGGGGTGAGTTCTCCGCTGCTGCTCATTGGAGTGATGGGATTCGGCTTCTTCCTGCCCCGCTTCGTGCTGAAGCGCTTGATCCGCGACCGCCAGCAACGCATCCGCCTGGCCCTGCCTGATGCCCTGGACCTCACCGTAATCTGCGTCGAAGCCGGACTGGCCCTGGACCAGGCCATGATGCGCGTGGGTGAGGACCTGCGTCACGCTCATCCCGACCTGAGCGACGAGTTCCATCTGGTGAACCTGGAGATGCGGGCCGGCAAGCCGCGGCCGGAGGCTTTGCGCAATCTGGTGGAGCGCACCGGGGTGGACGATATCCGCTCCCTGGTGGGAACGCTGGTACAGACCGACCGCTTCGGCACCAGCGTGGCCCAGGCGTTGCGCGTGCATTCCGACTCGCTGCGCACCGAGCGCCGGCAACGGGCGGAGGAACAGGCTGCCAAGACCACGATCAAAATGGTGATCCCCCTCGTTTT
Source organism: Terriglobales bacterium (assembly GCA_035542575.1). Taxonomy (GTDB): domain Bacteria; phylum Acidobacteriota; class Terriglobia; order Terriglobales; family Acidobacteriaceae; genus JAIQET01. The sequence continues at coordinate 2,727 of DATKLE010000166.1, read as the reverse complement.
ATTTGTACTGCCTTCCATAATCTTCGTGACTCTGGGACCGGCCATCATTCAGTTGTACCGTACGCTGGTACCCCAGGGAGGGCGATGAACGTTCCCCCGAGAGAGGACCGGACCCAGGAGTTGTGATGCCAGTAGCGCAATGCACAGGTTATGCTTTTAACCGGACGCGGCACGCCTATCTGGCCACACATTTGTGCATCGCCCAGACCCACTGGTCGCGTCTTCGCGGGTTGATGGGCAGGGATGCCGGAAGTTTTCCCGCAGGACACGGATTGTGGATTGAGCCCTCGCATGGAGTACACACCTTCGCCATGCTCTTCCCCATTGATGTGGTTTACCTGGATGGCGACAAAGTCGTAATCCATCTGGAGGAAAATCTGCAACCCTGGCGCGTTGCCCCGGTACGGATGCGGGCGGCTTCGGTGCTCGAATTGCCGCGACAGACGCTGCATGCGACCGGGACTGCGCTAGGCGATGAGATCGAGATCGGGCTGGAGCCGAGGCCGGAGGTCTGCCACACTTGAACGACTCGCCCAAGTTGCTGGTGGAGTGGTCGTCGCCGTGGCAGGAGTTCCTGACCGCGATCCGGCCAGCCCTGGGGCGGTCTCCCGAACGGTTGGCGGGCGAGGCCCCAACCGGGCTGTGGCCCTACCGCGGGATGTTGGCTTGCTGGGTTTTGGAAGCCACGCTGCTGGTGGCGGTGATTGTTCTGCCGACAAAGCTGGCGTTCATGCATCCTTACGTTGCCCCGCCCCTGCCCAAGTACGACATTCTCTATTTCTCCGGGGATGAGCTGCCGCGCACCCAGGACGTCGGCGGGGCGCAGGCGGGACGCAGCGGGCGGGCGGGCGGCCGCGAGGGGCGGCACCGCACGCAGACCATCCGCGTGTCACGGGGCAATTCGCTGCGCGAGCAGGTGGTGGATGCCCCCAACTTGAAATTGCCGCGCTCTGATGCTCCTGTCGCCAACCTGCTGGCCTATCGGCCGATTCCCGGGCCGCCCCCGGCGGAAGGACTGAGATCTTCCCTGCGCGCTCCGGCCATCCCGCAGACGGTTGTACCTCCAGCAGCGGACGTGCAGCGCGACAAGTTGCAGCCTGCGCCGGCGCTGAACGCCAGCGTGATTCCTCCGGCGCCTGCGCCCTTGCGGCAGAACCTCGCGTCTCTGCATTTGCCGGGTAATCGCGCAGAGACGGTGGTTCCTCCGCCGGTTTCGGCGCCCGAGCAGATCGCCAATCTAAATCCCAAGCTCACTTTGCCCGCGCCGGTGGTCATTGCCCCGCCTCCACAAATCACGCACGATATCGCATCCAGCGGACCGGGCTTTGGTCCGGGAGAGTTGCGCAGGCAGGTCATCCCTCCGCCGGTGCAGGTTGGCCCCGCTGTCGCCGAGCACCGCGCGCTGGGCGGAATGGGCAACGGATTGGGGACCGCGACCGTGGTGCCGCCGCCCGTGCAGGTCGCAGGTGGTGGGCTGTCGCACCAGCCGGTGAGCGGGTTGGGTGGAGGACTGGGCGCGGTGGTACCGCCGCCTCCTACGGTGACGAGGGATAGCTCGCTCGGTGGGCGCGGAACCGGTAACCGCGGCGCAGGGCTGGGCGGGCCGCTGGATGTGGGCGCAGTCGCTGCGCCTCCCAGCCACGGCGGCAGCGTCGCTGGCAACGGAGTTGTGGTTTCAAACCGTCCGGGGTCCCAGCTGGGCGTGCCGGGTGGAGGTGGCGCAGGATCGCTGGCCCTGTCACCCGCAGGTGGCGATAAGCCGGGACTAGGTGGATCGGGCGGCGGCAATGGCATTGGCCGGGGCAACGGCCCAGGGAGCGGATTAGCCGGGGAAGGTCCGGGAGCGGGCAAGGAAGGCACGGGCCGAGGCTCCGACACGCTGGCGCGGGGAGGGATTTCACCTTATCCCGGGCCCGGCGGCGCGGGCAGCGGAACCGGCGGCAAGCCTCCGATTCCAGGCGTATCGGTTAGCGGTGGGAGCAGCAACATCGTCACCCTGCCCAGCTTCAGTTCGGGCGGAAGCGAACCATCGGTCCCCGGGCGTTCCTCCGCGGGCACGGGCCGACAGGGGCCGGACATCACCATTGTCGCCAGTTCACGTTCCGGAGGCGCATTCAATTTTTATGGCGCGCTCAAGGGTGACAATTACACCATCTATATCGACACCACCTTGGGGACAGCGGTCCTGCAATTTGCCGATCCCAACTCGGCGACGCGCGCCAATGGGGCCGACCTGACGCCGCCTGCGCCCATTCGGGCTGACCTCCCGGCCAACCTTCATCGGGCGCGGCTGGTCATCAGCTGCGTTCTGGACCGCTCGGGAGTGATTCGAAACCCGCGGCTGCTCGAGCCGGCCCCCAAAGAGCTGGCCAGCAAAGTGCTCGCGGCCCTAGCCAACTGGAAATTCCGCCCCGCGTTTCGCGGCGACGAGCCGGTGGAAGTGAACGCGATTCTGGGGTTTGGGATTGATACGCGGTGAGGGGGGGCGAAACTACGATTCTTCTGATCGGAGTCTGCATTGCCGCGCTTATCGCGCCTATTCTTGTCGATGCTCCTTACTGGTGGCCACGTAAGTCCACGAAGACGGGTCAATGAGTTCTATAAAAAGGGATGTCAAGAAAAAAGCTCCACCTCGACCGGAGTCGAGATTTCTTTCTCGAGATCCAGCCCACTGTAGTTCGTTTCCCTGATGAAGTTTGGTGTTGTCCATTCTCATAAGGTTCCCGG
>DATKLE010000165.1:0-19728 GCA_035542575.1 Terriglobales bacterium | reverse complement strand
GTGCTGGAGGCGGCGCGCTTCCTGGGAATCCCGATTCCGACGCTTTGCCACGAGGACGGCCTGGTGCCCTACGGCGCCTGCCGCCTGTGCCTGGTGGAGGTGTCGAACGGCAGAAGGATGACCCTGCAGGCCTCCTGTTGCCTGCCCGCTGCCGACGGTCTGGTGGTCCTCACCCACTCGGCGCGGGTGGAACGTGCACGCCGGCTGCTGCTGGAGATGTACGTCGCCACCTGTCCCAGCTCCAAGCGCATTCAGGACATGGCCTCGGCCATGGGCCTGCGCGAGTGCCGCTACGAGGCCAAGCACGAGACCTGCATCCAGTGCGGCCTGTGCGTGCGCATGTGCGAGCAGCAGATGATGGCCGGGGCGATCGGCTTCTCCGGCCGCGGGCTGAACCGCAGTGTCAGCCGTCCCTTCGATATGACCAGCGAGCTGTGCCGCCAGTGCGGCGCCTGCCTGTACATCTGCCCGGTGTGCGAATCGCGCTGCCAGGGCCCGCAGGCCGAGAGCACGCTGTGCAACGGCTGCCTGAACATTTCGACCGTGTGTTTCCAGAGTTACGACAACGCCATGTGTTTCCTCGATCCGTGCCATGCCTGCGAAATCGGCGGACCCTTCCGTGCCGATGTCGGGGTCAAGCCGCGGTCGAAAGACTTCACCCACATAGTGGGTAAATAGTGGAGAAACTGCCATGACCTTTACGCGCCTGAATGCCTCCGCCGCCACGCTGACCAAGAATCGCACCGAAGATTCGATCAGCCCGTTTAGTGGAATGTGTGCAACCTGTGTCGATGGCTGTATCGGCATGTGCGAGATCGGCAAGAGTGCCTATCGCGGCGCCGAGATGATTTATCCCCAGCCCTTCGGCATCATCACCACCGCCTCGCAGAAGGACTATCCGGTGGACCTGTCGCACTTCACCATCCTGGGGCGCGCTGCGGGCGCCTGGGGCATCGAGGAGGACTCCAACCGCGCCCTGTTCCCGGCCGTGGACCTGGAGACCACGATCGGCGCCGATAACGGCATCAGGTACAAACTGCCGTTCACCGTCGCTGCCATGGGCTCGACCAACGTGGCCAAGAACAACTGGCCCGGCCTGGCCGTGGGCGCGGCCATCACCGGCACCGGCATCGCCATTGGCGAGAACGTGGTCGGCATGGACATGGACTCGAAGTTCGACAACGGCAAGGTGATTTCCAGCTCCGACCTGGAGTGGCGCATCCAATGCTTCCGTGAGTGGCAGACAGACGGCTACGGCGAAGTTTTCGTCCAGGCGAACGTGGAAGACACCATGCTCGGCGTACAGGAGTACGCCATCAAAAAGCTGGGCGTGAAGGTGGTCGAACTCAAGTGGGGCCAGGGCGCGAAGGACATCGGCGGCGAAGTGAAGATCAAAGACCTGGCCAAGGCGCAGGAGCTCCACCGCCGCGGCTATGTCGTCCTGCCCAACCCCACCAACCATGTGGTGATCGAAGCCTTCAAGAAGGGCGCCTTCCACGAGTTCGAGCGGCACTCGCGCGTCGGCATGGTCACAAAAGATGGCTTCCTCAAGAGGGTGGAGGAACTGAGGAAGGCCGGGGCGAAGTGGATCACGTTGAAGACCGGCGCGTATCGCCCGGTGGACCTGGCCCGCGCGGTGAAGTTCGCTTCGCTGGCCAAGCTCGACCTGCTCACCGTGGACGCGGCGGGCGGCGGCACCGGCATGAGCCCCTGGCGCATGATGAACGAGTGGGGCATCCCGGGCATCGAGCTGCACTCGATGCTGCGCCAGTACTGCGACGAACTGGCCCGCAAGGGGGAGTACGTCCCGCCCATCGCCCTGGCCGGCGGATTCACCTTCGAAGACCAGATCTTCAAGGGATTCGCGCTGTGCGCCCCGTACGTGAAGATGATCGCCTGGGCGCGCAGCCCGCTGGCGGCGGCGATGGTGGCTAAGAACATCGGCAAGGCCATCGAAGGCCAAAGCCTGCCGATCTACGTGGAGCGCTTCGGCACCACGGTGGACGAGATCTTCGTCACCTCGACCGAATTGCGCGAGAAGTACGGTGACCGCTTCAACAAGCTGCCCACGGGAGCCATTGGGTTCTACACCTACTATCAGCGTGTGGCCCAGGGTCTGCGGCAGCTGATGGCGGGCGCCCGCAAGTTCGCCTGCAAGTACATTGACCGCACCGACATCGCGGCGCTCACGCCAGATGCGGCGCGCATCAGCGGCATTCCGCTGGTGACCGACGTGGACAAGGAAGAGGCGGCAGAAGTTCTGGCTCTGTAGTTCCTCGAATTACCCAGCCAGTCAAGGCGGGCAGACCTAACCGGGTCGCCCGCCTTTTGCTTGACCGGTCTGCATGGTTAATGCTTGACATATAACGTGATACGTTATACGCTAGAGTAGTGATCCGGTCTTTTCGATCAAAGGAGACCGAGCAACTGCATCGCCGGGAGCGGGTGCCGCGTTATGGCACGGTCGCACGGGTGGCGCAGCGCAAGCTGCGTCAACTTGATATCGCCACCGAGTTGCGAGACTTGGCGGCGCCTCCAGGCAACCGCCTGGAAAGGCCCTTAAAGGGCAATCGCACCGGCCAGCATAGTATCCGGATCAACGATCAGTGGCGCATCTGTTTCGACTGGCATGACGGAAACGCTTACGACGTTGAGATTGTGGACTACCATTAGGAGAACCATGGCCAAGTCTGCCAAGTTGTTGCCGCCCATTCATCCTGGCGAGATTCTGCGCGAGGATTTTATGAAGCCGCTGGGGTTGAGTATGAACCGCCTGGCGCTGGACCTGCGCGTGCCGGTTACTCGGATTGCTGAGATTGTTCACGAGCGCCGTGCCATCAGCCCGGACACGGCGTTGCGTCTGGCACGTTACTTCAATACCAGCGCACGATTCTGGCTGAATGCCCAGGCAAGTTATGACCTTGATGTCGCCCAGGACGAACTACAGGCCGCGATCGAAAGGGACGTGCGGCCATTGAGTGTGTCGACCAATGGGTCCCGAGTGTAAGGCTGCACTCTTTGTAGATTGCATCCATGATGGCCGTACATCGCCGCGATTCTCTCCCCACTCACTGACTAATCGGCACGCTGTAGTGCGAGGCCACCACCTGCCACCGGCCGTCTATCTTCATCCAGACATCGGTCAGCCGGTCACGATATTCGTAGGGTTTGCCCCTGGATTCTCCCGTCTCGTGGTATGCGCCCGTGACCACTGCCGTGTTTCCGTGCAGGCGCACCTTCAGTTCGGACAGTGTGGCCACGTCAACGTGAACCGACGAATCAGCGCTGTGGCTGATGTAGCCGGCTTTTCCGTAGGTGCTGCCGTCTTCAACGGTGATGACGAAATCCTCGGCCAGCAGGGACGCCAATGTGCTGATGTCGCGGACTTTGTATGACTCGGCCCATTTCCTTTCGAGCGCGAGAATCTTTTCGGTTTCGGGAGACTTCGCCTGTGCCGTGGAGAGAGACGGCAGGCTCGAAAGGAATAGGATGAGGAAGATCAGTTTTGGGCGATGCGGCATGGTTTTTTCTGCCATAGTTTCGGGCCTGAGCCAAGTCGCTTGCGAGTGACCTCATACCCGCCTGCCTCCTCTGAAGCGGACTTGCATGCTGCCGCTTCCGGCGTCCCAGCGCGCACGCGCTGGGCTAGCATCTGCCGCCGCTACGCGACTGGAGCGGTGGATGGCTCAGGCAGCTTGCCGCCAGTTTCTTAACAGTCTCGTCTACAATGGCATGCGGGCATATAAGCCAAAATTCATATATCGAGGAGATATGCATGCAACGCAAGGCAAGCGCGGTATGGAAGGGCGGACTCAAGGATGGCAAAGGGACGGTATCAGCAACCAGCGGTGTGCTGTCCAACACGCCTTATTCTTTTACGACGCGGTTTGAGAACACTCCCGGCACCAATCCCGAAGAGCTGATCGCAGCCGCGCACGCGGCCTGCTTCTCGATGGCTCTGTCGGCGCAGCTGGGCGGCGCCAACCTAACGCCGGAGAGCATTAATACCAGCGCCACGCTGACCATGGAGAAACTGGACGCGGGCTGGACCATCACCGCCGTGCACCTGGATGTGGTGGGGCGCGTGCCCAAGGCCGACGCGGCCGCGTTCCAGAAGGCCGCCGACAACGCGAAGAGCGGATGCCCGGTCTCCAAGGTGCTCAACGCCAAGATCACGATGAGTGCGAAGCTGGAGAGCTAGTACCGAGTTGCGAGTACCGAGTACCGAGTGAAACCCATGGAGCAAGCGCGTGCAGCAGCGTGTGCTAACTCTGCGACCGCAGAATCTCGCGGATCTGGTGGTTGATGCGCGCTGCCTGTTCGGAGGCCGAGTCAATCGCCTTCATCCATTGCTTCTCTTCGGAGCCCAAGTTGGCCTTGCCAAGAAGATAGGCGGCGTGCAGGATGCTCTCCAGCGAATTGCTGAGGTCATGGCTCAAGGCCCTCAAGCGGCGGGTGATGTCAGCTGGTAGTTGTTGAGCGTTCTCCATCTCGGTCTCCGGGACGGCGAGTCGTGTTTGCGCGGTTTGACAGCCAGCAGCGCGCCTGTAGAATATTACTCGGAGTCCTTTCCTGACAGGCAGCCCGCAAGGTTGCCGCGCCCACTTTTTGCCGAAGTGGCGGAATTGGCAGACGCGCATGGTTCAGGTCCATGTGCCCGCAAGGGCGTGGGGGTTCGAGTCCCTTCTTCGGCACCAGCTTGATTCCTCTGGAAAAGCAGAAGTCCGCCGACGGCAGTTTGCTGCCGGCAGGGGCGTCCGCCATTCTCTTGCAGAAAATTACAAATCAGTGACAGGCCGCGTCGCGGAGACACACGCGGATTCCCTTATAATCGCAGAATTGTGATGTCCGTCAGCCTGGATCAGATTGTGTCCGCGACGCGCCGCCGTGTTGCACGGGCCCGGCAGGACGCGGACTTGCGCGCATTGGAGCGACTGGCCGAAGCGCATGCCCCGCGGGGTTTTCGGCAGAGTCTTGCCGGCAAAAGCGGGGCTGACGTGGCGATCATCGCGGAGCTAAAGAAGGCGTCTCCATCGCGCGGCCTGATTCGGGCCGGTTTTGACCCGGGCTCCCTGGCCCGTGAGCTGGAGACGGCTGGGGCCGCGGCGCTGTCGGTATTGACAGATGAGAAGTTCTTTCTAGGATCATTGCAGAATCTTCAACTGGCCTCGACAAGCACAAAGCTGCCCTGTCTTCGTAAGGACTTCATCTTGGACGAATTTCAGTTACTGGAAGCTCTGGCCTACGGCGCCGACGCAGTGTTACTGATCGTGGCCGCCCTCTCGCAGGAGGAACTGGTGGGCTTGGCGATGCAGAGCCGCGGCTATGCGCTGGACGTGCTATGCGAGGTTCACGACGAAGGCGAACTGCAGCGGGCGCTGGATGCCGGTTGCAACCTGATCGGGGTGAACAACCGCGATCTGCGCACGTTTCAGGTGGATTTGAACACTGCGCTCCGCATGGCTGAGTGCATTCCGAGCCATGTTGTGAGTGTTGCGGAAAGCGGCATTGAGTCGGGACACGACATCGCGCGCCTGCGGGGGGCGGGATACCAGGCGTTTCTGATTGGCGAGTCGCTGATGCGAGCGCAGTCGCCGGGCGGGGCCCTGCGCACCTTGCAGGACCAAGCCAAAACGCCGGCTCCCCTGTCCACACGAAACTGAGAACCGGGAACTGGCAACTGGTTTCATGACCTGGATCAAAATCTGCGGCATCACGAATCTGGAAGATGCGCTCACGGCAGTGGAAGCGGGCGCGGATGCGCTGGGATTTGTGTTTTACGAGAGGAGCCCGCGAAGGGTTGATCCAGAGACGGTGGGCGAAATCGTGAGACAGTTGCCGCAGAGAGTTGAGAAGGTAGGTGTCTTCGTCAACCGCTACGAGGACGCCATTTGCGAGTTCGCGGAGAAGGCCGGGCTCACGATGGTGCAATTTCATGGCGACAGAGAGGATCCTCATGCCGCAGACCTCTTGGTTCGGCGACGGCCCGAAATTAAGGTGTTGGTCGCAGTATCCATGCTTGATCCGGTGCCAGAAGCTAGCGCGATGATGTGGGACCCGGATAGCGTGCATGCCTACCTGGCAGATACCGGCGGTGGTACAGGCAAAGCGTTTGATTGGGAAAAGTGCCGCAAGAGTATTGAGGTGATCAAGAGTCTCAGCCGTGTTGTTGTCGCGGGCGGATTGGACTCTGCGAATGTCGAGCGCCCTCTGCGAATTCTTCAGCCTTGGGGCGTGGACGTGTCGTCCGGGGTTGAGTCTCAGCCGGGGAAGAAGGATCCGCAGAAGGTGCGTGCTTTCGTGGCGGCCGTGCGGGCGGCGGAGAAGGATGTTTGATGGCGACGACTCGGATTCCAGCGGACGCAAGGTCCCTCGACTCGGCCTCACCGCGCCGGCGCGCGGCTCGGCCTTCGCTCGGGATGACACCGGATGGGAAAACTGCCGGCCGCTTTGGGCCGTACGGCGGGCGCTACGTCCCCGAAACACTGATGGCCGCGCTTCAGGAACTGGAGCGGGAGTACGAGCGAGCCAAGCGTGATCGCAAGTTTCAAACGCGGCTCGACAACTTGCTACGTACCTACGCTGGCCGTCCGACGCCGCTGACGTTCGCGCGGCGCCTGAGCGAGAAACTCGGTGGCGCGAAGATTTATCTCAAGCGCGAAGACCTGCTCCACACCGGCGCCCACAAGATCAACAACTGCCTGGGACAGGCCTTGCTGGCCGAGCGCATGGGCAAGCGGCGGATTATCGCCGAGACCGGCGCCGGGCAGCACGGCGTCGCCACGGCGGCTGTCTGCGCGCTGCTCGGCCTCGAGTGCGTCGTGTACATGGGTACGGAAGACATGCGGCGGCAGGAGCTCAATGTTTTTCGTATGCGGCTGCTGGGCGCTGAAGTGCGCGGCGTGGACTCCGGCGCGCGCACGCTCAAAGATGCCATCAACGAAGCCATGCGCGACTGGGTCACCAATGTCCGCACCACACATTATCTGCTGGGCAGCGTGCTGGGCGCGCATCCCTATCCCATCATGGTGCGCGATTTTCATAGAGTGATAGGTCGGGAAGCGAGGGCCCAGGTCCTCAAGGCCGAAGGCAAGCTGCCCGCTGCGGTCTTCGCCTGCGTGGGAGGCGGGTCGAACGCCATTGGCATCTTCTTCGACTTTTTGAAAGACAAGAAGGTGCAGTTAATCGGCGTGGAGGCCGGCGGACGGAGTGAGGAACTCGGCCAGCACTCGGCGCGTTTTCGCGGGGGCTCGCCGGGAGTGTTGCAAGGAACATATTCCTACGTTCTGCAGAACGAAACGGGGCAAATTGCGACCACCCACTCGGTTTCAGCCGGTCTCGACTACCCTTCGATTGGCCCTGAGCATGCCTGGCTGAAGGACAGCGGGCGGGCGGAATATGTTCCGGCATCGGATGCGGAGGCGCTGGAAGCTTGCAGCCTGCTGGCGCGCACTGAAGGCATCATCCCGGCGCTGGAATCGGCTCATGCAGTGGCCGAGGTCATGAAGCGGGCACCGAACCTGAAAAAATCAGAGATCTTAATCGTGAATATCTCCGGCCGCGGCGACAAAGACATGGGAATCCTGAAGGAGAACCTGAAGCTGGAATAGCCAATCTCGAACTTTTCAATTCCCATGGCGCTCTCCTTCGTAAAGCACCCTTCGCTCGTTGCCTACGTCACCTGCGGCGATCCCGACCTCGTGACCACGCACAAGATCGTGCTGGCGGCAATTGGCGCCGGCGCGGAGGTGATCGAACTGGGCGTCCCCTTTAGCGATCCCATCGCCGATGGACCCGTAATCCAGCGCGCCAGCGAGCGTGCGCTGCGCAACGGGACCACACTCGCGCAGGTGCTGACTCTGGCGGCCCAGATTCGCGAGCAGCACCAATCCACCCGCTTGATTCTTTTCTCTTATCTGAACCCCATCCTTCGGATGGGACTGCCAAAATTCTGCAAGGTGGCGCGTGCCGCCGGGCTCAACGGGGCGTTGGTCACCGACCTGCCGGTGGAAGAGGCCGGCGAATATATCGGTCTGATGCGGAAGCACGATCTGGCAACGGTGTTTCTGGCTGCGCCCACCAGCCCCGACGAAAGATTGAAGGAGATTGCCAAAGCCTCAACCGGATTTGTGTATGCTGTTTCGCGGACCGGTGTCACCGGCGCGGGCGAGCAATTGGCAGATGATGCCCGGAATCTGGTGCACCGGCTGCGCCGATATACCAAACTTCCCATCGCCGTGGGCTTCGGTATCTCGACCGCGGAGCAGTTTGCTGCGGTGGGAGAGTTCGCCGACGCCGCCGTGGTCGGGAGTGCGATTGTAGAAATCATCGAGCGCAATCGCGGAAAGGAAGCGGAGGCTGTGGCAGAATTCATACGGAGGCTGGTGGCTGGCAGCTGGTAGCTAGGAAACTACCAGGCGCCGGCTACCGCTACCAACTATGGACATTGCCGAATGGCGCAGGAAAATCGACGAACTGGACCGCCGGCTGGTGGAACTGCTGAACCAGCGTGCCCAGGCTGCGCATGAGATCGGCAAGCTGAAGCGTGGCGCGGGCATGCCGATCTACGAGCCGGACCGAGAGCAGGCCGTGTTTGCCAACACGCGCCAGGCGAACCAGGGGCCGCTGCCCGATCGTGACCTCCTGCGCATTTACGAGCGCATCATGGACATCATGCGCCAGATTCAGCAGGAAGAGATTGCGCCCCAGGCAAGCGCTGCCAGCGCCGGAGACACAGAGCTGGATTCGGATGTAAATGACTGAAGGTAGTCGTCAGTCATTAGTCGTCAGCGGACCAAGCTCGCTGACGCCTTGCTGATGACTGACGACTGACCACCGACGACTATGATTGTTGCCATGCAGGAAATTGCGACTGAGGAGCAGATCCAGCAGGTGATTGAGCACCTGGTGCGGATGGGCTTCTCTGTACACCGCACGACGGGAGCGCGGCAAACTGTGCTGGCTGCGGTGGGCGCGCGGGTGGACTTCGACACCCGCAACCTGGAAGTGCTGGGCGGGGTGCAGGAGGTGCACCGCATCAGCGCGCCTTACAAGCTGGCGGGACGGAGTTTCCGGCCGCAGGGGACAGTCGTCCAATTTGCCAACGGGCTGCAGATCGGCGGGGATGAAGTTGTGGTCATGGCCGGGCCCTGCTCGGTGGAATCGCGCGAACAGATTCTTGCCGTGGCCGAGCAGGTGTCGAAAGCGGGCGCGCGGGTGCTGCGCGGCGGGGCGTTCAAACCGCGCAGCTCGCCGTATTCGTTCCAGGGACTCGGCCTGGAGGCGTTGAAACTGCTGCGCGAGGCCGGTGACCGCTTCGGGCTGCTGGTCATCAGCGAAGTGATGGAGATCTCACAGATCGAGATGATGCTGCCCTACGTGGACATCCTGCAGGTGGGCGCGCGCAACATGCAGAACTTCAACCTGCTGCGCGAACTGGGGAAGATCAAGCGGCCGGTGCTGCTCAAGCGCGGCATCGCGGCGACGCTGGAGGAGTTGCTGCTTTCGGCGGAATACATCATGGCGGGCGGCAACTACGACGTGATCTTATGCGAGCGCGGGATCCGCACGTTTGAGACCTACACGCGCAACACCCTCGACATCTCGGCGATTCCCATCATCAAGCATCTGTCGCACTTGCCGATGACCTCCGATCCGTCGCATGGCACCGGTCGGCGCGACAAAGTGGCCGCCATGGCGCGGGCCTCGGTCGCTGCCGGAGCCGATGCACTGCTGATCGAAGTGCATCCTGACCCGGACAAGGCGCTGTCGGACGGGGCGCAGTCGCTGTATCCGGAGCAGTTTCGGCAGTTGATGGGCGAGTTGCGCATGATCGCCCCGGCGGTGCACCGCAAAATCGCCTAGCTCGAATACTTTTACCACGGAGACACGGAGGCACGGAGAAAGCGAGAGCAATGTCGTCGACGGCTGCCCACGTTTTCCATCTTCTTGGTTTCTTCGTGCTTTGTGTCTCCGTGTCTCCGTGGTGAAGACCTTGTCCATCCGCCAGATCACAATCATCGGCAACGGCCTCATCGGCGGCTCGCTTGGGCTGGCGCTGAAGAAACATCGCTTCGCAGGACGGATCGTAGGTTGCGACCGGCCTGCGGTGCTGGAGCGCGCCCGCGACCGGGGTGCTATCAATGAAGGCCATACCAACCCATCCGACGCGGTGCGTGGCAGCGAAGTAATAGTGCTGGCCACCCCGGTGAGCGGGATTATTGATCTGATTGGCCAGGTTGGCCGGGTACTTCCCCCGAAAACTCTTCTTACGGATGTGGGCAGCACCAAGGCCGAGGTCCTGCGGCGGGCGGTATCAGTGTTTGGCAAGAATACCCGCCACCGTTTTCTGGCAGGCCATCCCATGGCAGGGAAGGAGCAGTCGGGCGTCGAGTTTGCCGAGCCTGACCTGTTTCAGGGAAATGCCTGGTTCGTGACCCCGGCGCCGGGTCAGAACGTGTACGAGGGGCTGAGCGGAGAGTTTCTGGAGTGGGTGGAGAAAATCGGGGCGCGGATCGCGGGCATCGACGCCGAGCAACACGACGAGTTGTGCGCCTGGATCAGCCACCTGCCGCAAATGATCTCGACTGCCCTGGCGGCTTCTCTAGTCGAGGAATTCGGTGTGGATGCGCCTCTGCTCGAGGCGGGAGGGCGCGCCCTGCGGGAGATGACCCGCATTTCCGCCAGTCCCTACTCGATGTGGCGCGACATCGCGCTGACCAACAAGAAAAACATCCGGCAGGCGCTGCTGAAGCTGGAACAGCGGCTGGCGCACATCCGGGAAAGTCTCGATAGGCGGGAGCTGGCGGAGGAGTTCGAACGGGCGCACCACCTCAGAAAGACGAATTACCACAGAGGCACAGAGACACGGAGAAAATTGAAGGATTAGAGATCTGAAAAGCTACCAGAATCAAGCGGTATTGCTCCGCGACTCCGTGTCCCCGTGGTTGGTTTTCATTTAGAATCGCTCTCTTATGAACAAAGTCGTAGCCAGCGCCGAGGAGGCCATCAAAGACGTCTTTGACGGCGCCACCATCATGGTCGGCGGCTTCGGGCTGTGCGGCATGCCGGAAAATCTGATTCGGGCACTGGCGCGCAAGGGCACGAAGAACCTCACCACCATCAGCAACAACGCCGGCGTGGACGGCTTCGGCATGGGGTTGCTTCTGGCCAACGGACAAATTCGCCGCCATATTGGGACTTACGTAGGCGAGAACAAGCTGTTGGAGCAGATGGTGCTCGAGGGCCGCGTGCACCTGGACCTGGTCCCGCAAGGCACGTTCTCCGAGCGCATTCGCGCGGGCGGCGCCGGCATTGCGGCCTTCTTCACGCCAACGGGTTTTGGCACTGTGGTCGCCGAGGGCAAGGAGACGCGGGAGTTCGATGGGCGTATGTACGTGCTGGAGCACGGCCTGCAAGCCGACTTCGCCTTCGTGAAAGCCTGGAAGGGCGATCGCTGGGGCAATCTCGCTTACCGCAAGACGGCGCGCAATTTCAATCCCATGATGGCCACCGCGGCCAAAGTCACGATCGCAGAGGTGGAGCATCTGGTGGAGCCCGGGGAGTTGAATCCTGACATGGTGCATACCCCCAGCGTGTACGTGAAACGCATCTTCCAGGGAGAGCTGTTTGAGAAACGGATTGAGAGGAGAACGGTGAGAAAGACAAGTACTTAGTACCGAGTACCGAGTACCGAGTACCGAGAAAAGGGCTTTATGGCGACTGTTTCGAAAGTCGGAAAAGATCTGGATAAGCGCGAGCGCATCGTGAAGCGCATTGCGCGGGAGTTGCGCGATGGCTTCTATGTGAACCTGGGAATTGGCATGCCTACGCTCGTTGCCAATTGCGTGCCGGCGGGCATGGACGTCATTTTGCAATCGGAGAACGGCATGCTCGGCATCGGTCCCTATCCGATCGAAGGGCAGGAGGATGCTGACCTGATCAACGCAGGCAAGGAAACGGTCAGCGAGTTGCCGGGCACCGCTTATTTTTCCAGCGCGGACTCCTTTGCCATGATTCGTGGCGGCCACATTGACCTGAGCGTGCTCGGCGCCATGGAAGTGGATGAAGAAGGCAATCTGGCGAATTGGATGATCCCCGGCAAGATGGTGAAAGGCATGGGCGGCGCCATGGACCTGGTGGCGGGCGCGCGCCGCGTGATCATCGCCATGGAGCATGCCACTAAGGACGGTCAGCCCAAAATCCTGAAAAAGTGCACGCTGCCCCTCACCGGGGTGCGCGTGGTGAATACGATCGTGACCGAGATGGCCTACATCAACGTGACGCCCAAGGGGTTGGCGCTGGAGGAGATCGCCCCCGGGCTTACCGTGGATGACGTGCAGCGGGTGACCGAGCCCAAGCTGATCGTTAGTCCGAATCTGAAAGTGATGGAGAGCTAGACTCGTCGTTAGGTCGTTCGCCAGAAGAAAGAGCCCAACCTCAGATCCGGAACGGTGCGCTCAGCAGCCGCGCGGGAAACATCACGATCGCCCACACCAACTCCAGGACTCCGCGCACCGCGATTCCCAGCAAGCGGAAGGGCAACAGCAGAAGCCACACAAAGGGGTACGCGATGAGGGCGAGCAGCGCAACCGGCCAGCAGACCACAAACAGGATGCACCAGAGAAGGAAGGCAACCATGGGACACCTCCTGCCAAGCTCTGGTTTATTGTACGCAGGCTGCCGCTGTTAAGTTCCACGCGGCTGCTCGACTCTCCGACCACAGCTGAGTTGGCACGAAGCAACAACTTTGGGGCGTCATCCTGAACGGGGTCAGCCCGTGAAGGATCCGGCGTGTAGCGACTCCGCCCTTGCCACCCCACGCAAGATTCCTCGCCCGGCTGAACTACGCCGGGCTTCGGAATGACGCCTTCAGTTCACGCGGTCCCTATCCCGGCGGCCATTGCAACGTCCGGCCTCCGATCAGATGCACGTGCAGGTGGAAGACAGACTGGCCGGCGCGCGGGCCAACATTAAAGACGGTGCGGTAGCCGTCCTCGATGCCGCGCTGGCGCGCGATTTCGGCGGCCACCAGATGGCAGCGTCCGATGACCTCGGCGTCTTCCGGCCCAGCCTCCTTCAAGCCGCGGATGTGTTTCTTGGGAACGACCAGCACATGCGTCGGACCCTGGGGATGGATGTCTTCAAAGGCGTAAATGTGATCGTCTTCGTAGACTTTCTTGGAGGGCATCTCACCGCGCATGATGCGGCAGAACAGGCAATCTTTCATGACACGTCCCTGAGTGAGATCGCAGTCCGGGCGGAGACACTACCGCCAAAGCTTTTGGGAGGAAGCGCAGGCATACTATACGCGAGTTGAGTGGCGGGATGATAGGACGAACGGAACTCAAAGCGAAAACAACGCGGAAGACCTTCGGGTTGCTCGCGCGTGTGGGGGGGGCGCCCCCACGACAGCCGCCGGGATAGCGGCGCTGCTTAGCGGCAGAAGTTTTGAATGTCCGGAGGCGGAGGAACCGGTACGGGACTGAACTCGCCGGGCCAGCCGGAGCATCCGTGCGCCACGACCGCGCGGGTGACCGTCTGCTGCAGGTCGCGAGCCTTGGTCTTGGCCTGTTCGACCTTGTTGGTGCCCAGCGCCGCTTCCAGTTCCTGCAGTTCATTGGCAACAGTCTGATTGCCGGCTTCGAAGCTGAGAAGCAGCCACACGTAGGCCTCGAACTTGTCGGCGTTCACGCCTCGGCCCTGCTTGTAGAGCTCGCCCAGTTGCTGCTGCGCCTGGGGCAGGCCTTGGACGGCGGCCTTGCGGAATAATTCTGCGGCTTTGGGGTAGTCGTTGCGCTCGAGCTTGGCCATGCCAAGCAGGTACTCCCCAAACGGATCGTTCTGGTCGGCGGCCTTCTGCAGCCAGGTTTCAGCGGCGCTGAGGTCGCGAGGAATGCCGTTGCCGGTGAAATAAAGCCGGCCCAGCAGCCATTCGGCGAGACGGTCGTCCAGCTTGGCCGCCTTCTTATACCAGTCGGCAGCTTCCGTTGAATTCTGCGTCACACGAAATCCGGTGTCGTAGAAGTAGCCCAGTACCACCTGGGCAGGAGGGTATCCCAGATCGGCCGAGCGGCGGAAATAGTCAATGGCATCCAGATCATTCTGGCTCACGCCGACACCGATGAGGGCGTTCATGCCCTTCTCATAAAGCCTGGGGGCATTTAACCCCAGGGCAGAGGTCTGGCCCTGAGCCGGAGCGAGGCTGAAAGCGAAGCAGAACGCAACCAGAAGGGCGGCGAAGCGATGACCCACTGGGACCTCCTGACCAGTCTATGCTCCTCGGGCTTGTGCCTGCCGTCAAAGCATGTTGGTACTAGGGCGGTAGGACAACCGGCAGTATGCAATTCCCATTGAGTCCCAAAGCCTGGAGCCCAGAACCTGGAGCCCCGCTAGTCCAGTCTTACCAGGAAGATCGAGCCCTCGGAGGTCTTGGTGTCGCGGGCGACTTCCTCGGCGCGTTTGCGGTCGTCGTCCTGAACGCGGACGCGTACCCACCAGTCGCCCACCGGGCTACCGAAGCACAGCACCTTGGCGGAGTGATAGCGGCGCGAAAGATGGTCGGCCAAGTCACGAGCGGCGTCCTGCTCATCGAAGGCGCCGATCTGGACTGCCCACCGTCCGCCGGCATCGAGCGGCACCGGGGTCTGCAGCACCTCGACCCGGACCATGGCGGTGCCCGGGCCCCAGACATCCACCTTCTTGGCGGCGGCCAGCGAGAGATCGACAATGCGCCCTTCGACGAACGGTCCGCGGTCGGTAATGCGGACGATGGCCGAATGATTGGTCTTGACGTTCGTCACGCGCACGATCGAGCCCAGAGGCAGCGTGCGGTGCGCGGCGGTCATGGCATTCATGTCGTAGAGCTCGCCATTGGAGCCGCGCCGATTGTGATACGGGGCGCCGTACCAACTGGCCAGGCCGGTCTCCACCGAAATCGGTTTGGCGTCCGGGGGAAGGTGCAGCGTGTTCTGCTCTTCTTCTCGTTCTTCCCGTGTCGCCGGTTCGGTGGCCTGAGGCGGGGGTGCGGGAGGCGGAGCAACCTCTGGCTCTGAGATCGGCGGCGGAGGTGGAACCTTCACCCGCGCCTGCTTGGGTCCACCACAGGCGGTGAGCATCCAAGGCAGAAGCAGTGCCAGGACAATGGAAGCGGCGAACGACGGTTTCAGCGCCGGAACTGGGTCTCGTCCATGTAGTCGGCGAGGCGGGCAAGCTTTTCCGCGGCGATGCGCAGAGCTTTGGTGGAGTGCTGCCGGACCGCTGGTACCACCTCGTCGTTGAGGTAGGCAACCAGCTCCGCCGTTTCCTTCTCCCAATGTTCGGCAGCCTCGGCCACCGACTTGTTCACACGTGCCGAGGCTTCTTCCACCTTGCGGTTGAAGTCGTTCATGCTGGTCCCTCGGATCTGGAGGCGCGAAAACAGCCACGCGTCGTTTGCGGATGCCAGGCTCGGCCATTATTTCGCGCTCCTGGGCGGGGGTCAACCGGGGGCATCCCCGGCAGCAACCCCGGGCCTCGGACCTCAGACTTCGAACCTCAGGTCTCGTTCCGGAACCCGCCGCGCACGCCGGGTCTTTGTCTCAGCCCTTTCACCTGCGATGTAAGAGCCAAGTCTTACGCTCTGACGTCCGAGGTCTGAAGTCTAACGCCTGACGTCCGAGGTCTGAGGTAGAATCGCGGCCATGCGAATGCGCACCTGGCTGTTGATGCTGATTTGCCTGACCCTGTTGCTTCCGGGATGTACTCTCTGGCGCGAAAAGAAGGTGGTCAACAATTGGGCGGACGCAACCGGGGGCGAAGGGCTGGAGCGCAGCTTCTGGAAAGACGTGAAAGAGAAACACTGGAATGAGCTGCAGCGCCATGTTGCCAGTAACTACGTGGCATTTACGCCTGAAGAAGGCCGCATGGACCGGGCCGCCATGCTTCAACATCTCCAGGGGTTGAAGCTCGATGATTATTCGCTGGGCGATTTTCAGGTTGAGCTGAATACCAACACGCTGGTGGTGACCTACACCGCCACGATGCGCGGCAGTTCTGGCGGGCAGCCCCTGCCCAGCCAGCCGGTGCGCATGATGACCGTATGGCAACAACAGAAGCCGGGCTGGATGGCGATCGCACATACGGTGATCGGTCCAGAGGGAAGATAACCGGGCACATGAAAGCAGACAGCCGCAAGCTGCCAGCGGATCTCCCCCGGAGAGCATTTCTTTCTCGCCGCCGTTTGCTCGTCTGGTACGACAGCCATCGGCGCGATTTGCCCTGGCGCCATGATCGCGACCCCTACCACGTTTGGCTCTCGGAAATCATGCTGCAGCAGACACGCGTGACGGCAGTGCTGGGGCATTACCGCAGGTTTTTGCAGCGCTTCCCGACCGTGGAAAAACTGGCGGCGGCGCGGGAATCGTCGGTGCTGGCGGTATGGAGTGGACTGGGCTACTACCGGCGGGCGCGCATGCTGCACACCGCAGCCAAGAAGATCGTACGGGAGCTGGCAGGGAAATTTCCCCATAGCGTGGAAGGGCTGCGCGCCCTTCCTGGGATCGGCCGCTACACCGCTGCCGCCATTGCGAGCATCGCCTTTGGGGAGCCAGCGGCGGTGGTGGATGGCAATGTGGAGCGGGCACTGCAGCGACTGCTAGGCGAGAACCTTCGCGCCGAACCGATGTGGCAGGCAGCGCAAGAGCTGCTAAGCCCGGAGCGTCCGGGTGATTTCAACCAGGCAATGATGGAGTTGGGAGCTACGGTATGCCTGCCGCGCGCCCCGATGTGCCTGGTTTGCCCGGTCTTTGATTTTTGTGCAACCCGCGGAGAGGGGCTAAAACCCCGGAAGAGCCCGCCTCAAAACAAGCGAGAGGTCCACTACGCGCTCCACCATCGGAACGGTTCGGTATTCCTGGTGAAGCGGAAAAAAGATGCATCGCTGATGCCCGACATGTGGGAATTGCCTGAAATTCCCCGTGGGAACGGAGTGGGTGAATCCTGCCTCACGCTTCGGCATTCGATTACGGTGACCGATTACGTGGTGCGGGTGCTGCAGGGCCCGGCGCCGAACGGCTCCGACGGGCAATGGGTCCCAAAGGGTCGTATCCCGACGCTGCCACTGACCGGCCTGGCAAGGAAAATCCTGCGAGCGGCCCAGGTCATCTAAGATAAAGGGTCGCTCACTGATCGATGAAGTGGCTTGACAGCATTTTCGGAGGACACAGGATGGCTGCGCTCAACCCAGGCAAGTCTGCGCCGGACTTCACCCTGAAAACCACGGACGGAAAACCATTCTCACTGAGCGAGGCGCTGGCCCACGGGCCGGTGGTGGTGGCATTCTTCAAGATTTCCTGTCCGGTGTGCCAATACGCTCTGCCGTTCCTAGATCGCATCTTCAAGTCCTATGGCTGCAAGCATGTGACCATCGTGGGCATCTCGCAGAACGAGAAGAAAGACACGCTGGCGTTTATGAAGGAATACCGTGTAACTTTCCCGGTGCTGCTGGACGACACCCACACCTATCCCGTCTCGAACGCCTACGGGCTGACCAATGTGCCCACGATCTTCTGGATTGCACAGGATGGAGACATCGAAGTGGCCAGCGTAGGCTGGGTGCGCAAGGATGTCGAAGAGATTAATCGCCGGGCGGCGGAAGCCTCGGGAAATGGCCGGCATCCTGTGTTTCACGCGGGCGAGGACGTAGCCGACTTTCGTGCGGGTTGAAGCTCGAAAAACTAGCCCCGCGGTCGCGGGGAGAACGAATGTAGGACCTTGGACCTCAGACGTCAGAACTTAGCCCCGGCCTCAGAACTTGGGTGCGTGGGTTTCGTTGCTGGCTTCGGCTTTTCTGTGTCTCTCTGGTAAACCTGTTTTGCCTTCGATTTCCCGTACAATAATCGGTTCTCACTCATTCCATACGTCAGGAGCCTCGCTGCATGCGAAAGAGCGTTCTTGTGCTTTTGGGCATCCTTCAGGTTGCCGTTCTGGGGGCCGCGCAGGGGACAAACAAACGGGCACAGTCGTCGTGGGCCTCGGCACGGCTGCCGGGCACCGCTATTGCGGCGATGCAGAAGATCGAGCCCGAGCGCATCCGGGCGCACGTTCGCTTTCTGGCGCATGATTTGCTCGAGGGCCGCGGGACCGGGCAACGCGGGGGAGATATCGCGGCGGAATACATTGGCACGCAATTCGCGCTGTACGGTCTGAAGCCCGCGGGAGACCACGGAACTTATATGCAGAAGGTGCCGCTGGTGGGAGTCACCCCGCAGCCCGAGACCACCTTCTCTTTGGTGCCGGCAAAGGGCGCGGCGATGAACTTGAATCCCTTGACCGACTACGTGGCCTACAACGAGACCCAGCAACCCGTGTCCGAGGTGGACGCCGACATTGTCTACGTCGGCTTCGGCATCCAGGCGCCGGAGTACAAGTGGGACGACTACAAGGGAGCGGACGTGAAGGGGAAGGTCCTGCTGATGCTGGTAAACGAACCGTCTTCCGACGATCCCAAGTTTTTCAAAGGCAAGGCGCTTACCTACTACGGGCGCTGGACCTACAAGTACGAAGAGGCGGCGCGTCGGGGCGCGGTCGGCGTGATCCTGATTCACCGTACCGACATGGCCAGCTACGGCTGGGAGGTGGTGCGCAATTCCAACTCCGGCGAGAAAGCTTATTTGCAGCTCGACGGGATGCCCAAGCTGAAAGTGGCGTCCTGGATCCAATTCGAGGTCGCGAAGCGACTGGCCGCCTCCGCCGGCATGGACCTGGACAGAATGATGGCCGATGCCCACTCGCGGGACTTCCATCCGGTCAGCATGCCGATCAAGGTTAAGGCGCACATGGTGAGCCGGATTCGTCCCTTTTCATCGAGCAACGTCATTGCCATGCTGCCGGGTTCGGATCGCAAACTGAAGGATGAGGCCGTGATGTTCACGGCGCACTACGATCACCTGGGGATTCGCCCGGATATGCCGGGCGATAACATCTACAACGGCGCCGACGACAATGCCACCGGATGCGGCATTCTGCTGGAACTGGCGCGTGCGTACAGCCTGGCGGTGCAGAAGCCTCGCCGATCCATCTTGTTCGTATCCGTGACGGGGGAGGAGCAGGGATTGCTGGGATCAGAGTATCTGGGTAAGCATCCGCCCATCCCAGCAGGGAAGACCACCCTCGATCTGAATTATGACAATGTGCCGCCGCTAGGCTCGCCGCAGGAGGTGGAGGTCGCAGGCGCCGAGCGCACTACGTTCTATCCCACGGTGCAGGCCCTGGCGAAGGAATTTCGGCTGGCCATTCGTCCCGACTCTCGCCCCGAGGCCGGACACTACTACCGTTCCGACCATTTCAGCCTGGCGCGGGTAGGGATTCCGGCGTTCACCATTAACGAGGGGGTCAAGTACAAGGGGCACGACGAGGCATGGGGCATGCAGCAGGCCGATGAGTACACCGCCAAGCGCTATCACCAGCCGAGCGACGAGTATCACGCCGACATGGATTTCACCGGCGACGCTGCCATGGCGCGCTTCGGCTTCGCCGTGGGGTGGGAGGCAGCGAGCGCGGCAAAGCTGATCGGCTGGGAGAAGGGCGATGAGTTCGAGGCGGCACGAGTCGCCAGCGAGCAGTGAGGGCCCCAGTACCGAGTGGTGCAGCGCTTTGTCTGCAGGAGCGCACAATCCACCTTCGCTACGCAGTCTCGGTGAAACCTCCTCAGCGACTGGCGACCGGCCCGGCTCCCTGCTAACATCGCAC
>DATKLE010000164.1:0-24298 GCA_035542575.1 Terriglobales bacterium | reverse complement strand
TCTGAGCGGGCGTGGTGTCCCATCATGAGCAGCAGGCCTCCGAATGTGGCGGTGAACAGCAGCATCAGGAACTCTGGCCTGCTTATAACCTGAACCTTGTACCGCCACAAGCATCAACTGAGAGACTTTTTCAACAGACACAGGCGTTAACACTCATAATCCCGCCTGTATCGTTGCCCTACCTTACCCCCGCCTTCTCCATCACCTTCTGGAACGCCTTGAGGAACGTCTGGTTCTGCTCGGGTGTGCCGATAGTGACGCGGATAGCTGTGGGCGCTCCCCACGGGCCCAAGGGACGGATGATTACGCCTTCGTTCTGCAGGCGCTTGGCGACCGCGGCGGCGTCTTCGCCCAGTTCGCAATAGACAAAATTGGCCCAGGTCGGCACCACCGGATAGCCAAGTTCCGTGAGCCTGCGCACCAGCCAGTCGGCCTGCTCGGCGTTATTGACCACCGCCCGCCGCACGTGATCTTCGTCTTCGAGCGCAGCGACGGCGGCGGCCTGGGCCACGCTTGAAACCGAGAACGTGGTGCGCATACGGGCGAAGTAGGACATCAAGTCCACGGGGCCCAGGCCGTATCCCACGCGCACTCCCGCCAGGCCGTGGGCCTTGGAGAAGGTGCGCAGCACGACAACTTTTCGCCCATCGCGCACGTAGTCGAGCGAGCGGGAGTACTGCGCTCCGCGGGCAGTCGCAAACTGCTGAGCGAAGTCGGAGTAGGCCTCGTCCAGGATGACGATGACGTGCTCCGGAACCCTGGCGAGGAAGCGGTCCAGCGCGTCAGGGGTAATGAGGGTTCCAGTGGGATTGTTCGGGTTGGCAATGAACACCAGGCGAGTGTTCTTGTTGATAGCAGACGCGATGGCGTCCAGATCGAAGCTGTGGTCGTGCATCGGGACTTCGATCAGGTTCCCGCCGGCAGCCTTGGCGGCAATCGGATACACGATGAACGACCGCTCGCTGGTGATGGCATTCAAGCCTGGCGAGAGCAAGGTCCGGGCAATAATGCCAAGCAGCGAGGTCGAGCCGGCGGTCACGACCACCTGCTCGGCCTCCACGCCATGGCGCTCGGCCAGTTTCCGGCGCAGCTCACCGACGTCGTTGTCAGGATAGAAATTGCTCTCATTGAGGACGGCCTTCATCACCTGAAGTGCGCGCGGCGAAGGGCCAAAGGGGGTTTCATTGGAGGCCAGTTTGATGCAGTTCACGCGGCTCTCCCGTTGCGCCTGGCGGAGCGACTTGCCGGGCGTGTACCCGCCCAAGGTGCGAATGTGTTCGGGTATCAGCTCGCTGAAGTCGCTCATCGGGGCTGCTTAATGATTATCACGGCGGCGCGGGGGGTGTCACGTGGGGTTGTGATAGTCCGCGGCAAAAAGACTAAACCGCAGAGTGCGCAAAGAAAACCCGCAAAGAACGCAGAGAAACGCGTGGATCAATCAACTTTGCGACCTTTGCGGTTCAAGCTTTTGATCTTCTCCCGCCGATGCCCTGAAGCCGCTTCACCTCTTCCGCCGTCAACCGGCGGTACTCCCCGGGATGCACATCCAGCTCCAGGGTCCCGTAGCGCACGCGCTTGATCTTCTCCACGTGATGCCCGATTTCTTCGAACATGCGGCGAATTTGGCGATTCTTGCCTTCGATCAGAGTCACTTCATACCAGGGATTGTTGGCCTCGCGTATGAGGCGGATTGTCGCCGGTGCTGTCCTGACCCGCTTGCCGCGGTCGGAGCGGATACTGAGCCCTGCCCGCAGGCGCGCCAGGCCCTCCTCGTCGGGTGTGCCGGCGACTTTGACCAGATACGTCTTGGGCACGTGAGAGGCAGCCTTCATCAGGTGATTGGCAAACTCGCCGTCATTGGTGAGCAACAGCAGGCCCTCGCTGGCATAGTCGAGGCGGCCCACGGGATAGACCCGGGCTCCCACGCCGCGCAGCAGGTCCATGACAGTGGGGCGGTGTTTCGGATCGCTGAGCGTCGTCACATAGCCCCTCGGCTTGTTCATCAGCAGGTAGATGTGGCGCTCAGGGCCGTGCAGGAGCTTGCCGTGCACGCGGATGTGGTCGCGCTCGGGATCGGCCTTGCTGCCCAGTTCCGTGACCACCTGGCCGTTCACCGTCACCAGGCCACTGGCGATCAGTTCTTCGGCTTTGCGGCGCGAGGCGATCCCGGCAGCGGCGATGATTTTCTGCAAACGCTCAACGGGCATGCGATGTCAGAGTAACAGAACGAGAAAAGCCTTGACTCCGTACTTTGGTACGGGGATTAGAATCGGGCCATTGTCGTGGATGGCGGGGCCGAGCCTTGCTGGCGGAGGTGAAAGGATGAAGCGTCGGACCATCGGCGAGCTGGCACGAGAAGCAGGGGTGGGGGTCGAAACCATCCGGTTCTACGAGCGGCGAGGCATTCTCAAGCAACCGTCGTCGCCCGCGCAGGGCTGGCGAGAGTACGGCGACGATGCACTGTCGACGCTGCGGTACATCAAGCAAGGACAGCATCTCGGTTTCCGGCTGGCCGAGATGAAGCGGCTGCAGGAGCGGGCGGGTGGGGAGCAGCAGGCGTTCTGCGAGTCGGTGCGGGCGGCCACCCGGGAAAGGATCTGGGCTGTGGAGGAGCAGATCAAACAACTGCGAAGGATGCGCCGCGAGTTGCAGGATTTTCTTGGCCGCTGCAGCGCGAAGAACGCAGGAGAACGCTGTCCCATCTATGAAAGCCTGGGGGCGATGAAGAGAAAAAAGCCTTGAGAAGGAGATGAAAATGCGCAAACCCGTAGTGACCTCAATCTTCTGTATCGCTCTGGTGATCGGGGTGGTGCAGGCGCAAACGCCGGGTGACGAGGCGCAAGTTCGCCAGCTCATTCCGGAGTTTGTGTCCGCGTGGGCCCGCGCCGACGGGCCTGGGTTGGCATCGTTCTTCGCGCCGGATGGCGACCTGATTATCCCAAGCGGACAGGTGTTCAGCGGCCGGGAGACGATTGGGAACTTTTATTCGTCGGTGTTTGCCAGAGGCTACAAAGGCAGCGCGGGCAGTGGGGAGATCGTCCGCATGCGCTTCGTCGGCGCCGAGGTCGCCCTCGGAGATGGGAACTGGAGCATCATCGGGGCAACGAACCAGGCGGGAATGCCGGCTCCGCCCGAACATGGGGTGTTCACCTTCGTCGCGGTGAAAGCGAACGGCCGTTGGTACATCAGCGCGCTACGGGAGCAGACCAGCGCCACCAGCTTGCAGGTTGCGGGCCAGTAAGTGTGGTGCAATCAGGCGGCCGGGTCGCTCGATCCGGGATGAGACTCGACTACGGCTAGGGTGCGATCCTCGCCAGCCTGAACCGCGCTCTGCTCCTCTCCAGGGGTAGGCTCCGGCGGAGCGATGTCGGCTGAACCGGCCGTTTCGGGCGCGCTTTCAAGCGGCAGCAGATCGCTCTGGAAAGATTCCGCCACCAGCTTCTCGAACTCCTCCATGCTGGGCAGTTCGGTGACGTCTTTCAGGCCAAAGCGCAGCAGGAACTCTTTGGTGGTCTTGTAGAGGATGGGACGGCCGATAACCGCTTTGCGGCCGCCGGTGGTGATGAGCTTGCGCTCCAGCAACGTGCCGATGACGCCACTGGAATCCACGCCCCGAATCTCGCTAATCTCAGGCACCGTCACCGGCTGCTTGTAGGCGATGACCGCAAGCGTCTCCAGCGCCGGCAGAGACAACCGGATGGGAGGCTTGAGGCTCTTGGCGAACGACCGCACCAGATCGTGATGCTCGGGCTTGGTGGAGACGCGGTATCCGCCTGCCACCTGGCGGATTTCGACACCGTGATCAGGCGAAGCGTACTCGGCGGTCAACTGGTCGAGGGCCTCCCGGACGCGGGACTTGACCTCAGCGTCGTCAGTCGTGCCGTCGGCCGCAACCGAATCCTTCACCAGTTGAACGATGTTATCCAGCGTGATCGGCGTCTCCGCCGCGTAGATGATGGCTTCGAGTTGGGCTTTGAGGCTCATAAAATCAGCAGTTAGCGCTCAGCAATTAGCATTCAGCCAGGAAGGGCCTCGCCTGACATTCGACCAAGACCTTCCGCGACCGAATGCTGACTGCTGGTTGCTGAGTGCTCGCTTCACCGCCAATCGTCCCGCACCGCCGCCTGCTCCGCCATGACGGCTTCGAATCCCTCGTGCTTGCGCACCAGGATTTCGCCGAACAGGCGGTCCTGGCGAAGCTGGATGGCCTGCAGGCGGACCATCTCCAGAAGCGCCAGAAACATGCAGACCAGCGCCTGGCGCGAATTGACGTTGCGCAGCAGCTGCTTCAGGCCAATTGGCCGTTCTTCGAGCGCCAGCCGCCGGCGCAGGTACTCGATCATCTGGCCTACCGTGACCGTTTCCTCGTCCACCTGGATGATCGGCCGGTTGCGGGCACGCTCTATGATCTGCTGAAAAGTCTTCACCAGGTCAATGACGTCGGCAGCAATCTCGGGATCAGTGTCTTCCGCCTCCATGAACTCTTTGATCGCGGGATTGGACCAGACGGCGTCCTCGATCTGTTGCTTCTGCAGGAGCATTTGCGCTGCCGACTTGAACTTTTCATGCTCGATCAACCGGTTGACCAGCTCGGCGCGCGGGTCTTCCTCTTCTTCCGACTTCGCCAGCGGGTCGCGGGGCAGCAGCATCTTCGACTTGATGTGAATCAGCACCGCGGCCATGTAGATGAATTCGGCGGCGACGTTCACATCCAGCTCACGCAGCTTTTCGACGTAGGCCAGGTATTGTGCCGTGATCTTGGCGATGGGGATGTCGTAAATGTCAATGTCCTGCTTGCGGATGAGGTCGAGCAGAAGGTCGAGCGGACCTTCATACACGTTGCTTACGCTCACCGCGAAGGGGAAATCGCTCCCTTCCTGGCGCTGGCCGGGCGTGACCAGTGTGGGGCCCGGCTGGGCATCAGGTTTCCGGACCGCGTTGGACAATTCTGGCATCACAATTCCGATTTCACCACGGAGTCACGGAGACACGGAGAGTCAACCCTTGTCTTCCTCCGTACCTCCGTGTCTCCGTGGTGAATCTTCACTTTGTCCCCTCGTAGCCCAGTGACATGTGCATGGCCTCGCGGACTTCGGCCATGGTGGCGTCCGCCACCTTGCGGGCCTTGGCTGAGCCATCCTCAAGAATATCCCAGGCCAGGCGGGGATTGTCCTCGTATTTTTTGCGCCGGGCCTGCATGGGATTCAAGATGTTAACCAGGGCGTCGGCGACCCAGCCCTTGCATTCGATGCAGCCGATGCCCGCCGAACGGCATCCGGCATTCACTTTGGCCATGGTCTCCTGGCTGCTGAAGATCTTGTGCAGGTCGCCGACCGGGCACACATCCGGGTTGCCTTTATCGGTGCGGCGGATGCGCGCCGGGTCCGTCACCATGGTCTTCAGCTTCTGTCGCACCACCGGCTCGGGGTCGGTGAGCATGATGGTGTTGCCGTAGGACTTCGACATCTTGCGGCCGTCGGTACCGGGCAGTTTGGCGGCCGGGGTCAACAGCGGCTGCGGCTCGGGGAAAACCGGCTTGCCCTGGCAGTTGTAGAACTGGTTGAAGCGCCGTGCGACCTCACGGGTCAACTCGACGTGCGGCACCTGGTCCTCACCCACGGGAACGAAGTCGCCTTTGTAGATCAGGATGTCAGCCGCCTGCAGCACGGGATAGCCAAGGAATCCGTAGGTTCCGAGGTCCTTCTCGGTGACGTTCTCGCGCTGTTCTTTGTAGGTCGGCACGCGCTCCAGCCAGCCCAGTGGTGTCACCATGGAGAACAGCAAGTGCAACTCCGCGTGCTGCGGCACGTGCGACTGGATGAACAGCGTCGAGCGCTCGGGATCGAGCCCCGCCGCCAGCCAGTCGAGCAGCACTTCGATGGAATTCTCCTTCACCATAGAGGTGTCGGCGTAGTCGGTAGTGAGCGCGTGCCAGTCGGCGACAAAGAAGAAGCACTCATACTGGTCCTGCATCTTCACCCAGTTGTCGAGGGCCCCAACAAAATTTCCCAGGTGCAGTTTGCCGGTGGAGCGCATTCCGCTGAGCACGCGTTTGCGAGAATGGGAAGACGCAGGCATCAGATTCTCATCAGGATTGCATTGAAGAAATCAACCACGGGAAAGATAAGACTTCCCAGGAACCCCCCGCCTAAGAATAGCAGCGCCATCAGGCCGAATATGCCGATGGTGTCATAGATGCGCAACGCCCCAGCTGGCAGGAAGTGCCGCAGCACATGGCTGCCGTCCAGGGGCGGCACGGGGATGAGATTGAAGACGCCCAGGATAATGTTGATTACCATCAACTCGTAGGCCAGCAGGCTCAAAGGCATCAGGGCGGAGCCGGTCTGACTAGTCAACATCTCCAGATGGTTGGGATAGACCAGGGGGATGGCATGGGTGATGCCCCGGCCCAGGGGAGAGGCGAACGAAATCACTGCCAACACCAGCAACGCACCGCTGGCTACCAGGAAATTGCTGATGGGTCCGACTACCGAAGTCAGGATGTCATCGAGCACGTGGTTGCGGAAATTCCGCGGATCCACCGGGGTGGGTTTGGCCCAGCCAATCACCGGAAAGTGCGTGAGCATGGCGATCAGCGGCAATACCACAGTGCCGATGGGGTCAATGTGCTTAATGGGATTCAAGGTAATGCGCCCCAACATGCGGGCGGTGGGATCGCCGCAGCGATTGGCCATCCAGGCGTGGGCCGACTCGTGAATGCTGATCGCGAACAGAAACACAATCAGCTGGAACAGGATGTCAACATGCTGCAGGGTCATGCAGGATGAATTTGATACTACCATGCGGGGCGCGGAAGGGGCTAAAGCCGGACTTGGAATCGAGAGATGTGGAAAACCTCGCTGCTAGTGATGGATGGCACAGACGTCGAGCACAGGCAGGACGCAGACTGGCGTGTAGCGCAGCAGCGGACAGCGCAAGGGACCGACGGTCCACGGCTTGACTGACCTTAGAAAACCGCGGAGCGGCACCATTCGTTAGCCCAGCGCGTAAGCGCTGGGTCAGTGCAAGCGACAGACCGAGCTCCGAAGGAGCGGCATCCATGGCACACTCATACGCCTCGAATTTCATTCATTGCGTGTTCAGCACCAAGGACCGGGCGGACCTGATTCCCGAGCAAAGAAGTGAACAGTTATACGCCTACATGCTCGGCATCGCCACGAACATTGGAATCGGAATCCTCTGCATCGGCGGAACCGCGAACCACCTTCATATCCTGCTCGCTCTACCGGCGAACCGGACTCTTTCTGATGCTGTCCGCGACCTGAAGGCAAATTCCTCGCGGTGGATGAGTGAAACGGGATTGAAATTTGCCTGGCAGCACGGGGTTTGGCGCGTTCCGCGTGAGCCCATCCCAGTTGCCGGCGGTGAAGAATTACATCCGACACCAGGCAGAACATCATGAGAAGCGGAATTTTGAGGAGGAGTTTGTGGCGTTGTTGAGGAAATCGGGAGTTGAATTCGACCCGGCCTACGTTTTCGGTTGATGCCGCCCCTCCGGGGCTTTACGTACGCTCCGCATCCTACCCACAGCTTACGCTGTGGGCTAACGAATGACGCTGCTCCGCAGCTATTTGGTACGGGGCTAATTCCGTTAGCCCAATACCGTCTATTGGGATGTGCGCTGCCGTGGTGCCTGCCCCTGATGCGCCATGCGGCGCTACGGCTTTTCCAGTGCCTTGCGCAGTTCTTCGGGCGCGATCGGCTTGACCTTGACCGGCTTGGCAGGGACGCCGGCGACTATGTGGTAGGGTTCGACATTCTTCGATGCCACGCCGATAGAGCCGACCAGTCCATGCTCGCCTACCTTCACGCCGCTGAGGACGGTGGCGTGATAGGTAATGCGGGCTTTGGGGCCAATCTCGGTCTTCTGATTGTTGACGATCATGCCGTCGTTGAGGTCGTGGGCGTGGGAATAGACGTTGGCGTAGTCGGAGATGGAGGTGCCTTCGTGAATGATGATCTCGCCGCGGTCGTCGAGCAGCACGTATTTGTGGATGGTGCAGTTGTCTTCGACGGTCAGGTTGTAGCCGAAAGATACTTCAACTCCGTGAAAGATTTTCACGTTCTTGCCGCAAAACTTGAAAATGTGCCGGGCCAGCATGGCCCTGAGGTGGTATCCCAGCCAGTGGTTTAGCCCTACCGGAGAACGGTCGTACATCATCCAGAACCAGATGAGAGGCTTGCGTTCCGCGTATTTCGCCGCGTCCACGTCACCGTAGTACTCGGGTTCGAGAGTGGCATTGCGCGGGTCGAACGAATAGATGAGCGTTTGCTGCGCCATGGGGGCAGACGGATCAGGAGCGGCGTACGGGCGTCCGAGATAGAGTTGGTGCAGCGCGTCGCGCACCACGTCGCTGCGGTGGTCGGCATCGCGGTTCATGAACTCGCGGTCCAGGCGCTCGATCCACTCGAGAAAAGTCTTTTCCGCTGGAGGAGTCGGGTTGAGGACGCGATATTCGTATCGGGGCATAAACGGCAGGTTAGAACATAGCATACGTCGTCCCGGCCGCGCGCAACACCAGTCTTCCGCGCCGATGCTTTATAATTCGCGCCACCTGATGATCCGCCGGAAGCGCGAAGCCTCTACGGACGCAACAACTTTCCTGTCTTTGCTGACGACTGAGGCCCGACGACTGACGACTGCTCCATGACCACCCTCGCCCGCAAACTGCGCCTCGTTGACTACTTCACCCTGGGGTGGGGGACGATGGTGGGCGTGGGCTGGCTGGTCGTGATGGACGACTGGCTGGGGCGCGGAGGGCCGCTGGGCGGCATCCTGGGATTCGCCATCGGCGGCGCTCTGCTGCTTCCGATTGGATACGTGTATGGGCGTTTGGTCGCCGGCATGCCCGACGCCGCCGGTGAAGTTGCTTATACCGCTAAGGTATTCGCACAACCGGCCAGCTTTGCCACGGGCTGGATGATGGTGCTGGCCTATTTCGCGGTGTGTCCGTGGGAAGCCGTTGCCGTGGGCCGGATCGCGAGTTACATCTTTCCCAGCCTGGATTCCATCCCTCTGTACCGGATCGCAGGCCGGCCAGTTTACCTGCCGCACCTGGTGATTGGCTTGGGGCTCACGGTGCTGCTCACCCTGCTCAATTTTCGCGGCATCCGATTAAGCGCTACCTTTCAGAACTGGACGACGTTTGGCACGATCGCGCTGTTCTTGGCGTTTGTCGGATTCGGGGTGAGCAAAGGTGCGCCGCAGAACTTTCCTCCTGTTTTCACCCACGGCGGATTCGTCTCCGTATTGCTGGTGATGCAGATCGTGCCGTACTTCATGACCGGCTTCGAGTCGGTGGTCAAAGGCGCGGAGGAGGCCAGTCCCGAATTTCAGGCCCGCAGCTTTCTGAAGGTAATATGGATGGCCATCATCGTGGGCATTCTCTTTTATACCGTCGTGATTGGCGCGGTCGCGTACGTTGGCCCTTGGAAACAGCTGATCGGCGAAAACTTCATGACTGCGGTGGTGTTCGAGCGGGCGGTTGGCTCACGGTGGATTGTGAGAGTGATTTTGGCCGCGGCGTTGCTGTCTCTGCTCAAGGTCTTCAACGGGAACTTTGTCGCTTCCAGCCGCCTGCTGTTTGCCATGGGACGACGAGGGTTCATTGACAGCGGCTTTGCCACTATCCATCCCCGAACCCAGACTCCGGCGATCGCCGTGCTGTGTGTGGGTGTAGCCACGGGAGCCTGCATGTTTCTGGGGGACGCGATTCTGGTTCCTATCACCGAGGTGGCCTCAGCCGCTTCCGCCTTCGGATGGCTGGCGACCTGCGCCGCGTTCTATGCCATGCGGCCCCCGGCACGCGAGCGTTGGGTGGCGGTCGTCGGTGTAACCGTCGGATTGCTGATGCTGCTGATGAAAATCGTCCCTGCGGTGCCCGGGAGCTTCAGTGGGTATGAATGGCTGGCGCTGGCTGTTTGGGGATCGATCGGGTTGGGATTGGCGTGGAGGGATCGGAAGAGCATGAAGAGTGTGAAGAGTGTGTGACACATTCCGTTTCACATAGAAATGTCGTCGTAGAGCTGGAGGAGAACATGCGGACGTTCCTGAAACAATGCTTTGCATTCATTCTTCTGCTGTGCGGGGTGTACGCCTGGGCGCAGGGGGCTTCACCTTCATTCGACCTCGTCATCACCAACGGCCACATCATCGATGGCACGGGCTCACCCTGGTATTCGGGCGACATTGGTATTCGCGAAGGGAAGATCGCGGCTATCGGGAACCTCAGCACTGCCGCGCGCGCCCGCACCATTGACGCCCACGGCATGGTCGTGGCGCCGGGATTCATTGACATGCTGGGGCAGTCGGAGCTGACCATTCTGGTTGATCCGCGGCTGCCTTCCAAGATCTACCAGGGCATCACCACAGAGATCACGGGCGAAGGCGGGTCGGCGGCCCCTTTGAATGATGCCATCATCCAAGCGGACCGCGCGGGCTACGAGCACTACCACATCACGCCGGACTGGCGGACCTTCCGCCAATTCTTTGCGCGGCTGGAAAAGCAGGGAATGGGAATCAATTTGGCCTCGTATGTGGGGGCGACGCAGGTCCGTCGCATGGTGCTGGGAGATGACGACACGCAGCCGACGCCGACTCAGCTTGAGCAAATGCAAGAGCTGGTGCGGCAGGCCATGCGCGACGGGGCGGTGGGTGTATCCACCTCGCTGGAGTACGCACCCGCTCCCTATGCGAAAACCGACGAGTTGATTGCGTTGGCTGGCGCGGCTTCAACGTTCGGAGGTATCTATGCCACGCACATGCGCAACGAGAGCGATGCCGTCTTGTCGGCGATCGATGAGGCGCTGCGCATCGGGCGGGAGGGCCACATCCCGGTCGAAATCTGGCATATCAAGGTGGCGGGCAAAGAAAACTTCGGAAGGATGCCGGAAGTGGTTACCAAGATCAACGCCGCCCGGGCACAAGGAATGGACGTGACGGCTGACACCTACGGCTACACGGCATGGTTCAACAGTCTGTCGGCGTTTATTCCGCCCTGGGCACACGATGGCGGCGACGCCAAACTGATTGAGCGGCTGAAAGACCCGGCGATGCGGGCCCGGATCCGTAAAGATCTCATGACGCCATCCAGCGAGTGGGACAACGAATGGCAGGAAATACCCGGGCCGGAGGCAGTGCTGATCGGGGTGGTGCACAACCCGAAGCTGCTGCCTTTACAGGGCAAGCGGCTGTCCGAGGTGGCGAAGGTGTGGAACAAGGACCCGATGGATGCGCTCTTTGATTTGCTGATCGAGGACGACGCGTTTACGAGTGTTGCGGTCTTTGGCATGGCGGAGCCCGATGTTGTGCTGGCCTTGCAGCAGCCCTGGGTCTCGATTGACAACGATTCGTCGGGAACTTCTCCTGAAGGAATTCTGGGTCAGGAGCATCCGCACCCGCGTGCCTACGGCACCTTCCCGCGCATTCTGCGCAAGTATGTGCGGGAAGAGCACAAGCTCACCTTGGAAGATGCCATCCGCAAGTTCTCCGTGTTGCCGGCCCAGCGCCTGCGCCTGACCGACCGCGGGGTGCTGAAAAGCGGGCTGTGGGCCGACATCGTGATTTTCGACCCGGCAACGATTCACGACGTGGCAACCTACGAGAATCCGAATCAACTGTCTCAAGGGATGGAGTATGTGCTGGTGAACGGGGTGCCGGTGGTTGACTCGGGCAAGATGACGGGAGCGTTGCCGGGCAAGGTACTGCGCGGGGCGGGCTACCAGCCGTGATCTTCCCTGTCGTTATTCTCAGATCGTCCGCATGCCCCAATCGCTGCCGGGTCGCTCATTTCTGGGTGATCTCAAGCTTATGTGCCCCCACTCGCGCCGTATCAATCCTGTCAGGAAGGGCGAAGCGGGAGTCGAGGCCGATATTGGGGTACTTCGGCTGAAGATATTTTTCGACGAACAGCTGCAGTACGAAGCGGGGAATCTCCACGCTGTCGAGCGAAACTGAATCCACTTGGACGAAGCCCTGCCGGCCGGCGCCGTGGGCGTGGGCGACGACCACAACGTCATGGATGCCGCTAAACACCGAGAGGAGCGGATTGTAAGAGCGTCGTCCGGCGTTGAGCTGATCAAAATCCACACGCGCAGTTCCAGTCACTGCCTCGGTTTGGCCCTCGAGGTGTACCGATCGTACGCCTGCGGGCAACTTGACCTGTCCCGACGCGAGATAGGCGTTGATCTCAGGTTCCGTGAGTTCGGTAGGAGTCTGGTCAGGCTGAGGAAGCGCAGCATTGCTCTCGATGTGCCGTAGCTTGCGCTCCATTCCGGCGACCGCGCTGGAATCGACGGCGGTCGTTTGCGCCCACAGGACGGCAGAAGCAAGAACCACCAGCAGAAGCGTGGGCGCAGCCCTCATGGTTTCAGGGCGGCCTGAGTCTCCGGGAACGTGGCGGGCACCACGCGCGGTTGCGTGAGGGTGCCGGTGATAGCGAACCCGTGTTGGGCGCCGCCTCGCAGCAGCCTCACATCCAAGGCGCGCCCCAGAGATGCTGTGCCGCTGAACTGATAGATGCCGGCGGGAGTCTCCAGTTTGCCTTCCTGGATATCAAACGCCCTGTTGCGAAGGAGCAAGCGGGCCGCCAGATGGCGGATCTCCACCGGGCCGGGAGTTCCGGTGAGCGCGATGTGCGGGAATGATCCGTCGCGGGCGTCCACCTCCAGCGTGGCGGTCGCGGATAAGAGAAGGTCATCTCTGGTCAAACCCGAGGCGGTGGCCCGGTACTTTGCAGTCGCCACTCCCGTGATCCACGGATCGTGCATGGTCTCCGCGAGGCGCGACAGGGAGACCCGCTCCAGAGTTCCGCTGCCGCTATATACCGGCGGCCGGGTGGTGAAGTCGGCGCTCCATTCGCCGAGGTGCTTCCCGCCGAACAAGTCGGCGCGCAAGTCGGTGAGACGAAGCTTGCCGTTCTCCAGATCAACGCTGGCCGAGAGCTTGCCGGCGGTGAGCTGGTCAATCTGCACTCGATTGGCCGTGATCTTTCCAGTTGCACGCGCGGTGGCGAGGTAAGACGCTCCGGGTGCCGGCGACGGCGACAAAAAGCGGTACCACGGCCGTTTTCGGGGGTGAGGATTGAGCAACTCGCTGAGTTCTCCGGTCACGATCTGGTCGGCATGGAGATCGAAGTGGATAAGGCAGGCGCCCGGCAGGCAGGGGCGCGGCAGCAGAAGCGAACCGCGCCAGGCACTCTGCCCCAGCGTAGCCGAAAGGTTTTGGACGTTGACCCCGTCGTCAGTCAGCAGCAGATTCGCTGCGGGGATTTCCAAGGGTGCATTGAGGCCACGCACTTCGGCCCGGATGGAGCGCAACTGCACACTTCCGATCGCCCTGGGAGCGGTAAATCCAGACCCGCTCCCGGCGATCTGCAGATCCACTCTGGCGGCGCCGTCGGCGGGGACCTGCGGGACCTGCATGCCCATCGTTCGAGCCGCTTGCAGCAATCGCTGCACCCGCGCATCACCCTGAACCAGCAGGTTGTAACCGGATCGCGAAACCCAACCTTGCACCGTCACGGGCGGCGCCTTGCCCAGCAGAAGGTTGAACGGCCCCACGTTGAGATGAGGTTCTGTCGGCGAGGAGGAAACCCGACGAATTCGGCTGCCCCTGCGCTTCGCTGTTAGGTCAGAAGCGGTGGCGGAAGACAGGGCGAAAGGAACACGATCCAAGACCAGGTCGGTGCCGGTGAGCGTTGACCCCAGGTGGAAACCCAGGGTCGCTCCGCTGCCCTTCCAGGCGGGAGCAGCCGCGTCACCCTGGCGATGCAAGGTCAGGTTCGCACCCAGCGTGCCGGTGGCAATCAGGTCGTCCGGAATGTCTCTCTTGACACGACGGGCGCATGCCACCAGCGCCTGAACAGGCACGTCCTGGACGACCACTGCCAGGTCGTAGGTCCGAATGTTGGGAAGGCCGGCGATGCTGCCGGTGAGAGTGATGGTGCCAGCCCCGACTGGGGACTGGCAAGCGACATCGGAAAGCGTATGGTCTACCGAGCTGTAGTGAGCACGGCATTGCGAAGCCAGCCGCAAGGACCTGCGGCCGAGGATGTCGTAGCGGCGGAAGTCCTGCACGGCAGCGCTGCTCTGGACCGCGAGGTCGGCCGGGGTGCCGGAAAGCGTGGCGGCCAAGCTGACCGTGCCGCGCCAGCCCATATCATTGCCGGAGATGAGCTTGGTCACCTGGCCAAGCTGTCCGCCATCCCACAAGATGCTGAACTGGAGGGGGGTATCGCGCAGACTGACGGCCCGCTGCCACGAGCCATTCACTCGCAGAAGGCCTGTGTCGGAGACATTGGAATCGGTGCGCAAGGGTTGGGCTTTCAGGCGCATGCCCCAGGCGTTCTCCGAATCTTGCCAGACACTGAAATCAGCGTCAGTGAGTGCGTAGGGCTTTTTCTCCGGCCCGAACTTGAAGTTGATGCGGCCGCGATCCGACCCAATGTAAGGAAAGCCGGGGCGGGTCTCGGTTTTGGCCTTGCTGGTGGGCGCGATAGGCGTCCGCGCGGCCCGTTCCAGGAGACTCTCGAGGTTCCAGCGTCCTTCCCGGTTGCGAACCAGATTGAGGCTGGGTTCGGCTAGATCAAGACGGGCAATTTCCAGCCGGCCGCGAAGCAGCGAAGTCAAACGCAGAGCGGCGGTCACTTCCTGCGAGCGCAGCAAGGGTTCAGAGCTGAACGCGGGATCGTCGTGGACGACAAAGTTGTCGAACTCGAAGCCTGGTTGAGGCAGTAACCGCAGGCTGACGTGCTCGATCTCCACCGCCCGTCCCAGGGCGAGGCTGATGGAATACTCGATCCGGTTCCGCAGCCATTCGGCTCCAGGGCGTATCCAAAGCAGCGCCACCACCAACAGGAGGAGGACGGTCACTGCGCCGCGTCTGGAGCGAAGAAAGATCAACGCACCACCTTGAAAGTACGCCGCCAGCGGGTCTCGTCGAAGAAGTGGATGACCACGTGGGCCAGGAAGCCGATGCGCTGGCTGAATTCTTTTTCCAGATACTGGTTGGGCGGCGTCTCAAACGACCAGTAGATGAACATCGGCCGGCCGATTACGTTCCTTTTGGGGATGAATCCCCAGTAGCGGCTGTCGTAGCTGACATCACGGTTGTCGCCCATGCCGAAGTAACTGTCTTCCGGCACCACCAGATCATCGCCCTGGATGTGGTCCTTCATCGCGAGCTGCCACTCCGGGGTCACGTTGTTGAAGTCGGAGGGCGGGACGGCGGGGAAGTTGTCGCGATAGGGATTGTAACTGTCCCTGCCGCTATGAATCACGTAGGGCTCATCCAGCTTTTCACCGTTGCGGTACACCACGCCGTCGCGCAGATGGATATGGTCGCCGGGGATGCCCATGATCCGCTTCACCACGTAAAGACCGGGTTCGGCGGGAGAAAGAAAGACCACGATGTCCCCGCGACGGATCTGGCGATAGGGGAGCAGGGGGCCAACCCATCGCGTGCGCGGCGCAAACTGCTCGCGATTCACGAAAACATGATCGCCGATCAGCAGGGTGTCCTCCATGGAGCTGGAGGGAATCTCGAAGGCCTGCACGATGAACGTGATGATGAACAGGCCGGTCACCAGCACCGCCGCCAGAGAGGCAAGGAACTCCACAGTAGTCTCGCGATGCTTTTCTTCGGGCTTGTTTTCTTTCTTGGCCACCGGATCCTTATCCTATCGTGGGGCTCCAGCACCGCCCCTCAGTTGACGATGCGAAACGTGCGGTCCCAGCGGGTGATCTGAAACAAATGGGTTGCCGCATACGCGAAGTGAAAGAGTTTATCACCTGGAGCGGCGGCAACCGGCATGTCGTCGTCCATGTTGCGCACCGACCAATAGATCAGCAGAGGACGGCCGATCACATTTTCCTGGGGGACAAAACCCCAATAACGGCTGTCCAGGCTCTCGTCCCGGTTGTCGCCCAGCACAAAATAGTTGCCTTCGGGGATGATGAGTTGTCCGTCCTCGACCAGCTTCCTCA
This sequence comes from Terriglobales bacterium, assembly GCA_035542575.1. Lineage (GTDB taxonomy): Bacteria > Acidobacteriota > Terriglobia > Terriglobales > Acidobacteriaceae > JAIQET01. The sequence goes on along the minus strand of DATKLE010000164.1, from coordinate 8,293 downwards.
TCTGCAGCCACCAGGCTCCTTCCAAGCCGGGGACAGACACGTTGAGGCGAGGAAACTCGTCGCGGAAAACGTCATGCACGTGCGAGGTATAGCGCACGTAGGGCTCGCGGAGAGGAACTCCGTTGACATACACCTGGCGATTGATCAGGCGCACCCGATCGCCGGGCACCCCCACCACGCGTTTGACAAAGTGCTGGCTGGGGTTCACAGGGTACTTGAAAACGATGATGTCTCCGCGGTGCACGGGACGGTAGGGCATGAAGTGGACCGCGAACGCATCTCCGCCATAGCGCAGTTTGTCGACCAGCAGGTAATCGCCAATCAACAAGGTGTTCTCCATAGACTCGGAGGGAATCTGGAAAGCCTGCACGATGAAGGTAATGACGAAGACCGCAATGATCACCGTGGACAGGAGCGACTGGAGTGACATGCTCCAATCCGCCGGGGTCTGGTGGGGAGCAACTGCAGTCTGGGGTGGGACGGCTTCTGTCATGATCGGACTACACGCGCCCCTTTCGCTTTCCCCTGTCCGTTGGAATCGGCGGGCAGGGCGGCAAGATATTCGAGCGCTTGGCGGGCGGCATCCTGCTCGGCGTTCTTCTTGGTCGAGCCCTCGGCCCGGCCTACGAACTCAGCCTTGGCGGAAGCATCCGGCGCCTGCAGGCGGACCTCGATGGTGAAAATCTTGCTGTGTTCAGGCCCTTGCTCTTTCACCAACAGGTACGAAGGCTGGGGACGCCCCAGCGCTTGCATCCTTTCCTGAAGAGCTGATTTGTAATCGGTGACCGGCAACCCTTCGCCGTGGCGCGCGATGCGTTCCAGCTCCGGGGCGACGATGTACTGCAAGATGAGGTGGCGGGCGGTCTGCAAACCACTATCCAGGTAGATCGCGGCGAGAACAGCCTCCAGCGCATCCACCAGCAGCGCAGTCTTGTTGCGGCCACCGCTCTTTTCTTCGCCTCGCCCCAGCCGCAGGTAGTGGCCGAGTTCCAGCTGTTGCGCCACCCGGATCAGGTGTCTTTCGCTCACCAGGTGGGCCCGCAGTTTGGACAACTCCCCTTCGCGAAAATGGGGGAAACGATGGAACAACTCCTCACTGGTGACCAGCGCCAGCACCGAATCCCCCAGGAATTCCAGCTGCTCGTTGTCCCCCACGCGGCCGCCGGCGAGTGGCTGCGAAGCCTCCAACTCCCGCGCCTGGGACGTATGAGTCAGGGCCTGCGCCAGCAACTCTGGGCGAATGAAGTGGTATCCCAGAGCCGCCTGCAGCGCCGCAATGTCCCGTGACTTCATGGTTTAAGCGAAAAGGGGCAGCCACCCCTGGTGGCGTCGCGCCAAGATGCCACCTCATCGCCGACCGCATCCCCGGCTAGTTCTTCGGCGGAGCCTGGTTCTGAGCATCGCCGGCGGGCGGCTTAGCCGCCGGAGCGGGGCTGCTGCCGGTCAGTTTCATCAAGCGGTCACGCTCCTGCCGGGCCACCGTCCCCGCTGGGGTATTTTCCTGGGTCAGTTCCACCGCGCGGTTGGCAATCTTCAATGCCTCCGGGTATTTTTCCTGCTTATCAAGCGCTACCGCCAGGCGGAGAACTGCGACCGGATCAGGCTGCGAGGGATAAGCATCGATGGACTTGCGCAGATAACTCTCTGCCTCGGCGTAGTTGTTCTTGTCCAGCGTGAGTTTGCCCATGATCGAATAGGCGGTGGAGCGCAGAAAATTTTTGTAGGCGTCCACCCTCTCCTGGGGTGTTTCGGCGGGAGCCACGATATCCGTATCGACCGTCTCCGTGGCGCGCTGAGCGTCTTTCATGGCTTCGTCGAGGCGCTGTTCTTTGTCAAGGTCGGTATCGCGCGTGCGCTCCGCGAGGACTTCGGCCACGCCGAGCAGCGCTTCGGGATCATCCGGATCAATCGTCAGCACCTTGCGGCCCATCTCCAGCATTTTGTCGCCGTTATTGACGCTCTGGTAGAGATGAATGGCGGTGCGGTACAAGACCACGCGCAATTCGCTGTCCGGGAACTTGGCGGCGAAATCGTCGGCCGCCTTCTCAAACGCAGCCGGGTCGGTGATGGCGACAGCGGCCTTGTAGGCATCGAATTCCGGCTGAGTCTTGGCCTGCGGCGGGTGCTTGGCCGGCGGGGGCGTGGTGCTGGGCTGCGCTGTTCCCGACGGGGCTGTCCCGGGCTTCGCGGGGGGCGGGCTCTGAGTGCCCGGTTGCTGTGCCAACAAGTAGCTTGTCATCGCCAGCATCACGACGATCATCGCTGCGCGCTTCATGAGTTCTCCTTAAGTTGCGACCATGACATCTCGGTCTTCGGTTGCTGTGTTCTGTTCCTACTGCGGATGACTGGGCGGCTCATAGGCCTGCTGCAGCCCGCGCTCCGCCGCCGCCTTGGCTTCCGGCAATGAGGCGCCCGCATTCAACGCGGCCCGGTAATGATCCAGCGCTGCCGCGCGGTCTTCCTGGAGATCGAAAATCCGTCCCAAATAGATGTGCGACCAGGCGACGACCTTGGGCTCCTGCGCCACCTCCAGGGCCCGCTGAAAATAACTGCGGGCTCCCTGCAGGTCGCGATTCATGGTGGCGACCTGGGCCAAAATGAACAGGGCCCGGCCGGGATCCTCGCTTTTCTCGTCCAGCGCCTGCTGGGCCAGCTTTTGCGCGGTCTCGGCATCGCCAGCGGAAAGACGCTGCTCGGCGGTCAGCAACAGTTTGCCCTCCAGGGGCCGGGACAGGTGAAGCAGTTCAGTATCGGCCCGGCTGGCGAATTGGATCTGTGCCGCCTGCTTCTGTTCCTTGCCCACATCAATGGCGGTGAGCATGTCTCCGTAAGCATTGCGCAGCCCCGCAGGATCCTTTTCGAATCGGACCAGCGCGTCGTAAAAGTAGCGGGTCAAGATAAAACCTTGCTCCAAGGATTCCTGGACGGCTTGGTCGCGTGCGTCCTCCGCCGCCTTGCCAAAGGGACCGGTGCGCGCTTCGATGGCCCGTATCAGGCACTCCGTGACCAGCAGGGACATGTCGCTCTTGAAGCTCTCATCCATGGGCGCAGTCTTGACCGCTTCCAACAACGGTTCCAGGCGCTTGAGGGTGGTGGGGTACTTCAGCGCCAGGGGATCGAGCAGGTAGTGCAGATAGGTATGACGGATCTGCTCCATCTTCAGGGAGGACCCCTTCCCCGGAGCAATTACCACAAAGTAATCCGAACCGTAGTTGCGGGCGTTGGTTTGTCCCGGGGCGCCCATCGGATCCAGGTAGATGGTGAACTGATGGCCCAGATAGGCCGAGGAGGGCAGCCTCAGATAGATCTCGGTGTCGAACAACATCTTCGACAAGGGCTCGTGGTAGCCCCGGGTCAGGGCATTGTAGGCTGCGTAATGACGTTCCCAGATGGCATGCAATCCGGCGACTTCATAAAACTTCTGCAACGGGGGAAGAAATCCCAGCACCCCGGCGGCGTCGGGTGGAAGGTCAGCCTCCTTTACCCTGGGGGTGAGGGCCGGCGGCGGGTTCAAATACAAGGCCAGTGACACATATTGGGCTAGGGTGCGTGCCGAATCGGTCTGCTCGTGCTCGTTGTAGACCTCGCACATGGCGCGGGTCGCATCTTTGACCTCTGGGGATGCTTGGATGGCGCTGGCGACCTCGCTGCGGATTTGGCTTCTCAGCGGATCCGATATATCCAGCTCCTGATCGTATCCGCAGGCATTCAAGGCGGTCATGACCGTGTACAGAGTCTCGCTGGTGTCGAGCGCTACATTGGGATTGCTCTCCGCCAGACACACCTGCGCCCCTAGCCCCAGCAGGGCGGCGCAGAGCGAGCGTCGAAACCAATGACCCAGGAAGACCTCCAGCAGGCTGGCCAGGATGCGGGTTACTGTGTCAGTTTAAGAGCTTCTCCGCAGAGGGTCAAACGAAAGAACCAGCAAATAGGCAATTGGCATTTAGCACTTGGCAATGCTGGGTTCTTCCCGGCAGCTAATCCCTGCGCGGGATAAGCTCGATGGGCGAAGTGGCTCAATGGCACTGCTGATGGCCAGTTGCCAAATGCTGATTGCCAATTGCTAACCGCGAGTTGCCGGCGTCACCCTTTCACGCTGATCTTCGAGAACGAGAGCACCGCCCGCCCAGCGGTGGGCCGGCCCATAGCGGTCGCCGGACGGAAGGTGGTGAAAATCAGCATGCGGTTCAACTGCGGCAGCAACGCCTTGGCCTGCTGCGGATGCGACAGGATGCGATAGTCCTGTACCCGCCCATTCGAGTCTACGTAGGCTTCGATCACCAGCGAGTCGTCGTTGATGGAATCCAGGGCCGAGCCAAAGGCTGACTGCTGCAATTGGGGAGCGGTGTACAACATGAGCGGAACATCGTCGTTGTCAGCCTGCAACTGGCCGGGAACCGCCAGGAAGAAGGTGAGCAAGGCAAAGATGACCACCGCGGTGACCAGTCCGGCGGTCGCCGGAACCATAAAGGCGTTCAGTGCGTTCTCCAGACGGACCAACATGCCATCGAGGAACGGGCGCCTGGCCTGCGCCACTTCGTGCGAGATGGCCACCCGCAATTTGAGCGCCAGGTCGGCCGGCGCCTGCCTGCGGCCCACCCGGGCGAGCAACTGCTGGATGTGTTGCAGAGAGACATACTCCTGCTGGCAGTGAGCACAGGCTTGCAGGTGCTGACTCAAGGCACGCATCTGCGTACCGGTCACTGCGCCGTCCAGATAGGGCGAAAACAAGGACTTGGCTTCGGCGCATCTCATGGCGTCACCTCGACTTCCCTGCCCTCTGCAGAACCAGGGGAAGGCACTTCCATCTTCAAGCGGCGTCCCACGGGAGGCTGCAGGCCGAGTTGTGGCCCGACCTCCCGGACGTAAGCCACCAAGCGTTGCTTGAGCGCTTCGCGCCCGCGCGTGAGCCGCGATTTCACCGTGCCCAGCGAAACCTGGGTGATCTCGGCGATCTCCTCGTACGACATCTCCTCAATGTCCCGCAAGATGACGGCGGTGCGATAGGGTTCGGGCACCTTGCGCAACTCTTCCTCGACCCGCACCCGGATTTCCTCGTGAACCACGCTGTCGAACGGCGAGTCACTGCCGTCCACCAGCAAATCCTTCAAGCCCGCGGCACCAGGCTCGGTGGTGCGCTGCGCCTCCATCGAGGTTTCGCGCGCTTTATGGCGAAACCACCAGCGGCGCCGGTTGTAGGCCTCATGCACGGCGATTCGGTAGATCCAGGTCTTGAGGCTGGACTCGCCGTGGAAATGCTTCATGCCGCGGAAAACCTTCAAAAAAACTTCCTGCGTCGTATCCGCAGCATCGGCCGGATCGGCCACCAGGCGGTAGACCAAACTATAGATGGGCTGGTGAAACTCGCCGATCAGCCAGGCATAGGCTTCCTCGGACCCGGCCTTCAGTTCGGCCACGATCGCGGATTCCTGAGCCCGGACTGCCAGTGCTCCTGCGAGATCACCCAACGTGGTTGCTCCCGCCATAACCCTCATGGCGTCACCCCCATTATAGGTTGTTTCCCGATCACGCCGCTGGCCCAAAAGTGGTTCCGGCCCGAGGTCGCTCAGTGAGCGGCGCGGCCAGCCACCTCATCTACATAGACTCCGCGGGAGTGTATGTAGTTCCATAATAAAGCGCCTTAGAATCAGTTGCTTACGAGGATACGTCGGGGTGGACTTGCGGTCTGCTCTCTACTGCGGGGGTTGGGCCTTGGCAGGAGTTGTGCCTGACTGAGTGGTGGTCTGCTTGGGGGGCGTTTTCTTCTTGGGGGCCTTCTTGGGAGGCTCGTTGTCGTCCACGATGATTTTCTTTGGCGGCGGAGGCGGCGGCGCTACGGCCTGCACGGTGCGCAATTGGGTGCGCAACCGCGTCAGTTCCACCTCCTTGGCCCCGGCTAGGGTCTCCATGCGGTCGGCGAACTCATGGCGGGACCTTTCCAGCAAAGTCAAATCATTGCTCAAGGACTGGAATTCGTCGCTCGAGCCGAAAGCTCCTGCCGACTCCACCACCGCGCCGAAGACATCGTAGAGCGCATCGAGGTTGCGGTAGATCTTGAAGGTTTCGGTGAGGTCCTCGGGCGAGTTTCGCAATCGAGCAATGATCTCGGGCAATGCGCCCTGGAGATTGCGCTGCAGTGACTCCACATTGGTCTCGGTCTGGCGTTTGGTGCGGGAATCGGCCTTCCACCTTTCGATGCGCAGCCTGGACAAGTCGCCCTGCACGGTCTGCGAGGTCTGCTCAACCTGCGACAGCAGCAGGTTCAATTGGCTGAGCGAAGAGTAGGACACGGGAGGAGCAGCGGCCTGGCCAGAGGGGGCCTGCGCCATCGCTATGGCTGCGAGCAGGGGAAACAGGCAAACCGCTTTGCGGACGGTCGTCATGAGGTGAACATCTTCAGCATACCCATTTTCCCGGTTTTCGCAAAATGCATCAACGATTGCGCGTCACGCCGGGCTAATCTTGTTCAGGATAAGGCCTCCGTTTGAGATGACGTCATCGTGAGTGAATGAGTAAGCGCAAGAGTGGCCGACTCCTCTCAACCGGGTTTGACTATCATCTGGAGGTGGGCGAGAATTGGGGTTGGTTTAGTCTCCTGCCGCACGTGGGCCTGTGGCGCAGTTGGGAGCGCGCTTCCATGGCATGGAAGAGGTCGTCGGTTCGAACCCGACCAGGTCCACCAATTCCCCAGCACGATCGAATCGGTATCCTCGGGAAGCATCGCTTCCATGGCGACTGAGTGCTACGCTTTCAGGGTTGCCATCGTTCCATTCAAAGATCCGAGCAGTCTTCCGCCTGGGCCTTGTTCTGCTGATCGTCTCCGGGTGCTTCTCTCCGTCCCCCCTTGAAGCCGGGCAGTCAACCCAGACGCCGCCGAAGAGCAAGCCTAGCGCTTGGTCCGTTTCCTGCCAGCCGACGCGACTGGTCAATGGGGCGCCTGTGGTTTTTCGAGTGACATCTCCGTCCGGCCTGGTCTCCCTTGCCGGCACCTGGCTGGGACACGAGGTCTTCTTCAGCCTCGACCGTGTGAGCCAGACCTGGTACGGAATTGCCGGCGTCAGCCTGGAGACCAATCGGGGCAGCTATCCGCTGTCCCTGAAAGGGACCACGCGCGGCGGAGAGGAAATCCCTTTCCAACGACAGATCAGCATTCGCAGAGCAAAATACCCGACTATCGCGGTGACGGTTTCCAAGAAGTTCACCGCGCCGAGCCCCGAGGAGCTGCAGCGGATTAATGAGGAGAAAGCCCTGAAACAGGAGGTGTTAAACCGTGTGGAGCCCGAGCGGGAGTGGTCAGGAAGATTTCTGGCGCCAGTGAAAGCCCCGATCTCAGATGTGTTCGGCACCCGGCGGACGTTTAACGGTAAGGTGCAGAGCATGCATCAGGGTCTGGATTATGCGGTGCCGCAGGGCACACCGGTTTCAGCTCTGAACCGGGGGACGGTGCTGCTGGCGCGGCCACTGTTCTTCGAAGGCAACTGCGTGGTGCTTGATCACGGACAAGGTTTGTTGACCTTATACATGCATCTGTCCGAACTCAAGGTGAAGGAAGGCGAGCAGGTGACGCGCGGGCAGGAGGTCGGACTCAGCGGTGGAACCGGGCGGGCGACTGGGCCTCACCTGCATGTGGCCGTGCGCTGGCAGGGCGTGTACCTGAACCCGGCCACGCTGCTCAATCTTAGATTGCCGTGAGTTCCGGCCGGGGACTAGCGAAGCCAGCAGGCCCTCCCGCGCCAGAGCGGCCATTTGCGGCTTTGTTCCAAAACCCGAACAGGAATACCTCCGCCGCGGCCATCCGCACTTGCGATTATGGGCATGTTTTGCGGCTTTTTCTGATTTCAGAACAGAAAACGCTGAGTTAAGACACTGGCACGCTGCTGGGGTATGCTGCCTCCCGCGGTGTGCAGTCTCGAGCGCACTGCGCGCAGAGCCGAACAGCCCGGCAAAAGCGTCGGGGGAAGCGCTTTAAGCAGTCTTGCTGGGAGTCAGCTCATCGGGGACCCGAGTGACCCCCTCATCGGGTTCCCGATAATTTTATGGGGAAGAGAGTCTCCAACCGGTTGGGTCTGTGGCACATGTCCACTGCGAGCGGGCCAGGTTAGCTCTCACACCGAAGGAACGGCCGGCACAGCCCAGGAGTTCTTTTGCAACCTGCTAGTACTACTGTGTTATAAACTAGATACGTGCTGCTGAAATCGCCGCGGTTGTCAGGGCTTGCCTGTGCTAGGTTCGGGCCATGAGCGCCAACTCTCCAGCGCCAGGCGCCCAGCAGAAACGCTTCGCGGCCTATCTT
>DATKLE010000163.1:0-8484 GCA_035542575.1 Terriglobales bacterium | reverse complement strand
GACGGCCGCGCCCACAAACGTGAAGGCGAGGCTCAGCCAGTACGCGCCGGCTCCGTGCGGATCCATGCCGATAAGAATGGCGATGGTAGCGCCGAGCGCCGCGATCTGCGCCAAAGCCAGATCCACAAAGATAACTCCGCGCTCGACCACGTGCACGCCAAGGTAGGCGTGGATTCCCGTAAGAATCAGGCTGGCCATGAAAGGCCAAATCAAAAACTGCAAGATTTCCATAGTGTCCCTTTGGACTACTGGAATCCCTTCTTGAGCAAATCGATATCGTAATCGAACAGCTCGAAATAGTTTGTCACTTGTTTTTCCCCGCCTACCGACGGCAGGTACACCAGCACCTTGGCCCCTGTAGCCGCGCCGATGCTGTTGGGCGTCTTCAGGTCGAAGTAGGGCTCGACCAGCACCAGCTTGCAGTTCTCACGTTTCATCAGCCCGATCAGGTCGAGCGTGTGGCTCGGCGTCGGCGGGATGCCGGGCCGCGGCTCGACATAGCCGATAACGTCGAGGTGAAAGTGCTTGGCGAAATTGGTGAACGAATTGTGATACGTGACGACCTTGCGGCCGTTATAAGGGGCCATTTCCGCGTCCCACTTCTGCTCGGCGGCAGTCAGGCGCTTGTCGAAATCCTGGAAGCGTTCCTGAAAATAGGCAGAATCGGCGGGATCCAGTTCTGCCAGTTTTCCGGCGATGCCCTTGGCTACACGGCGCCCGTTATTGGGATCGAGCCAGTAATGAGGATTTCCCAATGGGTGCACATCGCCCATAGCACGCGTGATCGTGCCTTGAGGAATCTCAAGGATTTCGGCGAACTGTGAGGCATCGAGATAACCGGCCGCGCCGACCTGCACGCGCGGATTTCCGCATTGCGTGATCAGGGGCGGGAGCCAGCCGATCTCCAACTGCAGTCCAACCACGATCAACAAATCGGCCTGCCGCAGTTTGAGCAGGAAACTGGGCTTGGCTTCGACGAAGTGAGGATCCTGATATCCCTTTGCAATGGCTTCCACACTGATGCGGTCGCCACCGACTTCCTGGGCGAGTGCAGCCATGTCGGTGGTCGAAGTGACCACGTTCATTTTCTTCGCTGCCGCGACTCCGGAAAGCAGGAACAGCAGGCTTACTGCCGTGAGACATAGTTGGTTTTTATGCATTCCTTGCTCCTAGAACGGATGCGCTCCGTGTGCGCCCAGAGAGAAGATCAACTGCATCATGAGTTCGTGGCTATCGCGGTTCTCGGCGTAATGAGTGAAGCGATACTCGCCGCGAACCTGGCTGAACTCGCTTGGCCAGTAGGTGACGGTCGCCGCGACTCCCTTGTCCGTCAGATTGGCATAGTGGCTGCGGTCGGAATAGTCGAAGCGCGCACCGCCAAACCAGCGGCGCGCAAACTGGTAATCCGCCGAGGTATAGAAGCCGAAAGCACGTTGCTCCGTGGGAAGCTGATGGCGCTGGCTCCAGATGAGCTCGCCTCTTCCGACAAATGAATGGTAGATCGAGCGCCGCAGCGGCTTCCATCGCAAGGTGGCGTCAATGCCATAGAGCTGAGTGATGAGATCGCCTGGCTGATTGTTGAGCAGAGTGGCGTTGTTATGCCCTCGCGCGTAGGAAACCCCCAAGTCTAGATTGGTGGACTCACTGACGTCCTTATAGGCGCGCAGATGATCGACGGTGCTGACGTCGCCGCGGCTGGTGGATTGGAAGACATCGTCCGAGTCGCCGCGGAAGACCTGGCCCATCGCTTCGAGGAAAATGCCCTTGGGCGCAGGCAGGATGCGTTCGAGAGAGAATCCTGCGTCGTCGATCCCATCTTCGCCGCCGACGAGATTTGTCGTGACCAGCGGGCGGTCGATCCAGGGCAGCACGTGATTGTGCATCATGTTGACCTTACCAAATGCGGAGCGCATTTTCCCGGCCTTGGCCACGAATCCGGCGGGAAGAGCCGTGAAGGTGATGTAGCCCTCCTCCAGATTGACGCCTTCCTCTCCGAAGGAGAAGAAGAAGTCGCCGCGGGCGTAGGGATCGATGATGGCCTGCATGCCGATCTCGGACTCATGCATCTGGAATGCAGAAAACGGCTGCAGGGTCGCGAGCGGTGGGGTGTTGGTGCTTCCGGCCGCGCCAATGAAGTCTCCGATGACGCTGATATCGGGATTGAGCGCCTTCGCCGCACCAGACGACCCTCCGTAGACCGGGAGTGCTGCCCCGCCCGTCGCCACCTGTAACTGACCCTGCACGGGAGACGTTGCAGCCGGGACGACCGGCGCTTCAGCCGGAGCTGCCGCTGGCGCTGCGGGAGGAGTCTGCGCACTCTGCAGCATGCGGATCTTGCCCTCTACCGCGATCAACCTTTCCTCCAGATCGCGAACTTTTTGCTCCAGGGCGGCATTCTGCGCCGCCAGGTCGGGTGGGTTCGCCTGCTGCGCATACATAGGGACGCAAGTTGCTGCCGCCAGGAGTGTCGAAATAATTGCATTCTTCATACGAGCTCTCTCCGAATGTCAGGCCATCTCGATGCAAATGGGCGGAGGCTCAGCAGTGGCAACACTTCCATCAGGGCAATGGAGCTCTGTCGCCCGGTACCTCTTGTGGCTGTATCCGCCAGAAGAGAGGTCTTTCCTGCGTGAATTCTCCGAAAAGGAATACTCGCCGATAGAACCCGGCATTGCTTTCACTAAATGGCTGGAGGACCGCGGATGCCCAGACGGAACGAATCGAGCCGCGCAGGTGCCAAGACTACTTCTTCGTGGCAGAGCCCGACCATGGTGAATGCCGGGCCAGCGTTGGCGAACCCGCGATGGGCCTGGCGCTGTGCGCCGCGACGCAGATCAGGCAGGAAGCGGAATCGGTCTGGGTCGGGTGATTGTGCGTCGAGTCGGCGGCAGCCGTCCACAACATAAGGGACAGGCACAGCCATGCCGACCATCGTACCCAGACGCGCATAGGGTTCCCGCTTCGGGATTAGACGCTTTTGAGCTTACAACGGTTACACGCGACCCAGCAACTTCGGACAAGTTACTATAGGCAGGGGCCCCGGGTTGCCAGAAACGGTAGTCCCACCCACAGTCTTATCTCTCATAAGTGAGGAAAGCATGGCAGAACCGACCTACGAAGAACTAAAAGCAAAACTGGCTCAACTGGAAAAGGAAGCCGAGACGAAGAAGCGCAGTGGAGACCTCATTTTCAAAGTGGGCGAAAAAGGCGGGGTGAGCGTCTACGGGCTGGGCCGTTTTCCAGTCACGCTGTACTACGAGCAGTGGAATCGCCTATTGAACGCCGCCAATGACATTAAGCAGTTCATGGAAGAGAACAAGTCGAAACTGAAGCTCAAAGAGCAAGGCTAACGGCTTGGCCGGCGGAAACGTCAGAGTCAAACTCTGGGGTGCTGCACTCCATAATGAAGTTGCGCGACACCGTCCGGAAATTTCTGCAAAGATAGCAGGCGGAGCGGCACCTCACGCTGCCGGGGTGCAATAAGTGGAATGCCTTCGCCGATGAAGGTCGGCACGACCGAAATGATGAACTCATCAATCGCGCCCGCATCCAGAAAAGACGCGATGATCTCACCGCCGCCCATCATCCAGATATGCTTGCCGGCTTGCCCGCGAAGGCGGTCGACAAAGCCAGCGATCGATTCCGTCACGAATTCGACCCCGGCAGGCAGAGACTTCGGCGCTGGCCTGCGGGAAAACACATAGTGCCTGTCATGCGCGCTAAAGCTCGCGCCCATGTTCAGACTGGACTGGAAGGTTTTGCGCCCGAGAATCTTGGCATCCGTCGAGCGTGAAAACTTGGGCATGCCGTAGAAACCCTTTGGAACTGGGCGGTTCGTCAGCCAGTCCAGATTCCCATCGCTTCGAGCGATGTAGCCATCCGCGCTTGTCGCAATATTGACGATAATTTTTCGTTTTGGCACATGCCCTCCCCGTCAATCCCGTCTCGTATGACTGATCGAGCGATCTTTTTACCATAGCCCGCCCATCCTGGAGCACGCGATGCTGGCGTGGCGAACAACAGTGTTTTGTTTCCTGGCGAGTGCAAGCTCATGCACTATGCATTTTTCTTCACTCTTCCATTTGTAGAGAACTGAGATAGAATTTCAGCCCTCAGTTCTCCACGTCCCCCGGGGTCGATCTCAAAAAAGGTGGTTACAAATAAAATGACAAGGAAATTCCTGGCCTTCGCGGCCGGTGCTGTACTTGTGGGCCTCCTAGCGGGTCTCGGTCCGTCCCTTCGAGCGGCGAACCGCGCACCCCGAGTCCTGATCACTCAGCCCGTCGACAACGCTCACCTCGTGACCCTATATGGCAATACCCGCCCCGAAGCGAACGCCAAGCATGATCGTGGCCGGGTCGCCGACGAGTTCGCGCTTGATCACATGCTGTTGCAGTTGAAGCGGGCGCCGGAAGCGGAGAGCGACTTCGCCGCCTACATCGATTCACTCAATGACAAAACTTCACCGAACTTCCGCCACTGGATGAGCGCGGCCGAGCAGGGCGAGAAGTACGGCGTCGCGCAGCAGGACATCGACACGATTACCAACTGGCTCAAGTCCCAGGGATTCTCCGTCAACCATGTGTATCCCAACCGAATGGTGATTGATTTTTCGGGAACGGCCGGGCAGATTCGCAATGCCTTCCATACCGAGATTCACAGCCTGGAAGTCGGCGGTAAGCACCACATCGCCAATATGAGCGATCCGCAGATCCCGGCGGCACTGGAGCCGGCAATCACGGGCGTAGTCTCGCTGCATGACTTCCGCCCGCAGGCCTATCACAGGCTCAAGACTAACTTCACCTTCGCCGGTTGTGGTACGGGCAGCAACTGCTACGCCCTGGTGCCGGAAGACTTTCAGACCATCTACAACCTGACGCCGCTCTACTCGGCGGGGATTACCGGAACCGGACAGACCGTTGCACTCGTGGAAGACACAAACAGCTTCGGGACCGATTGGTCCACCTATCGGAGCAAGTTCAACCTGACCTCGTACGGCGGCACGCTCACGACCGTGCACCCAAACGATGCCGGCAACTGCACCAACCCCGGAACCAACGGGGATGACATCGAGGCCGATCTCGATGTGGAGATGGTGACAGCCGCGGCTCCTGGCGCAAAAGTGGAAGTGATCTCGTGCAGCGACACAACGACGACGTTTGGTGGCCTGATCGCCATTCAGAACATTGTGAGCGCCGGCAACCCACCGCCGATCATCAGCATGAGCTACGGCGAATGCGAAGCGATCAATGGTGCGTCGTCGAATGCCGCGTTCAACTCGGCGTTTCAGACAGCGGCGGCGGCTGGCGTTTCGGTGTTCACCTCGGCCGGTGACAATGGACCCTCAGCCTGCGCGCGTTTGTTCACGAACGGCGACAGCTGGGCCTTGCCGGGTATAGGCATCACGGGTTGGGGAGACAGCCAGTATCAGGTCTCAGTCGGCGGTACTGATTTCGAGGACCTCTACAACTCGCTCGAAGGCGGAGCGGCCCAGAGCACCTACTGGAACTCCACGAATGACGCCAACTTTGGCTCGGCCAAGTCGTACATCCCGGAAATTCCGTGGAACGATTCCTGCGCCAGCTACCTGGTTTACCATGTCGAAGGCTTCAGCTCGGCGACGGGAACGAGCGGCTTCTGCAACAGCAGCGCGGGAGCCAGCTTCCTGAGCACGGTGGCGGGCGGCGGCGGCCCGAGCGGCTGCTATACCGGCTTGGGCAATCAGACTTATGCCTACATCGAAAACACAACTTGCGCGGGATACGCTAAGCCTTCATACCAGAAGGGCGTGTTCGGCAATCCAACCGATGCGGTCCGCGACATTCCCGATGTCTCTTTGTTCGGCAGCAACGGCATCTGGGGGCACTACATCATCATCTGCTACTCCGATAAATCCTTTGGCGGAGTGCCTTGCACCGGCGACCCGAGTGGCTGGATCGGAATCGGCGGGACCTCGGCTTCGGCTCCGCTGATGGCGGCTATGCAGGCGCTGGTCGACCAGCATTGGAGCATCCGCGCCGGCAACCCGAATCCAACGTACTACTCGATCGCCAAGACGGAATTCGGCGCCAGCGGCAACAGTTCGTGCTATTCGATCAACGTGGGGGCGGGGAGCACGTGCGTGTTCAACGACATCACGCAGGGTGATATCGACGTCAACTGCCGCTTCAATGGCACGGTGTACAAGGCGGATTGCTTCAAGCCTTCGGGCACCAATGGCGCGATCAGCACACAGAAAATCTCCAGCCTCGTTTTGAACAAGGGTGGGTCTGGTTACACCAGCACGCCTACTTGCACCATTACCTTGGAGAACAACAAATCGAAATACCTGTCACCTACAGGTACGACGATTTATGGCGGCGGCACGCAAGCGAAGTGTACGGCGACCGTGACGGGCGGCGTAGTCACCGCCGTGACCCTTACCACCGCCGGCACCGGGTACACCGGCGTCCCCAAATGCACGATTTCGGGAGGCGGCGGCACGGGCGCAACCTGCAAAGCGATAATCACACAGACCACGAGTGCGAACTCGTATCAACCGGCGTTCGGCGCGACTCCCGGCTGGGATATGGCAACCGGCCTGGGCAGCGTCAATGCCTACAACCTGGTGTTCAACTCAGCCTGGTAACAACCCGTTTCGCTCAGGGGCGGACGCCTTGTCCGCCCCATTCGCGAACCGAGCGCGCGATCCGCCGAAGCTACATACTTCAGGAATCTTCATCCTTCGTTCCGGAATCCAATACCCATGCGCCGTCGGCAACGCTTTGCGGTATTCATTGCTATCGTTCAATTCATTCTGCTGCTTGCACACTTGTTTCTCTACGACACCTGGACGTTCCGGCACGTGTCGTCACACCGAGCATGGCTACAAGCTGGATTAGGAGTGCTATCGATCAGCTTCGTGGCTGCTTCGATTCTCGCTTTTTCTTACACCAGTGCTTCAGTGCGGGCGTTCTACAAAACCGCCGCTGCCTGGATGGGGTTCTTGAGTTTCCTGTTTCTGGCAGGCCTTGTTGCGTGGCTGGTGCTCGCCGTGACCACTCTGGCTGGCGTGGCGATTAACTTTCATCTTTTCGTTGAAGTTCTATTCGCGATTGGCATTGCGTTTGGGCTCTGCGGCATCTGGAACGCGAACTGGACCCGCATCACGCGCATTCGCGTGAAGCTGGAGAAGTTGCCGGATGCCTGGCGCGGGCGCAAAGCTGCATTGATCAGTGACGTGCATCTCGGCCACGTGCGCAATCGCAACTTCCTGCAACGGCTGATTGCGAAAGTTCTGAATGAAGAGCCCGATCTGATTTTCATTGCCGGAGATTTATTCGACGGTACGGCGATCGATGCCCACCGAGCCGCCGAGCCGCTCAGCCAACTTACCGCTCCCCATGGCGTCTATTTCGTGGCCGGAAATCACGAGCAGTTCGGGGATGACAGCAAGTATCTGAATGCAATCGCCGCGACCGGAGTGCGGGTACTTAAGAACGAGCGGGTGAATGTAGATGGTCTGCAGATTGTTGGCGTGCCTTACCGCGATGCCGCTACCAACGGCGGTCTGAAATCTGCGCTGTGGCGCGTTCCACTCGACCGCGAGCGCGCCAGTATCCTGCTGACACACGCGCCCGGTGATCCCGCGACGGCCGAGGCGCTGGGTTTCTCGCTGCAGCTTTCCGGACATACCCACTTGGGCCAGTTCATCCCCTGGAGCTGGATGGCGCGCCGAATCTACCGCCAATTTGTCTACGGCCTGAGCCGCATCGGCAAGATGCAGGTGTTTACGTCGAGCGGCGCAGGCACCTGGGGACCGCCGCTGCGCCTGGGTTCAAATCCAGAGATCGTCATGCTGGAGTTTGAATGACGGAATGTAGGGGCGGACGCCTGGTCCGTCCCGCTCGCGCAGCGGGCGTGAAAGCAGCAGACTCTTTCGCACGCGCTGAGAACTCCAGCCAGCCTCATCGCGCTTCGCGCGATGCCGCACTCTTCGTATTGCGACGAGCGGTCCGGCGCTACAGCACGAGCGGCTATCTCCCTCTCTTGGCCAGCGCCGCGCCTACAATCCCCGCGCAAGCCTCCACGAATTCCTGCTCTGATCGGGTGAATGTGCCCGGAAAATAGCTTTCGATATCGAGTTCGGCAGCGAAGGCGTTCTTCACAAAGATAGGTACCACGATTTCGCTGATCACCATGGACGAGCCGGCCAGATAACGCGGATCCTTCCTGACATCATCGACAACCACCGTCTTGCCGCTACGAGCGGCGGCGCCGCACAGGCCCGTATCCAGCGGAATCCGAACATTGGGCGTGAAGCTCCCGACATAAGGTCCGACCACGAGGAATGAGGCGTCATGGGGATCGACCAGGTAGAACCCCACCCAGTTGTAGCGCGCCATTTGCTCATGTAGCTGGGCCACGATATATTCCATGGCCGCTTTGGGTGTGGCGGTACTGGCGTACTGCTGGAACTTATCGAGAATCTGCTCCGGTGTCGTG
>DATKLE010000162.1:0-2815 GCA_035542575.1 Terriglobales bacterium | reverse complement strand
CCCGGCGGTCGCCCCCCGATGCTCGGTACGGAAGGGGTGGAGGCCGGTCAGCATTTCATAGAACACCACGCCCAGGGCGAAGATGTCGGAACGATGATCGGCCTCGCCTCCCAGCAGGACTTCCGGCGCCATGTAGCCGGGCGTGCCCGCAAGCGACCGATCCAGACTGTCCACACTGACCGTGGCATCCTCTTCCCCCGCCGCCGGCAAGTGCTTCGCCAGCCCGAAATCCAGGATTTTCACCTGTCCCCCGGGCGTGACCAGGATGTTTTCCGGCTTGATGTCGCGGTGGACGATGCCTTTCTTCTGCGCCGCCGCCAGTGCTTCCGCGCACTGCAGCGCCAGCTCCAGGAATTCAGGTACGGGAACCCGGCCGGAGGTCCGCAGCCGCTGGCGCAGGCTGCTGCCTTCGACATACTCCATCACGAGGAAGACTTCGCCGTTTTCCTCCAGGACGTCATACACGGCAGCGATATGGGGAGAGTTGAGAGCCGAGGCGCGCTCGGCTTCCTTGAAGATGTGCTGGCGGGCGCGGGGGTCGGCACCCAGCTTGCGGGAGACACGTTTCAGGGCAACCGGGCGCCTCAGACGGGTGTCGTCGGCGCGATAAACCTCGCCCATGCCGCCGGCGCCCAGCAGCGCGCGGACGGCAAACCTGCCCACACGCGTGCCCGTCAGATCCTGCTGGTCGGGCGGCGGCTGTGGCTCGGCGACAGCCATCGGAGGACGCCTCCTTTCGGCGTCACCCGGAAAACAACCACACCAATGGTACTGCCAAACCTTTGCATAATTCCAGTGCGCGAGGGTCGCAGCGAGATTTTCATCCGCGTAGCCGCCCGGCGCGTCAACCGATTCAACTTACCATCTCCACGCTGCCAACTAGCTGAGGCCCCGTGACATGTTGCCTGCAATTATGTCTTCTGCGTGCGCCGAACACGCTTCCTCTCCACGGCTTCGATCACCAGCGCTACGTCGCACCAACCTATAAGGAAGATCGACGCCAACCACAACGAGGCGATCCCCAGCCGAACACAATCATGGTAGCGGCGTAGGTTCCTGATGACGTCAAAGAGAAGCCAAACGCCATAGAAGAACACCCAAAAACTGAGGTAAAGAGCACCGGCCGCCACGAGTGCTCGTCCAAGGCGTCGAAAACGTGGTTGCACGATCGCGCCCACAATCAATGGGCTGGCAACAATCGCAAAGCCCAAGCCCAAACCAGTGGACCCCGCGACCGCAGACAAACATCCTGAAGCGGCGGCCAGCCAACGTATCTTCCCAGGAAGGATCGGGTCCCTACGATCTCCGGACTCGGCATCCAAGATGTCCTCCTCAGCGCCATCACGTTGCAATCGCCGGACACGTTTAAGAATGATTGCACATCTCGACCATCAAATCGCTATTTTCAAGAGCGCTTGAGGTAGAGCCGCCCAACACATGCGATTGCAGGATGTGAATTCCGCGCGCACACTTTCCCATCCGGGTAGCCGTCCGCCGTGTCTATACGGTAGTCTGTAAGTAGACGATGGCCGCTGGAACCCACGAAGAAGAAGTCCTGGGAAAAGCTTACGACAGCCGGTTGATGCGCCGGCTGCTGACCTACCTGCGCCCTTACAAGTGGCAGGTGGCGCTGGCGCTGGGCGCCATCGTGCTGAAATCCGGGGCGGACATCCTCGGTCCCTACCTGACCAAAGTAGCTGTCGACAAGTATCTGGCCCCGACCACCGCCTGGGGTAGGCACTCGGTCCTGGATGGCTGGCTGAGCCCGCAGGCCCTCACCGGCATCGGGCAGATCTCCCTGCTCTATCTGTTGCTGCTGGTGGTCAGCTTTTTCCTGGAATACGCGCAGACCTACCTGATGCAGTGGACCGGGCAGAAGGTGATGTTCGACCTGCGCAGCCAGATCTTCCGCCACCTGCAGCACATGCACGTCGGCTTCTACGACAAGAACCCGGTCGGCCGTCTGGTCACGCGCGTCACCACCGACGTGGATGCTCTCAACGAGATGTTCACCGCCGGTGTGGTCTCGATCTTCGAGGACGTGTTCGTGCTGGCCGGGATCATGGTGATCATGCTGCGGATGAAATGGTGGCTGGCGCTGATCACCTTTGCCGTGCTGCCGCTCATCCTTGTGGTCACGTCGGTTTTCCGCAAATACGTGCGCGATTCCTACCGCCGGATCCGCATTGCCATCGCGCGCATCAACGCCTACCTGCAGGAGCACATCAGCGGGATTGTCGTCCTGCAACTGTTCAACCGCGAGAAAAAAGCGTTCGACCGCTTCAGCAGGATCAATGCCAGCCACATGGAGGCATACAAGGACGCGATCATCGCCTATGCCATTTACTACCCGGTGGTCGAGATCCTGTCGTCGATTGCCATCGCCTGCGTGATCTGGTTCGGCGGAAACGCGATTGTGCACGACGAGCTGGTACGGCGTGCCGCCAGGGATGCTATGACGCTCGGCATCCTGGTGGCCTTCATCCAGTACTCACAGAGATTCTTTCGTCCCATCCAGGACCTGAGCGAGAAGTACAACATTCTGCAATCGGCCATGGCCTCGAGCGAACGCGTCTTCAAGCTGCTGGATACGCCGCCAGCGATCGTCGATCCGGTCTCCCCCAGGAAGAGCGAAGGCCCGGGGCGGATCGAGTTCGAGCACGTGTGGTTCGCCTACCGCAACGTGTCTGTAGGGCCCGATGGTCGGCCAACCGACGGAGATCAAACAGCAACAGCCACGGGCGGGGGCGCCCGCGCCACACAAACTACTCCTGACTGGGTGCTCAAAGACGTCTCCTTCACCATCGGGCCGGGG
>DATKLE010000161.1:0-17323 GCA_035542575.1 Terriglobales bacterium | reverse complement strand
CCCCGCCGCTCAAAACCTAATTTGGACAAGAGTGACCCTTATTATTCTGTCAATTAACTAGATCACACCCAGCTGGTAATCCAACAGCATTAGGCTAGGAGGTAATAAATTCGCTGCGGCTTCCTGACGACTTTAGGCGGGTCGTTGGCGGGTGAACATTGGAATGGAGGCAGCACACGCCGTATATACGAAGTCCACTTCAGCCGCGCTCAGAGCGAAGGGCTCCGCCATGCCGTGGCCAAAGACGTTGTGACGCATCACTTCCAAGTCTCGTAGAAGTCGCTGTATCGGTTCGCTGATTGTGCCGCGCTGCCGCACTCGGTCGAGCACCTGCCCGAATGTAGCGTTCGGCATCTGGTAAACGATCTTCGCCACCGACTCAAGTGCGTCGTATATGTTCGCGCAGGCATCTCTGTCACGCCGTGGTCGCGCATTGAATGCATCAGTGGCGGTGTTGAACAGCGCCAGTGCGGGCGCGAACTCATCAGCAGCAAGCTCGGCAATCGCGACCGCGACCTGTTGCCGCAAAGGTTCAGCGAGAATACGTTGCCAGTGCCCAGCGCCGTCTAGCTCCCAAACCACGCCGTGTGCCGCAAGAACAACGTTGACTCCTTCGCGAAACTGGTCAAGTAGTCCCGCTCGCTCAAACTCTTGCCACAGTCGTGAAATCCAGTCGTATACGCGCCACCAGTCTGCACCGCCGATGTCTCTCGAAACTCTTGCGGGATAGCCGCCGTATGGATTTGCAGTCAATCCAGCACCTAGCATCAGGCCTGTGGCCTCGTAGATCGCACGGGGTTGAATTTGACCGTCACTATCGTTAGCCAACCGAAAGAAAAAGTCCACCAACTCACCACGCATCTCGCGCGGCGCGTCGTTGTCAACGTTTCGCTCGCGTGCTACCACATGTTGCCGACTGAAATCGCGAATCCAGTGCATTCGTGTTACCTCTATCGTTCAGCCTCAGGGGTCATTTTATCTTCGCCACTTTCCTTACGCGTGCTGCCAACCTCTCCCTTCCCTGCGAAGCAATCGTCGCGTCGCAGCCGACACTCCGACAGAAGAGGCCCGAAACCCGTGGCGGTGACCCGACTAGTTTCGCCTTGTTTTCGCCTCACAACTTGCCTTATCATCGCCTAAGAAGCAGCTTGCGTTGGGAGAAATTATGGCGTTCGAGGTTGACTTTCTTGCGGTGGGAGGTGGTGAGAAGAGCGGTGATGCTATCGCGGTTCGGTGGGGTAATCTTGCGGGTCCACGGGCCGAACAGTAAGGTCCTAATTATCGACGGCGGCACCCTTGAAGCTGGTAAGAATCTCGTCAACCACATTAAGAACTATTACGGTACGACATTCGTTGATGGTGTGCTCTGTACCCATCCAGATATAGACCATGCGTGCGGCCTGAAGGTGGTCCTCGAAGAACTCGACTTCGGCTTCTTGCTCATGCACCAGCCTTGGAACCACGCGAGTGAAATCCTCGATCTTTTCAAGAATCCATTCACAACGACAAAGCTCAAGGAAAAATTACAGAAGGCAATCACTACAGCCCACGAACTTCAGGAAATCTGTGAGGACAAGGGCAAGAAGATCTACGAGCCATTCACGGGACTCACATGGGACAGCATTCGAATTCTTGGACCCAACCGAGAGTATTATCAAGAACTGCTCGCTCAATTTCGCGACACCCCCACCGCTCTCTATCCTTTTCCTAGCATCCTCCAAAAAGCAGTGGCTAGCGCCAAGGAAACAGTCGAGTGGATTGCCGAGAAGTTCGACATGCAATATGAAAGCCTAGACGACTCTGGCGTCACCAGCCCTGAGAACAACTCATCCGCTATCTTGCTGCTCACAGTGGACGGTTACAAACTGCTCTTCACTGCTGATGCTGGAATACCTGCACTCACGGCAGCGGCAGATTACGCGGCCAGTCTGAACATCAAGCTCGATGATCTTCGTCTCGTGCAGGTCCCTCATCATGGAAGTAAGCACAACGTGGGAAGGACGATCCTGAACAGGATCAAGGCAGGCACGTGCCTTCCTTTCGAGAACTTGCGGGAATATCCGTCCTTCACTTTGGAATTAGACCCAAGGTCAATGGGTGTAAGCGCTGATTCCAACAATTAACTCGGTCACTTATCGACACAACCGATTCTTCGTGCCACCACTTCGGCCTTTTGCCTAGTACGAGGAAAGTCCCAAAACGTCCCAGCCTGCCCCTTGAGGGTGTCACCCTCCAGGTGCAACTTCATTTCGAGGCCAGAAAAACCAGTCGTCCAAACCAACGTGATGGTATCGGTTCCGTCGATTTTCCAGAAGGAAGATCGGTGAATGCTGGGCTGCCCACCGGGAGCTGGACGAAGAAGATAGCCTTCGGCTTCAAACCCCCTCGACCCACGTTCCATTGATAGGCTAATCCGGGAGGGTGGGGTGATGAATTTCGCGTCCTCCCCTAACCTCAAGTCGGGCTTCCATTCTGATAGCGCTATCTCGTAACAGCCGTGGACATCTTCCGGCTTCAGCTGAATGGCCGGAGTCTGGTGGGTATCCTCTGATCCGCAACCACGCAGCAACGGCAGGAACAAAAAAGACAGAAATGCGACTCGTACGGGAGCCATCTGCAGAGGGTACCCCATTGTTGCTGAAAAATCCCCATCTCTAACAATGTCGGCGGTGTCAAGCGCTCGGTGTGCACACGATCGCATGCACTCGTTTTCAGAGGAAATCAAATCGGGACCGCGGTGTTACTGACCGATCCGGGAAATTCTGCGGAAATTCAGTTCCGCGAACGACGCTTTCCAGTATCATTTTGATGAGGGGCAGTAGCGCACAACGCGCACCCACCCATGCGGCGAACCCAGGCCCCGCGGATCGCGCGCAATCCGGACCACGCAGCCTTCATGGAGGAGGCGGGCCATGAAACGCACCCTTCGCATCGTTGGAATCATTGTTGCCGTTCTGCTTGTGATCATCATCGTTGTTCCATTCTTCGTAGACGCCAACAGTTTTCGTCCCCGGCTGGAGTCGGAGTTGACCGCCGCACTCGGCCGGCAGGTTAAAGTCGGGAACCTGTCGTTCTCCCTGCTCTCGGGCAGCGTAGGCGCGGACGATATCTCCATCGCCGACGACCCGGCGTTCAGCAAAGAGCCCTTCGTACGCGCCAAGGCGCTGCGCGTGGGCGTGGAAATCTTTCCGCTGTTCTTTTCCAAGACCCTCCACGTGACCGGCCTGACGCTGGACCAGCCGCAAATTGCGCTCTTGCGGTCGAACTCGGGCAAGTGGAACTTCTCTAGCCTGGGAGGCAAGTCAGAGGCGAAGCCCAGCGCTCCGGCGGCGCCCAAGTCTGGCGGCTCTCCGACGGGCGATCTGTCGGTCGCCAAACTGAATGTGACCAACGGCCGGGTATCGGTGGGCAAGCCGCCGGCCAAGCCCCAGGTGTATGACAACGTGAACATCGAGGTGCGTGACTTCTCCGCCACCTCCAAGTTCCCATTCACCATGAGCGCGGACCTGCCGGGCGGTGGCAGCCTGAAGCTCGATGGCACGGCAGGCCCGATCAACTCCGCGGATGCTTCGCTCACCCCCCTGGAAGCCAAGCTCACGGTCAAGCGGATGGACCTGGCGAAATCGGGGTTTGTGGATCCTGCTGCAGGCATCGCGGGGATCGCCGATTTGGACGGCACGTTGAATTCTGATGGAAAGTCGGCGCGCGTCAGTGGCACGTTGAAGGCGGACAAGCTCAAGCTGGGAGAAAAAGCTACGCCGGCCAGTAAGCCGGTGCAACTCCAGTTCGCCCTCGATCACGCGCTGCAGAGCCAGTCCGGAACGCTCAGCCAGGGCGATATTGCGATGGGCAAAGCGGTGGCTCATCTTACGGGGGATTACCGCTCGCAGGGCGAGTCCACCCTACTGAACATGAAGCTGGTAGGCCAAAATATGTCGGTGGATGAGCTGCAGGCCATGCTGCCCGCCGTGGGTGTGGTATTGCCGTCTGGTTCGGCGCTCAAGGGAGGCACGCTGTCCCTCGATCTCGGCATCAATGGACCGGCCGACAAGCCGGTGATCACCGGCCCGGTAAAGCTGGCTGACACGCGGCTGGCCGGCTTCAACCTGGGATCCAAACTCTCCGCCGTCTCCGCCTTGTCGGGCAAGACAATGAGCGGGAATGACACTTCTATTCAGAATCTGAGCACTAACCTTCGGGCGGCGCCGGAAGGAATTCGCACCGAAAACATCAACCTCAACATTCCTGCGCTGGGAGAGGTAACGGGAAGCGGCACCATCAGCCCGGGTGGAGTTCTCAACTTCCACATGAATGCCAATCTTACGGGCGGCGCCGTGAGCGGAATTACGCAAATGGCAGGACTGGGGGGCAAGGGCGGAGGGATTTCGTTCCTGATCCAGGGTACGACGTCGAACCCGACTTTCCTTCCCGATGTGCAGGGATTGGCCGGTGGCGCGTTGAAGAATGTGTTGTCCGGGCAGAGCGGCAACCAGCAATCGCCGCTTGACGCGCTGAGCGGTCTGCTTGGCAAGAAGAAGAAAAAACAATAAGCAGATTTTGCGTCCGGTAAGACTTGACTGACCGGCTTACGGGGTTGGGCGCGTCTCTCCTCTTCAGGGCCATATTTCTGTTACAAACAATACTTGCAAGTATGCGAACCTCGCAAAGTACGCGAGGTCGGCGCGGGCAGGGGTGGAATGAGCATCTTCGAGTTCACAATCCTGGTGTGGCTGGGATCGTTTGTCGCCGGCCTGCTGGGGGCGCTGACGGGATTGGGCGGCGGCGTGGTTCTCGTTCCTCTCCTGACTCTGTTCTTCAAAGTCGATATCCGCTACGCCGTCGGGGCCTCGCTGGTCTCTGTCATCGCGACCTCCTCGGGGGCGGCCGCTGCGTATGTGAAAGAAGGATTCTCCAATATACGCATCGGTATGTTCCTGGAAATTGCGACCACGCTGGGGGCGCTGCTGGGAGCGTTTCTGGCGGCGATCGTTCCGACCAGCGCCATCGCCACGATCTTTGGATTGGTTCTGCTCTATTCCGCGTACCTTTCGCGCAAGCCACGGCCCAAGTCTGAGTGGCATCAGCCGCCCGACCCGCTCGCCACCCGTTTACGGATGAACGGCAGCTTCCCCACGCCGGAAGGCATACGGCACTACAACGTGAGCCGTGTGCCCGCGGGCTTCAGCCTGATGTTCGGAGCAGGCACGCTGTCGGGACTGCTGGGCATCGGCTCCGGCGCCGTGAAGGTGCTCGCTATGGACCAGGCCATGAGAATCCCGTTCAAGGTCTCCACCACCACCAGCAATTTCATGATCGGAGTGACTGCGGCGGCGAGCGCGGGGGTATATCTGAACCGGGGCTATATCGACCCAGGCCTCGCCATGCCGGTGATGCTGGGCGTCCTGACCGGTTCGCTGCTCGGCACCCACATTCTCATCAAGGCAGAGACCAAATGGCTGCGGCTGGTGTTCAGCCTGGTAATCGTGGTGCTGGGGATACAGATGATTTACAAGGGATTGCTAGGGGGGATCTGAGATGGCATTGCTGGCGAACTGGACCGATCAAAAAGTGGAGGACATCGTCGCCGTTTTGCTGCGCAGCGGAGTCCTCCTCTCTGCGGCGGTGGTGTTTTGCGGCGCGGTCATCTACCTGGCGCGGCATGGCCACACGCCCGCCGACTATCACATCTTTCGCGGCGAACCCACGGACCTGCGCAGCATCTCCGGGATCATCCGGGACGCCGTGGGTCTGCAGGGCCGGGGCATTATTCAGTTGGGACTGCTGTTGCTGATCGCTACTCCCGTCGCTCGCGTGGCTTTCGCGGTCTTTGGCTTTGCCGCCGAACGCGACCGCATGTACGTGATCTTTACCCTGATTGTGCTGACCGTACTGCTCTACAGCCTGGTCGGAAGCTCTTAATCATACTGTGTCCGTTGATTTTGTCCCTGCGGGATAGAGACAATGGAGAACATGGCGTCCAGCTTCGACATCTTGCGCTCACCCCTGCCTTTCCTGCAGGCCACATTGGGCGATGCCCCGCGCCAGGACTGGTTGCGAGCGTACGAAGAATGGTGGCAAAAGGAAGGGCAAGGGATTTCCGATGCCGTGGACCGTGGGGGCACTCCCTGGGTGCGGATGTTTGATCGCCTCGGCGATCGGGTGGACGAGATCCTGTACCCGCCTGAATACTGGCGCATGTTGCAACACGGCTATCGCAGCGGCGTACTGTGGCGCGCGTTTGAGCAGGAATCGCTGCTCCCGGCTTATCTGGGCATTTACGTCACCTCGTTCTACGATCCAGGGCTGTCGTGCCCGTACACAGTTTCCCTCGGAACAATTGCGCCACTCATGAAGTATGGGGAGCCCGAACTGCAGGCGCGCTTTTTGCCACGGTTGCTGGAACGGCAGGGGACCGCCTGGCAGGGAGCCACCTGGATGACAGAAATCAAGGGTGGCTCTGACCTGGGCGCGAATGTAGAGACGGTCGCTCGCCGGGCTGGGGATCACTGGCGGCTCACTGGCGACAAGTATTTTGCCAGCAACGCTGGGGCCGAACTTGCAGTGGTGGCTGCGCGGCCGGAGGGCGCACCCCAAAATGTGCGCGGCCTGGCGCTCTACCTCGTCCCCCGGCAGCGCACGAATGGACAGCTCAATTACTTTATCCGCCGGCTTAAGGACAAGGTCGCAACTCGCTCCGTTCCCACCGGAGAAATCGAGCTGCGCGACAGCGAGGCCTGGCTGCTGGGCACAGTGGAGCAAGGCATCTACCTCATACTCGAGGTGCTGAACACCTCGCGGGTCGCGAACAGCATGGGCAGCGTCGCCCTGGCACAGAGAGCCATGGCCGACGCTTTGTCGTTCGCGGAGCGGCGGGTGGCCTTTGGGAAGCCGATCCTGGAGCAGCCTTTGCTGCACAAACAGTTCGAAGATCGCCTGCAGCGCCTGCGTGCGGCTTCCAGGCTGGCTTGGGAGGCGGTAGAGTTGCTGAATCAGGTGTGGCGCGACAAGCCACCCTATTCCGAGCGCTATCACCTGTTCCGATTGCTGGCCCACCTGGCGAAGTACTGGACGGCGGAGTTCGCGGTACAGACCGCGAAGTGGGCCATGGAGGTGCACGGCGGCCTGGGCACGCTGCAGGAGTACCCGCTCGAGCGCTGGCTGCGTGAAGCCATGATCCTTGCCATCTGGGAGGGTACATCGCATCGCCAGATTCTGGACGGCCTGGAGGTGATGGAACGCAAGGGCGCGCATCGCGCGCTGATGCAGCACCTGGCCGGAGGCGCGCCTGCGTCCGCCCTGCGAGACCTGGAAGCGCGGGTGGATGAGCTGCTCAGCATGCCCACGGATCAGAAACAGGCCGCTGCCGAGTCCCTTTTTTCTGACTTGGCCGCATTCACTGCCGATGCGTTGCTGACGAGGACGACCCAGCCAGCGTAGGCGGCAAGTGCTTCTCTGGCCGGTTGAATCTGGGACGTGCGGCAGGGCCATTCGTCCTATGTCGGCGGGGGGCCGTCAGAACGCTCGGGAGACTGCGACCCACCGCAGGGTCGGTCCTCTGCATCTACAGGAGTGCAGACAGAATCAGCGTAAGCTGTTGTACTGTGTATGCCAGCCCGGCTCAGACATGAAAGCCCTGAGAGCAAAGCCGCCATTGCCGCGAAGCATTTCGAGTTGCGCCGCAACTGCCTTGGTCACTATCACAAGCTTTCTCGTTCCGTTGGCACTGGCGTGGGCGCAATCCTCCGGCAGCTATCCCAACAGCCCGTCCACTTCACAGCCCAACGTTGGGGCGGGCGCTGCCGGCGCCCTGGTAACCTCGCAGAATCCATTCACGGGCAGCGTTCCCGAAGGCAAGGCCACGCCCGAGGCGCTGCCGCTCTCTTTCAAAGACGCCATCGAGCGCGGGCTGCGAAACAACCTGGGGCTTCTGCTGCAGAGCGATGCCACGGTGGCCGCTCGCGGACAGAAGTGGAAAGAGCTGAGTGATCTATTGCCGAACCTGACCACCGGCACCAGCGAAAACGTGGCACAGCAGAACCTGGCGGCGGAGGGAATTCGCTTTCCCGGCGTGCCGTCGATTGTTGGTCCCTATGGCTTCTTCGACACTCGCGCCTACCTGAGTCTCTCGCTCTTCAATCTCAAGTCCTTGAACCGCGAACGCGGCGCGTCCAACAACGAGCAGGCCGCGCGCTACACTTACAAGGACGGGCGCGACCTGGTGGTTCTGGCGGTGGGCAACGCCTATCTGCAGGCACTGGCGGGAGCTGCCCGGGTGGACACTGCCCAGGCCCAGGTGCAAACCGCGCAAGCGCTTTACGACAAGGCCGTCGACCAGCAGAATGCAGGCGTAAGTCCGGCGATTGATACGCTGCGTGCCCACGTGGAGCTGCAGACCCGGCAGCAACAGTTGATCGTTGTCCGCAACGACTATGCGAAGCAGAAGCTGGCGCTGGCGCGCGTGATTGGACTTCCTCCCGGGCAGGAATTTGCCCTGACCGACAAAGCCCCGTACGAGCCGCTGACGACCCTGGGCCTGGAGCAGAGCTTGCAACGGGCGTACACCGCGCGCTCCGATTACCAGGCAGCCGTGCAGCAGGTGCGGGCCGCCGAGCGTTTCCGCAAAGCTGCCACTGCGGAGTATTTTCCCACTCTGGGTGTGGATGCGAATTATGGCGACCTCGGTATCACTCCCGGCAATTCGCACGGCACCTTTACAGTGAGCGGCACCTTGAACATTCCTATTTTCCAGGGCGGTAAAGTGCACGGCGACGTCCTGCAGGCCGAAGCCGCGCTGCAACAGGCCCAGCAACAGCTGGAGAACTTGCGTGGGCAGATTGACTACGAAGTCCGCACCGCGTTGCTAGACTTGGCCGCGGCGGCGGAGCAGGTCGAGGTGGCCCGCAGTTCGGTGGACCTCGCGGACCAGACCTTGACTCAGGCCAAAGATCGTTTCGCCGCCGGCGTAACCGACAACCTGGAGGTGGTCCAGGCGCAGGAAGCGGTGGCCGCCGCCAACGAGAACTATATTTCCAGCCTTTACGCCCATAACCTCTCCAAAGTGGCCCTGGCCCGCGCCATGGGATACGCGGAAGAAGGCGTAAAGCAGTACTTGAAGAGCAAGTAATCATGACAGAGACCACAACCGTTGTATCTGACGCTCGCTCCCAGCACCAGGCCGCTGGCCCCGCTCCCTTGCCGGCCTCTGAGAAGGACCTTCGCTGGAAGCGTTTCAACCGTCACGATCCCCGCGTCCGCGTTGTGATGATTGTGGGCGGAGTCGTGCTGCTGGCGGTTGGCTTCGTCCTGTGGCGCTACTTCACCAGCTACGAATCGACCGATGACGCCCAGGTCGACGGCCACCTCAATTCCATCAGCGCCCGTGTCTCCGGCCAGGTAGTGAAGCTGCTGGTAGACGATAACCAGTATGTCGCCGCAGGAACTCCCCTGGTCCAGATCGATCCCAAGGATTACCAGGTAGCCGTGGATCGAGCCAAGGCCAACTACGCCGATGCAGTGGCAGCTGCGCAGGCCGCCCGGGTCAATGTTCCAATCACCTCCGTCGGGACAAGCAGCCAGGTCACCTCCGCCGAGGCCGACGTGGAGAATGCCCGCGCCGGAATTGGGGCTGCCCGCCAGCAATACGACGCCGCCAATGCCCAACTCGCACAGGCGGAGGCCAACAATGCCAGGGCCCAGAGTGATCTGGCGCGCTACAAGCAACTAGTAGACAAGCAGGAGATTTCGCAACAGCAGTATGACCAGGCCGTGGCCACGGCCAAGGCCGATGCTGCGGCCGTGGATGCAGCCCGGGCTTCAGCCGCGGCGGCCCGGCAGCAAGTGACTCAGGCGCAAGCCAGGCTGGGACAAGCCGAGGCCATGTTGCGCTCGGCGAACACCGCTCCGCAGCAGGTCGCCGCGACCCGTTCCAAGGCGCAGGCCGCCGAGGCCAACGCCGCCCGTATGAAAGCCGAACTCGACCAGGCGGAATTGAACCTGCAATACACCACCATTACTGCCCCGGTCGGCGGCGTGGTAACCGGGCGCACGGTGGAGCTTGGCCAGAACGTCCAAATCGGACAGGAGTTGATGCGTGTCATTAACCTCGACGACCTCTGGGTCACCGCCAACTTCAAGGAGACTCAGCTGAGGCACATGAAAGTCGGCCAGCCGGCTGAGATTTCGGTGGACGCCAACGGCAAGGACTATAAGGGACACGTGCAGAGCATCGCGGGCGCCAGCGGCGCCGTGCTCAGCCTGCTCCCCCCGGAAAATGCGACGGGAAACTACGTGAAGGTCGTGCAACGAATCCCGGTAAAAATCACCTTCGATGCGGGAGAAACCCGCGAACACGTTCTGCGTCCGGGAATGTCCGTTGTGACCAAGGTCTGGATTCGATAGCGAGCCGGGGTGAGTTCCTGGCAACGGGGGAGCTGTGTACCGAGTCATTACGGTCGAGCGCGAGTACGGTTCCGGAGGCGGCGAGATCGCCGCTGAGCTGGCCCGCCGCCTGGGCTGGACGCTCTGGGACTACGCTTTGACCCAGGAAATTGCCAAGCTGGCCAACGTGGACTGCTCTGCCGTGCAGCGCTGCGAGGAGCGTGTGGACAGCACCTTTCACCGTTTGGTGAAGGTTTTCTGGCGCGGCAGCTACGAACGCAGCATGCCCCTGGCTGAGGACCAGCACTTCGATGCCGACCGCATGGTCGAGATCGGACAGCAGGTGATGGAGAAAGCCGCTGCCGCCGGAAATTGCGTGATCGTGGGCCGCGGCGCACCCTATTTCTTACGCCAGCGCCCGGACAGCTTTCATGTTTTTCTCTATGCGCCTCGAGTGGAGAAGCTGCACCGCCTCCGGCAAATCGGCAAGACGCTCCAGGAAGCGGAAGAACTGGTGGACAGCGTGGACCGCGACCGCGTCTATTTTGTGAAGCACTATTTCGACGCGGACTGGCCGACGCGCTCGCTTTATCACCTGATGATCAACACCGCGATCGGCAACGACAACGTCATCTCGATCATACTCAACAGCATGCGGGAACTCGAGCCGGCCCCGGTAAAGGCTTAAGTTTCCCTCCCCCCAAACGGGTACCCCCTTCGGTAATGTTGGGAGTGCACCTTTTTTGTTGCACATTAACATTGCTGAAATATTCTCCAAGTATCATCAGGGCTGAGATTAGCCCTGCGGAGGCTTCAGAGATGGGCGCGCCCCGGTTGCCACGATTCTCGCTACCGTTTCAGGTGGCAGCCGTGTGCTATCGCCGCAAGGGGGCGTCCGCCGAATTCCTGCTGGTGAACACCAATGGCGGCGGCAAGTGGACCTTCCCCAAGGGCGATCCCGAGCCGTCAATGTCGCACAGCCAGGCGGCCGAGCGCGAGGCCTGGGAGGAAGCCGGAGCCCGGGGCACTATCGAGCCGCGTCATTTTCATCTTTACATCCACTCCAAGGGCGTCTTCTGGAAGCCTCCCGGAGTGCAGGAATTTGTGGTGAAGGCATTCCTACTGGAGGTCGAGCAAGTCAGTCCGGCGGCTGAGCCTTCGCGCAATCCCACCTGGTTTACCG
Organism: Terriglobales bacterium; assembly: GCA_035542575.1. Lineage (GTDB taxonomy): Bacteria > Acidobacteriota > Terriglobia > Terriglobales > Acidobacteriaceae > JAIQET01. The sequence goes on along the minus strand of DATKLE010000161.1, from coordinate 5,763 downwards.
CCGAAGAGGCCAAGAAGATTCTGGCCAAGGGACGCGAAGTCAAGTATGCCCAGGAGCTGCAGGCGGTCATCGATCGCGCACTGGAACGCATCGTCCCGACTCGTGGCCCTGCCGTGAGGCTGCGGGCCGCCGTTTCCACCCTGTAAACGAATACAGCGTCATCCTGAAGGACCGACAGGTCCTGAAGGATCTTGCGCGCAGCGGCACGGAATGCGGTGTCGCAACCTTGCCACCCCGCGCCAGGTCCTTCGCGGCCTGGAGGGCTGCTCAGGATGACACCGGTTAACGGCGTGTTCTTCAAAACCTCCCTCTCATGAGACGATTAAGGACAAGCCATGATCCAGTTGTCCTCAGCCGGAAAGCGTTACGGTCACAAGCTCCTCTTTGAAGCAGCTGACTGGCTGCTTACGCCCCACGACCGGGTCGGCCTGGTGGGCGCCAACGGCACCGGCAAGTCCACGTTGCTGAAAATTCTGGGCGGGCTGGAAAGCCTTGACTACGGCTCGATCAGCAACGCCAAAGGCATCAGTGCCGGCTACCTGCCGCAGGATGGCCTAGCTCTGTCGGGCCGCAGCGTGTTTGCCGAGTGCATGACCGTTTTCGATGACTTGCGCGCCCTCGAACGGGAGATGGAAGAACTGACCGCAAGCATGGCGGAGCTCGACCACGCGTCGCCGGAGTATGCGCAGGTTGCCGACCGCTACCACCGCATTGAGCACGAGTTTCAGACTCACGACGGCTACGCTATTGAAGCCAAGGTGGGGACGGTGCTCACCGGGCTGGGCTTTCACACCGACGATTGGAATCGCGATACCGATGAGTTCTCCGGCGGCTGGCAGATGCGCATCGCCCTGGCCAAGCTTCTACTGCAGCAACCCAACCTGCTGTTGCTGGACGAGCCTACGAACCATCTTGATCTGGAAGCCCGCAACTGGCTGGAAGAGTACCTGGCTGACTATCCCCACGCTTTCGTGCTCATCTCCCACGACCGCTACTTCCTCGACGTCACCGTGAATAAGATCGTGGAAATCTGGAACAAGCGGATTCACTTCTACAGCGGCAACTACGACAAGTACCTGGCGCAGAAGACGCAGCGCCAGGAGCAACTGGAAGCTGCTTACCGCAACCAGCGCGAGCGCATCGAGCAGCTGGAAGCGTTCATCAACCGCTTCCGCTACCAGGCCACCAAGGCCAAGCAGGTGCAGAGCCGGATCAAAGAACTGGAGAAGATGGAGCGGATCGAGATCCCTCCAGAGGAGCGGACCATTCATTTTTCGTTTCCCCAGCCCAAGGCCAGCGGACGTATCGTGGCTGAATTCGCGGGCGTGGCGAAGTCGTATGGCGAGAAGGAAGTGTTCCGCGACGTCAGCTTCATGATCGAGCGCGGAGACCGCATCGCCCTGGTGGGAGTGAACGGCGCGGGCAAGTCCACGCTGATCAAGCTGCTGGCGAACGAGGAACGTCTGACCAAGGGAGAATACCGGCTGGGACACAATGCCCAGGCGGATTACTTTGCGCAGGACCAGTACAAAGTACTCAACCCGGACGCACGTATCCTCGACGATCTTGGGGCGCTCTCCCCGCGCTCCACCGAAACCGAATTGCGCAGCCTGCTGGGATGCTTTCTGTTCTCCGCGGATGACGTGTTCAAGCGCATCGGCGTGCTCTCGGGCGGCGAGCGCAACCGCTATGCCCTGCTGCGCATGCTGCTCCATCCCGCAAACTTTCTGTTGCTCGACGAACCCACCAATCACCTGGACATGCGTGCCAAGGACGTCCTGCTGAGGGCGCTTTCGGATTACACCGGGACCGTGGTCTTTGTCTCGCACGACAGATACTTCATCGACAAATTGGCCACGCGGGTGTTCGAGATTGGCGAGAGCCGCGTGGAAGTCTATCCCGGCAACTATGAGGATTATCTGTGGCGCAAGCAGGGTGGGGCGGAGGCGCTACAGAAAACCGTGGCCGCATCGCCACTGGCCGCGCGGCCGACGAACGGCAATCAGGCAGGGGCCGATTCAGCCTCCGCTGAATCCAGGTCCAAGCGCCTGAACCCCATCAAGCGCAAGCAGCTGACAGAGCGGTTCGCCGAAGTGGAGCAGGAGATTTCCGGCCTGGAAGCCGCCATCGCCGACTGTGAAGCCGCGCTGCAGACGTTCGTCAGCGCCGAGGAAACCCAGCGGCTCACGCAGAAGCTGGCTGCCCACAAAGCCGACCTGCAGAAGCGGCTGACGGAGTGGGAAGAGCTGGGGCAGGTGCTGCAGAGCTAGAAGGCGTCCTGACGCGTGGAGAGTTGCTCGGTACGGCCTAAAGCCCTGTTTCTCACAAGGCAGCGTGCCGGGCGTCACTGCCTGCCCGAGTCGGCGCACCTAAGATTCTTCCGTACGTAGGCCCTCATTTTTCTCCCGGCGGCAGACATGCGATTCCCATAGGTAGTTGGCCGCGGCGAGACCGCGTGGGTTTTGCCGGGCTAGTGTGTTTCTGCCCGCCGGGTGAACTTACTCCAAATCATTTCCGCGATCTCGCCAAGAGAGTGGTCGAATGCGAGAAACACGGTTGTCCATAATCGCAACTGATCGAGCGAATGTGGCGGGAGGATAACATGAGTACGAAAATCGCATTTGTATTGCTGGTGTTTGTGGCTGCGGCAACCATGGCTACACATGCCCAGGTGGAGGTATTTGTGCCGTCGACAGCCTCAGGCGCCTTCGGCAACCCGGTGGACCAGGTTAACCCGTTGATCTCGGCCGTCACAGTGAGCGGACCGGGGACGATCACCGTAACCTATGTCAGCGGAACGGTGAATGGCGTTGGCCCGAACGGCACAACCACGAACATGGGAAGCCAGCAACTTCCCCTGCAAGAAGCGAATGGCGTTGCGGGTGGACCGGTGAATAACATTTATTCCTTGATCGGTGTGTTCGTTCCTCAAGCGAGGACTAACGCCCGGGGCTTCCAGGCGGTTGATGGTACCAAGGACGTGGCGCGGATCGGCATTTTACCTAATAGACTCTTTTTTGTCGGCGAGACCAAAACCTTCGACGTGGACCAGGCCGGGACGTTTTTCTTGGGTATCAATGATGAAATAGTGGGCGACAATAGCGGCGGCTTTGACGTCATGGTTAGCGTTCAGTGACGCCGGGGCAGCTAGCGGCGGAGACGCCGTAACACTCTGCCCGTTCTGAAACACCCGAATGCAAGAGGCCGCCGTCCGTCAGGGGACGGCCCTTGCTTGGCGCGGGTGTCGTCGGGGGATGGGAGCGCCGCACAGCAGCACCCACCCTAAGGTCCTGCGTCTTCCTGCATCGTTTGCGAACCGCGTACATACCGACGTAGAACATCACTTGCACTGCTAACAAAACGGCGATTGGGCCCGCGAATGTGGAGAGTGGCAGGCCGAAGCTGAAGTGAAGAACAGAAGCGGCAACGATCCCGATGCCGATGATTAGGGGGACGCCCTGAAACATCCATCGCGACAGCGTTTCGTTTGCAGATGACTTCACACTGCCCATTATCGGTGAGTGGCAGCAGTGAGCGGAAATGACTGACGTAATCACGCGATAACACAAGCTTGCACCCTCTGTTCGCCAGGAACCGGGTCAATGAATGATATCGCGCTCTATCGGCAATAACGCTGAGCAGGTCGCATACCGGAATCAGTATTGGTTGTTGGCAACCCACATGCCCGCTTGCTTCATGCTCCCACGCACGCAGCCACATGTTAGCCATCCCGCGTTCTAACTGCGTCCAAGGCCCGAAACGCGCGCGGATCGCCGTGGGCTGTCTCTGGAACCCACTCACGGTGACAAGGGGTGGGAGTGCGCAATCTACCTATTCTGCTTACCCCGTCAATCAGACAAGCTGGGTGCGTGAATAGGTTCGTTTGCCCTCCGCAGCAGTACAGGTTCTTCCGTAACCTGCCTTCCCTCTAAAGTCCATGCGATAGTCAGGATTGGCCATTGGCCGAATGTCCCGGACCCGCCGCAGGAGCCGCCCCCAGCGCAGACAGCGGGCAACAAGGAAGGTCAGAACCCATGCTGCAGCCACCGCAGAACCCAGCCAACGCCCCGAAGTTTTCTCCGAATCCCAACTCCTTTGCGCCGATCAAGCCCGTGACTCCGCCCATGGAGCAGGCCACCATCGGCCGCACGCTCGTCATTAAGGGCGAGATCACCGGCGGTGAGTCGCTCTACATTGACGGCCGAATCGAAGGCACCATTAACCTGACTGATAGCCGCGTCACCGTCGGACGCAACGGCAGCGTCGCCGCCAACATTAACGCCCGCGAAGTCGTCATCATGGGCAAGGTCACGGGCAATATCGAGTGTACCGACCGGCTGGACATCCGCGGCGACGGCTCGCTCACGGGCGACGTCGTCACCCAGCGCATCAGCGTGGAGGACGGAGCCTTCCTGAAAGGCAGCGTGCAGGTGCGGGCAGCCGAGCACAAGCACGAGAAGGCGCAGCCGACGGCCCAGAGCCAGCCCAAGCCGGCCGAGGCAGCAAAGCCAGCAGCAGCTGCCGCCGGCGCGGGCGCATAGAACACTCAGACTCGAACCGATCTCATAAACCGACTCCGGCCGGTCTGCTCGCCATGGCCATAACTTCCGGATTTCTCTTCATTTGGGAATCCGGAGCGATTGGGTGAGCCCTGGCACATCCCTTCCGCTATACCGACTTCTCGGGGCTGATCCCACTTTATCCTTGTGGCGGGGTTCCATGTGACTCAGGAACAAGGGGCTTGTCCCGAGTGGCCTGATTAGAACGCAGTACTCTGTGTTCGCGCGCGCAAGATCATCCATCAGCGGCAACCCACCCCGGCCTATTATTCTGAAATGTGACTGAAATGCCGAACGCACACACGAAAACACCGCTTCGGTCGGGCTTCTTCCGGTCCTTGATTCGACGGCTCGTCATCGGCGTGGTGCTTCTTTGGTCGCTTGCCGTGCTGGTTTTGGTGGCGGCCCGATGGATTGACCCACCGACAACGGCGGTGCACATCCAGCGCCGCTTGCAGGCCTGGATTCGCCACACTTCATATCGCAAACGCTACAAATTCATTCCGCTCCACCAAATCTCGCCCGATCTCCAGCACGCTGTAATCGCCGCAGAGGACGCGAACTTCTACCGGCACCACGGCTTCGATTGGCAGCAGATCCAAATCGCTGCCCAGGAAGATCTGGAAGGCGATCGCACTCGTGGAGCTTCCACCATTACGCAGCAACTCGTAAAGAACCTGTTTTTCGGAACGGGCCGCTCTGTCGTCCGAAAGGGCGCAGAGGCCACCCTGGTGCCAGTGGCCGAATTCGTCCTCGGCAAACGGCGGATCCTGGAGATATACCTCAACGTCGTCGAATGGGGCCCTGGTATTTATGGTGCAGAGTCGGCGTGTCGTTACTACGACCAAACCGCAGCCCGAAATATTGGCCGGGAACAGGCGGCACGGCTGGCTGCAATTCTGCCGGCTCCTCTGAAGCGACGACCCGAGCGCATGAATAGCTACAGCGCGATTATCCTTAAGCGCATGGACCAAATGGGGTGGTAAGCGTCGCTAACAATTTACCAATGCGGCGGCTATTTACTCTCGCGCTGGGTCCTGGTCGGATTGTCGCTAGCCTTGAACGGAAACGCCTCGGCATGACACTTCGGGTTGGAAGAGGAAGTCGTTCCGAGGCGTTTTCGATAAGGAGACTAGGAGGAAGCCGCTGGCGTTTGCGGCGGACGCGGTGCACTATGGGATTTGAACGGCGGTTTGGGGCGCAA
>DATKLE010000160.1:0-5231 GCA_035542575.1 Terriglobales bacterium | reverse complement strand
CCGCAACGAGCGCACCCCAGCGGCTAAAGCTGCGGACCTTGCGAAATCGGTACGGCACGGCTAAAGCCGTGCCCTCCCGAACGACCGATGAGTCACGCAGGCGCCGAGTGGCGAGCTTAGAACCATGGACCTGCACTTCACCGACGCTGCTGCAACTCCTGAAGAGACATCCGCTATCGGCGGAGTCCCCATCGGCCATCCCCGCCGCTCTTTTCTTCTTCCTGTCTTGCACGCCATCCAAAACCGTGTCGGCTGGATCAGCCCGGGCGCCCTGAATTATGCCAGCCGCGTGCTCGGTGTCCCGCCTGCCGAGGCCTTCGGAGTTGCGAACTTCTATGGGCTGCTCTCTACTCGGCCGCAGCCGCCTGCCGTAGCCCACGTTTGTGATGACATTGCCTGCCAGGTTAAAGGCGCTGACCAGCTCTGCGCGGCGCTGGAAAAGCTGCACGGCCCGGAAGGCTCGACCACCGACGGCAAAGCCACCTGGCATCGCAGCCCCTGCCTGGGGCTGTGTGAATACGCGCCGGCGGTGCTGGTTCGAACCGCCGGAGAGAATCCGTCAGACCAGCTCCTCGCTGCGGCCCGCGCGATTGATGTGGAAACCGCCATGCGTGGCCGGGAGATTCCCCAGCCGCTGCTCAGTGCTTCGGTGCCCCAGAAGGGCCATGCGGGGCTCAAGCTGCTGCGCCGCGTCGGCAACGTCAATCCCGAAAGCCTCGACGACTACCGCGCCGCCGGAGGCTTTCTCGCGCTGCGCCGCGCCATCCAGATCGGCCCAGCGGAAATTGTTCGAGAGGTCATGGCCTCGAAGCTCGTTGGGCGCGGCGGCGCCGCCTTTCCCACTGGCCAGAAGTGGAACGCGGTACGCCTCACTTCCCTGCCGCGCTATTTCGTCTGCAACGCTGACGAATCCGAGCCCGGTACCACCAAGGATCGTGTCATTCTCGAAGGTGATCCCTACTCGCTCATCGAGTCCATGACCATCGCCGCCTTCGCCACGGGATGCGAGCAGGGCTATCTTTACATTCGGGGAGAATATCCCATCGCCGCGCGGCGCATGGAGCACGCGATTCGCCAGTGCCGCGCCCGCGGATTCCTCGGAGACAACATCCTCGGCGACGGCGTGCGCTTTGACGTCGAGATCCGCATCGGCGCCGGGGCGTACATCTGCGGAGAAGAAACTGCCCTGCTGAATTCGATCGAGGGCCGCCGGGGCGAGCCGCGCAACAAGCCTCCGTTCCCCACGCAGGTCGGACTCTTCGGGCGGCCCACGGTCATTAACAATGTCGAAACGCTCGTGAATATTCCGCACATCATTCTCGAGGGTGGCGAGGCCTTCGCCGCTATCGGCACCGAGCGTTCCACCGGAACCAAGCTGTACTGCGTATCGGGACACGTTGCGCGCCCGGGAGTGTATGAGGCGCCCTTTGGCACAACCCTGCGGCAGTTGCTCGACCTCGCCGGAGGCATTGCCAGCAGCGGCAAGTTGCAGGCGGTGCTGGTCGGAGGTGCTGCCGGAGCTTTCCTTGGGCCGGACCAGCTAGACGTTCCCATGACTTTCGAGGGCACCCGCGCCGCCGGAGCCACCCTCGGATCCGCGGTCATCATGCCCTTCGACGACACGGTTGACCTCCGCAAGATTCTCCTGCGCATTGCATCCTTCTTCCGCGACGAGTCCTGCGGACAGTGTGTGCCCTGCCGCGTGGGCACGGTTCGGCAGGAGGAGATCCTGCACCGCATGGCCGCCGGCAAACCGCTGGGATCTCGCGCCAATGAGCTGGTGACATTGAAAGAGGTTGGCCAGGTCATGCGCGATGCCTCCATTTGCGGATTGGGTCAGACCGCCGCGAGCGCGATTGAGTCTGCGCTGGCTAGACTGCCACTATTCGAGGGCAAACGATGAGCGCCAACGCCCCCGACCTGAAGACGCCCGTACCGCGCGGCCCGTTGCCCATCCTGCCGCCGCCGCGCCCGCAGCGCATGGTCGAGATCACGATTGATGGGAAGGTAGTCTCCGTTCCTGAAGGTGCAACGCTCTTGCAGGCCGCGCGCAGCATCGGCATTGATACCCCCACGCTCTGCTTCCTGGAGAACCTCACCCCGGTCAACGTCTGTCGCATCTGCATGGTCGAAGTGGAAGGCTCACGCCCGCTGGTGCCCGCCTGCTCGCGCCCGGTCGAAGCCGGCATGGTCGTGAAGACTGATTCCGAGCGCGTGCGTTTGAGCCGCCGGTTGGTGCTGGAGTTGCTGGCCTCGTCGGTGGACATTTCCACTGCTCCCCAGTTTCAGCAATACATGAAGCGTTACGGTGCCCAGCCAGAGCGATTCGGCAAGGCTGCTCCGCCAGCCGAAAATCGCGATGCCGCCCAGCCTGGCCACCATCATGCGCCGGCGAACGGCGATGCCGCCACGGTCGGCCAGCCGACAAAGATCGACAACGACCTCTACGTCCGCGACTACGGCAAGTGCATCCTGTGCTACAAGTGTGTGGAAGCCTGCGGCGTGGATGCGCAGAACACCTTCGCCATCGCCGTCGCCGGACGCGGCTTCGACGCCCGCATCTCCACCGAATACAACGTCCCGCTGACGGAGTCTGCTTGCGTCTATTGCGGCAACTGCATCGGCGTATGTCCCACCGGCGCGCTGATGTTCAAGAGCGAATCCGACCTGCGCACGGCCGGGACCTGGGACGAATCCAAGCAAACCCGTACCGACACTATCTGTCCTTATTGCGGAGTAGGCTGCACCCTCACCCTGCAAGTGCAGGACGAGAAGATCGTGAAAGTCACCTCGCCCCTCGACCAGCAGATCACCAACGGACACCTCTGCATCAAGGGAAGGTTCGGCTGGGAGTGGGTAAATCACAAAAAGTAGTGTGAAGGGTGCCCCTCGATAAGAACGAAGGCGTTGTCAAGGCATAGTTATTCTGGCCGGTGCGGAGCACCGGTGAGGTTTGCCAGAGAGAAGTTTAGGAACAAGGCTCTGGAGAATCTCACCTGAATCACTCTGCGGTGGAGTTACGCTCCACCAACCATCGATTCGGCCCCAACTGCGACCATGATTCTTCTATGCGAACATCCCGTCTTTACGGGATGCGAGAGCGCCCAATCAATTTAGCGGTTTAGCTTGCGCCGACCAGGGGCACCCGCGGGCTGCTCTCGATGCGAACGATCTCTGGATACTCGGTCTGGGTGCGCAGCATCCAGTAGAGTCGTACGGCTAACTTGCGCGCCGCCGCCACTTTGGCCACAGCTTTCGGCTTGTGATGGCAGCGGTGCAGATACTCCCGGCGCATCTGGGGATCGTGCCGCACCGCAATCTGCGCCGCTTCCACCAACAACGAACGCAGCAGCCGGTTCCCTTGCTTGGTGATCGCTCCCAGCTTCTGCCGTCCGCCGGAAGTCTCCTCGCGGGGAATCAGGCCCAGATAGCTGGCCACCTGCTTGCCGCGCCGGAAGCGGTGGACGTCGCCAACGGTCAGCACGTAAGCCAGTGCTGTGTTCGGTCCCACGCCCGGCTGCGTCATCAGCAACCGGGCTTGGGGATGCTGCTCCGCCGCCTGCTGCACCGCCTGGTCCAGCTTGCCGATCTGCTGGTTTAACATCGCCAGCAGTCCCAGCAAGTCTTCCCGCCGGCATGCCGCCCAGAGTTTTAACGGCAGTTCGCGCAATAACTGCATCCCGGCTTGGCTCCACAGCTTGCGCTTGCGCTGCACTCCCTTATTCAAGGAAAGGTGTTGCAGTTCGTTTTTTACCCGCGCCCGGATCAGCACCAGCTTGTGGCGATGCAGCACCAACTGCCGCAAGTCGCGCTGTTCCCGGTCCGGCGCCCACAGCCGCGGGAACCGCCCTTCCGCTACCAGCTTCAGAATATGCGCCGCGTCGCGCTTGTCGGTCTTCTGCTTGCGCACGTAACTGGCCCGGATCTGCGCCGCATCTCCGATCCAGATCTCGTGCCCCAGATCTTCCACCAGCTCGATGAACCACTGGCTGTTGCCTGTGGCCTCCATGCCGATCAGCACCGGCGCCGGCAGTTGCCGGTAAAATCGCTCGGCGTCACCGTTCGCGTGCACCAGCTTCTGCTCCCCGGTCTCGCCCGTTTCTGCGTCCAGCCAGCTCACCTGCTGCCAGCTGGGATGAAAATCACAGCCTATAATCATCATGCGAAGGCTCCTTCCTCCTCAGCAGCCTTGTTCCTCAAACCAAGACTACCGGTTCGAAGCGAGCCTTCGTTCTTATCCAATCCACCCTTGTCTCTCCGGTTTGTGGAGAGACAGGGTGGGGCTTTTGCAGTGTTGCATCAGGTCGGAGTTTTTCTCCAGGGCACCAGTCGCGACCAAGACCCCCACCCTGTCTCGCCAAAGAGCGGCGAGACAAGGGTAGGGCACCCTCAGGGAAAGGGTGGGCCAGCCCCCCTTGGAACCTGATGTGTAGCTCGTCGTTTTGCTATCAGCACGCCGGACCTCGCCTCGCGGCCGACCAGGTGTCCGAGGCGACTGCAGGAGCGAATAAGCTGAAATGACACTGACACTGAGCAAGGGACTAATCACAACTGTTCCGCGGATTCTCGGGAACGTCATGGCGGTTCTACTTGTTGCCCTCTTCGTGCGAACTGCGATTGTGGGCTTGCCCTTCATTTCGTACAGGCTGCGTCAGCGATCGATCCAATCCGACTGCACCCGCGTTAGACCCGGCATGTCGCTAACCGAAGTGCAGCTGCTGATCCACGCCTCGGCGCCGCCGACACAGGAATGGATGGTCGGAGATAAGTTTTCCTTTGGGCGCTGGGAAACCTGTGAAGTCAAGTTAAATCTCGCGACCTCAACCGTGGAAAGCGCACACATGATCGAAAGTCAACTTGGTCAGCCCTAGCAGCTACGAGGTGAACGTGTGATGTCGAGCACAGCCAACATGTCCGTGCAGCGGCTGCCTAGGCGGCGACTGTTTGGTTATTCCATCCTGCTGGGAGCAGTTATTGGCGTAGTTTTCGGGTTCCAGGCTGTGGCAGTCTCCCGCTGGCAAGACTACCGCAGGATTTCGCTCGGGATGTCTCGGCAGCAGGCTTTGGAGGTTGTAGAACGTTCCGACGCGTCGCACACAGGCTGCGGGACACTGCGGGGGGAGAAACCGGAAGCAGTCTGTCGGTTTGAAGATCCCTGGCGCGACTACTGCATCCGCTTCGATCCTTCTACAATGCGGGTCATTGGCAAGCAGTTTTATTTCAAGAGCTTC
>DATKLE010000159.1:0-8440 GCA_035542575.1 Terriglobales bacterium | reverse complement strand
TCCACCCGGCCCAGCCGCTGGGTGGCGCCGGCGGTGTACAACATGGCGGAGACGAGCGAGGTCTTGCCGGCATGCCCGTGCCCCACCAACGCTACATTCCGTACGTTTGCGCCTTCATAGACTTTCACGGGTGAGCTCCTTTAGAGATCTGCGCGGGTGGACCCGGTTCCGCGACCGCATCGCCTGGACCCCGGTAGGCCAGCAGAAGAGGACAAGATATAGGCCGAGAGGGAACAGCCCGCCGAAACCAAAGATGCTAACACAGCGGATTTTGGCGGCTCAACGTCCTGTTCTACATCACTCCCCCGCCGTGGGCCCTTGCGCTCGGCACCTCAGGTCGCCTATGCTAGACGCCAGTTTTCGTGGGCAGGTGTGGGGCCCTGCCGCAACCAACTATGCATCGCCTGACTGCCAGACTGCTGCTGGTCTTGCTGCTCGTGGGCACGTTTGCCCCAGTGGCGCTGGCGGTCTCGTCCGCTCCGCCCCCGCATGCCTGCTGCATGCGGAAGATGCACTCCCACAGCTCTACGGAGACGGAATTCCGTGTTCTTGACTGCGGGAGCCATGCCTGTTGCCGCCCCCTGACCGTATCCCACACGGCGCAACCCAGGCCAAGGCTGAGCGCCTCATCCGTACCTGCGGCTGCCGCTGTGCTGCCTGCGCTTCGCCCCGTCGCTGCCGCCGGCGACGGGAACGCCGCCCACTCCGGTCGCGCTCCTCCCCTGTCCTCCATCGCCTAGATCAACTCAGAAGTTTGTTGGCCGCTGAACCTGCCGGTGTCGACAGAGGGGCTGCTAGACCCTGTCCGCGCCGGGGCGGCCGTTGCGCCATTTCACATTTAGGCTTTGGAGAATACACATGCGCCTGATTCGCATTCCGCTGCTGGGCGGGTTGATCTTGCTCGCTGTCGGTGCGAGCGCCACGATTTTCGGTTCCGTCACTGGGCTCATCCATGATCCCGCCCACCGCCCGGTCGCGGGCGCGCAGGTGACGCTGCGCGCCGTCAGTTCCGAATGGACGAAGACCACCTCCTCCGACAACTCCGGCGAATTCCGCTTCGACGCCGTGCCTCTGGGCGAATACCAGGTCACGGTCGAGGTCTCTGGCTTTGCCGGGCAGGAGCAGAAACTGGTCCTCACTTCGGGCCGCGACGCCCGCCTCCACTTCGCGCTCACCGTCGCTCAAGCGGAGGAAACGGTCGAGGTAATGGACACAGCCGCCACCGTCAACCCCGAGTCGTCCACCACCTCCGCGGTGGTGAGCCGCGAGCAGATTGCGCAGACTCCCGGCGCCGACCAGACCAACAGTCTGGCCATGATCACCAACTACACGCCCAGCGCCTACATGGTGCACGATCAGCTTCACATCCGCGGCGGACACCAGGTTTCCTGGCTGCTCGATGGGGTACCGGTGCCCAACACCAACATCGCCTCCAACGTGGGCCCGCAATTCGATCCCAAGGACATTGACTACATCGAGGTACAGCGCGGCGGCTATAACGCAGAATACGGCGATCGAACCTACGGCGTGTTCAATGTCGTCACCCGTTCCGGTTTTGAGCGCAACCGCCAGGCCGAAGTCGTCGCTAGCTATGGCAGCTACAACAACACCAACGACGAGATCAGCTTTGGCGATCACACCGAGCGCTTTGCCTACTATGGCAGCCTCTCCGGCTATCGCACCGACTTGGGTTTAGAGACGCCGATCACGCGGGTGGTTCACGATCAGGCCGCCGGCTTGGGCGGATTTGCCTCGCTCATCTTTAATAAGAGCCCAACCGACCAGCTGCGGCTGATAACATCCGTGCGCGGCGATCATTACCAGGTGCCTGAGGATCCCAATGCCTCGGTCAGCGATGGCTTTGTCGGTATCGGCGATGTAGAGGACGAGCGCGATACCTTGGTCAACTTTACGTGGCTGCACACGGCCGGCCCGGGCCTCGTACTCACAATTTCGCCCTTCTACCACTTCAATCGCGCCCACTACATCGGCGGCCCCCTGGACCAGCCGGTGAACCCGGAAGACGATCGCGGCTCCAATTATGTCGGCGGTGTCGTGTCTCTCGCGTGGACCCAGCACCGCCACACCCTGCGCACCGGCATTCAGGCCTTCGGACAGCGCGACAACGAGTTGTTCGCCATCGCCAGCAATGACCCCACTCTGGCGTTGGCTCCCCAGCGGCGGATTCCCTGGGGGAGTGTGGCAACCTACTTTCTCGAAGACCAGTTCAAGCTGACCTCGTGGCTGACCCTGAACGGCGGCGTGCGCCTCACCCATTTTGAAGCAGGCGTCAGCGAGAATGCCGCCGATCCCCGCATCGGCGCCGCCGTGCGCATCCCCAGGCTGAACTGGGTGGCGCGGGCCTTCTATGGACGCTACTACCAGGCCCCGCCGCTGCTGACCGTAGGCGGGCCGCTGATTGATCTCTGCAGCCAGCAGGATTGCGGCTTCCTCCCGCTCCATGGCGAGCGCGACGAGCAGCACGAGTTCGGACTGACCATTCCCTTTGCCGGATGGACCTTCGACGTTGCCAACTTCCGCACCGGCGCCAGAAACTTCTTCGACCACGACGTGCTGGGCAACTCCAACATCTTTTTCCCTCTGACCCTGGAACGCGCCCGCATCCGCGGCTGGGAAGCTACTGCCAACTCACCACGCATCGCGGGTCGGGCCCAATTCCACCTCGCGTACTCGCACCAGTACGCGCAGTGGAGCGGCGGCATCACCGGCGGACTCATCACCGACGACTCCTGTGAGGATACCCTTTGTTTCCTCGACCACGATCAGCGCAACACCCTCTCCACCGGCTTCAACCTGGCTCTCCCCTGGCACGCCTGGACCGACTTCAGCGTCAACTACGGCTCTGGCTTTCTCAACGGCGAGGGACCGGAGCATTTGCCGCGGCACACCACCTATGATTTGTCCCTGGGGAAATCATTCGGCGAAAGCTGGACGGTACGCCTGACCGGGCTGAACCTGGCCAACAACCGTTATTTGCTGGATAACTCCAACACGTTTGGCGGTACCCACTATGTAAACCCGCTGGAATTGTCGGTCCAGATCAGGTACCGCTTCCATTTCTAGGGTTGCGCTCAACAACTCCCATTCTTGAACCGCGTTCTTGACAGTTCGATTCTGGGACTTAATTCTCGGGTCACCCGGCGGCCGTCACTGCGTGCGCCCGGGTAACTGTGCACAGATACTGAGGGGGTAGTGTCGAAGCGCGACGCTACGTGTGGGTAAAGTCTCCCTTACACTTGCTTATCTCAAGCACGTTCCGGGGCGCTATATGAGCAGCCGGAGCACGGACTGGAGGAAGGTGTACGGCTTGGCGCGAGTCGAGTTGGATCCCGCCCGACAGCATGACCTGTGCCAGCAAGCCCGCCGGCTCATGCAGCGGAGGCTGGTTGAACTCGCCTCCACCGACGGGAATGGAGAAGAGCAAAGCGAATTGGAAGAGGCCCTGCGCGCTCTGTTTGTGATTGAACAGGGAATTCAGAAGCCCGACCTGCAGTAAAGCCACCGCATAGTTCAGCGACCAACGTAACCTCCCAAAGGTCGCTCCATCACAGCCACCACCCCGCCTCGCGTTGAAAGATAACGCTGGAGGTGATGGTTCGTGCTGCGGCTCGATTACTTGTCCTGTGTACTTACGGTTTTATCTACCATCCTGGTGGGGAAACGGTGCTGGGAAGGCTGGGTCCTGGCGGCGGCCAATAGCGTCATCCTATGTGTTATAGGGTTTAAGACCGCGCAGTTGGGCTTCATACCTGCGAATCTCTTCTGCATTCTCTTGTACGGCGCGAATCTGCGGAGCTGGCGCAAGGCAGCAGGTTCCTAAGCACGGGCGACGGCTCTCCATCTCAGTACTTGGTACTCGGTACTGGGGACATTCTTTGGTCAGGGCAGCAGCCCAAACACCGCCACACCGTTCGGGGTCCCCACGTACACCCTTCCGTTGGCGATCATTGGCGTGATGAACTTGTTCCCCGAGCCGAACTGGTCGCGCGATCCCGCCTGGTTGCTGTTGTAAAGCTCGTGCGAGAGGTCGGTGGCGTCGTAGGCGTGCAGCACCGCCGGGCTGCTGTTTTCCACCGCCCACAAGATCGCATTCGCGGTCCCATTGGCGGAGATACTGGGAGTCGAACCAGGATAGGTAAACGTGTTCCCGGTTTGACTGGTCGGACTGCTTGAAAGCCGCGCATTGGTGATGCTGAAAGCCTTCATGTGGTCGGAGACCGAGCCGTAGTACAGCGTGTTGTTGAAATACGCTGGCCCGGAGAACACGTTGCCGATAGCTCCCGAAATCTGCTGATAGATGTTGTTGGTCGAAGAATTGAACTTCCCCATGTTGTCGCGATTCACCACGTAGATGTTGCTATCTTTGCCGGCGCCCACTGCCAGATGCTGCACATTTCCGGAACCATCAGTGAGATCGGGCAACACCATCGCGGCCCCCGAGCCGAGATCCTGGTCGGCATTCGATTCCGACACGGTGTTGAACATGTTGAAGTAGTCGGCAACGGCCAGGCCACCCGAAGTCGAAATCTTCATGAACGCGTTGCCGTAGTCGCCCTTGTTGGGAAATCCGTTGCCATCGAGCGCGGTCTCAAACGTCCCGTTGCCGTCCAGGAAATAGAAATTGCCGGAGGAATCTGCTGCCAGGCCACCGCCCGCCATCCAGATCGCGCCTTCGTTGCCGTTAGGGGTGACATTCAACACGCTGGTCTGCGCCAGGGTGGAGGCGTCGTAAGCCATCACCCAGCCGGTGTAGGGCCGGATGTCACAATGCGACGTCCAGGCGAAGTACACCACGCCATTCATCAACAGCATCCCCGCCCGCTCCTCGTACTGCTTGGGATCGAAGGTCACCTCTCCACCTGAGCTTCCGTCGCCGGAGCCGGGGAAAGTCGCCTGGATGTTCTTGGGCCCACCAAACAACTCCGCACCGGAGGTCACATCGAGGGCATGCAGCCGCTGGAAGTAGGTTCCTCCGTTCTTCGACATGGCGATGACATAGATGGCGCCATTCGGACCACGGGTGCGGTCGATGACCGGGGTGGCAGTAATCCCGATCTCCGGCGTGACCTGGCTGCAACTGCGGGCGTCGCTGGTGGTTTCGCCGAAGCCCAGCAGAGAAACGTGCCACAGGACGGTGCCGTTGGCCGCATCGAAGGCGTATACGCTATCGTGTTCGGTGACCACATACAGAACGTCATGCGCTCCCTGGCCGGCAATGTTCACATTGGCCAGGTAGAGTGGCTGCGCATCCACCTTGCCATCCACAGAGAAGAATCCGACTTTGCCGAAGGCAGTCGAGTTGACGTTCCCCGGGTTGAGCAGGGTCTCAGCTAAATTCTGGCCGGTGCGAGCATTGTCGTTGTGATAGGTAGTGACATCGGCGGCAGACGAGCTGGATGTCACCGTCAGAGTCGCGGAGTTGCTGGTCACGTTGCCCATGGAATTGGAGACGACCACCCGGAATTGCGAGCCGTCGTCGCTGCCCGAGGTCGGTGGCGTAGTGTAGCTGGCGGAAGTTGCGCCGTTGATGTCCGAGCCGTTTTTCTGCCACTGATAGCTGAGCGGCATCGCTCCCGTGGCGACCACGGTAAAAGTCGCCGCCTGTCCCGCCAGCACCGTCAAGCTGGACGGCTGCGAGGTGATCGTGGGCGAGCCCGTGCCCATGGGCGTCGAGGAACTGTTGCTGCACGCGCTCCAATTCAACAGCAGCAGCATGGATACAAGCAGGCCTGCAAGCGCTCGAAATGACATGTGATTACCCCTGGATGGGCGACAGGTGATTGCCCTGATAATGCCAAGATTCATGAAGATTGGCTAGTGGGAACGATGTGACGTGAGTTCTACCCGGTGAACTGGCCACTTCGACGCCCAATGTGGCCGGCGGGACGACGGCGTTAACGGCTTCCCGTACTGCTGCACCTTGCCGTCCACCGCCACGGCCACATACTTACCCGTTTGGATGTCACGGAACTGGACCACCTGGTGTCCTTCTCGCGCCAGTTCTCCCCACCGGCTGGGCTTGTGGCGGTTCTGCTCGATTGCCTGGTATTCCCGTCCATTGAGAGCGAACCTGGCGGTCCGCAGACGCTGGCTGCTGGTGCGGATAACCGGCCAGGTTTTCCCCTGCAGCTCGATCTGCTTGGCAGTCATTAGCTGAGCCGCAACGGACTCGAGCATGGCGGTGTCGAGCATCGAATTGGTTTGTCATTCCGACCCTGAGCGACAGCGAAGGCGGAGGAATCCCTACCCCCAAGCACCCGCTCGCGGTAGCGATGCTTCGACTCCTCGGCGGGCACGCTGCGCCTCCCTGCCGCTCCGCTCAGCATGACAACTCTGAGAAAAGCGTAGAATCGGGTCCTCCCGGGCCCAGAATACCGGAAAAATCGCAGGATTGTCCCACCGTTTACTTTGCGGGTTCTTGACGACTGAGGTGCGGTCAGGGCGGACAGGAGTGTCCGCCCCACATGGATCTACCTGCTGACTAGAACTTCCTGGCCCATCAAGGCAGCAATCTTCTCCAGCAGGACTTCCATGCGCGCGCCGGTATCAATGTTGGCGTCCACCTCGTGGTGCCGCGCCCCGTCGGAGTGCATGACCAGCACGCGTCTCCCGGCATGGGCCTTCTTCACCATGTAGGGCAGGTGGTGGCGGTCGTCGCGGGTGAGCGTGGGCCCCAGCAGAACCAGGTCGAAGGCGCCGCCGCGCAGGGCGTCCTGCACAGCCTTACGTCCGATGGCGATCTGCACCTGGTGGCCAGCCTTTTGAATCAAAGTGGCTTGCGCGGTGAGCACTTCCTCATCGCCCTCGCCGTAGAGAATCTTGAGCTTGAACGCGGTCTTCGCCATGACATACCTTTCCGGGGGACCTGACCATTTACGGTAGCAATCGGGCCACTCGAGGAGAACGTCACCGAAGACCACGTACGAAGGGCATCGCTGCGAGCTGCTGTTTTGAGGGCATTCTGCCGAGCGGGAGGGTCACAGGCTTTCGATGGTGGCTGGCACATCCCGTGGTGATGCCAGTCACGGCAGAGCCCGCTCCCCTCGCCAATAATGGAGCCGACGGCGAGGTGTACCTATGAATGACAGCGTATTCTTCGCAACGTTTGATCCCCTTTACATTAACGCTCCGGACGCTTGCAGTCTCTGCGTCGCACAGCCTCCGATCTTTAACTACGAGTACTGCATCGAGGAGGAAAACGGGCAAAGGCAATACATCAAGGGTTTCTGCTGCGCCAAGTGCGCACAGGACCTGCTGAAGAAGCTGGCTACGACTGAAGCCAAGGAATGGGAAGCAGAAGAAGCAGCGCTGGAAGCCGATGACCTCGACGTCACCGACCTGCAGAAGCGTCGGCTGGCCACCTTTGGCAGCAGCGCGCGTTAATCGTTGATTTTGGGTGGCGCAGACCTTTAGGGCTGCGATGAACCGGAGAGTGATACTGTGCCTCGAGGCGCTGAGGCCGCGGCTGAAGCCGTTCGTGTGTGGTGCCTGACCCGCAGCGCTGAAGCGCTGCGCCACCCAAAATCGAGGGATCCCGGCGCCCGGAAAGCCACTCTCACCTCACGTCCTGAGCCGGGCTCGCACCATCCCCACCAGCTCCTGAATCACCGGCACGGCCAAGCCTCGCGCCTGCGCCCCGCGAAGAATGGGGCCGGCAATGGCATCCAGCTCCGGAGGCTTCCCCGCCTCCACATCCTTCTGCATGGAACTGCGAATCCCCGGCTTCAGGCCCTCGATGAACTTGAGGATGTTTGCAGGATCCACCTTGGCCCCGCCAGCAGCGGCAACTGCACAAACCTCAGCCACCGACGACTCCAGCCGCTGCCGCCACACCGGATCGCTGACCAGCCCGCCCTTGTCGCGCGCTGCGGCAGTCGAGGCCAGGGCCATCGGCGCCAGAAACGCCAGCTTGCTCCACATCAGCGTCGCCTCATCGTCTACAAACTGGCAGGCGAAGCCGAACTGCTGCAGCTTCCCGATGGCCGGCCCGAGCCGCTCCCGCCCCATGGAGGACACGTTGAGACGCACAAAGCTCGACCGGTGAACGATGACCCCCGGCGAAACCCGTTCCGACTCGACTGCAATCGTCGCGGGAACCACACGGTCATGGCCGAATCGTGAGCGCAACAGGGCCACGTGATCAACGCCATTCAACAGCGGCACGATGGCGCCGTGTTCATTCCCATTCGAGATCAAGTCCAAGGCCGTGTCGAGTTGCGTCGCTTTGACCGCGATCCAGAGAACATCAAGAGGCTGAGAGACCGTGGTGGCGCGTTCCACCGGGACCACAAACTTGCCGAAGGGACTGTCGAGGGAGAGAACAGGTGGATAACCGGCGGCCACCTCTCGACGAAGAATCAGGGTGACAGGATCGCCCGCATGGGCCAGGGCCGCTCCGACCAATCCTCCAACTCCACCC
>DATKLE010000158.1:0-8186 GCA_035542575.1 Terriglobales bacterium | reverse complement strand
GCCGCCGCTGCGCGGCTGGTCTCCCGTGGCCGGCGGGACGCCGGCGCTACCGCTTGCTCGCCGGCGTTACGGCTTGCTGTCCGGCGAGATCTCGGCACGCCTGCAGGCCATATCCCCCTTTCACAGCGGATGGTGTCCGCGAATCTCCGGAGGCGCCCCCAGGTCCATAAATCGTGAGTCGCGCGCCTCTTCTTGCACGGAACTCAGCGCCACGGTCACCTCCCGCAGGTAGTAGACCGTTGCCGCCAGCAGGCAAATCAGGGCTGCCACGAACAGCGCCGCTGCCACCACCGCTGCGTCCTTCCAGTAGAGTCCGAGGCCCAGCAGCAGGCCAGGACGCGGTGGTGCCGGCAAGCGCCACCAGCGCCAGCAGAAAGCAGCGCCGGATCAGCTCTGCCCGCCGCTCGATGGCGTTGATCTGCGAAGTGTAGGCATCGGCCTCCTGCATGCGTCCGTTGCGCGCGGCGTCATACTTGGCGTGCACGAATTGCCGCAGCCGGCTGACAATACCCATCAATCGCACGTTGATAGAGAGCACCAGCAAAGCGGTGGCGGAAACAAACAGCGCAGGAGCGAGGAACGCCTGAAACAGCTGGGGGATGTCATTCATCAGGAAGTCACCTCGAACAGAATCCTCCAAGGCCCCGTGCTTGTACAGTTAGAACACCGTGTCGAGATCACACGACAGGACGTACCCGGACTACCCGGACTAGGGTTTTTCCTCCGGTCCATGCGGGGGCCCATTTCCGAGCTTTGCGGTTAAGCCCTTGTCCCGGATTTGACTCCCGCTCACCCCCTACGCTAGCCTCAGAAGTCTGCTCAAGGCTTGCGGCCCGAGCCGGACTGCGGAACGCCGAGCGGGCGCTCGGCCGGGACGAGGCAAGCGCCGTAGTGCATCCCCCGAAACCCATGCGATCTCGCTGCAAGTTGCTGATGGTGCTGCTGATAGCCGTGCTTGCGCCGGCCGTCGGCCGGGCCGCTTCCATGCGCCCCTCGCATGGCCAGCATGCCATGGTCGCCAGCCAGCATGAACTGGCCTCCCGCGCGGGAGTAGAGATGATGCGGGCGGGCGGCAACGCGGTGGATGCAGCCGTGGCCACCGGTTTTGCGCTGGCAGTGGTGCATCCCCAGGCCGGGAACCTCGGCGGCGGAGGCTTCATGCTCGTCCGCATGGCCGATGGCACCGTCCACTTCCTGGACTACCGCGAGAAGGCCCCCGCAGCCGCCACCGCCAACATGTACCTCGATGCACAGGGCAATGTGATCAAGGACGCCAGCCTGGTAGGGTACCAAGCCATCGGCGTGCCCGGGTCGGTCGCGGGATTGGCCTACGCTGAGAACAAGTACGGCAAGCTGTCCCTCGTGCAGGTGATGGCGCCCGCAATCAAGCTGGCGCGGGAGGGTTTTCCCTTGACTTGGGAAGATGCCCGCGACCTTCGCGACAAGGATCTCGCTCAGTTCCCCGAGTCTCGCCGCATTTTCCAGCGCGACGGGAAATACTATCAACAGGGCGAGATTTTCCGCCAACCGGAATTGGCCCAGACCTTGGAGCGCATCGCCGAGAATCCTGACGATTTCTATCACGGCGCGATGGCGCGCGAACTGGCGGGAGCCATTCAAAAGGGCGGAGGCCTGGTCACGGCCGAAGATCTCGCTGATTACGAGGTAAAGGAACGCGCCCCGGTGCGCGGAACGTATCGTGGCTACGAGATCATCAGCGCGCCGCCACCATCTTCCGGGGGAGTTGCGTTGATCGAGATTCTCAACATCCTCGAAGGATACGATCTGGCAAAGGCCGGTAATGCCTCGGCGGCGGCGATCCACCTGATCGTCGAGGCTTTCCAGCGCGCGTTCTACGACCGGGCGGAGTTCCTGGGCGACCCGGATTTCTCTAAAATCCCGGTAGCGCAGCTGATTGACAAGCAGTACGGAGCAGCCTGGCGAGAGTCAATTGGTCCCGCGCACGCCAGCTCCAGCCAGGACTTGCGGCGGCCTGCGATCTTCAGCCAGCTTGAGCGCTATGCCTCGACTCACCCGCAACCGGGCGAGGCGCGCGAACCGGGAGACACTACGCATTACTCGGTCGTGGATGCGGCGGGGAATGCGGTTGCTGTCACTACCACATTGAATGATGAGTTTGGCTCGCGTGTGACTGCCGAGGGCCTTGGTTTCCTGCTGAACGATGAGATGGATGACTTTGCCTCCAAGCCGGGGGTTCCTAATCTGTACGGTCTCATCCAGGGGCCGGCAAACGCCATTGGCCCTGGCAAGCGGCCGCTTTCGGCGATGACGCCCACGATCGTCTTGAAAGACGGTAAGCTCTTTCTGGTGCTGGGATCGCCCGGCGGCCCGAGGATCATCACCACGGTGGCCAACATCCTGATCAATGTTGTGGATTACGGCATGGACATCCAGGAAGCGGTGAATGCTCCCCGCTTTCATCACCAGTGGCTGCCGGACGTGGTACGGGTCGAGCAGTGGTTTTCTCCGGACACGGTGAAAGCCCTGGAGCGGATGGGCCACAAGATCGAATTCGGTGTGACGGATGGGGCAGAGTGGAGCCCTCGTTGGAGTGACGGAGAGTGCATTGCGATTGATTTGAAGACCGGGGAGCGCCTGGGCGCGAGCGACGTACGCGACAACGGGCGCGCGGTGGGATACTAGCGAGCACCCCTATTTGGCGTCATCCCGAAGGGCGAATGCCCGAGGGATCTGGCGGGGTGGCGGCACTGCCGCTGGCAGGATTCGTGGCACTCCGCGCCAGATCCCTTCGATTTCGCTCAGGGCAGGTACTTCGCGGCTGAACGCCACTTAGGATGCCGCCATCACAAGAGTCGATTAAGGGAGACGGTGTAAGAACGATGCTCAAAGCGATGTCCACTTACGTGTATGTGAAGGAGCGGCTGCACCCCGGGCTGCTCGACGGCCTGGTGCGGGGTGGCGCGCAAGCCATCGAGATCTTTGCCGCGCGCCAGCACCTGGATTATGCCAACCGCAAGCAGCACGTGCGCGAAATTGCCGACTGGTTCCGCACCAGCGGCGTGCCCCTGAACTCGGTGCACTCGCCCATGTACGCCGACTACGAGTGGGGACGCACCGGCGCACCCCCGGTCAACATCGCCTCCACCGACCGGGCCCAGCGCATTTCCGCCATGGATGAGATCAAGCGCGCCCTGGAGATTGCCGAGCAGATTCCGTTCCGCTTTCTCGTGCAGCATGTTGGCGTCGGCGCAGAAACCTTCAACGAGCGCAAATTTGAGGCCGCCATGACCTCTATCGAGCACCTGCGCGCCTTCGCCAAGCCGTTGGGCGTCCGTATCCTGGTGGAGAACATCCCCAACGAGCTGTCCACGCCCGACCGCTTGGTGGAACTCATCCACACCTCACACTTCCAGGATGTGGGCGTGTGCTTCGACATCGGCCATGCGCACATCATGAGCGATGTGCCGCAGGCATTTGAAATTCTGAAAAAACACATTTACTCCGTCCACATTCACGACAACAACAAGGACCAAGACTCTCATCTGTGGCCGGGCAAGGGCACGATCGACTGGAAGCAGGCCATGGAGTTATTGCGCTCCGTCCCCCACAAGCCGCCCTTGTTGCTGGAGATCGAAGGGGAAGAGAAGGCCAACGTCGCAGACAGCATGAAAGAAACCTTTGCCAGGCTGCAAGGGGAGTAGAGGATTGTCAATTTCCGGTTGCCGAGTGCCGATTAAACCACCAATTGGCACTCGGCAATCGACAATCGGAAATCTATGCAGGCACCCGTAGCCACTATCGCCACAATCGGCAAGCATGACGGCCAGACGGTCACCGTCCGCGGCTGGCTCTACAACCTGCGCGAAAGCGGAAAGCTCTTGTTCCCCATCTTTCGGGACGGCACTGGCCTCATTCAGGGGGTCATCGCGAAGAACGCGGTCCCGGCGGAAGTGTTCGACGCGGTCAAGGGGCTCACGCAGGAATCCAGCGTGATCGTCGAGGGCAAGGTCCGCGCTGACAAGCGGGCCCCCGGCGGGTACGAACTCGACGTGAGCAACGTGCACGTCGTTCAGCGAGTCTCGGAGTCTGATCCCTACCCCATCACGCCCAAGGAGCACGGGGTTGACTTCCTCATGGAGTGCCGCCATCTCTGGCTGCGCTCGCCGCGCCAGGCCGCGATTCTGCGGGTGCGCGCCGAGATCATCAAAGCCGCGCGCGATTTCTTCGATGAGCGTGGCTTCACCCTGACCGATCCGCCCATCCTCACCCCGGCCGCGTGCGAAGGCACCACCACGCTATTTCCCGTGGACTACTTCGAAGAGCAGGCCTACCTTACCCAGTCCGGCCAGCTCTACATTGAAGCCACGGCCATGGCTCTGGGCAAGGTCTATTCGTTCGGTCCCACCTTTCGCGCGGAGAAATCCAAGACCCGGCGCCACCTCACGGAATTCTGGATGGTTGAGCCGGAAGTCGCCTATGCTGGCCTCGACGACATCATGGAGCTGGCCGAGGGACTGATTTCTTTTCTCGTGAAACGTTGTTTGGAGCGCCGGCGGGCCGACCTCCAGACCATTGGCCGCGACGTGACGAAACTGGAGAAGATCGAGGCGCCGTTCCCGCGCATGACCTATGACGAAGCGGTGAAGATGCTGCAGGAGGCCCACGCCAAGGGCACGCTGGAAAATGATTTCGAGTGGGGCGGCGACCTGGGCTCGCCGGATGAAACCTACATCTCATCGCAGTTCGAAAAGCCGGTCATGGTCCATCGCTATCCCGCCAAAGTGAAGGCCTTCTACATGGAGCCCGACCCACAGCGCCCCGACCTGGCACTGTGCGTGGATGTGCTCGCGCCCGAGGGCTACGGTGAGATCATCGGCGGCTCGCAGCGCATGGCGTCGTACGATCTACTGGTGCAGCGGATTCATGAGCATGGCTTGCCCGAAGAGGCGTTTAAGTGGTACCTGGACCTGCGCAAGTACGGCAGCGTGCCCCACAGCGGCTTCGGGATGGGAATCGAACGGGCGGTGGCCTGGATCTGCGGCCTGGAACACGTGCGCGAAACCATCCCGTTCCCCAGGATGCTGTACCGGCTGTACCCGTGAGAGTTGTCGATTTCCAATTTTCCAGCGGTGATTTTTTCAGTTGGCAATCGGCAATTGGCAATTGAAAATCGTTCTGCTAGCCCTGACATATGACACCCGCGACCACTTCGTCCTCCACCATCGTCCCCAAGAAGATTCGCGTGATCGGCGTTCCGCTCGACTTGGGCCAATCCCGGCGTGGTGTGGACATGGGGCCTTCAGCAGTTCGTGTGGCTGGACTTGAAGCGCGCTTGGAGGCCATCGGCCACGTCGTCGAGGATGGCGGCAACGTGCCCGTGGCCATTCCGGAGCAGAAAAAAGAAGGCCACGCCCACGCCAAATACTTGAAGGAAATCACCGCCACATGCACCAAGCACGCGGAACTTGTTCTCAAGGCACTGGAAGGAGGTAAGGTGCCGCTGGCTCTGGGTGGAGACCACTCCGTGGCGGCGGGAACAGTTGCGGGAGTCGCCGAATTCTACCGCCGCCAGAAGCAGAAGATCGGATTGATCTGGATTGACGCCCACAGCGACATCAACACTCCCGAGAGTTCCCCCAGCGGCAACGTGCACGGTATGCCCCTGGCCGCCATCATGGGCCTGTGGCCCTCGGAGTTAGCCAATATATTTGGCTTCTCTCCTAAGGTCAGTCCCGAGAATTGCGTGCTGGTCGGCATCCGCGACGTGGATGCCGTCGAGAAAGAGAACATCCGCAAGGCTGGAGTCGAGGTCTTTACCATGCGCGACATTGACGAGCGCGGCATGCGCGCGGTGATGGAAGAAACCGTCCGCATGGCCACCCGCGGCACCGCGGGTTACCACGTCTCGCTCGACATGGACTGGGTGGACCCGGAGGATGCCCCCGGCGTGGGTACACCGGTGCCGGGCGGCGCGACTTATCGCGAAGCGCACCTGGCCATGGAGATCATGGCCGACGACAGTCACCTGCTTAGCTTTGAAATCGTTGAGGTGAACCCGGTCATTGACGAGCATAACCGCACCGCGGAACTGGCCGTAGAACTGGCGCTTTCGGCATTCGGTAAAAAGATCCTCTAGATGGCACAGCGGAACCAAGCCTGGGATTGACGGAAAACTCGCTCCCGTCCAGACTGAAGAGTCATGAAGAAGCTCCGTGTCGGCATTCTGTTCGGCGGGCGAAGTGGAGAGCACGAAGTCTCGCTGCTCTCAGCCGCCTCCGTTTATGAGGCTATCGACAAGAACAAATACGAAGTTGTCCCCATTGGCATCACCAAGCAAGGGCATTGGGTGACGGCGGATCACGCCGAGCGGTTGTTGAAGGGCATGCCACTCGAACACGAGGAGCGCCACCTGCGCGCGGGCGATCCCGACGTCACCCTGGGGGCCACGGTGCTGGCCCAGGGTGAGGCGGTGATCGTTCCCCCGGAACCGACTTCTCGTCCCGGCGACCTGACTCCATTCCAGACCCAAGCCGGAACCGCGGCCTTGACCCGGCGCGCCGCCGACCGCGCCATCAACGTAAACGTCATTTTTCCGGTTTTGCATGGCACGTTCGGCGAAGACGGAACCATCCAGGGCCTGCTCGAGCTGGCGAATATTCCGTATGTCGGTGCGGGCGTGCTGGGCTCGGCGGCGGGGATGGACAAGGACGTCATGAAGGCGTTGTTTCGCAACGCCGGGCTGCCCATGGTGAAGCACGTGACCATTCTGCGCGCCGACTGGGATGCGGACCCGAAGAAAACGGAGAAGGTGGTCGAAAAAGCGCTGAAGTATCCCGTGTTCGTGAAGCCTGCCAACCTGGGATCGTCTGTCGGAATTTCCAAGGCGCACAACCACAAGGAACTGGGCCCGGCGATCTATGAAGCCGCCAAGTTCGATCGCAAGATCGTGATTGAGCAAGCTGTCGGGGGCAAACAGAAGGCCCGCGAAATTGAATGCTCAGTCCTGGGGAACGACGGGCCCGAAGCCTCCGTCCCGGGAGAGGTCGTTCCCTGCAAAGAGTTCTACGACTACGCCGCCAAGTACCTCGACGAGGGCTCGCAGCTCATCATCCCCGCCAAGCTCAGCAAGGCCGAAACCAAGAAAGTTCAGCAGTTGGCTGTGGCCGCTTTTAAGGCCGTGGACTGTGCCGGCCTGGCCCGTGTGGATTTCCTGATGGATCCCAAGACCAGGAAGATCTATGTCAACGAGATCAACACCATGCCCGGCTTTACCGCCATCAGCATGTACCCCAAGCTGTGGGCGGCGAGCGGCCTGGCGTACCCCAAGTTGATTGAGCGACTTATCCAGCTCGGCCTGGAGCGGTACGAAGAGAAGAAGAAGAACCAGTACAGCCGCTAGCCAGTGCGGGAGGGAGACTCCTGGCCGCGAAGAGCCAGGTCGTCAGGTATTATCCTGACGCCTTTTAACACACCACCGGTGGTCAGAACTCTCTTGACTCGCCCTCCCCGACCCGTTACTATCTACCCCCAAGTTTGCTCGTTTTGAGCAGACCTTGAATTTCATGCAGAGTGGCTGAGGGACGAGCCCTGTGAAGCCACGACAACCGGATCGGGAGCCAGCTCCCGGTCGTCTGGTGTCAACTCTCGCCCGGAAACGGGGAACATGAGATTTGGGGTGCCGCCTTTTCAGCATCTCGTTGACCTCTATTTCCTTTCCCCCGGGACAGAGGCCTCGTCCTTCCGCTACTCCAAGCGAGTAGCCGATGACATACGAGCTGCGGTGCCGGGAATGCGGCAAGAGCTGGGGAAACCAGCCTCGTGCGATTTGCGAGGAGTGCTTCTCTCCCCTGGAAGTTGGTTACAACTATGCAGCAGTACATTCCGTTCTCACACGCGAGCGAATTGCCCAACGCCCACCGAACATGTGGCGCTACGCGGAACTGCTGCCTCTCCCGGCGGACTACCACCCCCACCTGCCGGTAGGCTTCACCCCGCTGCTAAGCGCGCCCCGATTAGCCAAATCTCTAGGCGCAAGCAGGCTCTGCATCAAGAACGATGCGGTTTGCCTTCCCACACTGAGTTTTAAAGACCGTGTGGTGGCAGTGGCTCTAGCGCAGGCACGCAGCTTCGGCTTCGACACCGTGGCGTGCTCCTCCACCGGAAATCTCGCCAACTCGGTCGCAGCCCAGGCGGCGCGCGAAGGA
>DATKLE010000157.1:0-3224 GCA_035542575.1 Terriglobales bacterium | reverse complement strand
GTACTCCTTGCCCGCCAGCACCAGGAGCGGCACCCCCTCCTTCTTATATTTCTCCGACGCCTCGAAGACCGTCATGCCTTCGCCGTCGGGCAGGTGGCGCGTCCAGCCGCCTTCGGTGCCAGGCGCGAGCTGGTTGCGCAGCCGGACGTTGGCGAAGGTCCCGCGCACCATCACCTCGTGGTTGCCGCGGCGCGAGCCGTAAGAGTTGAAGTCCTTAACGTCCACGCCGTGCGCGATGAGGTATTTGCCGGCCGGGCTGTCGGGCTTGATCGAGCCCGCGGGTGAGATGTGGTCGGTGGTGATGGAGTGGCCGAGCTTCAAGAGCACGCGCGCGCCCTTGATGTCCTCGACCGTCGGCGGCTTCGCCGGCATATCCACGAAGTACGGCGGGTGCTTGACGTAAGTGGACTTCTTGTCCCAGGCGAAGGTTTCGCCCTTGGGGACCTTCAGCGAGCGCCAGCGTTCGTCGCCCTCGAACACACCGGCGTAGCTCTTCTGGAACATGCTGGACTGGATGGAGCGCTGGATGGTCTCCACCACCTCGCTCTGCGTGGGCCAGATGTCGCGCAGATAGACCGGCTTGCCGTCCTTGCCGGCGCCCAGCGCGTCCTTGCTCAGGTCGATGTCGATGCGGCCGGCCAGCGCGAAGGCCACCACCAGCGGCGGCGACATCAGGTAGTTCGCGCGCACGTCAGGATTGATCCGTCCTTCGAAGTTGCGGTTGCCGGAGAGCACTGAAACCGCGACCAGTTCCTTGTCCTGGATCTCGCGCGCGATCTCCGAAGGCAGCGGCCCAGAGTTGCCGATGCAGGTGGTGCAGCCGTAACCCACCAGGTTGAACTTCAATTTGTCGAGGTATGGCATCAGACCAGCGGCGGTCAGGTACTCGGTGACGACTTTCGATCCCGGCGCGAGTGACGTCTTCACCCAGGGCTTGGTCGTGAGCCCTTTCTCGACCGCCTTCTTCGCCAGCAGTCCGGCGGCGACCAGCACCGAGGGATTCGAGGTGTTGGTGCAACTGGTGATGGCGGCGATCACCACCGAACCATCCTGCAGATGCCCATTGCCGGAAGCGACTCGTGCCGCTTTCTTCGCGCCCGGTTTCTGCAACGTGGGCAGCGCCTGCGCGAACGAAGTGCCCGCGGCCGAAAGCGTGACGCGGTCCTGCGGACGCTTGGGCCCGGCGATGCTCGGCTCCACGGTCGAGAGGTCGAGTTCGAGGTTGTCGGAGTAAATCGCCTCGGGCGTGCTCTCGGTGTGGAACAGTCCCTGCTCCTTGCAATAGGCCTCGACCAGCGCGATCTGCTCTTCGCTGCGTCCGCTGAAGCGCAGGTAGCGCAGCGTTTCCTCGTCAACCGGGAAGATGCCGCAGGTGGCGCCGTACTCAGGCGCCATGTTGGCGATGGTGGCGCGATCGGCCAGGGGCAGCGTCCGCAGCCCGGGTCCGTAATACTCGACGAACTTTCCCACCACACCCTTCTTGCGCAGCATCTCGGTGACGGTCAGCACCAGGTCGGTGGCGGTCGAGCCTTCGCGCAACTGGCCGGTGAGCTTGAAGCCGACAACGTTCGGGATCAGCATCGAGACCGGCTGGCCGAGCATGGCGGCCTCGGCTTCGATTCCGCCCACGCCCCATCCCAGCACGCCCAGGCCGTTGATCATGGTGGTGTGCGAGTCGGTGCCCACCAGCGTATCGGGATAGGCGACCGCTTTGCCGTCTTCTTCATTCACGAACACCACGCGCGCCAGGTATTCCAGGTTCACCTGGTGGACGATGCCCGTATCCGGGGGCACGACCTTGAAGTTCTTGAACGCGTCCTGACCCCAGCGCAGGAAGGCGTAGCGCTCGCGATTGCGCTGGAACTCGAGCTCGGCGTTGGCCTGGAAGGCGCCCGGAGTGCCGAATTCATCCACCTGCACGGAGTGGTCGATCACCAGCTCGGCCGGCTGCAGCGGATTGATCTTCTTGGCGTTGCCGCCCAGCTTCTTCATGGCGTCGCGCATCGCGGCGAGGTCAACCACCGCGGGCACGCCGGTGAAGTCCTGCAGCAGCACGCGCGTCGGCATGAAGGCGATCTCTTTGTCCGGCGTGGCCTTGGCGTCCCACTTTGCGAGCGCGCGGATATCCTCGGCCTTCACCGCTTTGCCGTCCTCGAAGCGCAGCAAATTCTCCAGCAAAATGCGCAAGGAATAAGGCAGGCGCGTGGTGGCGAGACCCTGCTTGTCGAGCGAATCGAGACGGCAGATCTGGTATTCACGTTTTCCAACACGAAGCTGCGAGCGGCTCTTGAAACTGTCCTTCATGGCACCTGTCCTTCCGCGGTGGCGGTACGAAAACTTTCCACGTTAACACAAAATACTTTGGATTTGTCATCCTGGAGGCAGCGCCCACCGCAGGAGCGTTAGTTTCCAGTTGAATCCAGCCCTTGTTGTCCGGCTGTGCCGCGCAATTGGCTCCGCTATACTCCAGTTGACGTTGTCTTCTCTCTCGCAAAGACCAAAGTGGGCAAATGAGTACGACTGAACAAAGCGCCGACGCACTTGTGGACGAATTCGTTCGTTACCTAAACAGCGCAGGCTTCGAGCCGAAGTTCCCAGACGGAGTTCCAGGCGAACTGCGTACGTCCAGCGCAGAGTATGGAACGTTCCATTGGCAGATTCGCCGGGCGACGTCTAATCCCTGGGTCGAGAAGCTCGTACAGCAGCTGCCGCAGAGGTTGCCCAGACCCTTCCGCTCTCTGATAGAGCGCTACCGCTTCTGCAGCTTCGAAGTGGGCCCAATCATGCTTTTCGCAAATAGCGGACATGACCTTTTCTATGAGTTGTCGAGAAAAGTGTTTCAGGATGAGGGTCTGTTTCCCACCTTGCACAAGCATGGCTACCTGCAGTTCGGAAACCCGCACGAGGCTAACTACGATCCTGTCTGCTTCGCCATGCAGCGCCGGAGCCGTGATGATGCTCCCATCATTCAGTTGGATCACGAAGAAATCTTAATTCGAAGCCGCATCCGGGTCGTTAAGGAGATCGCAGCGTCCTTCACAGAGTTCATGCAGCGAGCCATTGCGGAGAAGTACTCGGTTCACTACAGCGTGTTTCAAAAATACCTCCGCAGCGTGATCCAGAAGCAGGCTAGATAGAAGAAGGCGTAGTAGGTGGAGAGCAGATGCTCATGACGAACCAACAAGCGGCGGAACTGTCCGAGCCAGGCGTTGGTCCGCTCCACA
>DATKLE010000156.1:0-6446 GCA_035542575.1 Terriglobales bacterium | reverse complement strand
ACTACTGTCCAAATTAGCCGTGAACGGTGCATCTTGGACAGGCTAAGTCTCTGATTTCATTTGAGGCTGGGCGGCGGCCCAGGAACAGGTTGGTGTTGCGCTCGGGGTGCTGTCCAAATTGCTGGACAAATGGCGCAAGGTCGCCGGCGTCGCGCGCCACCGCTTGGGCCTGGCTCGGATCAATGCTGCCATCCTTCTTGCCCACGCGTTGCAGCGACCCTTGGATGCGCTCGGTCGAGAGCACGTCCAACCCCTGCACCTGAGCCAGGTTGGTGGTGAGCATCTCGGTCAAGCCTCGGTCGAGCCAGTCAAGGGATTTGTCCTGCGAGAGGTTGCTGAAATATAGGACGGCGACGGATTTGTGGCCGGCAGTCGCAGTGGGACGTGTTCCGCGTCCGCGGAAGAGCCACCAGCCGAGGATCGCGAACACAATGACGGCAATCGCCGCCGCCGCGTACAGCCATATCGGCTTGCGCGGTGCGGGTTCGGGCGCGACCACGGGCGTGGTGCCGCTGGCCGGCGTTGTTCCCGTGGCGGGCGTTATGGCGGGAACCGTGCCGGTGGCGGGAGTGGCGGCGGTCACCGGGCGGCTGGCGCCGCTGGCAGGCGTCACTCCGCCGGGAGGCGTCGGCCCGACTTCAGGGACAAGGACAGCAGCGGAGGCGACCGCGGACACCCGGCCGGAATCCAGGTCACGCTTCAGCCGCGCCAGGTCGGCGCGCAGATCCGACGCCGTCTGGTAGCGCATGCGCCGGTCTTTTTCCAGCGCCTTGTCGATGATCTCCTCCAGCTTTGGCGGCAGCTCCGGGTTCAGCCGCACCGGCGGCGTGGGCATACGGTTCAGGATGGAATCGAAGATCACCGCCGAAGTGTCGCCCCGGAAGGGCATGGTGCCCGTGACCATCTCGTAGAGCACGGCTCCGAAGGAGAACAGGTCGGTGCGAGTATCGAGTTCCTCTCCGCGAGCCTGCTCTGGCGACATGTAGGCTACCGTCCCCATGGCGACGCCCGGGCTGGTTAGCAGCTCCTGCGACGGGCCCGTGGGCATGGCGGACGCGCCCACCGCTTCGGCCATGCGCCGGGGCACCAGTTTGGCCAAGCCGAAATCCAGCACCCTGGCTTGGTCGCGCGTAGTCACGAAGACGTTGGCGGGCTTGATGTCGCGGTGGACGATGCCTCTCTGGTGCGCAGTTTCGAGCGCGTCGGCGATCTGGATGGCCAGTTCCAGCGCCGCGCCGGTTTTCAGTGCGTGGCCCTCAATCAGGTGCTTCAGGGTGTGGCCCTCCAGATACTGCATGGCGATGAAGGGCTGGCCCTCGTGCTCGCTGACTTCAAAGATGGTGCAGATGTTGGGATGGTCGAGCGAGGACGCGGCGCGGGCCTCGCGCTGGAAGCGTTCGAGCGCCTGCGGCTCCCGCAACAGTTCTTCAGGAAGGAACTTGAGGGCGACCATGCGGCCGAGCTTGAGGTCCTCGGCCTTGTAGACCACACCCATGCCTCCGCCGCCGAGCTTCTCCAGTACGCGATAGTGCGCGACCGTACGCCCGATCAAAGGCTCCGCCATGGTCGGCCATGTTAGGTTTGCGGGTACAGGCAAGTCAATCACGAGAATATGGTGCGATTGCGAAGCAGTTCCCGCCAAGAGACGGCTTTCAGTTCACTCTCGGTAAGCCCTGTGGCCAAGCGCTCGTCGAGATCTTGCGGCCGGATCATCACCTCCTGGAAGAACCTGGCTTGGGCGGGGAGATGCTGGAGACGGTGAACCTGCACTTGCAAGAGAAAGGAGTGCGGATCACGACCGGCACCATCGTGGATGCCACTATCATCCAGGCACCCAGTTCGACCAAGAACTGCGAGCAGCAGCGCGACCCGGAGAGGCACCAGGCCAAAAAGGGCAAACCGTGGTACTTCGGGATGAAGGCGCAGGTGGGCGTGGACAGCAAGACCAAGATCATCCATACGGCGGTAGTGACGCCCGCCCACGTGGCGGATGCGACCGTGCTGCCGGAACTGCTGCACGGAGAAGAGACGCGGGTATGGGGAGACCAGGCATATCGGGGGCAGAGCGAGGTGATTCACATCTGTGCGCCGCGCGCCCAGGACTGCACCCATCGTCGCTACCGGTACAAGGATCGGATCGATGAACTGGAGCGGGCCAAGAACCGGACCAAGTCCACGATACGTTCTAAGGTTGAGCACGTGTTCGGGGTGATGAAGCTGAACTTCGGATTCGTGAAGGTACGCTATCGAGGACTCAAAAAGAATGCCAACCGGGTGTTTGCGGTCTGCGCGTTGGTGAACCTGTTCATGGTACGTAGGAAACTACTGCAACCGAGCGTGGTTTAGGCAGGCCGCCGCTCAGTTGAACGAACCAAGCAGTCGGGCTGCCTCAACCCCAACCACTCAGACTGCATCAATGACTCGGAACGCCCAATCGACTGCCTCAAAAGCAGTGCTTGTTCAGAGGTTCCCTAAGCCAGTTGGGCGAACGGACTTAGCGACGCAAGCATCTTGACTGTTCACCCAAAACGCGAGAAGCTGCCGGAATTCAGGGCATTCACATCATCGGCGTAGGTGATCACGTGAGCTCGGAAAGCCTCGCTCTTTCCGGTGATCCGCCAGTGCTTGAACCACATCTTGATCAGATGTAGCATGTCTCGCGGGTCCTTCCCCCGCTGGTGATCTGCGCCCTTGGGGCGCACTATGAGAGGAATTGTAGTCTGCGTGGATGTGCGGAGCAATTATGCAAGTTCGGACCGGAGTGTCAGTAAAGTGATCTCCGGCGGGCAGCCAAAGCGCGCCAGTACAAAACCGCTCACAGCAGGGATAGCATCGTGCATGGATGGTCGGCGATCCGGAAGTAATGGCCTGATTCGACTCTCCTGAAATTTACTTCCGGATTGGCCCTCATTCACCTACCGTCAGGCTCTCCCCCGGAATTGGATGATTTTCCGGCGATCGCGTTTTAATGGTCTGCCTGCGGGCAATTCTTCGAACTGCTTCATCGCCTTACGCTCCGCTGCCACTTTCAGGCGAAGCTCTCGGCTTACCTCCGTCTCACGGTAGAGCGTCTGTGCAACAGAAGCCGGGCCACGCACC
The DNA here is from genome assembly GCA_035542575.1 of Terriglobales bacterium. Classification (GTDB taxonomy): domain Bacteria; phylum Acidobacteriota; class Terriglobia; order Terriglobales; family Acidobacteriaceae; genus JAIQET01. The sequence goes on along the minus strand of DATKLE010000156.1, from coordinate 3,347 downwards.
TCGCTGAGAAGCAGGACTTCCACCTCAAAGTCGCCGCCCTCGTTTGTCACTCGCAACATGTCTCCGATCCTGACCTCGCGCGCAGCCTTGGCGGGCTGCCCGTTGGATCGAATCCTACCGAGTCCACAGGCTCGTGCAGCCAATTCTCGCGTCTTGAAGAATCTGGCGGCCCAGAGCCACTTGTCCATGCGCACAGAGGTCATGATCTATTTTCCGCTCATATGCGTACACCTGCCCCACGGTCCTATCGGATCTATACGTCGTCGACGGCGTGCGGTAACGCTGATCCGTCTAAAAGAGGGGGACCAATTCTCTTTCGAGCAAAGTCCCCCTCCGCTGAGCTAATTTTTCAGGCCGGCGCGGTCGCACCTTGCGATTTGACTGCAGCTTCGCGTACTCCGCCTTGGCCTGCTTCAGGACTGAGAATGTCCAAAGAGCTCGTTGTAGTGCTTCCAGTAACCCTCGACTTCGCTCATGATGCGCTGAAATTCAGGGTCGCCGCGCAGCTTGTCCCAGTTCTTGTCGTGCTGGAACCAGGGATAGTTGTGGTCGCCGAGCTGGACGGCGCGCCGCAGCCAGGCAAGCGCTGGCTGCTTGTCGCCCAACAGCGCGTACACGGAGCCAATCCATTCCGCCAGATCGCCGTCAATCACCTCTTCAGGCTTGTAATGGAAGACCTTCGGATTGATTTTGTCTCGTTGCCCACGCGAAGCATGTACGAACCCAGCAACCACCAAAGGCTCTTCGTCGCTGTGCGAGCCCATCAGTTGTGATGCGCGCTCAAGCACTCGCTCGGCCTCATCAATCTTCCCCTGGTAGTAGAGGAAGTCCCCTAGAAAAGTCAGCAGCTTAAACTGGTCGGGATAACGCTCCAGGGCCTGCCGCACTTCCAACTCCGCCTCGTGAGCCTTTCCCTGATACAAGAGCATTCGGCCGTGCATCCAGTAGGGCTGCGGGGGACTGGGGTCCAGGTCACGCCTGCGTCGCCAGGCTAGTTCCGCTAGGTCGGTCAACCCGGCATAGTGATAAATGTAGCCCAGGGTTCCCCAAGCGATCGCCGAATTGGGGCCCAGAGTTACAGCTTGGCGCAGAATCCGGATGGAATCTGCATTCATCCCCTTCTCGGCATACACCGTTCCGAGAGCTAGGGTCGCCTCGAACGATTTTGGGTTCAAAGCTACTGCCTTGTCGGCAGCCTCCTCGGCCAAGGCAAGGTTGCGTGCGCCGTTTTCCTGGAAATTTATCGCCTGCACTATATACGACTGTGCGAGAAGCGCGTACGCATCAACAAACATGGGGTCCTTCTCAATAGCACGCTGGGCCATGCGTGCCATATTCTGCAGAGGCTCCCGCTGGGAGTTCACAAAGTAGTCGGCCCAGTAGGCCCGCGCTTGTACCAACAAGTTATAGGCTTCGGGAGAGTTCGTGGTGGGAGCCTGCAGCGATTGCTGCTCCGCGCCGGAAAGCTGCACGCTCAAGCCATCCACCACCTTCTGGGCCACGTCATCCTCAAAGCGCAGCAAGTCGCGGCTTTGCAGGTCATAGCGGCTGGCCCAGCGGGTGGTGCCGTGATCAATCAACTGCACCGAAACCCGCATAACGCCGCCGACGCGCTGATACGTTCCCGCCAGCACCGAGTTCACCTCGAGTTCGCGCGCCGCTTGTGCTGGGTCTTCGGCGCCCTTGGCATATTTCAAGACCGAATTCGTGGGGCGGACGGAGAGATTCTGCAGCGTGGCCAGCCGGCTGATAATGGCGTCGGCTATGCCGATGCCCCACGCTTCCCCGTCACTTTGGCGGGAAAGATCGTGGAACGGCAAGACTGCCAAGGTTCGTACCGAGGGCGGTGCTGGTTGCGACGCCGGCACCGGCACTGACTCAGATTGCGCAGTTCGCCTTGCGTGATAGAGCACCAGTCCGCCCACCGCCGTGCCGATCACCAAGACTGCCGCAATGAGCGCCAGAATTCGCCGGTGTGTTGGTTTCGGCGGCAGATCGAGAATCATGGCGCGGCCGGACTCAGAGTCGCGCTTCAACCGCCTTAAGTCGGCTCTCATATCTGCAGCATGCTGATACCGCAGGTCGCGGTCCTTCTCCAGCGCCTTCTTGATGATCTCTTCCAGCTTCAGAGGCAGGTCGGGATTGGCGCGAAGAGGCGGCGTCGGCGTGCGCTCCAGGATGGCGTGGAAGATGACCCCCGAAGTGTCGCCGCGAAACGGCAGCGTGCCCGTGGCCATCTCGTATAAGACCACGCCGAAGGAGAACAGGTCGGTCCGATGGTCGAGTTCCTTACCTTTGACCTGCTCCGGCGACATGTAAGCCACTGTCCCCATGGTGCTCCCGGGACTGGTGAGGTGCTCGCTCGCTACGGTGGCGGCGTCGGCGCCGGCTGCCTGGGATTTCCCGGCGGTCACCTTCGCCAGCCCGAAATCCAGCACCTTTACTTGCCCGCGTTCCGTGACAAAAATGTTAGCGGGCTTGATGTCGCGATGGACGATGCCTTTGGTGTGCGCTGCGTCCAAGGCATCGGCGATCTGGATGCTAATTTCCAGTAAGCTTTCCGCGTCCAGCGGCCGACCGGTGATGCGGTGCTTCAACGTGGTACCGTCTAGGAATTCCATCACGATGAAGGGCTGACCTTGGTGCTGACCGATCTCGTAGATGGTGCAGATGTTCGGATGATTCAGAGCCGACGCGGCACGCGCCTCGCGCCGGAAGCGTTCAAGAGCACTCGGGTCCTGCGCAACGTCAGCGGGGAGGAACTTGAGAGCGACAAACCGACCGAGTTCCGTATCCTCAGCCTTGTACACCACACCCATCCCACCGCCGCCCAGCTTCTCGACGATGCGGTAATGCGAGATGGTCTGGCCGATCACGGCGTAGTCCCCACCGGCTGATGGAGCGGATGTTAGGTCGCGACTGGAGACAAGTCAACCTGATCGGGGGGGTTATACGCACTGAGGGGAATTTGCTACACCTGAGACCAGCCATTTATGCGGGTTTGCGATGACGTTGCACATTTCCGGCGCGATACTGTGCTGAGCGGGCGCGTGTGTGCGCGAGCGCGGGCGATCCGCGCGCGTTTCCGGGGGGAGGTTGGGGCGGGCGGGGTGCGGGCAGCGCGTGCACTTGGCGGGCGCGTTGTTTGTGGGGGCGAGCCGATCCGCGCGCGTGGGCGGAGGCGAACGAAAAGCGCACGCTTGTACTAACGCGATTTATCAACAGTTACACTCTAAAAAGTGCCTACTCGCAAGCAGCGTTTTGTTGCTTCGCTCGCAGACGCGCTATGCCCGCTTTGGTCTGCTCGGATAATTGTTCGACAGTGTCGCGGCTCACACCGAACTGAT
>DATKLE010000155.1:0-87582 GCA_035542575.1 Terriglobales bacterium | reverse complement strand
TGCCCAGTTGATCGATTGGCCGCCGAGACTGCTTACCGCGGCGAAACCTTAGGTGCTGGCGGAATTCCGGGAAATGGGAGGGGTCTGCGTAAAGATTGGTGGCGGCGGTTGGACTCGAACCAACGACCTACGGATTATGAGACCGTCGCTCTAACCACCTGAGCTACACCGCCACAGCGCCGTAATCTGATGATAGCACGCCAGTTTGTGGATCTAGCGATGGGCGCGCCGGCAGCTATTCGTAGCGCAGGCCTTGGATGGGATCGAGTTGGGAGGCCTTTCGCGCTGGATAGTAGCCGAACAAAATTCCCACGCCTGCCGAGAACAGGCCGCCAATGGCAAACACCTCTAACGTGAGTTTGGTCGGAAACTGAAACAAACTTTCCACCGCGTACGACGACCCGATGCCGGTGAGCAGCCCAAAAATCCCGCCCAGAAGACTGAGTGCGACCGCCTCGCTCAAGAATTGCATCTGAACGTCCCACTCAGTGGCGCCCACGGCCAGCCGGACGCCAATTTCCCGCGTGCGCTGCGTGACCGAGACCAGCATGATGTTCATGATTCCGATTCCGCCTACTAACAAGGACAAGGACGCTACACTGGCCATCAATGCGGTCATGATCCGGCTGGTCTCCAGCTGGGCCTGCACCACGTCTTCCGGCCGGCGGACGTTGAAATCATCATCTTCGGTGACATTGAGATGGTGACGTTCCCGCAAAAGGCTTACGATCTGCCTGGTGGCTTCGGGCATCCCCTCCCGCGAGGCTGCCGAAAAGAAGATATCGTCGAGCCAGAATTTTCCGGTCAGCCTCTTCTGCACCGTGGTAAACGGCATGACGATGAAGTCGTCCTGGTCCTGTCCGGTCGCCGAGAAGCCTTTGCGCTGCAGTACTCCGATCACTTTGCAGGGCAGGCTCTGCACCCTCACCGTCTTGCCGATCGGGTCCTCGATGCCGAAGAGGTTGTCCACCACCGTTTGTCCGAGCACGCACAGCGGCGCGTCAGCTTCCACGTCCGCCGCGGTGAAGAATGAGCCCGAACGAACTTCCCACCGGCGAATATGCAGAAACTCGGGGGTGACCCCGCGGTACATGGTCGCCCAGTTTTCCCCTCCGTACACTACCTGAATGTGGCCGTCCACATTGGGGCACATGCGGCGGATAAGCGGAACCTGCTGGACAATCGCCTCGGCATCGCTCAGCACCAGCGACCTGGTGCCGCGCGATCCCGCGCGCATGCCGCCGCGGATGCGGCTGCCCGCCTCTACCCAGATGAAGTTGTCGCCCAGGCTCTGAAGCTGGTCCTCGATCCGGCTGCTTCCCGCGTTACCAATCGCCACCACACAGATGAACGCTCCTACCCCGACCGCAATACCCAGAATGGTCAGCCCACTGCGAATCCAGTTGCGCTGCAAAGTCACGAATGCTTGGTGAAGAACATTCTTCAGGTTCATCGCGGTGGCACGGTTACCGGGCGGCGTGCGTCCGCCCAGAGGTGACGAGCAGAGCCAACAAACGAACTTAATACCGCTAAGTTAAAGGGTCAACCAGGCCTGGCCGCGCACCGTCAGGGGCGTTTTGAAGGCAAGAATCGGATGGATGCTGCGCCTCAAGGTCGCGTAATGTACCGATGTGCGTTCGCTCGACTCGACAGCATCAATCCAGCACCGGGTGCAAGCGCTCGACTGGGACACGATTAGCGAAAGCTTATGGCGCGATGGGTACGCCCTGCTCCCGCCGATGTTGGGGCCGGAGGAATGCAAGCATCTGATCGAAGCCTACGACCGGGGCCCCCTCTTCCGCAGCCATGTCGTTATGGCGCGCTTCGGGTTCGGACAGGGCGAATACAAATACTTCAAGTATCCTCTTCCCGCTCTGGTGAAGGATTTGCGGGAACAGTTTTATCCTCGCCTGGCGCCGGTCGCGAACCAGTGGGCGGCCGCAATTGGGGGCGGCGTTTTTCCCGAGAAGCATGCTGATTTCCTCGCTGTCTGCCAGGATGCCGGCCAGGACAAGCCCACGCCACTTATCCTGAAGTACGAGACCGGCGATTTCAACTGCCTGCATCAGGACATCTACGGTGCGGTCGCGTTTCCTTTTCAGCTCACTTTCTTCCTCAGCAGGCCTGGGACGGACTATTCCGGCGGCGAATTCGTGCTCGTCGAGCAACGGCCGCGCATGCAATCGCGGGTCATGGTCATCACCGCGCAGCAGGGACAGGCCGTGCTCTTTCCCACCCGCTACCGCGCGGTCCGCGGCACACGCGGCATCTACAAAGCCAACCTGAAGCACGGAGTCAGCCCCCTTCGCTCCGGCAAGCGCTTCACCCTGGGGCTTATCTTCCACGACGCGCAGTAGAGCCGGCGTCCAACTTGCGCTTTTTCTGCTGTGATCGCTGCCCATGACCTCCTGTGTCGGGGGTCACAGCCTTGGGAATGGCTTGCGGGCTAAGATTCGAGCAGAGAATGAGACATGTGCCTGGCAATCCCCGGTAAGGTCCTGAACATCAACGACCTTGAGGGTGTGCGTGTCGCACGCGTGCAGTTCGGCGGGATTGTGCGGCAAGTGCGCTTGGACTTTGTACCCGAGGCGGTGGTAGGGGACTACGTCATGGTCCACGTCGGCTTCGCCATCAGTCGAGTCGATACAGAAGAGGCCGAGCGCACCTACAAGTTGCTGGAAGAGATGGGGGCGCTGGAGGAGCAAATCAGGCTTTAGGCTCTGGGCCCTAGGCCTTTTGGGGACCCAAGACAGGCGGTACGATTCTGTGACCGAAATCACACTGATACCCTAGAGCCCAGAGCCTAGAGCCTATTTCCCACCCCGCCGCATCCTTTCCAAATACACCTGCTCCACCGGGCGATCGTATTCCCGCAGGATGTGGCGCACGCTCCGGCCGCTGACCAGGTGGCAGATCTCTTCGGCCAGATTCTTGGCGTGGTCACCGGCCCGTTCCAGACCTTGGCCGATGAATACCAAGTGAAAACTTTCCTGGCGTGGCTCGCTGTGCGGGTTCTCGATATGCCGGACAAACACCATGTTCCGCAGCCGATCGAGTTCAGCGTCTGCCTTCAGGACCTCGATCGCGCGCCTCACGTCGCGTGACGAGAAGGCTTCGGCCACATAATTCAGCATCCCGGCAACGATGGCCGCCATACGCGACAAATCCCGGCGGTCCTGCTCCTGTAATCGCGGAGCGACCGTTTCCAGGCGGTTGGCCACATTGAGCAGCAGGTCGCCAATGCGCTCCAGTTCGATGATGGACTTGAGACAGGCCAGCAATTCGCGCGCCTCCGTCTCCGACACGCCTGCGATGGCGGCAGTCACTTGCTCGTTGATCTGGCGGTCGAGCGTGTCCAGTTCCTCTTCGTGCTTGCGAACCTGCTCGCGCCAGGCGCCGGGTCCCGAAAGAATGCCATCCGCCACGGCCCGTGCCGCCAGCCGGGCGGCTTCGCAGCCTTGCAAAGTGAGTTCCGCCAGCCGGGAGGACTCCGGAAATTGGATGGGATTGGGGTCACTCATGGGACTACCTCGTTCAGCCGCATGCCCATCAGGAGTGCAGGCGTTCGGAAAGAGTAATCAGTCCTGCCACGACGCAGAACAAGGCCACGCCAGCGGTGGTCAGACGAAAGACGAGCTGCTGTCGGAGTGCATTGCCGCGGTCCTGGTTGGCGCGCGTCAGGAATCCTCCGGCGACGAAGCCGTAGGCGGTCATGGAGGCCACGATCCCAAGCGTGAAAGCCGTGATGCGGAGCAGGGACACGGCAAACGTGTCGGCCAGCGCCACGGGCACAATCAACAGCAGGCTGCGAGCGCCGCCCATGGCGAACAGACCTCCCAGCAAAAAGGCCAAACGTCCATGTTTGTGTTGGTGTTCAGCCGGGCTGCCGAAGTGCGCGTGAAGGTGGCTGTGTTCCCCCGGCCCGTGGTGATGCCCGTGGGAGTGGATCGAGAGACGCCCGGTGATCAAGCCCAGGCCCAGCGCCAGTCCGGTCACGATCAAAAGCGCCCCCGCCACCAGGTCAAATCCGCGTTCCCAGCGAACAGGCAGGGCCATCCGGCCAAAGTGGGCCAGCAAGGCGGCCGCGCCAATCACGGCCGCATGTCCGCCGGCGAAGCGCACGGAGAAGAACGCCACTCGCCGAAAGCTGTTGCCCGCGATGGCGCCGAAGGCGGTGATGGCGGCCAGGTGGTCGGGCCCCAGACCGTGCAGGACGCCCGCAGCGAAGATCATGGCCAGCAACAGCATAGGTACGCAACCTTCCGTGTTGTCGCAATTCTACTACCGCCGCAGGCAGGGATCGTGCCCAAGGTCACGGGTGGTTGTGACACACATCACCGATAGATGGTGCGCCCCGAACTAGAGTGTGCTCAGGTGACGAGGGTGGGGGGGAAATGCCGCTTTTGGCGGCGAAAATGCTCCCCCTGCCGCCTCGGACTGCGCCATGAAGTATATCGACGAGTATCGTGACCAGCGGGTGGCCCGGGCCCTGGCCGCCGAGATCGCAGGGCGCGTCACCCGCCCCTGGGTGTTGATGGAAATCTGCGGCGGCCAGACCCACACCATCATGCGCTACGGTCTCGACGAGCTTCTGCCCCGCAGTCTCGAACTGGTGCATGGTCCGGGATGCCCGGTGTGCGTCACCCCACTCGAGATCATCGACAAGGCCATCGAGCTCGCGTCTCGCCCTGATGTGATCCTGGTTTCCTACGGCGACATGCTACGTGTCCCCGGCTCACGTTCCGACCTGTTTCGCGCCCGAGCGCAGGGTGGAGATGTGCGCATCGCCTACTCGCCAACCGAGGCGGTGAAGATCGCTCGCGCCCACCCCGATCGCAAGGTGGTGTTCCTGGCTATTGGCTTTGAGACCACGGCCCCCGCCAACGCCATGGCGGTGTGGCAGGCCCAGCGCGAAGGCCTGGCAAACTTCTCCGTGTTGATTTCGCACGTGCTGGTGCCGCCCGCCATTCGCGCGCTCATGGTCTCCCCCGAAAACCGCGTGCAGGGCTTTATCGCGCCCGGACATGTCTGCACCGTCATGGGATGCGGAGAGTACCAGGCCCTGGTGCGTGATTTTCACGTGCCCATTGTGGTGGGTGGCTTCGAACCTGTGGACCTGCTGGAAGCCGTCCTCATGCTGGTCACGCAACTGGAAATGGGGCAAGCCAGGCTGGAAAACCAATACGCGCGCTCGGTGAGCTACAAGGGAAATTTCCCAGCCCAGAGAATCATGCAGGAGGTATTCGAGATTGCCGATCAGAAGTGGCGCGGCATCGGCATGATCCCGCGCAGTGGTCTGCGTCTGCGTGAAGAATACGCCGCTCACGATGCGGACCGGGTGTTCGACCTTGGCCAGTTCAGCGCCGACGAACCTGCCGAGTGCATCAGCGCCCAGGTGCTGCAGGGCCGCAAGCGGCCGAGCGACTGCGCCGCGTTCGGAATGCGCTGCACTCCGGAGAACCCGCTGGGCGCGCCCATGGTTTCGTCGGAAGGCGCCTGCGCCGCATACTACCGCTACCGCCGTCACGCGGTTGCGGGTCAGGAGCAACCGTGCCGGTGAAGACGATTGCCGACTTGACTTGCCCAACGCCGCTGCCCGCCCAGGACAAGGTTCTGCTCGGTCACGGCAGCGGCGGCAAGCTCAGCGCCGAAGTGATCCGCGAAGTTTTCCTGCCCGTCTTGCAAAATCCTGTGCTGGCGCAGTTGAACGATCAGGCGGTGGTGAACATCAACGGGCTCCGCCTGGCGCTGACCACAGACTCCTTCGTGGTCAAGCCGCTCTTTTTTCCCGGCGGCGATATCGGCTCCCTTGCTGTCCATGGGACCATCAACGACCTGGCCGTGGGCGGCGCCACCCCTCTTTTTCTGAGCGCCGCTTTCATTTTGGAAGAAGGGCTCTCCATGGACGACCTGCGGCGTGTGGTGAATTCCATGCAACATGCCGCTGCCCAGGCAGGGGTGCAGGTGGTCACCGGGGACACCAAGGTTGTCGAGAAGGGCAAAGGCGACGGGTTATTCATCAATACTACGGGCATCGGAGTGGTGCCCGACGGTCTCAATCTCTCTGCCGATCACGCGCGGCCGGGAGACAAGGTTTTGCTCAGTGGTTCCATCGGCGACCACGGCATCGCCATTCTGGCGCAGCGCGAGGGGTTGGAGTTTGAAACCACCATCGCGAGCGACAGCGCCGCGTTGCACACCCTGGTCGCCGACATGCTGAAGGTCACCGGCGAAATCCGCTGCATGCGCGATCCCACCCGCGGCGGGCTATCCAGCGCGCTGAATGAGATCGCGGGCCAGTCGCGCGTGGGAATTGAACTGGAGGAACGCGCCATTCCAGTACGCGAAGAAGTGAAGGGCGCATGCGAGCTGCTGGGACTTGATCCCCTCTATGTGGCCAACGAAGGCAAGCTGATCGCGATTGTGGCGCCGGACGCCGCAGATGAATTGCTGCGGGCCATGCGTGGGCACCCGCTCGGGCAGGAATCGCAAATGATCGGCACCGTCAAGTACGACAATCCCGGGCTGGTCACCATGCGCACAACGCTCGGAACAATGCGCATCGTAGACATGCTGGCCGGCGACCAACTGCCCAGGATTTGCTGAGGGAGCGATGCACGAAATGGGGATTGCCTGCGAGGTGTTGGCGGCCGCGCGCCGTGAAGCGCAAAAGTATCCGGGCAGGAGCCCTCGAAAAGTGGGCGTACGCATTGGCGAACTGACGGCAGTCGATCCGGAAGCTTTGCGTTTTTGCTTCGAGGTCATTACTCGCGACAGCGAGATGCAGCCTCTCGAATTGGAGATTGAAATCTGCCCGTTCCGCTTCCGGTGTCTGAGTTGCGGCCATGAGTTTGTCGTGCGCAACTACGAAACCCAGTGTCCGCAATGCGCCGGCATAAAAACCGAGTGCATCGGCGGGCAGGAGCTGGATCTGGCTTACCTGGAGGTGGAGGACTATGAACCGTGTGCCGCTGGAGCAAAAAGTACTCAGTGAAAACGACCGCATCGCGGCAGAGTTACGGAAGCGCTTCCAGAAAGAGGGGGTTCTCTGCCTCAACCTGATCAGCTCGCCCGGTTCCGGCAAGACCAGCCTGCTGGAGTGCACCCTGGAAAGCTTGCCGCGCAGCCAGCGCGTGGCCGTACTTACGGGTGACATCCAGACCGACAACGACGCAGCCCGGCTGAAACGCTTCGGCTTCCCGGTAAAGCAAATCACCACCGGTGGCACCTGTCATTTGGACGCGCGCATGGTCGAACGCCACCTGGCGGACTGGCCTGTCTCCAATATCGACCTCCTGTTCATCGAAAACGTCGGCAACCTGGTGTGCCCCTCGAGCTATGACCTGGGTGAGGCGGCCAAAATCGTCGTGCTGAGCGTCACCGAAGGGGAAGACAAACCAGTGAAGTATCCGGCCATCTTTCTGAAATCGGAATTGCTCATTCTGAACAAGATCGATCTGCTGCCGTATGTTCCATTCGACATGCACGTTGCCGTGGAGAACGCCCGTCGCGTCCATCCCGGCATGGAGGTCCTGAAGGTGTCTTGCCTCACGGGCAACGGCCTGCACGATTGGCTCAACTGGTTGAACCGTCGCCGCAGGGCAATCAGGCCCGTAGAAACTGAAGCCGTGACCTAGGTGCAGCATGGAAGTTCGCCGGCTGATCGAGGTGTCGGGCATCGTGCAGGGAGTCGGCTTCCGGCCCTACGTGTACCGGCTCGCCACCGGGAACCATCTTGTCGGGGCCATCCGCAATACGCCGGCCGGTGTTTCCATCGAAGTCGAAGGCCCGGCAGAGACGGTGGAAGACTTTGTAGCACGCCTGGAAAGGGAAGCGCCCCCCCTGGCGCGCATCACCAATGTCGCCGTGCGGGAAGTGCCCTGCCACCGCGACCGCGAATTCCGGATTCTGGGCAGCCGCAGCGGAAAAGAGGTCCGTACGCTGATCTCTCCCGACGTGGCCATTTGTCCTGACTGCCTGCGGGAGCTGTTCGACCCTTCCGACCGCCGCCACCGCTACCCGTTCATCAACTGCACCAACTGTGGACCGCGATTCACCATCACGCGCGAAATCCCCTACGACCGGCCGAGGACGTCGATGGCGGTGTTCACCATGTGTCCCGCATGCCAGGCGGAATACGACGATCCGCTGAATCGCCGCTTCCATGCCCAGCCCAACGCCTGTTGGAAGTGCGGCCCGCACGTGGAGCTCTGGGACAGGGCCGGGCAACGCATCGTGTGCCGTGACGCCATCGCGGAAGCCATCGAGGGCCTGCATGCCGGCCTGGTCATCGCGGTCAAAGGACTGGGCGGATTCCATCTGGCGGCGGACGCGACCAATCCCGCCGCTGTGGCCTTGCTGCGGGAACGCAAGCGGCGGGTGGAGAAACCGTTCGCCATCATGGTGCCAAGCCTCGCCATGGTGCAGGAACTCTGCCGAGTGGACGACGCCGGTCATGCCGCCCTGGAATCCGTGCAGCGGCCCATTGTTCTCCTTCCCTGGAAAAAGCCCAGCCCTGTCGCCGCACAGGTGGCACCTTTCAACCGCTATCTGGGAGTTTTCCTGCCCTATACGCCGCTGCATCACCTGCTGATGGCGGAAGGCGGCTTCACCGCACTGGTCATGACCAGCGGCAACCTGAGCGAGGAGCCGATCGCGATTGATAACCAGGAAGCCACCAGCCGCCTGCGCGGCCTCGTCGACTACTTCTTGGTCCACAACCGCGAAGTTCTTCTGCGTTGCGACGATTCTGTGGTCCGGGCTTCAAGCGGAAAAACGCGCCAGTTGCGGCGCTCCCGCGGTTTTGTGCCGGTGCCGGTGTTCCTGAAAGAAGAACAGCCGCCCGTGCTGGCGGTCGGCGGTGAACTGAAGAACACCATCTGTCTTACCAAAGGCAAGCACGCCTTCCTGAGCCAGCACATTGGAGACCTGGAGAACATCGAAAGCTACAATTTCTTTGCCGAAGCAGTTGACCATCTGGAAAGGATTCTTGAAATCCACCCCGAGGCCATCGCCTACGATCTCCACCCCGACTATTTCTCCACCCGATGGGCGCTGCAACAGAAGGGGACGCGATGGGTCGGCGTGCAGCATCATCATGCTCACATCGCAAGCTGCATGGCAGAGAATCATCTCGAAGAGCGGGTGCTCGGCTTTGCGTTGGACGGAGCCGGTTATGGCACCGATGGCTGCATCTGGGGCGGGGAGGTGCTGATCGCGGATTATGAAAACTTCGAGCGGGCTGCGCATTTGGAATACGTTGCGCTCCCCGGCGGCGCAGCCGCCATCCGCGAACCTTGGCGCATTGCAGTCAGCTACCTGGCACATCACTTCGGGCGTGACTTTCTCGATCTGCCGATACCGTTCACCCGCCACCTGGACCGGCAGAAGGCCGAAATCCTCCTGCAGATCATCGAGCGCAAAGTGAACTCGCCACCGACCTCGAGTTGCGGACGGCTGTTTGATGCCGTGGCCGCCCTGGCCGGAATCCGGCAGGAGGTCAACTATGAGGCACAGGCGGCTATCGAACTGGAGATGGCGATTACTCCGTCAAGGGAGAACACAGCCTACCCCCTTGCGTTGCTTCCCCAAGGCGAGCGCTGGGTTATCGGTACGCGCCCGCTGTTCGAGGCGTTGCTCGCAGACCTGAGCAGCAACGTTCCCATTGGAAGCATCAGCCGGCGCTTTCACGACGGCCTGGTCGAGGGATTCTCCCAGCTTGCGGAGCTCCTGCGAAAGCAATTCGGGCTGAACCGCGTCTGCTTGAGCGGGGGCACGTTCCAGAACGTCTACTTGTCCGACCGTCTGGAAGCGCGGCTGCGCGCCCGCGGATTCGAGGTGTTCACTCACAGCGCCGTTCCCGCCGGGGACGGCGGGCTGAGCCTGGGCCAGGCAATGGTTGCCGCGCATCAGGTGGGGCGGCGGAGAAACCAAAGATAGTTACCCCTGTTTGTCCAACCGGACAAGTAACCGGCTGCCGGTTACCCGGCCAAAAGCCGCGCCAGGCTTGCCGTTCGGTAACTTGCTGGCCCATTTTGGGCACACTAACCTCATATCTATGTCGCCGTTGTCTCTCTTGTTCTCCTCCAACGAGGAGGCATCGCGCCCTCTGGCCCAAGCCCTCCAAGAGCTTGAGTTTGAAGTCGAGCACTGTCGCGAAATCTTCGCCGCGGTCGAACGCCTCACCAGCCGGAGCTTTGAGATCATCGTCGCCGACTGGAACGACGGCGTCGAAGCCAGCTTCCTGCTCAAAACCTCACGCGAACTAAAGTCCAACAGCGCCGCCTTTACCGTCGCCGTCGTAAACCACGAAGAAGCCGCCTCCGCGGCCCGGCTGATCGGCGCTGACCTGGCGATACTTCGGCCCATCTCCCCCGAGAAGGTCAAGTATGCCCTGCTGAACTGCGACGAATTTCTGCGCTGCCTGAGGACCTGGCTGCCCAAGTTCAATAACACCTCTCAGAGCAAGGCCCTGCCGGCAAGAATCGAGTCCCACCCGGCATGGATGTACGACCAGGATTCGGCCGCGAGCCCGAACGAACCCGTCAGCCTGGCTGAAAGCCTCGGCCCCTCTCCCGTGCGCAGCCGTCGCCGTTCCGGCTGGGGCATTGCGATGTGGCCACACCGGTCAAGATCGGCGAAGGCCCAACCGAAGCCCCAACCCAAGGCCCATAGCGGGCGCCGGGCGTCTCTGCTGGCGATCGCCTGTGGCGTAGCCGCGTTTTCGGTGGGTTACGCGGTTAGCGACGGGCAGCGCATCGAGGCCGGCTCGGTTACCAAGTTCTATCAGCAAGCTCTGGAGAAGACCCACGACTGGTTGCGTCCTTCGAACAACCGCGAACCTGCCGCCGATGAGGAAATCGCCCAGGATATGGGTCCGGCACCCCCCGGCGCCAGAACCGGCCCGCATCCTCGCATTCGCGTTACCCCTGTTGCGGCCCATCCCAGCACCGCTGCCACGAAGCCACCCAGCCAGGAGCCTCTGCAAGTCAAGCCGGAAGGGGTATCCGGATTGAGTCAGCCCTCCGCCAACAGCACAGATATTCCCGATAGCTTGAGAACTCCAGTGCAGATTGCCAGCGTGCGCGCGGTGAATGCGGCCTTCGGTCCAAGCCTCTTAAGCACCCTCGAGCCTGTGAGTCTTCCTGAAGATGTTTCTCAAAAGCTGCTAGTGCAGAAAGTGCAGCCCATCTACCCAGAGCAGGCGTTGCGGTCGGGGTTGCATGGGCCGGTGGTCCTGGAGGCCTGGATCGCCAAAGACGGGACGGTCCGCGACCTGAAGCTGGTTCGGGGTTATTTCGTCCTAGGGCAGGCAGCCTATCAGGCGGTCAAGCAGTGGCGCTACAAGCCCTATCTCTTGAACGGCCGGGCGGTGGAAGCCCAGACCTACATTACCGTCGACTTCAAACTACCCTAGCCCGCCTGATCTCCGGCCCCAACCTCTCGCTAGACTCCCACGGCAACCGGGCACCGGCCATGTCAACCCGTTCACAACTTTTTACATCCTTTTACCCCCAATTGACACATGCCCTGTCTCATTGAACTATGTTTTGTGCCGGGCTGATCCAGGCAAACCCGGATCAGGAGACAACGATGAAACCCAAGCGGCGTCCCAATGCGCGTAGGCGGTTGCTATTGACGTTGGAGCTCGCCGTGGCGCTGCCCGCCGCCGCCCTGGTGATCCTCGGCGCCCTGCATCTGAAGTCCATCCAACGCGACCGCGCGGTGGAAGCCGCCATCCAGCGCGATTTCAGCCAGGTGCTGGCCATCTCCGAAAAGCAGATCAACCAGAAAGCCTTCGACCTGGCCGACGATGTCCGCTACGTGATGCCCGCGCCGGGCGAGGCCTGCTCGGAGACCCTGGACCGCATCCTGGCTTCGCATCCTTATATCGCCCACGTCTTTGTCTACACACCCGACAAGGGGCTGGTGTTTCGCTCCCAGCCCAGCCGACTGGACGATCCGGATTTCCGCAAGGAGGCCGATTACCTGAACAAGATGGATGCCGGCTGGCTGAAGATCGAGTTCACCGGCATAAGTATGGACATCGCCAAGATGGAGAAGAAAGGGACTCCATACTACGCCTTTGCGACTTGGGCTCCCCGTGGTGACAAGCACGTTTACCAGTCGGCGTTCATGTTTCTCAAGAAGGACGGATCGGGAGACAAACCGGCAATTGCCGGCATGGTCTTTGATGCCGAGTACCTGCGCGACAAGTTTTTCCCGGAGATGCTGGAGACGGTGCTGAGCCGCAATGTGGCCGAATCGCAAAATGACCCAAATCACGCCGTTCTGATGCTGCATCCCAGGAACGAATCCACTCCTCTGGCGGCCTCCGCCGGGTGGGACGGTGGCACCCCGGAGGTGGAGAAAAACATGGAAGGCGCGTTCCCCGGCCTGACCCTGGCCATCAAGCTGCACGGGACCACGCTCGAGGCGATTGGGCAACACATTGTGCGTTCCGCCTTCCTGATTCTGGGGGTGCTGTCTTTGTTGCTCACCGGCGGGATCTTCCTCACCTACCACAACGTGAGCAAGGAGATGGCCCTGGCCAAGCTCAAGTCCGACTTCGTCTCCAACGTCTCGCATGAGCTGCGCACGCCGCTCTCGCTGATTCGGCTCTATGCCGAAACTCTGGAGATGGGCCGCCTCACCAGCCCGGAGAAATACCAGGAGTACTACCAGATCATCCGCAAAGAGAGCGAGCGGCTGACGGCGCTGATCAACAACATCCTAGACTTTTCGCGGATCGAAGCCGGCCGCAAGGAATATGAATTTCGCGAAACTGACTTGCGCGAGCTGGTGCACAACACGCTCGAGTCCTACCGCTATCAGATCGAGCAGCACGGCTTCACCTTTGAAGAAAAGATCGATCCCGTGCCGCCGATGCGCGTGGACCGCGAAGCCCTGGCCCGCTCGCTGCTCAACCTGGTCAACAACGCCCTCAAATACTCACAGGACCGGAAGTACATCGGCGTGAATCTGTATCGCGATAACGGATCGGTGAAGCTGGAAGTGGTGGACCATGGCATCGGCATTCCACCCCAGGAGCAGCACAAGATTTTCGAGAAGTTTTATCGCGTCGGCGATCCCCTGGTGCACAACACCAAGGGCAGCGGGCTGGGGCTGGCGCTGGTGCGCCACATCGTGGAGGCGCATGGCGGCGAATTGTCAGTGGACAGCGCCCCGGGAAGGGGCAGCAAGTTTGTGATCGCCCTGCCGGTGCGGACGGCAGAGCCAGTCGTACCCGCATAGGCAGTGGAGACGCAGCGTGCTGCGTCTTGAAGTGTCAAACCAGGTTTGGCAGTTGGGGAGACGGCAAGCATGGCCAAGATTCTCATCGTCGAAGACGAGCCCAACATGGTCGCCGGGTTGCGCGACAACTTCGAATACGAAGGCTACGAGGTCATCACCGCCCCCGACGGCGTGGCCGGCCTGGAACGCGCCCTGAGCGAATCCCCCGATCTCGTAGTGCTCGACGTCATGATGCCCCGCATGAGCGGCCTGGACGTCTGCAAGCAGCTGAAGGCGAAACGGCCTTCGGTTCCCATCATCATGCTCACCGCGCGCGGCCAGGAAGTGGACAAGGTCGTCGGCCTGGAGTTGGGCGCGGATGACTATGTCACCAAGCCGTTTTCCATTCGCGAACTGCTGGCCCGGGTGAAGGCGGTGCTGCGCCGCGCGCGTCCCGTTCCCAAGGAGCAGGAGCGCGTCTCCTTCGGCGACGTCGAGGTCAACCTCCGCAGCTGCCAGGTATCGAAGCGCGGGAAGGCAGTGGATTTCTCTTCTAAGGAATTCGAACTGCTTAAGTACTTCTTGTGTCACCCCGGGGAGACTCTGAGCCGCGACCGCTTGCTGGAAGATGTCTGGGGCTATGACCGGTTCCCGACCACGCGCACGGTGGATGCCCACATCGTCCGCTTGCGGCAGAAGCTGGAGCCCAAGCCCGAGGAACCGCGTTTCATCCTGACCGTGCATGGCACCGGTTACAAGTTCGTTTCTGGATGACGCAGGAGAAGGAAGTGGAGAACGCTGTCCAAACCCGCAGCTCCCGGCGCCGCATAGCTGCTGTGCATCGAGTAGGGGTGTCCGCGCGCCACTCCGAGGCGATCGCATTGTCGGAAGTGACGCGCCGCCATGGGCTCGAAGAACAGCTTGCTCAACTCCGCGGCGAGCACGACGACCTGCGGCGCGCGCTCTTCGAAGCGGCCCAGGCACAACGACAGCTCTGCGGCCCGCGTGTGTTGCGTCGTGGGCCGTTCGAAATCGCCACTGAGATCTTTCCCGTGCGGCATCTCTCCGGCGACTTCACCAGCCTGTTCGAAGCAGACGGCGACCTGATCTTTGCCATCGGTGACATCGCCGGCAAAGGCTTGCCGGCCGGCATGTGGTTCACCCACCTGCTCGGTTTGGTTCGCCTGCAATTCAGCTCCCATGGCGATCCCGCCGCAACTCTGGCTGCCGTCAATCGCGACCTGCAGCGCACCAGCCTGGGGTTGCCCCTTGCCAGCTTGTTCCTGGGGCGGCTGAACCCGGCTACCGGCGAGATCACCTACTGCAACGCGGGACATCCCCCGGCGTTTCTTTTGCGGGCGAACCGGAAATTGGAGGATTTGAGTACAGGCGGGCCTCTGTTGGGCGTGCTCAACGCAGCCACCTACGCGAACGGGAAGGCGATCCTCCATCCCGGGGACACGCTGCTCGGCTATTCGGATGGGATCACAGAATGCCGCAACGCCGTCGGGGAAGACTTCAGCATGGAACGACTGCTGGCTGCGGCACAGACGGCTTGCGCTTCAGGCGCTGCCGCTATCCTGTTTTCCGCGCTGGGCGCCGTGGAGGATTTCGCCGGAAGCCACCCGCGCGAGGATGATTTCGCGCTGATCGTAGTGCATCGAGACGCTGACTGAATGGGAACGACCGTGTCAGACATGAGCAAAATTCCGGGCTCGCCGGCGTATCTGAACCGTCCACTGGTTCCTCCCAGCCGGACCGCGGCGGTAGTTCGCACGGCTCGAGTTGACGACAGCCTGCTGATCCGCCAGGCCCAGCAGGGGAATGCCGCGGCTTTCGAAGAATTGGTACACCAATACGACCGGGCGGTCCTGCGGCTCGCCGTTCATCTCACGGGTTCGCAGGAGGACGGACAGGACATTTACCAGGAGGCATTTTTACGCGCCTACATCAACCTGGCCCGTTTCCGCTTTGAGTGCTCTTTTTACACCTGGATCTATCGCATCGTGACCAATCTCTGTCTCGATCACCTGCGCAAGAAGTCGTCGCGCAGCCGCGATCTCACCACGACCCTCTCTCCCGACGGCGAGGAAGAGGAAGTACTCGACCGCATGCCCGATCAGCGTCCAGCCGCCAGCCCGGAGCGCAATTTTGTGGGTCGCGAACTGCGCAGGTGCATCCAGCGGGCCATGGGCAAACTCTCTCCCCGCGAGCGCATGGTGTTCGAGCTCAAGCACTATCACGGGATGAGGCTGCGAACCGTCGCGGGCATTCTGAATACCACCGAAGGCACCATCAAGAACACCCTGTTTCGCGCCACCCACAAACTGCGCGCCCAGCTCGCCGACGTTCGTTGACCAACCCTTCGGCCAGGACCTGTCCTCTTCCGTCTGACTGGCACTGAGTGTGGTAGATTACAGGTTTTGCAGGCACTTCCTTCAGTTCTCCGAGATCAACTCCGGAAGTCTCGCGCCGCTGCGTCTCATGGCCGATGCAAGACGAAGAGCATGTACTTCGACGGCCGGCAATGGCCGTGACCGAAGCATGGTAGGAGACGCAGCTTGACCACACTGCCGGATGCGCTCTGGTACAAAGACGCCATCATCTACCAGGTCCACGTCCGCACCTTCCATGACGGGGACGGTGATGGCATCGGTGACTTCCGCGGCCTGGCCCACAAGCTCGACTACCTGCAGGAACTGGGCATCACTGCGCTGTGGCTGATGCCGTTCTTTCCTTCGCCTTTGCGCGACGATGGTTACGATATCTCGGACTACAAGTCGGTCCATCCCAGCTATGGCAACCTCGATGATTTCAGGGCATTCCTCGAGGCGGCCCACAAGCGCGGCATCCGCGTCATCATCGAGATGGTGCTCAACCATACCTCCGACCAGCATCCCTGGTTCCAGGAGTCGCGCAGTTCCCGCAGCAATCCCCGCCGCGATTGGTACGTGTGGAGTGATACCGACACGCGATATCGCGGTGCGCGCATCATCTTTCTCGATACTGAGATGTCCAACTGGGCCTGGGACCCGGTTTCCAAGGAGTACTACTGGCACCGGTTTTTCAGCCACCAGCCTGACCTGAACTACGACAACCCTGCGGTTCGTGATGCCATGTGGGAGGTGATGAAATTCTGGATGGAATTGGGCGTGGATGGCTTTCGCCTGGACGCCGTTCCTTACCTGGTCGAACGCGAGGCCACCTCCTGCGAGAACCTGCCGGAAACCCATGCCGTGCTCAAAGAATTTCGCGCCCGACTCGAGCAGCACTTCCCCGGGAAGATGCTCCTGGCGGAGGCCAACCAGTGGCCGGCCGATCTCCAGCACTATTTCGCCAGTGGCGATGAATTCCACATGGCGTTTCACTTTCCGCTCATGCCCAGAATGTTCATGGGGCTCAAGCTGGAGGACCGCAAACCCATCACCGAGATCCTGCAGCAGACCCCCCGGATTCCCGAGACCTGCCAGTGGTGCCTGTTCCTGCGCAACCATGACGAACTTACGCTCGAGATGGTCACCGACATGGAACGGGACTACATGTACGACGAGTACGCCAAAGACAAGGGCATGCGCCTGAATCTAGGCATCCGGCGGCGGTTGGCGCCGCTGCTCGGCAATGACCGCCGCCGCATCGAACTCATGAACGGGATGCTGATGTCTCTGCCCGGCACCCCCATCATTTACTACGGCGATGAAATCGGCATGGGCGACAATATCCATCTCGGCGATCGCAACGGGGTTCGGACCCCCATGCAATGGGACGGCAGTTGGAACGCAGGCTTTTCTACCGCCGACCCGGAAAGCCTGTACTCGCCGCTCATCCTGAACCCGGTGTACGGCTATCAGGTGGTCAACGTAGAGTCGCAAAAGCGCTTCGATCACTCGCTGCTGTCCTGGATGAAGCGCATTATCAAGGTGCGAAAATCAACCGCGGTGTTTGGCCGGGGCTCTATGGAATTCCTTTATCCCGCCAACCACCGGGTTTTGGCCTACGTCAGGCAACTGGAGAAGGAGGCCATCCTGGTGGTCAACAATCTTTCCAATTCGGCCCAGGCGGTGGAACTGGACCTGCGCCGCTACAAGGGGAACATTCTGATCGAGATGTTTGGCAGGAACATTTTTCCGCGGATCGGGGACTTGCCGTATCTGTTAACCATGGGACCGTATCAGTTCTACTGGTTCCGGTTGCGCAGGATTTGAGCCAGAGTCGGGGCGTCCCAAGGAGGCGATGTTTTGTCCGAAGGAAGCATTCTTACGGATGATTTTCTTCGTGAGCTGATCAACGTCGGCGAGGTGGACATTCTCGTCGGCGTGCCCACTTACAATGACGCCAAGACTGTGGGCCAGGTGGTACAGGCGGTCCGCGCCGGCCTGCTGAAATATTTTCCCCGCGAGCGCGCGGTCATCATCAATGCCGATGGAGGCTCCCGGGACGGCAGCCAGGACCTGGTGCGCGCGGCCTCCATCAGCGACCTGCAGCAGGTCTCCGATCTGCGCGCTTTGCGCACCCTGCACTGCATCAGCACCCGCTATCCCGCGGAACCGGCCAGCGGCAATGCCCTGCACACCATCCTGGCGGCCGGGGAACTGCTGCGCGCCAGCGCCTGTGCCGTGGTTTCGCCCGATTCCACCAACATCGAGCCGGAGTGGTTAGAACGACTCCTGCGCCCCGTCTATCGCGACAATTTCGATCTGGTCACCCCCGTTTACCGCCGGCACAAGTTCGATGGAATGCTGGTCCGCAACCTGGTTTATCCCATGGTGCGGGCGTTGTACGCCAAGCGAGTGAGAGAGCCCTACCCCTCGGAATTCGCATTTTCCGGCCGGCTAGGCAGCCAGTTCCTGGGGCAGGAGATCTGGGCGCAGGACGTGGGCCGTGAAGGCGCGGAAATGGGCTTGACCATTGCCGCCATTACCGGAGGTCACCGCGTGGCGCAGACTTTTGTGGGAACTAAGTCCCGCATGGACCACGGTCACGCAGACCTGGTGCGGGCCATGCGGCAAACTGTCGGTGTGCTCTTCTGGTCGCTGGAGCAGACCTACCCGGTCTGGAGCGCCAACGGGGAGTCGGAGCCCATCCCCACGATCGGCGCCGAGCACGATGCCAGCCTGGAAGCCCTGCGCATCAACCGCAAGCGCCTCTATCAGATGTTTACCCGCGGAGTCGTCGAACTGGAACCGGTGCTCACGTCGTTGCTTTCCCCTTCTACCCTAGCCGAGCTGCAGCGCGCAGCGGCGCTTCCGGAGGAGGAATTCCGCTATTCCGACGAGCTCTGGGCGCGGACGGTGTACGAGTTTGCCGGCTCCTACCAGAAGGAAGCGATTAGCCGCGACCATATCATCCAGGCCTTGGCCCCTCTCTATCGCGGCCGGGCCTTTACCTTTCTGGTGGAGAATCGCGATGCTTCCAGCGACGAGCTGGAAAGAACCGTCGAGGCTCTCTGCCAGACCTTTGAACGATCCAAACCGTACCTCCTGCAACTGTGGGATGGAAGGAAGTGAGGTCGATATGAGGGACATGATCATTAGCGAACTGACGCGGGCCATACATGAAATCGCCCAGGGATTTGCCCGTTTCCTGCCCCGCCTGGCAGCCATGCTGATCATCATCTTGCTGGGATGGGTCGTCGCTTACGTCTTGAAGGTTGTCCTGCGTGGCATCCTGCGGGTCACCCGGTTCGACAAGCTGTCCGAGCATGCGGGCGCGGCCGAACTGCTCAAGAAGGCGGCCCTGCCCTCTTCCACCGAGCTGCTCAGCCGTTTCGTATTCTGGGTCGCCTGGCTGGGCTTTATTCTGGTGGGGATCAGTGTTCTGGGCATTGTAGGGATGCAGGAACACATCGCCGGTTTTTTTGGTTTCCTACCCCGGTTGTTTGCCGCACTTTTTCTGCTGTTTTTCGGACTGTTGGCCGCCAGCTTCTTCTCCAGGGCCGCACTGCTGGCGGCGGTCAACGCCGACTTGCCCTCACCACGCCTCATCCGTTCTACCGTCCGTACCTTGATTGTCATCCTGGTGGCCTCCATGATCTTCGAGGAACTCGGTTTGGCCGAACATACGGTGGTGGCTGCCTTTGCAATTGTGTTCGGATCTTTGATGCTTGGGCTGGCTCTGGCCTTTGGCTTGGGTGGGCGGGACCTGGCCCGGCAGTTTCTGGAAAGACGGTTTAGGCACCTCAAGACAACAGAGGAGGATCGAGAAGACGAACTCTCTCCCCTCTGAGCTGACAACCCGGCTACCAGATCAACGGCGGTCAGCAGACGCAAGCCGCCCAACCACACGGCCTCTCCCCGGCATTGCCACCCCTTGACTCGGTCTCCAGCAATCCACACTAGCCTGGACTCTTGACGACATAACTCCTATCTTTTGAGTGTGATTGGAGCTCCAG
Source organism: Terriglobales bacterium (assembly GCA_035542575.1). Taxonomy (GTDB): domain Bacteria; phylum Acidobacteriota; class Terriglobia; order Terriglobales; family Acidobacteriaceae; genus JAIQET01. The sequence continues at coordinate 67,961 of DATKLE010000155.1, read as the reverse complement.
ATACGGGGGCCCAAGCGTGCTGAGCTGGTTACCGAAGAGCCTGATTTTGTCGCTGCGGAGCGCAGCAATCGGCATCAAACGGGATATAATGATTGCAACTTCCTCAGGAAGTGGACTCCTTTCCGAGAAGACCATATCCGATGTCGATGAAAATTAAGGCCGCAATTCTCGTTTGTTCCGCCGTTGTTCTGGTGTTCATGGTGGTGGGTGGATTGGACGGCGTACGCGCCTCCAGCAATGATGGCGCGTACCGCCAGCTCCAGGTGTACAGCGAGGTGCTGTCGCGGGTGCGCAGCGAGTACGTGGAAGAACCCAACATACCCGTGGTCACCGACGGCGCGCTGCACGGTTTGTTGGAGTCGCTGGACGCCAACTCCAGCTACCTGAGCCCTGCCGAGTACAAGGACTACAAGTCGCACAAGACGGAAGCCAAGGGCGACATCGGGGCCGCAATCTCCAAGCGCTTCGGCTATGCTGCGGTAGTCGCGGTTATCCCCGGCGGACCGGCAGACAAGGCTGGGCTTGAGTCCACCGACATCCTCGAAGCCATTGAAGGCAAGAGCTCGCGCGAGATGTCGCTCGCCGAGATTCGCGATTTGTTGGCCGGACAGCCAGGCTCCAACGTGACCGTCGAGGTGGTCCGCGCCCGGCGCGCCGAACCCCAGAAGATCGTCATCACCCGCGACGTCGTCAATATTCCCCCGGTGACCGACAAGATCATGGAAGACGGCATCGCCTATGTCCATGTGGACGCCTTTAACAAGGGGAAGTCCTCGGAGATCGCGGCCAAGATCAAGGCGGTGCAGAAGGCTGGCGCCAGGAAGCTGATTCTGGACCTGCGGAATTGCGCCGAAGGGGAGGAATCGGAAGGCATCGCCACTGCGAACCTCTTCCTCAATCACGGGACCATCACCTATCTGCAAGGCCAGAAGTATCCCCGCGAGGCTTTCAATGCCGATCCCGCGAAAGACATCACCAACCTGCCGGTCGCGGTGCTCGTGAACCGGGGAACCGCGGGCCCCGCCGAGGTGGTGGCCGCCGCCATTCTCGAGAATGCCCGCGGCGATGTGGTGGGTGACAAGACCTTCGGTGACGGCTCTGTGCAGAAAACCATCGAAATGCCTGACGGCTCCGCCCTCATCTTGTCGGTCGCGAAGTACTACACGCCAAGCGGCAAGGCGATCCAGGACACGGCCATCACGCCGAACATTCTGGTTGCCGACGTCGATGATGACGGCGCGCTCCCGGATGAAGATCAGGAGAGCGTTCCTCCCGATGACACTAACAGGAAGCAGCCTCCCCAGCAGGACGAGCAGCTGCAGAAAGCCATCCAGGTGCTAAAAAGCCACACCACTTAGTCGTCGGTCGTCAGCCTTCATCGCGCGCCCAGCGGCGCGCGATTTTCTTTGCCGTGGCGCCGGTCGCACTCGCTGCCCGCGGCTCGCTACTTCGCGATCCACCCTGCTATCCTGAACCCACGCCCCGATGAACACCCTCTACACAGACACTCCCCCGGCCGAAGTGGCCGGAAGGAAGCTGGTCGGGCTCGTCCTGTTCGGCCTGCTGGTCCTGGTCTCGGCGCTGGTGGGCGCCACCTCCGGGCTTTTGCTGGTGTACTCGACGGACCTGCCACAGGTCGAGGAGCTCGAGCACTACCGTCCCAGTTCCACCACCGAACTCTATGACGATCAAGGACGCATCATCGGCACCTTCGCCTTGCAGCGCCGTGATGTCGCTTCCTACGACGACTACCCCCAGGTCCTGCGCGACGCCCTGATTTCCATTGAAGACAAGGATTTTTACCGCCACTGGGGGATCAATGTCTGGCGCATTGCGGGCGCGGCCTATCGCGATATTGAATCCGGCGGCAGGATCCAGGGAGCTTCCACCCTGACCATGCAGCTTGCGCGCAATCTGTTTCTTTCGCCCGATCGTTCTTTCCACCGCAAGATCCAGGAAGCCCTGCTCGCCATCCAGATTGAGCGCCGTTTTACCAAGCCCCAGATTTTTACCTTGTACGCCAATCAGATTTATCTCGGACACGGAGTGTACGGGTTCGAGGCGGCTTCCGAGTTTTACTTCAGCAAGCCTGCCAAGCAACTCACGCTGGATGAAGCCGCGTTGCTTGCAGGCCTCCCCAAGTCGCCCGCCTATTATTCCCCCATCAATCACCCCGACCGCGCCCTGAAGCGCCGCAACCTGGTGATCAACTCCATGCTGGAGGACGGCAAGATTACTGCCCGCCGGGCCACCGAGGCCCGCAATCAGCCCATCCAGCTCAAGCTGCAGCACGATCCCAATTCGCTCGCTCCCTACTTTGTCGAGGAAATCCGCCGCTACCTGGAGAACAAGTACGGCAGCGACCAGGTCCACGAGGGCGGCCTGCGCGTCTACACCTCACTCGACATGGACCTGCAGCGCACCGCCAACCGGGTCCTGCTGGACGGCCTGGCCGCGTACGAACGCCGGCACGGCTGGCGTGGCCATCTGGAAAATATTCTGACCAACGAGGTAACGCTCGCGAACTACCAGCATCCCGACTGGGATGAGGAACCCGAGGTCAACGGATACATGCACGCGTTGGTCACAGGGGTTTCGTCCAGCTCGGCGACGGTGAAGTTTGGCCGCTATACCGCCACCCTGTCGCAGGCTGATGCCGGGTGGACTCGCCAGAAGGTGCAGAAGATTCTCAAACCGGGCGACATTGTTTATGTGAAGGTGCTCTCACTTGCGCCCGTTAAGGTCAGCCTGGAACAGGACTCGGGCACACAGGGGGCCCTGCTCGCCATCGACAATGCCAGCGGGGAGATCAAGGCCATGGTGGGCGGGCGCGATTTCAACGAGTCGAAATTCAATCGCGCCACTCAGGCCCTGCGCCAGGTTGGATCATCATTCAAGCCCTACGTGTACACTGCTGCCATTGACAATGGCGCCCAGCCCGACGATACGATTCTCGACGCACCCATCAGCTTTCCCACCGCCTCCGGTCCCCCGTACGTCCCACACAATTACGATGAAAAGTTCGAAGGCACGATCACCCTCCGCCGCGCGCTGGCGCAATCGCGCAACATTCCAGCGCTGAAACTAGCCGATCAGGTCGGCATCAAGACTGTGATCGACTACGCCCATCGTTTTGGCATTACTTCGAATATCCCGCCGTATTTGCCGATTGCCCTGGGAGCTGCCGATATCACGTTGTTCGAGCAGACAACCGCCTTCAGTGTATTTCCCAACGACGGAGTCTGCATCACTCCGCGCTACATCACCAAGGTCACTGACTACGAGGGCCGGGTGCTCGAAGAAGACTTTCCCGATGTGAAGGACGTAATCAGCGCCCGCACGGCGCGCATCATGACCTCGATGCTCGAGGGAGTAATCCAGCACGGAACCGCCATCGCGGCCGCCGGCATGAAATATCCCCTGGCGGGGAAGACCGGCACCACCAACGACTTCACCGACGCCTGGTTCATCGGCTTCTCGCCCACGATGACGACGGGTGTTTGGATCGGTTACGACGAAAAGAAGACGCTCGGCAACAAAGAGACCGGTGCCCGAGCCGCCCTGCCCATCTGGATGGATTTCATGAAAGTCGCCCTCGCCGGCAAGGATCCGGGCGAGTTCCAGCCCCCACCGGAACTGTCCCCGAGCTCAGCGGCCCAAAAGTTGGACACACCCGATACCGCCCCGGCGGAGGAGGAATCGCATTAGGGAAGGCTCACCGACCGCAGCAGGTGATTCGGCTACGACTTCGCTTTCACCGCCGCGAAGCTCTCGTCCAGAACCCGAATTGCCTCGTCCACATCGGCCTTGGAAATGTTCAACGGCGGAGACATGCGGATCACGTTGCCGTGGAACCCGCCCTTGCCGACCAGCAATCCGCGCTTGCGTGCCTCTTCCATGACTGCATTCGTGCCCTTGGGTGAGGGCTGCTTGCTCTTGCGGTCTTCGACCAACTCCAGCGCCTGCATCAGGCCCATGCCACGAACATCGCCGATCAGAGGATGCTTCTGCTGCAACTCCTCGAGCTTCTGGCGGAAGTAGCCGCCGACCACGGCAGCGTTGGTGCGCAGATCGTCTTCTTCGATGACCTCAATCACGGCCTTGGCGGTCGCACAGGTGACCGGATTTCCGCCGAAGGTTGAAATCGTCAGCCCCTGGAAGGAATCCGCAATCTCCGGTGTGGCAATCGTCAGCCCCACTGGGACACCGTTTCCCAGGCCCTTGGCTGAGGTAATGATGTCCGGCTCCACTTCCCAGTGCTCGATGCCGAACCACTTATGCCCCGTGCGTCCCCAACCAGTCTGCACTTCGTCGGAGATAAAGTCGCCGCCGTACTGTTTCACGATGCTGAAGGCCATCTTGAAATATTCTTTCGGCGGCGTGATGAAACCGCCCACGCCCTGGATCGGTTCGGCGAGGAACGCCGCGATCCGGCCCGTGGTCGAGAACTGAATCACGTTCTCGATGTCCTTCACGCAAGCGACCTCGCACTCGGGATACTTCAGCCCAAGCGGGCAGCGGTAGCAGTAAGGATTCATGGCATGCACGATGCCGACCTCCACCGTGGCGCGGCGCCAGGTGTTCATCCCGGTCAACCCGCGCGCTAGCGAAGAGCGGCCGCTGTATCCATGCCGTAATGCGACCACCTCGAGATTGCCGGTGTGCATGCGGGCGATCTGCACAGCGGTTTCATCAGCTTCGGTACCGCTGTTGGTGAAGTATGACTTCTTGAGCGTGCCCGGCGTGATCTGGGCCAACTTCTCCGCCAGCGTCACCATGGGTTCATTCGGGAAACAGGTAGATACGTGCTGCATGCGGTCTATCTGCGCCTTGGTCCGCGAGGTCACCCGCGGATTGCAGTGCCCCACGCTGATGGTGACGATGCCACCAAAGAAATCGAGATACTTCTTCCCCTCCACGTCCCACACATGCTGCATGGAGGCATGATCCATCGGCACCGGTTCGGAGAAGTACGTCGTGACTGAGGGAAAGATGTACTCCTTCTGCTTGCGGTTGATCTCGTCGCGGGTCAATTTTTCGACAGGAATCGTAGGAACACTCATGAGAACCTCGGAGTACTAGGATAAACCCGCCGCAGCGCTGGCGTCCTGCCGACCGGCACGAAGCCGTGTAGGGCTGACACTCTTGTCCGCCCTAGGGGCGAAAACTATGACCGGGGAGCGGGGCCTGATTGTGAGGGCGCACAGGGTCGGACAGGAGTGGGCGACCCACACTATGCTGTTCTCTCCTGTTGCTCGTGACGCAGGCGGGCAACCACGAGACGAATCTCCTCAAACGTGATCTCCGGCGGCAAGGAGTCTTTGAGTGGCTTGAGCCATTGGGTACCCAGACGGGCGCAGGCGGCCTCGATCATGGGCAGCCGGTCTTTGTCCACCCAGCCGCTCTGGAATCGTACCGCTCCCTTCTCCACCAGGTCGGCGACCATGCTTATCACGGTGTTGATCTGCCGACCGCGGATGGCCGCGATCTCGGCGAGACTGTAGCCTTCCGCCAGCAGGCGCAGGGTCTCCTCGGCAGGCTTGGAGTTCTTCTGCGCCACCGCAGCCGCGCGCGCGCCCTGCCGGAAGCGCTCCAGCGCAAGGAGCAGTTCGCGGCCGTAGGTCTCGGTCTTGCGCTCGCCAAATCCGCTGATGCTGCGCAGTTCCTCCAGCGAGCTTGGACGGCGCCGGCAGACTTCCTCCAGCGAAGTGTCATACATCACGATGAACGCCGAGACGCCCTGCTCCCGCGCCTTCGTCCGTCGCCACTCCCGCAGGAACTCGCGGAGCTCGGGGTCAACGCTCGCGGTTTCTGCTGGTACGTCCGCCGGTTTGACCAGTTCCATCGGCGCCGGCTTCGGCTGGTGCGTGGAGGCTGCAAGCGGTTTCGTCAACCACGCCGACTCCGACCCACAGACATCGCATGCCCCACACGACGTCCACTTTGGCGTCTCCCCGAAGTGCGTGCAAATCTGATGATGCCGGCAGCGGCTCGACTCCGCGAATGTCCGAATGGCGTTGTAGCGCTGCCAGGCCCGCTCTTTCTCGGCGGCATCACCGATCTTTCCGATGAAGTAGGCCAGCAGTCCGGCGTCGCGCTGCTGCCAGAGCAAGATACAATCCGCCGGTTGCCCGTCGCGCCCGGCCCGGCCCGCCTCCTGGTAATACTGCTCGATGGACTTGGGCAGCGAGAGGTGGATCACAGCGCGCACGTCGGCCTTGTTGATCCCCAGGCCAAACGCAATCGTGCCTACCAGCACACGCACTTCGTCCGACATCCAGCGTTCCTGGTTGCGCTTGCGTGCTTCCGCCTCCATCTTGCCGTGATAGGCGATGGCGGCGATCCCGTTCTCCTCAAGAAAGTCCACAGTTTCTTCCACTCGCGCAATGGTGGGCGCGTACACGATGACATTGCTTTTCGCATGGAAGCGCAGTATCCGCAGCAGCAGGTTTGACTGCGCGTGCTGCGATTCGCACTCCTGCACCATGTACTGCAGATTGGGGCGATGAAAGCTGGCGATGTACTTGTGCGGATTGCGGAGCTGGAGCTGCTTGAGAATGTCATGCCGCACCAGCCGCGTGGCGCTGGCGGTAAAGGCTGCGATCGGGCGGTCGGGGAAATTCACCCGCAGGGTATTCAACTGGCGGTACTCCGGCCGAAACTCGTGTCCCCACTCGGAGATGCAATGCGCTTCGTCAATGGCGAAGAAGGCGACCGGTACTGACTTGAGCCAACCCACAGTGTCCGCCCGCGCCAGCCGCTCGGGGGAAAGATAGAGCAGGCGGAACTCGCCCTGGCCGGCCTTGCGCATGACCCGGTGTTGTTCGTCGTGCGCCAGGAAGCTGTTGAGTACGGCTGCCGGGATGCCCATCTGGGCCAGTTGCTCCGCCTGGTCCTGCATCAAGGCAATCAGGGGAGAGATCACGATCGCAGTTTTCCCCGACACCAGCGCCGGCAGCTGGTAGCACAGCGACTTGCCGCCTCCGGTGGGCATGATCACACAGACGTCCTGGCCAGCCAGCAAGCTGCGCACAATGCGCTCTTGCATGGGGCGAAACGAGCTGTATCCCCAGTAGCGCTGCAGGGCGCCGAGAAGGTCCGAATCAGACATCGTTTGTTTAGTGTATGTCTCAGGTGCGGAACCGCTGTGTGACGGATGCACACCGCGTGCCTCAGTCATACCAAAACGGGAAGACTATAATCAATGCGCGCCATGAAGTCTTTTTTTCGGTTTGCCCTGCTCGCGCTGGTGTTGCTGGTGGTCGCCCTGATCTCGGCGCTCACCGCTATGCGCTTTGCCATTCACGGACGCGAGGTCGCCGTGCCCAGCGTCATCGGCAAGACTCCGGCGGAGGGTCGAAGCATCGCCGAGCAGAGTGGCTTGCAAATCGCGGTAGAACGCCAATACTACAGCGCCAGCGTGCCGGAGGGCAGGATCCTCTCGCAGTTGCCACCTGCCGGAACCGAGGTACGCCGGGGCTGGCAAGTCCGGGTTGCCGAGAGCCTGGGACCACAACGGGTGGAGATACCCAATATCCTGGGCCAGAGCGAGCGCGCGGCCGAACTCAACATCCGCCGTCGCGGCCTCGACCTGGGGACCGTCGCCCAGATGGAAATGCCGGGCACGGCGGCCGATCTGGTCCTGTCCCAAAGTCCGCCGCCCAACGCCAGCGGCGTGTCTGCGCCCAAGATCAGCCTGCTGGTAGCGGAAGCGGAGCAACCACAAGCCTTCGTCATGCCCAACTTCATCGGCCAGCCTCTAGGCAGCGTGACCCTGGCCCTGCAGGACGCGAAGCTGCGCATAGGGACTGTCACACAGGCGGGGCAGCCTACCACTCCGGTGATTTCGGCGAACACCCCGTCACCGCCACCCGTCCCCGTCCCTCTGCCTTCCCCGGCCAGCATAGTGGTTTCGCAAAATCCGGCTCCGGGGCAGAAGATAGTCACAGGAGCGGCAGTGGATTTCGAAGTGAAGCAATAGAGTGGTCCTCCGGGGTTAAGCCTTTTCCAGGATCGCCGCGAAGAAACCGTCACAAGCCTGAATGCCGGGAATGGTTCGTAGATACAGTCCGCGAGTGAGCGACTCCAGGTTCTCCCGGGCCAGCTCGCCTTCATCCTTCAGCCTCTGCAATTCCTGACGGCAATCCATCAAGTGGATTGACGAATCCGCGGCCAGCGCTGGTTCAACCACGGCTTCATTCTCTTCCCGCTCCAGCGAGCAGGTGGAGTAGACCAACCTGCCGCCGGGCCCTACACACTTCAGTGCCGACCGCAGGATCGCTGTCTGGCGGCCTTGCAGATCGGCCAGATCCTCGGGTTTGAGCCGCCACTTGATCTCGGGATTACGGGCGAGTGTGCCGGTTCCGGAGCAGGGGACATCGGCCAGCACCCGATCAAAAGGTGCCCTTAGCGGCAGTGCGCGCGCGTCGGCAGCCATCACTCGAACCTTTTCCGCCGGAACAAGTTTCCGCAGCAGCCGCGCCCGCTGTGGATGCAGCTCCACCGCCACAATGGCGGTTTCGGGATTGCGCTCGGCCAGTACCCGCGTCTTCCCGCCGGGTGCGGCGCAACAGTCGAGGATGCGCCTTCCTTTGCCCAGCAGCAACGCCACCAGTTGCGAAGCTTCATCCTGGATGGCAACGCGGCCCTGGCGAAATGCGGGCGTGTTCGAAGCATCGCCGCTTACCACGCGGCGCGCTCGCGTCAGCAATTCCCCCGGCGCAAGCTTGATATCAGCATGCTCCAACTCGGCTTCGGCCGCAGGATCACAGAGGCGTATGGTGGTCTCCGGCACCTGCTGATCATAGTTACAGACGGACTCCGCAGCCTCGCGGCCGTATTCCGCCGCCCAGCGCTCGACCAGCCAGCGAGGATGGGCAAGACATCGAGACAGTTCTTCGGGAGGCTGTCCGCTCGCAAGCTTGGATATGTGTTCTCGCCGCTCTGCAAGCACAGGCGCGAGTTTTCGCAGCACGGCGTTGACCAGGGGCGCAGCCGAACGCTTGCGGACACGCTTCACCAGCTCCACACTCTCGTCCACGGCAGCATGCGTCGGAACCCGGCTGAGGAACAGCAGTTGGTAAGCTCCCAGGCGCAGCGCGATCAGCACTTCCAGGTCGAGCCTGTTCAAAGGCCGGGAGGAATGTGGCGCGATGTGCTCGTCGAGCAACGACCGCCAGCGCAATACGCCCATGACAAGTTCGGTTGCGAGTCCATGATCGGCCGATGAGAGTTTGCGGAATCGCGGCGCGTGCAACAGATCAGACGCATAGGCTTCCTCCTGCTCGACTTGAACCAGGATATCGAACGCCGCCGCGCGCGCAGGAGATACAGGCATGATGAAAGGCCCCGTCACTGAGAACTGGGAACCGAGATCTGAGAACTGCTCTTTAACCCAAGTTTTCGCCGCTGCGAGGATGGTATCCGTGCACGAAGTCTCGCACGCTCATCCGCTTCTTGCCTTCGGGCTGCACTTCCAGCAGAGCGAGAGAGGTTCCTCCGGCACATCCGACAAACATGCAGTCCGCTTCGACCACAAGCTCGCCAGGTGAAAGAGAATGCAGCGCTGCCGCCGCATTCCACACATGCAGGTTTTTGCCGCGAAAACTGGTGAAAGCGCCCGGCCACGGCTGGAATCCGCGCAGGCGGTTGCAAACTTCCCGGGCAGTACGGGAGAAATCAATCCGGCCGTCTTCCTTTTTCAGGATCGGCGCCAGGGTGGCTCTGCTGTGGTCCTGCGCCTGTGGATGAATCGTCCCGGCCTGCAGCCCATGCAGGGTCTCGACCATCAGGTCGGCGCCGATGGCGGCCAGGCGCGGCGCCACGTCTTCCGCCGTCTCGTTGGGACCGATCGCATTTTCCTTCTGCAGGAGGATGTCGCCGGTGTCCAACCCGGCATCAATGCGCATCGTGGTCACACCGGTCACGGTTTCGCCGCAGGCGATGGCCCACTGAATGGGCGCCGCGCCGCGGTATTTCGGCAGTAAAGACGCGTGCAGGTTGATGTTCCCCAGCCGCGGCAGATCAATCATCCACTGCGGAATGATGCGGCCGTAGCCGACCACGACGATCGCATCCGGGCTGAGTGCGGCGAGCTGTGAGCGAAATTCCTCGTTGTTCTTGATCTTGTCAGGCTGCACCACGGATAATTCGAGGTCCACGGCGCGCTGCTTGACGGGCGAGGCGGCGAGCGCCAGCCCCCGTCCCTGCGGCCTGTCCGGTTGGGTGACCACCAGGCGCACTGTGAATCCCGCGTCCCCCAGTTTTTCCAGCGCGGGTACTGCGAAACGGGGAGTGCCGCAGAAAACGAGACTTAGGGGTTGAGTCATTGAATCATCGAGTCATTGGAGGGATTGAATCATAATCAGTCAACCCCTCACTTCTTACCATTCTCCCGCTTTCATCAGCTTGCGGATCTTGCGCTTCATCAGGTCCCGTTTGAGCGCGCTGATGTGGCTGATGTACAGCTTGCCGTTCAGATGATCGGTTTCGTGCAGCAGGGCACGGGCGAGCAATTCTTCCCCGGTTTTCTCGAACCATTTGCCGTTCACGTCCTGGCCGCGGACCGTGACCTTGTTCGGACGGGTCACCGGCTCGCGAAACTCTGGAATGCTGAGGCAGCCTTCGTTCTGCGTGTGCTTGCCCTCGGTATGAAGTATCTCCGGATTCACCAGCACCAGCTTGGCGGTGGGGTCTTCCTTGAAGGTGATGTCAATGACTGCCAGCCGCTTCGAGATCCCGATCTGCGGGGCCGCCAGTCCCACCCCATGGGCGGCGTACATGGACTCGAACATGTCCTCGACCAGCTTCCTGAGGTCATCGTCAAACGACGTGACCGGCTCGGCGGTCTTCTCGAGGACGGGATTGCCAAACTTTACGATCGGATAAATCATCTTGTCGTCGGTCGTGCCTCTGTTGCCGGGGATCAATACCGCTTGAGCTGTTGCAGATAGCCTTCAAAGTTGCGTAAGGTCTCTGTCATGGAGTCGCCACCGAACTTTTCCAGAGCGCAGCGGGCCAAGGTCAGCGCCACCATGGCCTCGGCGGCGACGCCTGCAGCGGGAACCACGCACACGTCGGAACGCTCGTAGGCCGCTTTCACGGTTTCCCGGGTAGCGAAGTCCACTGACTGCAGAGGGCGCCGCAGGGTAGAAATCGGCTTCAGGTAACCGCGCACCCGAATTTCCTCCCCATTCGATACTCCTCCCTCAACGCCACCCGCATTGTTCCGGGCGCGGGTAAATCCCGCAAAGCCTTTCCCGGCTCCGTATCCTATTTCATCATGCACCGCAGAGCCGGAGGAAGCCGCCGCAGTGACCCCCGCCCCAATCTCGACTGCCTTCACCGCCTGCAGCGACATGACCGCAGCGGCCAGAAGCGCGTCCAGGCGCTCATCCCACTGCGCGTACGTGCCCAGGCCCGGCGGCACATGGTGGGCCACCACTTCAAAAACCCCGCCGACCGAATCGCCCGTCTGGAGCGCGTGGTCCACTTCTTCTTTCATGCGCTGCTCGACATCGGCGTCTGCGCAATTCATAAGGATCTGTGGCCGTGCACAGGCAGCTTGAATCCGCTCCCAGGAGACTTCTTTCGTTCCAACGGTTGCGCCGCCGACCGCAACCACATGGCTGAGGATTTCGATTCCCAACTCCCGCAGAAACAGCTTGGCCAGACCACCAATCGCTACCCGCGCGGCCGATTCCCGCGCCGAGGCCCGTTCCAGCACGTACCGCGCCTCCGGGAAGTTGTACTTCAAGGCGCCGGCTAAATCAGCATGCCCCGGACGCGGCGAGGCTACCGGCTTGTGTCTGGCAGGATTGCCGGCCTCAACGGGAAGCGACTCTTGCCAGTTCTTCCAGTCTTTGTTTTCCAGGAGAATCGCGATCGGCGAGCCAATAGTCCGGCCCTGACGCACGCCGGATATGATGCGCGCGGTATCGCGCTCAATCTTCATGCGCCCGCCGCGGCCGTAGCCCTGCTGGCGGCGCCACAACTCGCGGTCAAGGAAAGACTGATCCACCTTCAGCCCCGCCGGCACACCGGAGAGGAAAGCAACCAGGGCTTCGCCGTGAGATTCCCCGGAAGTGAAGTAGCGCAGCATGAAATGAGGATTGTATCTGATGCGCTCAGAAAGTTGCGCCTGCGCCCAGGGGGTTCGGGGGCTTCCCCCAGTGGCGAGTTGTGGCTCAAGCTTGTACAATGCACTGTCACTCAGAATCCTGGGGTTGCCACCTCGTCCGCATCCAGCCCAGCCATGTCCCCGTCTCTCTGGCCGTGTAGAAGGAGTAGTGTCTCTTGAATCAGCGCGCGCTCGCAGACGGCCAAGCCGTGCAAGGCAAAATCCGTTGTCTGCTGGTGGACGATCATACCTTGGTTCGCCTGGGCCTACGGCGGTTGCTGGAGGACGAACCTGACTTCGAGGTGGTAGCCGAGGCCAGCAGTGCCTCCGAAGCCTTGAAAAGAGTGGCCGAGCATCGCCCTGACCTGGTCCTGATGGATGTGGCAATGCCGGGCATGTCTCCGATCGAGGCAGCTCGGCTGATTCAGCGTGACCACCCGCACACCAAACTGGTGTTTCTCACCGCGCACGATGATGAAGAGCACGTCATGCAGGCACTGTCGGCCGGTGCTGCCGGATATGTGCTAAAAAATACCTCCGCCTCCGCACTCCTTGGCGCCATGCGTCAGGTGCATAGTGCGGGCAGCTACGTGAGCCCCGAGGTCTTGAGCAGGCTGGTGGAGGAGGCACGTTCGCGCCCGGCCGGCGCTCCGGTCCAGCGCAGATCTGTCCTTACGCCGCGGGAGCGCGAAGTAACCAGGATGATCGCGGAGGGAAACTCGGCAAAGGAGATCGCGCAATTACTCGGTCTCAGTGTGAAGACCGTCGAGGCCCACAAGTTCAACCTCATGCGCAAGCTCGACATTCACAACAAAGCCCAGCTTGTCACATACGCCATCCAGAAAAAAATCGTGAAAATGCCAGCCGAGGCCTAGACGCTTTGCCCAGGATGTGGGGGCGGGTAAGCCCCCACGCGCTCGAGCTACTTCCCACCTCTGGCTACCGAGCCTTCACGGGGAGCAGTGGCAAATTTGCCATCGCTGTCAATGGTCAAAAACTATTTCAGCTCCAATGGCTGCTCCAGCTTGAAGCTCACAGCCGACTCTGCCGGCAGCACGACGTCTTTGTTTCCCGTGAACGCGGTGCCTGCGGTGCCTGCACCAGCGCCTGCCAAGGCGCCAATCGCGGCGCCTTTCCCGCCACCCGCCAGCCCGCCGATGATGGCGCCCACGCCCGCACCGCCACCGATCATTGTGGCCGTACGTTTGCCTTTGCCCTTTGCTGCTCGGACGATAGAAGAGGTTTCGATGGAGCGGTCGCTACCGTTAACATTGATTGAAGTCAGTTTGATCTGCAGGCTCGCCGCGCCCTTGAAGCGTCCCAGAGGCTTGGCGTCCACTACCGTGCCGGTCGCTTTGGCCCCTGCTGGGACCACAGTCTTGCCGTCGACCTCCACAGGGTCGGCGAGAGTAGCGGTAAAGCTCTGTCCCGTCTGACTGATTTTGGAGCCGAGGGCCTCGCCCAAGCGAACCGTCAGTACGGTACCGGCGGGAACCACAACCGCTTTCGAGGCCTCCGCTTTTGCCGCGCCAGCGCTGGTGCCGGCGCTGGGCGCGGCGCTGCCCTCTTGACCGGCCTGGCTGGCTTCATTCGATGTCGGAGGCTTGCTGCAAGCCAGAAGGGCGAACGCCAGATACAAACTCAGGGTGAGTGCTGCTAAACGGGATCTCATAATTCCCTCCATTTCGGGGTTACTCAACAAGGCCCTGACGCTGTGTAAACACTGGTGAGACGACTCAGAACCACATGCCCGTACCGTACTCAATTCTATGACAATTTGTTCGGACGCGCCGCTGCGACCGGAGCAGCGTGCGTGTTGTTTTCAGGCATCTCCAGGCCAGGTAACCTCGGCGTTCCATTGCGGGAATCGGCCTCTTTTGCGCCTTCCGTTGCCGGCACCGGCGGGGGCGCCGCTGCCGGTTTCTTCTCCAGAAACTTTGCCGGATTGAGCAGGGGGCGGCCGAGGGAGGAGTTGTAGCTCGTCCAGGCATTCTCCAGATCGGCCTCGCGCTCGAAATGGGCCCGCATGCTCTCCATCTTGGAGTCGAGATCATCGAGGTAATGCAGCATCAGAGCTTCCGGAAACATCGGCAGTTTGGGAGAGCCAAACTCGTACTCACCGTGATGGCTGATGATGAGGTGCTCGACCAGCGTTTTCAGCTCATCGGGAAATCCCGGCACCTGCGCGATCTTGCCGTGCAACATTTCCAGTTCAATCACCATGTGTCCCAGCAGTTGGCCGCGGGTGGTGTATGAGAACGACCGATTGTAGGTGAGTTCATGAATCTTGCCGATATCGTGCAGGAAGGCGCCGGCCAGCAAAAGGTCACGGTTGATCTGCGGATAGTTGCGGCAGACTAGATCACAGGTGCGAAACAGCGAGACTACGTGATCGAGCAAGCCGCCGATGTAAGCGTGATGCAGCGTCTTGGCTGCGGGAGCGTTGCGATAGGCCTCGGCAATCTCGGGATCGGCCATAAACGCTTCAATCAAAGCCTTGAGGTAGGGGTCCCGGAAGGTGGCCACAAAGCCGGCCAGTGTCTGCCACAATTCCCCGATGTCCTTGGTCGTCTTGGGCAGGTAGTCGGCGAAATCAACTTCCGCCTCGCTCAGGCGCCGCAGTTTGTGGATCGTGATCTGGAAGCGGTTCTTATACTTGTTGAGCAGGCCCTTTACCTTGACGAAATCGTCCTGCTCGAAAACGTCGATGGCCTCCTCGACGTTGTCCCACATCTTGGCTTCGATCTGCCCGCTGCGGTCCCCCAGTATCAGGGCCAGATACGGTTCGCCGGATTTCTTAGGTTTGACCTGCTTGGAAACCACCACAAAACTGGAGGTGATGACCTTGTTTTCATGCTGGACGCAATCGCAGAGGAAGAAGTCCTTCATACACTGTCTGGCGGCGTATTACGGCCCCTCACCCTGATACCGGCCGTCCCGAGGGCGGGAGGGCCGCGCCCGCCACTCCTGCCCAGCTTAAACTAAAACACCAGAAATTTTTTCTTCTTTTTCTTCAGTTGCTTCGCGCCCACATTTTTGGATGTAGTCTCGATCAGTTGGGCCTGGTTCGGACTGGCCCCGGAGTCCACGTAGCCCGGTTTGATTTGAATGTAGGCGTCTTCGCGCAATTTTTGCAGGTAGGCGCGCAGCGCAGGCTCCAGCTTCTCCGAATAGATGGCATCCTGAATCCGTGGCTCCACCTCGCTCAGCGGTGGGACGCCTGCACTGGAATGCTCCGTCACCTTCAGGATGACGTAACCCTGCTTGGTGCGGATCACGTCGGAAACGTCCCCGGGTTTCATGGCAAAGGTCTTGTCCTCGAGTTCCTTGGCCAGCGTGCCGCGCTTGAAGTAGCCGAGATCTCCTCCCTGTGCCGCCGTCGGTCCATCAGAGTTCTTCTTGGCGATCTCTTCAAAGGCAGCTCCCTTGCGGATCTGCTCGAGCAGGCTCTGCGCCTTGGATTCGGCGGCAGCGAGCACTTGCGAGTCGTCCTCTGATTCAGCGCTCCCCTTCTTCTCCGTGGAAACCAGGATCTCACTCAGCCGCACCTGCTCCGGCTGTTCCATCGCGCTCTTGTGGGCATCGTAAAACTTCTGCTCTTCCTCTTTGCTGATCGTCAGTTTTGACCCGACCTCTTTACCAATCACTTGCTGAGTGATGATCTGGTTCTTCAAATTCTGTTTGAAATCCTCGAACGAAACTCCCTGTGCCTCGGCCGCCTTCTCCAGGTCTTCCATGCTGTCCAGGTGCATCTGCTTGCGCATCTCGTCCAGACGTTTTACGACCTCTGTGTCGGCCGTGATTCCCAGGTCCTTGCCTTTTTCCAGCAGCAGCTGCTGGTCGATCAGGTCGCGCAATACGTCCTTCTCGCGCTGAGAATAAAGTTTGTCGGCATTCGCCGGGTCCTGTTGCTGCGCCTCTTGCTTCAATTGTTCCTTGCTGCGCAGGAAATCACTTCGACTAATGATCTGGTTGTTGACGCGCGCAATGATCTCTTCGATCACCGTGTCCGCGCTAGCGGGCAGAGCAGCAAGACAAACCAGCAGCAACCAGTGAGCTAGCTTCTTCATAGAGGATTCCATGGGGCCATACCCACAGCGCACTTTGCAGCGCTTCTGAAATAACGACCTTTCGAGAATTGTACCTCCGGGAGAAGGCTCCCATCCAGCGCGTCGCCTGCTATGATGATGAGTTTTCTTTCCATCGCCAGCCGCCATATTCAAGCCGGAGGTGAAAGAATGAGGCTGACCAGCTACTTTCTCCTTGCCCTACTCCTGGGAGCATCAGGTATTCAAGCCAGAGCACAAAAGAAGAGCAGCCCTGCCGTCCCCGGCCTGGCGGAACTGAAGAAAATGGCGGCCCGGTTTGCGCCTACGCCCATTCGCGTGGATACATCGAAGCTTTCGTATGGCGATCAGCAGGCCCTGGTCAAGCTGATCCAGGCCAGCCGCATCCTGGACGACATCTTCATGAAGCAGCTCTGGAGCGGCGATGTGGCCCTGTACAAGAAGCTGAGGAAGGACGCTACTTCCCTGGGAGAGGCCCGTCTGCATTATTTCTGGATCAACAAAGGCCCCTGGTCCGACATTGACGAATACAAAGCCTTCCTACCCGGGGTCCCGCCGCGCAAGCCGAAAGGCGCAAATTTCTATCCTGAAGATATGACCGCGGCAGAGTTCGAGCACTGGGCCTCGGCATTGCCAAAGGACCAGCAGGAACAGGCCAGAGGATTCTTTACCGTCATTCGCCGGAACCCCGGTTCGCCGGGTCGCGAGCTGACCATGGTCCCGTACAGCGACGAATACAAGGACGACCTCACCCGCTCCGCAAGCTTGCTGCGCGAGGCGGCCGCATTGACGGACAACCCATCGTTGAAGAAGTTCCTCACCCTCCGCGCGGACGCTTTTCTTTCCAACGACTACTATGAAAGCGACATGGCCTGGATGGACCTGGACGCGCCAATTGACCTTACCATCGGTCCCTACGAAACCTACAACGATGAATTGTTCGGCTACAAAGCGGCTTTTGAAGCCTACCTAAACCTGCGGGATGATGAGGAGACGGCCAAGCTCTCGGCTTTTTCCCAGCATCTGCAGGAGATCGAAGACCACCTGCCCATCGACCCGCAGTACCGCAATCCCAAGTTGGGTGCCGCCGCGCCCCTTCGCGTGGTGGACGAGATCCTGGCTGCCGGTGATGGCGCGCACGGCGTGCAGACCGCCGCTTACAACCTTCCCAACGACGAACGCGTGGTCAACCAGAAGGGCAGCAAGCGGGTGATGCTGAAGAATGTGCAGGAGGCCAAATTTCACAGCGCGCTGCTGCCCATCGCCCGCCGCACCCTGACAAAATCGGCGATGGTGGATGTCAGCTTCGATTCATTTTTCACCCACACTGTCGCTCACGAGCTGATGCACGGCCTGGGGCCGCACCAGATCACGGTGGCGGGGCGCGACACCAGCCCCCGCATTGAGTTGAAAGAGCTGTATGGCGCCATCGAAGAAGCCAAGGCCGACGTTACCGGCCTGTTTGCCTTGCAGTACATGATGGATCACGCGTCGGAGATGGGCTTGAACAAGATTCTGCCCTCCGATGAAGCCGCCCAGCGCCAGCTCTACACCACCTACCTGGCTTCCGCCTTTCGCAGCCTGCGTTTTGGTTTGGAAGACGCCCACGGTAAAGGGATGGCGGTCCAGTTCAACTTCCTCATGGACAAGGGAGCCTTCGTTCAACATGGGGATGGGACCTTCAGCGTGGACATGGGCAAGATCAAGCCGGCGGTGGCCGAACTCGATCACGATCTCCTTACCTTGGAAGCAGAGGGCGACTATGCCGGAGCCAAGAAGATGCTCGATGAGCTTGGTGTGGTGCGTCCTGCTCTCAAACGCGCGCTCGACAAGCTGCAGGGAATTCCTACCGATATTGAACCGCTGTTTGTGACTGCCGATGAGCTGGCGCCCATGCCCAAAGCGGAACCAGCCCCGAAGCCAGCCCGGAAGAAGAAAGCGCGGCGGGGCTAGGAGACTGGCAAGGCGAACCAAGGAACAGCGGTGAGCTGCGGTTGGTTCCAGGGTGAAGATCGCAGCGCTGCGCCACCCAATGCCAGAATTTGGGAGTAGCTCAGTGCCTGGTTGCGGGGATCTCCGCCATCCGCAGCAGAGCCAGCGCGGTTACGTCATCGTGGGTGGGCGGCTTGCACATGAACTGTTGCACGCGGTCCAGGATCGTAGTGCACAGCGCGGTCGCGGAACCTGCTTTCACGCCCTCCAGGCTGGTCTTCACCCCCTCCAGCCCGAATTCGTTCCCATTGCACCTTCCCTCGACGATGCCGCGTGACACCACGAGCAGGGCCGCTCCGGGCTCCAGCGCCACCATGGCCGCATCGCAGGTGGCATGCGAAAACAATCCCAGGGGCAGGCCAGTAGCGCCCAACTCCGCCACTCCGCTGCTATGGCACAACAGCCCGGGGGTGTGGCCGGCGTTGAAGTAGGAAACCGTGCCGAGGCCTTCGTTGTAGCAGCCGGCGAAGGCCGGGCAGGAGCGCACCCCGCCGCCTTCCGCCTGCAAAATTGTGCGGTTGAGCTGAATGCAGAGCCGAACCATAGCCTCGGCTTCGTTCGCCTCAGGCTTGGCCAGCAACTCCGCCGCCAGGCTTCGGAACGTCCGCTGCGCGGCCATGATGATCTCGCGATTGTCATCATGCGGCCCGGCCACGTCGAGCAACCCAAAAACCACCCGGTTCGGGCTGACGCGGATGAAGTCGTAAAAGTCACCGGCCATGCGCTGGCCATAGTAGATGGCTGCTAACTCAGCGTCCGCGAGCTCCGGGACATCGGCGTGCACCGGCTCGCGCGCCAGCACCGCAGGCTTTTCGTGTCTAAACAGGAAGCGCATCAGAGCAGCCGACGGCAGAAGTTAACACAGAAGGAATCGGGCGGCAATGGCACCTTAGGACGTGGGGCCTGCGGGCTTTGCAGAGCAAGCGGTGGCATCGCCCCTCTTAGTTCCCGTAGCGGCTGATCAGATACTTGCCTACTTCTGTTTCCAGCTGTCCGTAATCGGAATGGATGGTGCGGCGCATCGCGGCTTCGGTTGAACTCCCCTCCGCCAGTCTTTCCAGAATGCGCCGCAAGTCGCTCATGCCGTAGGTTTCGTTGATGTACTCCACGGCGGCCAGCGACTCATCGTAAGCCAACACGGCTTCCATCGGCGAGAAGCGCATGAAGCTGCCTTCCAGAGCGTTGAAGGGAATCTCGTGCTGTTCCTGGAACAGTTGGGCCAGCCGCTGACCGTGGGAAGCCAGCGATTTCGGCTCCATAGCCTGGGCGATCCCTTCGTGCAGCCACTGCGGGCAGCGCCCCCCGGAGAGCTGATTGATAAAGGAGTGTGCCAGTTCGTGCTTGAGCACCCGGGCCAGCTCCGGGGTGACCGAATCCACCCCCTCCACCGGAATGCGCAGTTTCCCGTCGTTCACCGCTCCGCTCCACGATGGCGCCTGGGTAACGTCAAAGAACGCCTGGTCGGTATATAAGATGACCGGAATGCTGCTGCGTGGAGCGACTCCAAATTCCCGCACCAGGTCGTCGTACTCCGACTCCAGGGTCTCCATCAGCGCCCGCCGCAGCGAGTCCGGCGTCTGCCTGCCTTCGTAGCGCAGGGTGAAATGGCTACTCTCGTTTTGCGAGAAGTCGGCTTCCGCCGTGGCCTCGCGCTCCGCCTTCGCCAGGTACTGTTGCACCGTCGCGTCAGGCCGCAGCTCCAGCGAGCGTTTCCAGGTGCGGATTGCGTCGCGATTGCGGTCGGCCGCAAACTGGGCATACCCCAGGACGGCCAAAGCATCGGCCGAATCCGGAGCGCTGCGCACCGCCCGCTCGGCGTAGGGTAGTGCCTCGGCAGCATTGCCGGTGCGCACCAGCAGCGCCGCGTAGTAGTTCAGGACCGTCGCATTTTGCGAGTCAAAACGCAGTGCAGTTTCGAAGTAACTGCGGGCCTTGCTGAAGTTGCCGCGGTCAAATTCGTGCTTGCCGGCGATGAAGTACCCGGTAGTGGTCGCGGCCGCGTCTCCTTGTTGCTCGAGAGCGCTGAGCGCGTCGCCATCGATTTTGTCGTCGTGAATAATCTTCTCGGCAAGTCCTGCCTCATTGCGGAGGTTGTCGCTGGGCGCGAACGCGGGAACATCTTTGGAGCCAGTGCCTCCCCCCCGTGAAGACGCATACTGCGGGGCAACCCCGCCAGCCTCGATGCTGTCCACCGCGGATTTGGGAATGGCGTAGGAATTGTCGCCGACGTCGTACTCCACCCGGCTGCCGTTTTCCCGGACCTGGTCGGCCCAGATGGTGCGCCCGTTCTTGAGATGGATTACCTCTGCCGGCGCGCACACCGCGGCCACGGCCAAAAACAGGACGACGGTCAAGAAGAAGATGACAGAAACCCGCATTGAGGCGCATTCTAACAACCAGGGGGATATTGGCGTAGGTGACCGAAGTACTCAGGAAAAGTCGAACTTGTGCAGGGCTTATCACTGTCCTCGTAACCTGCGCGCTCCTGGCAGCGGGCCAGCCCGCGCAGAATCCCACGGGAACGGTTGCGCCGGCGCCTCCCTCTCAAGCCCATCCCGCCGAAGCTCTGTACACCCAGTTGCGCAGCGTGGGCCTGGATTCGGCCCGCGTTTATCGTGTCCGCGAAGCCTCCCTGGATCGCGCTGCCCTGCACATCACCCTGGACGATGGAACCATCGCCTTCACCCAGGACGTCGCCGGACGCGTCACCGGCGCCTTCTTCGAGGGGGACGGGGAAGTGCTCCTGATTCCGCCCAACCAGGTCGAGCGCGGGTCCATGGCGCTGTTCACTGGCGCCGCGATTCTGGAAGAACGATTTGTCAGCGCATACTTCCGCTTCAACGATGACACCTTCGCTGAACTGCAAAAGTTCCTTCGACCTGCTGACAACACTGAGGAGTTCGTGTCGCAGTGGAACTCCACTGCGCAGAATCTGGCGGAAGGCGACGCCCTACGGCTGCTGCTGAGCTTCAGCCGGAGTCTGCCGGTCACGGGAGATCAGGCACAATCCTCGAGCTCGCCGGCGAGCCCGGCGGCGGACGATCGCATGCTGCATGCCCGACTCCAGGGCCGCAAATTGGGCAACTTCGATGTTTTCTATGATTCCCTGGCGCCCGAGCAGGTCCAGGCGGGTCAACTCAAGACGGTCGAGAGTGGAAGCTACTACGACGTCTGGGCTTCGATTGCCTTGGGCCGAAAAGGTGAGCAGCGCGCGGACGTCAGCGGCGTGACCGGAGAGCAGGGACAGGCCGGCCCCGTTCGGATCTCTCGTTACAAAATCCGCGCCCAAGTAAAACCGCCTACGCAACTGAGCGTCGAGGCCTGGCTGCACCTCGACGTTCGCCAGGGTGGCCAGCGGGCTGTGCTGTTCGAACTTTCAAGATTTCTCCAGATCACGCAAGTGGACGCGGATGGCCATCCCGTGGAATTCATCCACAACCCCGCTCTGGAGGGTACGCAGCGCGCACGTCGCGGCAACGACATGGTCGCGCTGGTATTCCCCCGGCCGCTGCAGACGGGACAGGAGACGGTGCTGCACTTTGTCTATGCAGGGGACGTGCTCTCGGAGGCGGGAGGAGGCCTCCTCTACGTGGGAGCGCGCGGCACGTGGTATCCCAACCTTGGACTCATCATGTCGAACTTCGACCTGGAGTTTCATTACCCCCCAGGTTGGACTCTGGTGGCAACCGGAACCCGCGCGCAAGAGCCTGCTAGCGAGCCATCCCCTCATCCAGAAGCAGAACAGGTTTCTTGCTGGGTGTCGGACCGCCCCATCCCAGTAGCGGGATTCAACTTGGGCAAGTATGAGCGAGCCGTCGCTCACGCGGGAGATGTCATCGTCGAAACCTACGCAGCCTCCGGGGTTGAGCGCGCTTTCCCGAAAGCCCCGCCCGAGGCTGTAGTTCCGGCGCTGCCGAGTCGTCCCGGCACCGGCGAAACTCCGATTCTCATCACCCCGCCACCACCCTCCCCGGCGCACAATGCCCAGGCCGTGGCTGACCAATCGGCGCGCGCCATCGAGTTCTACGCCCGCCGCTTTGGCCCCTATCCCTATCGTGAATTATCCCTGACCCAGATGCCCGGCGCCCTCAGCCAAGGGTGGCCGAGTCTGATTTTCCTCTCCAGTCTGTCCTTCCTCTCGCCAGTAGAGAGGTCGCACTTGCACATGAGTCCTATGCAGGCCACGCTGGACGAAACCGTCGTGGCCCACGAAACCGCGCACCAGTGGTGGGGCGACCTGATCACCTGGGGCAGCTATCGCGACCAATGGATCGTGGAAGCCTTGGCCAATTACAGTTCCTTGATGCTGCTCGAATCTGACGACCCGTCCCGGTTCCACGCCGTCCTGGGTCAGTTTCGCGATGACCTGCTGCAAGAGAACAAGCAGAATGTCCCACTCATGGATGCCGGCCCCGTGACTCTGGGCGCCCGGCTCTCCAGTTCGCAATTCCCTGCCGGGTATGAAGCCATCAGCTACGGCCGCGGCACCTGGCTCCTTCATATGTTGCGCACCATGATGCGCGATGCCGAACGCAATACGGATGCGAACCTGCCACCTACCAACGAGGCCCAAGGCGAGCCTTTCCTGCGCGCACTTCGCAAATTGCGAGATCAATACCAGGGAAGATCCATCACCACCCGCGATCTTATGCGTGTCTTCGAGGAGGAGTTGCCTCCCTCGCTTTGGTACGAGGGACGCAAGTCGCTGGACTGGTTTTACGACGGATGGGTAAACGGCACCGCCGTACCCCGCTTCGACTTACAGGGTGTCAAGTACATAGCCAAGACTCGCTCAACCACCGTGACGGGCACTATCCTGCAGAAGTTCGCTCCCAAGGAACTGGTGACCCCGGTTCCTGTCTATGCGGTGCTGGCGGGAAGATCGCTGCTGCTGGGCCGCGTGTTTGCCGACGGTCCAGAAACCGCATTCCGTCTCTCCGCCCCGGTCGGTACACGAAAGGTCGTACTCGATCCCGACCATACTCTGCTCTCCCGCGCCAAGTGAGCGCTCGTTACCAGTTCAGGAAACCATTCCCGACGATCGCGCATGATTTCTCCCGAAACGACACCCACAGATCCGCACCTCCGCCCGGTCCATCGCACTAGCCCCCCTGTCACCAACAAGGCAGTGCTAAGAATGAAGGATTTGTAAACAGAGAATGTCAGCGGACCTCTGACCAAGCCTCCGCGCTGCTGGTTGGCACTCTGTGTGCAATCTCCACCGCGTGCCTTGGAGGTGAACCGTGGGTTGCACCGATACTTTCGAACTCGCAGCCATCGCTGAGTCCGGCACGACTCTGGCCGGCGCCGAACCGCCGGAGGGACGCCCGACTATTCTCCTGGTCGAGGATGAAGACTTCGTGCGCGAAGTCACCTGCCAGGTTCTGCAATCTGCTGGCTACCACGTACTGCAGGCGCGGGAGGCGATCGCCGCCAGCGTTGCCTTCCGCTGCCATCGCCAGGAAGTGCGTTTGCTGGTCACCGACGTCGTCATGCCCGGGCAGAATGGCCGCGACTTGGCGCGTGAGCTACGCTCCGTGTGCCCGGGTTTGAAAACCCTGTTTGTTTCCGGGTATCCGGAAAATGTGATTACCAGGGCCGAAAATCAAGGGCGAACGGAGTTCTATCTGCCCAAGCCGTTTTCCGCTCAATCCCTGGTACGCACCGTACGAAGCATTCTGGAGCCTGGCGAGACCTCGGAAGAACCACTGGCTATGCGCGCTGCCGGTACCGGGTAGCTTGAAGAATCTGCTCTGGAATTCGCGGCAGAGATACCACGCGTTGCAGCACCCCGGCCTCAGCGCAGGAGCGGGGCATACCATACACCGCACAGGTAGCTTCATCCTGACCCACCGTAAGCCCGCCTTGGCGCGCGATCGCCTGCATGCCCTGCAATCCGTCCGCACCCATGCCCGTCATGATGATTCCCATCGTGAGTGCGCCGTACACCTCCGCCGCCGACAGCATCATCACGTCCACCGAAGGAATGTGGGGGGTGTTGTCCGGAGTGTGGGAAAGCCGGACGGTTACTCTCGAAGGCGCGCGCCGCTGCACGGTCATCTGCTGTCCTGCGGGGGCGATGTAGACGGTCCCGGCTTCGACTGGCTCATCGTGCACGGCCTCCCTCACCCGCACCTTGCACAGCCCGTCCAGACGGCGCGCGAATGGCCCGGTAAATCCCGGCGGCATGTGCTGCACGATCAACACTCCCACTGGCAAATCTGCAGGCAGGATGGGGAGAATCTGCTGCAAGGCCTTAGGTCCTCCGGTCGAGGTGCCAAGCGCAACCACGCTGGGCGGAACATGATTCGCAATCAGGGGGCTGACTCTGACGTCGGAGCGGGACGGCTGCGTAACCCTGGCCATCGGCTTCCGCCGCCCGCTTTCCGCTGCAGCTTTGATTTTTTCCACCAGCTCATCGCGGATTTTTATGATGTCGAGCGAAACATAGGAGAGCTGCTTGGGCACATAGTCGAATGCACCGCTGGCCAATGCGTCCAGTGTGGTCTCCGCTCCCTCCTGCGTCAGGGAGCTGACCATGATGACCGGACGGGGGGCCTCCTGCATGATGCGTTTCAGCGTCTCCAGTCCGTTCAGCTTGGGCATCTCCACGTCGAGGGTGACTACGTCTGGCTGCAGCGCCGTGATTTTCTCCAGGGTCTCGAGACCGTTCTGGGCAGTGCCGCTCACCCGTAGACTGGGGTCCGACTCGATCATCCGCATCAGCGCCGTCCGCATGAACGCGCTATCGTCAGCCACCAGCACGCGAATCAGACGCGAGTTGTCCTGGTTCCCGTTCATTTTGGCCGGTATAGCACACTTACCAGGCGATGAACTTCGTCCATGTAGCCCTCGAGCTCGAAAGTGAAGCGGGCCCAGTCGAACGTCTCCAACGTGGGACATTCCGCGAGCAGCAGTGCAAATCCCGGTTGCTCGAGAAAATCAACCTGCCGCTCCTCGACGAAGCCGTGGCCCAGTCCATTCATGCGGCAGAGCAGGTCGGAAAGCGAGACCAGGGCCAGCAGCGCGCGGTGGTTGGTCGCGCTCTCTACGCGATGATGGCCATCCACTACCTCCACCAGTTCGGGAGGAAAGCCCCATTTCTCGGCGAGCCGCCGGCCGCTCTCGCAGTGAGTGAGGCCCATGGTTTCCAGTTCTGCCTCATGCAGTGGAATCTGGCGCGAGCGCGCTAGTTCCATCGCTTGTCCAAACTCCTGCGGCAGAATCCACAAATTGACGATGATTCCGAGGTCGTGCAGTAAGCCTGCCAGGTAAGCCTTGCTGTGGTCGGCAAATTCAATCCGCCGGGCAAAGCGGCGGCTCACCAGGGCGCAACCCAGAGAATGTTCCCAGAACACGGTGGGATCAATGCCCTTTTGATCGTCGGGCACCAGCTTGAGCATGGAGCACGACAGCGCGATGTCCCGCATGCGCTGCATGCCCAGCGCCACCACCGCATTCCGCACACTGTCCACCCTTTGCCAGCGCCCGAACAAAGGCGAGTTCGCCATGTGCAAGCACTGTGCCGCCAGGGACTTGTCCTGCGAGATCAGGTCCACCACGGCCTGCACGTCCAGGCGCTCCAGCGGCTGTTCGAAATAGCGCAGCAGGGGGCCGAGGACCACCGGGAGGCTGGGCATCTGCTCCAGCTCTTCCAGCTTCCGTAGCAACACTTGCTTGGCTTGTTCGCTCATGTTCCCACCTGGCGGCTCACCTGCCGCTTCTCCGACTTCACGTAGACTTCCTCGACTTGCAGTTGCGGAGCGCGTTGCCGCAGGGCACGCCGCAGATCTGCCTTGAGCTTCGTTTTTCCTTCCGGCGTCAGCAGTTCGTCGGGCTTGCACTGGGCCAGCACGCCCAGGATGGTGTCGCGCACCAGCGCCACCGGAGCGGCTCCGTCGCCTTCTTTCGCCTGCTCCTCGCCGAGACCGAGATCGATGCCCACCCGCAGATACGCCTTCTCCTCCGGATCGGCGAGGTTCATCACGAAGGTGTCCAGATGGAGCACCGATTTCACCTTTGCAACTTCGCTCCGCGTAGTCGGCGCCGCCCTCTTCGGAGAAGCCCGCAACAGCCAGACCACTCCCAACCCCGCCAGCGCCAGGACAATTCCACCCAGAACCATCCACCGGGTGGTGCCGACACGCTTCTCCGGGGGCGCAGCCTTGGTTTCTGGTTCAGTCACGGAGAGGACGAAAGCAAGTGCTTTGCCGAAGAAAGGCTGCCGTGAGCCCGCAAGGGCACGTGGTGGAAGTGCCTGCGTTCGCTCACCATAGCCGCGGCTACATCGGGGCGTGGGCCAAGTGCGACGCCGCCCGACCTTCCGCGGCCAGCGTCGGTTAGAAGGCTTTCATTAAGATCAACTGCGAATGGTGTCCCGTTTCCGGCGGGAAACAGGACACCACTCGCTGATCACCTTATTGTTTGAGGTTGATCGTCTCCTGCGTGATTTGATCAAACGTGGCCACCACGCGCGCATTGACCTGGAAGCCGCGCTGCGCCACGATCATGGCGGCGAACTCCTTGGCAATATCCACGTTGGACAGCTCCAGGGCGCCGCCTTCGAGTGTGCCTCGCCCACCGGTGCCGGGAGCTCCCACCACCGCTTGCCCCGAGGCCAGGGTCTCGGAAAATCCGTTGTTGCCGGTGCGCAGCAGGCCCTGCACGTTGGCAAAAGTCGCCAGCGCCAGCTGTCCAAGGATGGCGGTCTTGCCATTGCTGAACGTGCCCGTGATCATGCCGTCGGCGCCAATGGCGAACTTCGACAGTGCGCCGCTGCCGCTGCCATCCTGCTGCGTCGCCGACGTCCCGTTGGGTGCCGCTACCTGCGTGAGCACCGGAGCGCCCTGGTCATACAGTTTCCAGGTAAAGGTCTGATTGGAGGCGCCATCGGCAAAGCCGGTGATGGCGATGTTGGCCACGTCTCCGGCCGGCGCGGTCAGATTGCCGTTGCCATCAAATGTCAGGTTCCCGCTCTGCAGGACCACCGGGTTGCCGACTTGCCCCACGTCCGCGGCAGGAATTGAGATGGAATAGTCCCAGGCATTGGAGCCGGTCTTGGTGAAGTCGAACTTCAGCACGTGGCTCGCGCCCAGGGAGTCATAGATCGTGACCGGAAAGGAATAGCTGCCATCGGCGCTGCCCACCGCCGCCGCTGCGTTCAGGTTGGTGCGCAGCATGACGTTGGCCGTGGCCGTGGGCGGACTCATGGTGCCCGTACCCAATTGCAACGGCGTCAGCCCCTGCCCGGTATCAATGACGCCGTTCACTGCGGGATAGCCCAGCACGACCTGCCCCTCGGAAGTCACCAGGTAGTCGGTCTTGTCCACGGAGAAATTCCCCGCCCGTGTGTACGAGACGACTCCGTCCTTGGACACGATGAAGAAGCCGTCCTGGTCAATGGCGACGTCGGTCGCTACCCCGGTGGGGTCCACGTTCCCTTGGGTAAACAGCCCGGGCATGGAGCTCACGCCGACGCCCGCGCCCAGCTGCACCGGATCTCCCGAACCGCTTGAGCCGATCGTCTGATAAAACAGGTCGCGGAACAGGGTGCGGGTGTCCTTGTACCCGACCGTGTTCAGGTTGGCCAGGTTGTTGGCAATAGCCGACAGCGCGGTGGACATTGCCGTCAGCCCGGAAAGCGGAATCGAAAAAGTTGGCATTAGTGCGCTCCTTGAGTGGCTTGGGTGGAAGTCCCGGTCGCGGGTATTTGCAGTGCTTCCTGCAGCAACTCGCGAATCTGGATGAGTTGATCGAGAGTGTTGAACTGCACCAGTTGGCCGACGAACTGGTTGGGATCAACCGGATCGAGTGGGCTCTGGCTCTTCAATTGCGCCATCAGCAATTGCAGGAACATGTCATTGGCCTGGCTGGCGGGATCGGAGCTGGTTCCGGTCGCGCCGGCCGCGCTCACGCTGGCTGCGGGATTGACGTTCATGCGTCCTCCTCATTCGTGTTCTTCATGCGTGCACATTCAGCCCGGTCCGCGTGTCCCGGGCGATCTCCACTTCGCTGGAGTCTGCCGCAGGACCCTCGAGCCCCGGCAATCCGGGCACGGGCCGTCCCTCACGCGCGAACGAGTGGGACTGGGAATCTGCCCCCGTCGAGAATCCCATGTCAAAGCCCGGTCCCTGATCGAGAAAGCGGATGTTGTCGAAGTGCAGATCGTGCTGGTGCAAGGCAGTCTGCAGGCTGGGGACCTCAGGCGCCAGAAACGTCCGCAAGTCACCTTTTTCGCTCCCCACCGTGAGTCCAACCTGGCTGTCGCGCACGACGGTGTGCACCTCGACGCTGCCGAAGGCCAGGGTGCGTAGTCCGATGTGCATCTCCGACTGCCCCACGCGGTCCACTATGCGGGCTGCGTTCACCGTTCCTGTCACCCCGAAAAGCGGACCTGCCGCCGGGTCCGCCGGCAACGGTGGCCGGCTCTTCATGGCCGGTGAAGCGGCGCTGGAATCCGCCACACTCTGGTTGGCCGGAACCGAAGCGGGCACCGAAAGGGTTCCGCCATCGTGCGCACTGGCGCTCTGGCTGCCATGCACGTTCGCCACAGCCGCCGACGGCAGTGCCATCGCCGGTCCTTGGCTGGAACCGGTCTCCGGCGCTTTCGCAACCGGCCCGGCCGGGGGTGTTTCGGCAGGGCCCGGGCTGGAAGAAAGATGTGCTTGATGAGGCTCTTCCTCTCCTCCGCTTACTCGCGGTTTGTCGGCAGTCTGACCTGAGGTCGGGAGAATGGTCGCGCCAAGCGATGCCATCGGCAACCACAGCTCCCGCGCTGGATGATCCGCTGCTACGGCTGCAGGGGAGACACGCTCGACCCAAGGATTCCGCTGATTGGCTTCACCGGGCTTATGCAGCTCAGGACGGGCGGTGACGGCGGCAGCCATCGCAACGAAGGGGCGAAGCGTGCCGCTGATGCGTGGTGCAGGCGGCACAGCTTGCGCCTTGATCGCGATAGCAGCAGACATATCACCCGCGTTACCTGAGGTTGGAACCGAATCTGTCCCGCTCTGGTCCTCCAGGGCCAGCTTGCACGCCGGTGCGGTCTCTGTCGGTTCGGTTTCCGGCGGCGGTGGATCTCCAGCATCTGCATCTGCAACTGCGATCGTGCAGCCGGCTTGCGGCGCGCCTTCATCCGGTTTTCCGCTGTCAAACGGTTCTGCGCTCAGCTCCAGTGGCTGCCTGGGTCCGGCAGATGGTTGCGTGGCTGCCGTAAGTGGTGGCACCGAGGTTTCTGGCGCCGGGCTCATTTCCTGACTCTCCCGGCCGGGGGCACTCGCCGATGCTGATGCCGGGGCAGGTGCCGCCGCAGGAAACTCACTGGGTTGAGGCAGCGCGGGTTTCCCGTCGCCCGCTGCAGGCTCCTCTCGATGGGCAGTCAACAGTCTGTGGACGCCCTCGCCCGTATCTGCGACCGGCATTGACGCTGGCCCAGTTGTGGGAACGGCGATCTCTGGCGCCGGAATGTTCTCCAGGTCAATCAGCGGCGCTGGGATTACAGGGGCCGCCAGGTTGACGGCAACCCCTGCCTCCGCGCTCTTTTGCTCGTCTTCATGAATCGGTCTAATCGCGTTGGGCTCAGCAGAGATGAAAGCGCTTTCTTCTGCTGGTTGCACTTCGCCTCCGACTGCGCTCAGCAGTGCTTGCGCAAACCCTTTCTCCCCTTGGGCGCCGGCCACTCCGGCGGTCGTCATCGCACTCGCCATATTGGCCAGTCCCGCGTCGGCTTGAATGGGAATCGCAATCACAAACTGGTTCTCGCGCCGAAGGTGTACCTGCGCGGCTAACCCAGCATCTCGGCCACCAAAGGCGCAGCCATTCGCGACACTCGCCGAGATGCATCAACCGACTGAAAGTGAAGGGAAAATCGGATTTGCAAAACTAACAACTATGGTGTGGATTGGGCGGAGGACCGGGCATTTGGGCAAGCCTTGCCCACGCCACCCGGCAAAGACTGCAAGTAATCACGCCTGGCCTGGATCGTGCTAAAAAATCTTGCGGGGGCTGGCCGATGCAGCCTCCGCATTCGAAGGTGAGTCTCCGGATGATCCTGAATACCCAAGGCCAAAGCCCTTGGATTGTAGCTATTGGGCCTCCGCGACTCCGTTCACATCCGGCTCTGGCGTGCCCAGGAACAGACCCTTATTGGGTGAGATGAGGAATAACGTCAGCGACGGGACCTTGGCGCCGGGAGGCAATGTCATAGTCGTCGCGCCGTTTGACGAGACCGTGTAAGTGCCACCCAGCAGCGGCGCGCTGCCCACAAACCCGGGCTCGCTGAGGTCATCAACCGCATAGAAATTGCCATTGCCATCGAAAACAAACTGGCCCACGAAGGTCAGTTGGCCCTCGCCGGTCTCGGCTGCGCCCAAGGCAAAATCTCCGCTCAGCGAGGCCAGGGAGAAGCCTTCTCCCGGCTGCTGCAGTTCTGCCGTTCCGCTGGCTGCGTGAGGATCGCTGCTCGCTATGTACATTTTCTCGGGCGAGACAATGTACACCACGAAGTTGAGGAGTCCGTGGCCGGTGTCCTCGATGAGGTAGCCCCGCCCGTTGGCGTCTGTAATGCAGAAGTCGTTGGCGCCGGGATTGACTGTAATCGAGACATAGCCATCCTGGATCTGGGAGCCCCCCAGCACGTCCATTCCATCGAAATCGAATTGGCCGATCAACCAGGACATGCCCTGCGTCCCGCCGATCTCGACATCGAAGGTGTAAGCCCCGGAGGCCGGAGCCGCTGTGGCCGTTTGTCTTTCGGCAATTCCCATGACCGCCGGGCGCCCCAGGTCGATCTGAATAAGATTTGCCTTGTTCGCCGAAACCACGTACACGGCGAAGTTTGATCCTGCGATGTTCGCAGTGGCGCGTCCTGTGGTGGTGTCAACCGAGTCGAGAGTTCCCGAAATCGGGACATAGGCAGAGAGCGTCCCGGCATCGTTCACATCTTGACCTCCGCTGAGGGTGCCGCCAGCCGAGTCGGTGGTGAACCATCCCAGGGCCGATATATTGCCGGCCGAACTGATCCCTCCCGCCCGGAACACATAATTGCTGTCGCCGAAGGCCGCATTGTTGAACGCGCTGGTGTCCTGTTTCTCCAGCCGGCCGATGGCGTTGGCTTGCCCGTCGTTCTGGATGATCTGGGCATTGGTATCACCGGCGGCTGGGCTGTTCGCCTTCAGAATCACGTTGAAGCTGCGCATCTGGTCATTCCCGGTTAGGGTGAGGATGCCGCGGCCGTCCGGAGTAATGGAGTAAGAGCCGGTGAGCGCAACCCCGGTGGCAGGAGTTGCGGAATTTATGTCCTCGATGCCCCCTGTAATCGCGCCATTTCCGTCGGCGTGAATGCTGCCCGATTCGAACACCGGCCGACTCCCAGCGAACCCCGTCAGCGTGAGCGCGTAGGAGCCACTCAAGCTGGCATTGCTGAAGCTCTTGTCCGTCACATTGAACGCCGCCGATCCATTCACTCCGCTGTTTCCCGCGGTGATGGTCGCAATGCCTCGGCCCATTCCTGTGGCGACGCCATCGGCCCCGATCGTCGCGATCGCGTTGGAAGAGGAACTCCAGGTCACGAAGCTGGTGAGATCAGCGGTGGTGAGGTCGGCAAACTTGCCCGTCGCCTGGAACGCCTGATTACCTCCAATCGTCACCACCGGCAACGCGGGTGTCACGTCAATCACAACCGGCGCCTTCACATTCACCTGGGTGGAACCCCTCATCGATCCCAGAGTGGCGGTGATGGTGGCAGCGCTGGCCCCGCTCATTCGTGCGGTGGCAGAGCCCGAAGCATCGATGCTGATCACCGATGGGTCAGACGAACTCCAGACCACTCCGGCAAGGGTTCGTGTGCTGCCGCCGCGGAAGTGGCCCGTCGCGTTGAAGGTCACTGTACTGCCCACATCCATGGCAGGCATGGACGGGCTCAGCGTGATGGCCGTCAATTCGGGCTGACTACTGCTGGTGCTGCAACCGGTCAGTGCCACGGACAGCACGACCGCAACCGTCAACAATATGCCCCAAACACTTTTGCATCCCATGGCTTAGTCCTGGTTTCTCCGGATGCGCGAGCCTAGGTGTGGCCCCGCGGGGAGAGGGTTGGGGGATTGGCTGCAGGCCGGATGCCAACGTGTGCGCCCAATCGCTGTTTTAGGGGACTTTCAGCGGGAGGTGATACGCCCGGGTTCCCGGTCCTGGCAGACCTTGAAACCTAACGAGTGTGGAATCATTAACTTAACGATCTGTGGTTGAGGTCTGGCGGGCCGCTGTTGGGCCAAAGGCGCCTATCCTGCCGCAAAAGAATGCTCCCGGCGGGGGTGTGTAAAGGACCGCGTTCCAGAAGGATTGTGAATAAGGTTGCACCTACGTGCCCATAGGTTTCATTTGCCAGTAGGTGCTGGATCGGGGCCACACGCCGAGGATTGCCTTGCCGCCGGGTGGCGGTCCAAGGTGAGGGACAAGAAAAGGCCCGCTCGCGGGGAGCGGGCCCTTGAGCAACGAACCCTTACGGCAGCCCGGGGCATGGGCTGTGCTGATCGTTCTGGAAATCCGCCCAGCGGTTGACGGGAATGTTTCGTGACGCCCCGAAGTAGTCGATGAACACCAAATCCTGCAGATGATAGGTGAAGCCGCCCACCGGAAAGGCATGGTCATCCAGCACCAGCGGATCACCGTTTTCCATGATGCTGTTGTCAGTGCAGGGAACGCGGTTATCCACGAATGGGTCATCCATCCACTCACCGATTTCATGAGAAGCCGCCGCCGTGTCCTGGGAGAACACGCCGGAGCCCTGGTCCACCAGGCTCGTGTAAGCATAGGTCTGGCCGGCGGGTTGGTTGCCGTTCGCGCTGTGATAGCCGCCAATGCAGCAACCGCCTTCCGTCAGGTACACGTCATAATTGATGAAGATGGGGAACGTATCCGGGGTGATCTGCGGGAACTGGCTCAGGAAACCCTGGAGCTTTGCGTCAAAGGCAAAGATGTCCATGGTGCCGACCTTGTGACCGGGGAGGAACGGATTGGTGATGACCGAGCCCTGCGACGCAGAAACGGTGATGCTCTGGGTGGGAAGGATGGTCGGCGTGCCCAGGACAACGTGATAGTTGCTGTTGGGCTTGACCACCTTCCAGAAATTACCGCGCTGATAGGCATCAATGTACTGGGTCTGCCCGAGGTCGACTCCGCCCTGCACGAAATCCACCGCGGAAGCGAACAGTGGCGAGGAGGTCAGCACCTGCGACGCGCTCATGCTGCCGAAATTACTCGACTGCGTCGGATCGAAGGTCATGTTCCCGTTGCTCGCCCCGTAAACCATGATGACGGGAATGATGAACACGGGGATGGTGGTGGTGCTGTTGTTGGTCCGTGGATCAGGACCGACCATGGTGAAGGGGAATTTCTGACCCTTATGGGTGTAGGCGCCGTTCCACTGGGACAGGTTTGCGGTGGGTGTCTGCACCGTATAAAGGGAGTGCGGCGGCAGTACTGCAAATCGCGGCTTGGCAACCGATGTATTTTGAGCGAAGCTGACGCCAGCTAGAAATGTACAAGCCAGCAACAGGGCGGTGAGCAGAGCAAGGCTGCGAAAACGTCGGTTCATATCGGATCCAATCTCCTTAAGTGTTTCTTGTGAGATAAGTCAAAATATCCCTTCGCAAGTCCGTCACGATTCCACGGAAACGGACGACCGTTGGGGGCGTGTGGCAAAGGCATTCTCGAGGTCGCGGCTTGCCGCAATCTCCGCCCGAACGCTTGGCCATGCTGCTGGTCGGAAACCCCGTTGTTGTCAGGGACGAACGAGGGGGAAAGATTACTAACAGAAGACCCGCTGCTCTGGATCCAGTCCCCCACTGACGCCGGATCCAGTCCCCCACCGACGCCCGCCATGATAGGCGGGCGGGTCACATACTACCAGAGCTCGTGGGAAACAAAAGAGAGGAAGGTGAGAAGCCCTAGTTCTCTCTTGGCGGCGGGCTCCTGCTGCACCTAGCCTCCGCTTTCCTCAGCGGCGGGCTCGGGGTCTTCCTCCTCGGAGTGAATCAGCCCAAACTTCTTCAGCTTGTAGCGCAGCGCATCGCGGGAGATATCGAGCAGCTTGGCGGCGTGGGTCTGGTTCCCATTGGCTTGGCGCATGGCGATCTCCACCATGGAGCGCTCGACCTCTTCGAGAGAAGTCCCGCCTTCGGGGATGTACAGACGGGGGAGCATGCGGCCGCTGGCCAGTTGCTGTGCGCCGTCGCTGGGCGCGGTTCGCTCGAACGCCGTCAGCCCGCCCGACTCGGCCACCGAGAACGGCAGATACACTGGCCGCACCAGCGGCTCTTCTTCCAGGATCATGGCGCGCTCGATCGAGTTCTTGAGTTCGCGCACGTTGCCCGGCCAGCGATGCGCCAGCAGCAGGCGGCGGGTCTCCTCGGTGATGCCCCGCACCGACTTCTTGAACTTGCGGTTGTAGCGCTCAATAAAGAAGTCCACCAGCGGGAGAATGTCTTCCTTGCGTTCCCGCAGTGGCGGAATGAAGATCGAAATAATCGCAAGCCGGTAATAAAGGTCCTGCCGGAACTGGCCTTCGCGCACTGCCTTTTCCAGGTCGCGATTGGAGGCGGCGATCACCCGCACATCCACCTGCATGTCGCGCACGCCGCCCACGCGGCGAATCACCTGGTCTTCGAGCACGCGTAGCAGCTTGGCTTGCAGCAGTGGCGAGAGCTCGCCGATCTCGTCCAGAAACAGCGTGCCGCCATCCGCCATTTCGAACAGGCCCTTCTTCATCTGTTTGGCGTCGGTGAAGGCGCCGCGCTCGTGGCCGAAGAGCTCGGCCTCCATCAGCGTCTCCGGAATCGCCGAGCAGTTGATCGCTACAAACGGTTTTTCCTGGCGCGAACTCTCATAATGGATGGCCTTGGCGATCAGGTCCTTGCCGGTGCCACTCTCGCCCTGGATCAGGATGGTGGTGGCTTCGCTGGAGGCGACCTTGCGCACGAAGTTCATCAGCTCCGTCATCTTGGCCGAAGTGCCGACCACTTCGTGATAACCCGCGCGCCGCCGCATCTGCCCGCGCAAGGACTGGACTTCAGTGCGCAAGCGCGTGGTCTCGAGCGCGTTCTTTATGGCGACGTTCAGTTCGTCGAAGTCCAGCGGCTTGCCCACGAAATCGTAGGCGCCCAGCTTGAGCGCAGCCTTCACGTCGTCGAGCTGCGGGTCGGCGGTGATCATGATCACTGCCCGCGCATCGCCGTTCTTCTTGAGCTGCTCCAGCACCTCCAGTCCGCTGATGTCGGGCAGGCGCACGTCGAGCAACACCAGATCCGGGGACTCGTTCTGCGCCAGCTTGAGTGCAGGCTCGCCAGCCTCGGCTTCGACGACGGCGTAGCCCCATTCCTCGCACTTCTGCCGCAGCGACCAGCGCACCAGGCGTTCGTCATCCACCACCAGGATTTTCTCGGCGGGCATTGCTGTGAGATTAGCTTACTACGGATCAGGGGGCGAGCAGAACGGCGCTTCCGCGCTGGCCTGACGACTGCCGCCGCTTCGTGCCTGGTCTCACCTCTTTCCTCTCATGTGCCAAATTCTGTCCTTGACGAGCGGCTCCCGCAGGTGTAATTTCCCGGCCAATCGCAAGTCGGCTCCGGGCTCCTTTCCAACGTCGGCTTCCCCCCCGGCTGTGGCGAGTTCGGCCAACGGAACTGCGGTTCGCCGCGGCCCTACCTTACAGTTCCTCCAACCCAAAAGGAGAACGTATGAAACCCCTGTTGTTGTTACTCACCCCTTTGTTGTTCATCACGGTTTTCGCTACTTGCTATGCCGCGGCTCAGGGACCGGCGCAACTGCAGCCCTGCTCCGATCCGGTTGACCAGAATGCATGTGCGCCAGGATTGAACCTCGCTCCCGGCACCTTCAGCGCGACGCCTCTGATCGATGGAAGCGGGCAGTCCTACGGAGATCCGGACGGCAATCTCATTAGCCTGTACGGTGCCTACGGGAACGACGAGCACACGTCTTCCAGCCAGGCCGCGCAGGCCCACTACAACCAGGGTGTCACGCTGGCCGGTAGCATCACCCCACGTTGCCCCGACGGCAGCGTACCGCCGCCCAACTCCGGGTGCCAGGTCGGCGATTTGACCAAGCCACCCGCAATCGTGTTCCTGTTTATCGGTTTCTCCAATTGCGATATCGAAATCTGCGGAGGGAACTCGGACGCCTGGGACGGCAAGGATCCCAACCCCAACAACCCAAACGGCCATCTCGCCGGACAACCTTGCTCCACGCAGTGCCGGAACCTCAACTACCCCGGAGGGGGAGACCCGTGGAATCAGGTGACCCATGGCGGTTCGGACGGGGTCACCCAACAGTCGTTTCTGTACCAGGTTTACCACGACCCCAACAATATTCTGGTAGGCCCCCACGTGGTGGTCTTTAACAGTGCCTTCGGCGGGCAAACCCTGGATAAATGGGACCCGACCGCGGACGGATATTACGCCCACAGCAACGATTGCCAGTGGGGGGATGAGTCCATGAACGCAGAATGCAACTACACCCGCGTCCAACATGACCTGACCCGCAACGGCTACAGCGAAGCCCAGGTGCAGGCCATCTTCCTGAAGAGCTCCGACTCGTTCCCGCAGTGCGACCTGAAGCGCTTGTACTGTGCTCCGGGAGCGCTGCCCGACGCCTACGTGTCGGAGAAATACCTGGGCAACATCGTGCGCTACCTGAAGTGCTGCAAGCTGAACCCCGACGGCAGCTCGAGCAGCCAGCCCCGTTACCCCAACCTCAAGCAGGTGTTTGTGACCAGCCGCATCTACGGCGGCTACGCCAACGGAACCGAACACGGCTGTCTGATGCCGGAACCGTTCGCCTACGAGGAGGGATTCGCGGTGCAGCGCCTGATCGTGGCCCAGATCAACCAGGGCGGAGGCGAGCCGCCGGTCGATTACGCCGGCGACCTCAGCTACGACGTGGCCCCCTGGGTCGACTGGGGGCCGTATCTGTGGGCCAGTGGCCACCATCCCCGAAACTTCGACCAGTTGGTCTGGTGCAACAATAACCCGTTTCCCTCCGTGTGCGTGGGCAAGCACGACGTCCGCTACGGCGACCTCGACCCGGGCTACGAAGCCTACTGGGGCGACTTTACGCACCCAACCGCAAACGCGGCTAAGAAGGTGACAGATCAGCTTGTGACCTTTATCGGAAGAACCCAGGGCAAACAGGGCTCACCGTGGGTTATGCCCTGGATAGGACAATAGAAACGTCTGGCATGTTCGCGGCAGGTTGGGACACGCCCGCCTGCCGCGATGATGAAGAATCACTGGTTCCGTTTCGCGGCAGCCCCTTGGCAGCAGGCGGACGAAGCGAAGTCCCCTGCGGTAATGGGGCTGGTCACGAAACCGTGCCAGGTCTCGTAATCGAACGTGTAGCCGCCGACAACCTGTCCTAGGTTGTTGATGCCGTAAGCGAGAGTACCCGCTGCGCCGGGGTAGCGGAAGGAAAGATACCTGCCCGTTCTCAGAGCAAAAGCGCAGATACACTCACTCGACGCGTACCAGCCGACGATTACGCCCTTGTCGTTAATGCCCCAAGCTTCGGTTTGATTGGCTCCAGGGAAAGCGATCCGCTTGAACTTCCCGCCGTCGTATGCGAACCCGTCGTCATCGGTCCATCCCACGATTTTGCCGAAGTTGTTGATGCCAGTAGCGTAAATGTAGATGTAGGTTCCTGGAGGCGAGATGTCCCTAAAGCGACCGCTGCGCAGCTCAAATGCTTTGGTGGTGTAAATCGTTCCCGTACCACCCACCACGTCGCTGGCATTATTAATTCCAAGGGCGATGGTGGCGTTATCGTGGCCGTGCTGGATAGGGGTGAAAGTCGTTCCATCGTACAGAAAACCGACTACTGGATTCTGTCCGGCAGAACCGACAATCAGCCCGGCATCGTTGATCCCACTGGGCTCCGTCACGGTTTGTCCCGGGTAGTCAAAGTATGTGAAAACCCCGTTGGTATACAGGAACCCATGCGCTTCGCCGTTCGTGCTCTGACCATAGTCTCCCACCATATCTCCCGCCGTATTGATACCGACAACGCCGGTAAAATCGGCTCCCGGCACGTCAACGGTAGTGAACGTCACATTGGCATTGGTGAGGACCGACGTCGACTGCGCCTGCACCAGCGAATCGTAAGTTACCGGGACACAGAGCAGCAGAATCGGGAACAACGCCAGGCTGCGCAGAAAACTCATAGAGGCCGCCTCCGGATGCGGTTAGGAGGGGAAGCAGAACCCAAGCTTGGGGCATTATGTTCCCAGTCCGGACAGCGGTCAAGTTGCAAGAAGTTGCATGCCTGGTCCAACATAATCTGCAGTGTAACGGCTACAGCGAAGCCCAGGTGCAGGCTAGGCGACGGTTTCCACGTCTGGCCGTTGCAGCGGCAGCAGCACCACGAACTTGCTGCCTTGGCCCACCGAGCTGGTTACTTCAATCCGCCCGTGGTGTTCTTCCACGATGCGGCGGGCCAGCGACAAGCCCAGTCCTGTGCCGTTGCCCTTGGTGGTGTAGAAGGGGCGAAAGATGTTGGGCAGATGCTCAGGTGGGATCCCACGTCCGGTGTCGGTGACGATGATGGCGGCGGAGTCGCCGTGCGGTTCGACCTCGACGGTGATCTTGCCCGGCCCCTCGATCGCCTGAATGGCGTTGAGCAGCAGGTTGAGCAGGACCTGGTGGACCTGCCCGCTGTCGTGCTCCACCTCCGGCAGCGTCTCAGCCCTGTTGAAATCGATCTGGATCGGTTTTGACAGCGCCTGCTGGCGCGCCAGCATCACGGCGTGCTCCACCGTGGTGTTCAGGTCGCTGCGGCGAATCTCAGGGGGATGCGGCCGCGCGGTTTGCAGCAGGTCGGTGAGAATGTGGTTGATCTGTGCAATTTCGTGACGCACCTCCTTGACCACGGCGCGGGCCGGGCTCGTCGCCGGCAAGTCCCGCCCGATGATCTCGATGACTCCGGCGATCCCAGCCAGGGGATTGCGAATCTCGTGGGCCAGCCCGGTAGCCAGCTCGCCCAAGGTGGCCAGGTGTTCGGCGCGCGACATCTGCGTGCGATGCAGCCGCTGGATCTCTTCCCGGCTCTCGCGCAGCTGCGCCACCATACGGTTAAAGTTGCGTCCCAGGTCCCCGATCTCGTCGTTGCGCCGGGCAAAGCGCACGGATACGTTCAAGTCTCCTTCGCCGACTTGAGCGATCTTTTCCTGTAACTCCACCATCGGCCGCTGGATCAGAAACGCGAGCACGACCAGCAGGGCGGCGCAGATGACCACAGCGCCCCCGCCGGCCACCAGCATCACCATGTGCCGTTCAGGATCACGCCAGGACACGGTTGCCAGCATGAAGAGCAGCAACCCATTCAGCAGCACGAACGCGATCGGCAGCACCGCCTTGATCTGCCAATGAATGCGCACGGAACTCACAGCGGAATCCTCCTTCTTGCCCCGAACCCTTGTCGGCATTATGTGCTTTTGGCTCGCGGGACAACAAGGCGGCAGGCCCGCGGGGTCGGTGGGATCGTCCGTGCTGATGTGGTAGAGATGGCACTCGGGAGGCCGCAGGGAAGCGGCCTCGTGAGCCGCCTCTTCTGCTGGTTGCGCGACCGAGCGTTCTTCACGTTTGGTATCAAGCATAAGCGTGCAATCCGGGGAGCAAGTATGTGACTCCGAAGAAAGTGAACATGACCACGGCAAAGCCGAGAATGGCGAAGTAAGCGGCACGGCGTCCGCGCCATCCTCGGGTGATACGCATGTGCAGATACCCGGCGTAGACCAGCCAGGTGATCGCCGCCCAGGTTTCTTTCGGGTCCCAGCTCCAATACGCGCCCCAGGTGCGGTTGGCCCAGTAGGCGCCGGCGGCAATCATCAGGGTGAGTAAGGGGAATGCGATGGCAATGGTCTTGTAGGTGATGCGGTCCAGGTCCTCGGCGCTGGGCAGCATGCGCTCCAGGTCCTGACGCCGCCACAGCAACAGCAGATACAGCAACGACACGAAAATTCCTCCGACCAGGCCGGAAAGGATGAACGGGCTTGCGGCCAGGCTGGTGGGGAACAGTCCGTCGGCGTCGAGCGAGCCGTATTGGCCGTCGCGGGCGCGGAGGAGGAAGAACACCAGCGCCAGAATCTGCATCAGGATGCTGACGAAGACCACGCGATTGGCAAGATCGATCAGTCCTTCGTCTTGCTTCCAGTGGGAGAGCAGGTACAGGACCAGCGGCGCCGCCACTGCCGCCAGCACCAGCAGCATGAGCCAGCCCAAGTCCGGAATCACCACGAAGAGTCGCGCGCCCTTGGCCACAAACATCTCTGACTTTCTTTCCGGGTCCCACGCGACGACGCTTAGCCCACCCCACTTTTCAAAGCGTGTCAGGATTCCCAGGTAGGTGGCGATGCCGAAGGCGCTGGTCGCGGCCAGGAAGGTTTCGGTCTTCATCTTGTCCTGAATCAGGAACATCATGGCCAGGGCAAAACTCAAGGCACAGGCAGCGTAGGCCAACATGGCCAGGGTTACATGGACGTGTAGCCAGGTGGATTGCAACGCCGGCACGAGCGGATGAACGTCGGTGCGCAGCAACTGCATCAGCACCACGCCGACAATCGCCACCGGCATGGTGACCGTGCCGATGACCTTCACGCCGTATTTTTTCTCCGCGATCAGGGTCAGAACGGCGAGCGTCCAGACGAAGCTGAGTAGCATCTCGTAGATGCTGGCGAAGGGCGGATGTCCGGCTTCGTACCAGCGATGGGCTACGGCCCCGGTGTTGGCCACCAGGCCCGCCCAGGTTGCCAACGAAGCGAAGCGCACGTAGGATGCGGTGCCGGTGACGCCAAACCCCAGGTAAAGCGCGCCGGCGCCGGCATAAAAGATGAGAGCTGCGTAGAGCAGGTTCGATTCATTGAGCACGTCGCCGGACTTGACCACGTTCAAAAACGCCATGAACAGCAGGAACGCCACGCTCAGTCCCACCAGCACCACCAGCATGGTTCCGGTTGCCGCCGGCTGCTGCTCCACTCTTGCACGTGCCATAACCCATCCTCCGTTGCCGGAACTACACTCCGGCCAGTTCAATCTCTTCTTCTTTCGCGGCCAAAGCGGCATCTTCGGAACGCGCCTTCAGCTCGGACTGAACCGCCTCCACCAGTTTCTGAAAGCGCTGTTCGAAGACGTCCTTATTCTTATTCGCTGCGCCGCCCACCCACAGCGACAACCGTCCGCGCGCATCCGTTACAGGCACTGCCCAGAAGCGGATGTGCACCAGGTAGAACACGACCGCCAGTCCCAATCCCATCACGATGACTCCCGCCCAGACGGCCCACTGTCCGGGCTCATGCGAAACCTCCAGGCCGGTGAAGTAAGCCATCTGCAGGTCCTTGGCTTCGAAGATGTACGGGGAAGCAGCGTTCTGCTCAAACCCGGGGATTGGCGGCAGCCAAACGTTGATGGCCTTGCCCGTGGTTTTCGACTCGACGATCAGGTGGGCGGCCGGGTTATCAACATCAGTGGAGCGGGAATAGACCCGGCCATCGCCTACCACGTAATCGGGGATAAACTCCGCCAGGCGGACGGAGGTATCGCTATCGAGTTGAACCGGCTGGTTCTCTCCTAAAGCCATCTCTCTCGGCTCGCTCTTCCCATTCACGGGGCTGGCGGTAAGGATCAGCTTGTCCACCTTGCCCGTGCTGCCGTAGCTGGCCTGATAGAAACGCACCCCGCGATAGACCAGGGGATCGTTCACCACGATTTGTTTGTCCAGAACTTCACGGCCGCCGTCCAGCACCGCCAGTTTCGACCACCACTGCTTGGGCGAGCCATCGGCGTAGTTCTGCTGACCGGCTCCGTCGCAACGGATGGCGAAGGGAAGCATGCGCGCGCTGCCATCGTGCATCACCACCTGGTTGGACTGCTGGCCGCGGGTCAGGGCCACGAAACCGCGCCAGCCATAGAGCGCGTCCACGATGCCGCCGAGGAAGATGAGCAGCAGGCTGGCGTGCACGATGTACACCGCCATCACGGAGATGCGGTTGCGTTCGGCGAACAGGGAGACACGATCGTTCTTTACTACCCGCTCAGGATTGATGTGTAGACGCCGGAAGGCGCGCTCGGCCGCGGCCAAACCATATTTCTCGTCCGCAATCGGAATCTGCTTCTGCGTGGCCAGAGCTTTGCGGAAGGTTTCATCCGGGCTCTTGTAGGGCCGGGCGTAGAAACGCCAGGCATTGGGAAATCGCTGGATGGATGCCGCCACGATGCTCAGGCTGACAAGGGCCAGCAATAGCACGAACCACCAGGCATGGAAGGTGTCTGTAAGCCCGATGGCGTCGAGGAGGCGGAGCATCTGCGGCGAGTAGGCACGCTGCATCTCGTCGGGGTCGGTCACCGGCCGCTGCAGAATCACGGTTCCTGCGGCCGAGACGATCACCACAATGATCAGCAGGATCACCCCGGTCTTGATCGAACTCAGCGTCCGCCAGATGGTGCGGACCGCCGTGCGCAGCGTTGCAGCCATGTTTCTCGCCTCCCCTCCGTACGAGAGGGGTGCACGTTCTCCGCCACATCCGGGAAATGATCCCCAAGTGGTTCCGCGTCATAGGCTTGAGGGTTGTGGGGGGAGGAACCGGCGGCGTCGGTTTTTGGGCCATATCACACAGCCAGACAAGAGGTAAGCGGGAATTTGGCGCATGCGGCCGTGGTTATCGGTCACAGGGCAAAGTGACAACGGTCCTAGGGTGGAAGGCGGGCTAGGCGATCAAATGTTCCTTAATGGGAATGGGAGGCCAATTTTCCGTTTTGGGACTGCCCCGAAGAGCGGACGCACCCAGCCCGCCACCTTGGGTCATTTCACCAATCCCACTGAGGGAGAAGGCCCATTCGGGTAATGTGCCGCCCTTGTTAAGAAATGCCACACCCCTTGCGACAATAGCAAAAGTTTTAAGCATCAATGACTTGCGCATACTGAGGAGAAATTCAGCAATCCGCGTAATGGCGGCGACCTTCGTGCACACACCTCTCTCGGAGGCCGAGGTGAGAGTGGCAGGAGACAACCCGAGTTTGAGTTTCCGAGCTATCCAGCTGCTGGCAGCCGTTTTGTTAATCGGCGCCCCGCAGGCCTTCGCCGCCAAGCACCCCGTTCCGTTGGACCCCAAGACAGACTCCGCCACCTGCATTCAGTGTCACGAAGACAAGTCCAAAGGCAAAGCGGTTCACTCGGCAATCGCGATGGGGTGTGAGAGCTGCCATGAAGTACGGGTGAACCGGGATACGACCTACGTAAAGCTGATCACTGCCACTCCGTACAAGCTCTGCCTCAGCTGCCACAGCGACAAGGACGCAACCCAGATCAAAGGACAAGTTCATCCGCCGGCGGTTCGGGACTGCCTGACCTGCCACGATCCCCACACCTCGGAGAACAAGTTCCAGCTGCTTAAGGCCACCTCCGGCGGGGCGAAAGAGAACCTATGTTTGAGCTGCCACCAGACCGGCCTGAACGTGCCGGAGAAGGGCAGCCGCCATGCCGCCCTGGACATGGGTTGCGAAACTTGCCACACCACCCACAAAACGGGTGCGATCGGCAAGCGGGAATTCGACTTCCACCTGACGAAGGCCACCCCCGCGCTCTGCCTAGACTGCCACGATGCCCAGGACGCGAACCTGCAGAAAGCCCACGACAATCAGCCCTTCGCTACTGCGGATTGCGTGACCTGCCACGATCCTCACCAGTCGCGCAGCCCCAAGCTGATGCAGGCGTTCCAGCACAATCCCTTCGAAAACAGGATGTGCGACACCTGCCATCAGCCGGCGAAGGACGGCAAGGTGGTGCTGACGCAGGCGGACGCCAGGTCGCTGTGTGTGACCTGCCATGAGGACAAGGCAAAGCAGATTGAATCGGCGAAGGTTCAGCATCCGGGCGCGGCCGGGGACTGCACCGATTGTCACAGCCCTCATGCCAGCAAGAGCCCGGGGCTGCCGAAGACGGACGGAGTGAGCATCTGCCTCGACTGCCACAGCGACATTGCTGAGTTGGCGAAGAAGAGCGTCCACCACCAGCCTGCATTCGGCCAGGGATGCGCCACCTGCCACGAGCCCCACGGCGGCGAGCGTCCCAAGCTGTTGCGGGCGCAAGGCAACGCTCTTTGCCTGGAGTGCCACGGTCCCGACTCGCGGCCGCAGGAACTCGCCAGCGAGCACGTCCTCACGATCTTTAACGGGAAAGTGAAGCTGCCCGAGGACTACTACAAGAAGAACAAGGTGCCAATCCTCCCGCTGCGCTACGGGC
Organism: Terriglobales bacterium; assembly: GCA_035542575.1. Classification (GTDB taxonomy): domain Bacteria; phylum Acidobacteriota; class Terriglobia; order Terriglobales; family Acidobacteriaceae; genus JAIQET01. Next base: position 23,486 of record DATKLE010000155.1, on the reverse strand, counting down.
TGGGTCACCCGGTGGACTATCACCCGGTTTCCGATGTGATGGATCCGACCGATATCACCAAGGTCAAGACTCCGATGAGCTGCCTGAGCTGCCACCAACCCCACTCGTCCGCGAAGCCCGGGTTGCTGGTGAAGGACCAGGAAAACAACCTGGCGTTCTGTGACACCTGCCACAAGAACAGGGTCACGATGGGAGCGCGTTAGATGTTTGCCAAGGAGAGCAGCGACATGTTCACGGTTCGCCAACATTCGATTCTCAGCGGCAAAGCCAGCGTGGCCGTGACGATCTTGCTGGTCGTGGCGTTGCTGGCGCCGCTCTCGCTGTATGCCAGGAAGAAGAAGCAGGCGCCAGAGCCCGCCGCGACACCCCACGAAACCCGATTCCCGGCCAATTTGGACACCTCCAATCTGGTCTGGCCGGGGCCGCCGAACATCGCGCGGATCAAGTACCTGAGCTACTTCGCGGGCATGAAGATCGACTACACCGTACAAGAGAAGAAAAAGAAGAAGCAAAGCTGGATGGACCGCTTGGCCGGCGCTCAACAGAAAGACGGCGACCAGATCATTAAGGCCTTTCCCTTCCAGCTCCTGGGGCCGTACGGCATTGCGTTCGATTCCAAAGGGCTGGTGTATGTGGCCGATCAGAGGGTGGGAGCGGTCTTCATCTTCAATACCGAGACCCGGGACGTCCAACTCATTCGCAACAAATACGAGGCGACCTTCGGTTTGATCAATGGTGTCGCGATTGACGATGGCGACCGCCTGTTTGTCTCTGACGGGAAGCTTCACCGTGTCCTGATCTTCGACCCCAACCACAAGGTCCAGGGCCAAATCACGGAGGGACTGGTCGACCCGGTGGGTCTGGCGATCGATAACGAAAACCGCTTCCTCTATGTCGTGGACACTCAGCAGGACCAGGTCATTGTCTACGACGCCGACACCCTGAAGCTGCTGCGCCGCATCGGAACCGGCGGCAAGGACCACTGGCTGACCGACCCCGGCGATTTCGCCGCCCCCTCGAATGTCGCCCTGGACAAGGACGGCAACGTTTACGTGACCGACACCCTCAACAACCGGGTGGAAATCTTCGATGCCGACGGCAACTTCATCAGCTGGTTCGGCAAGCATGGCGACGGCCCGGGCTACTTCGCCCGGCCGAAAGGGATTGCCATTGACTGCGACGGCCACATCTGGGTGGCGGATGAGATGCAGGACCGCGTCCAGGTCTTCGATCGGCAAGGGCAACTGCTCGCCTTCTTCGGCGGGCATGGAAACTACCCGGGCACGTTCGCGGCCCTGACCGGCATCGCCATTGACAAGCAGAACCGAGTGTTCACGACCGAGCAATATCCCGGTCGCATGCAGATGTTCCGCTATATCACCGACGCGGAGGCAGCCGCGGAAAAAGCGCGGCGGGAGACCGAACTTGAGCAGAAGTCAGGGAATTCGCGGAAGCCGGCGGATGTGCCCCAGGACAGCGCGCAAGTCAAGGCGCCAGGTTCCGGGGCGCAGTAGGCGGGCAGGTTTTGGCGGTTTTCGGACTGCCGAAAACGGGGACGGGCCAAGCCGGCGCCTGTCTCCGGCAGTAGCAGCAAACGCAGTTAGCAGTGACGTGTTGCAACACATCATTCAGGAGGTCTTATCAATGAGGAAAGTCTGTTTAACACTGTTGATGGTTCTAGCCGTAGCGGGGTTCGCTCTGGCTCAGATCCAGAATCCGACGACTGACGTCCTCGGAGCGCACCTCAACTATGGTCGGGGCTGCGCGGCTTGCCACGCTCCGCACAGCGGCGCGTATGGCAACGGCGCAGCCGGACACGCCGACAGCGGCTCCGGCAATATCGCGTTGTGGGGCCAGGATGTCGGTGCTCTCTTCGGGCAAACCATCGTTACCGGGCAGAGCGAGCATGGAAGCTACTCGGAAACTCTACCGGCCACGTGGGACAACACACGGCCGGACGTTGCCAACCTGTTGACGTGCCTGAGCTGCCACGACGGCAACTATGCCCAGGGCGCCATGATGAAGAACCAGGTGTATGAGACGCTACCCGCCAGCTACGGGAACAAGAACTCAATTCCGACGCTGCTCGGTAACGACAACACCACCACCGGCAACTACCTGAACGACCACCCGGTGGGGATCAACGCCTTTGTTGAATGCGGTGGAACCTACGATTGGGATTGCACCGAAACCAACGGCACAATCTCGATGAACGGACCAGGTTCTTCCGCGTTCGTACAGAACTACGGCTTCTTCGTCAGCCTGAAAGCCTACAACAACAACGCCACGGTCATGTGCACCAGCTGCCACAACCAGCACCTGATGAACGTGGTCAAGGTCACGAATGGGCCGAAGAGCGGTCTGCCCTCCGGCAACTACGCGACTATGTTCTTCATTCGCGCACCTTACAACCCGGCGAGCGCTACCGCTGGCTCGAACCAGGCGGCGCAGTTCTGCCGCCAGTGCCACGGTGGCGAGGCCAACGAAATGAACGGTGGGTTAACCATACCTACGACCTTCTAACTGTGACCCGGGGAGAGAGTAATCTCTCCCCCTCTTTCAAACTGTGGGGCGAGGGGAGATTATGAAATCCAAGCTTCTCATCAGCGTGCTGGTCCTGACCGCGCTCGCGCCTGTGTCGGCCCAGCTTGTGGCTTCCCACGCCTCGACGCAGCCCTCCCAGACACCGCCGGCCACTCAACCCACAGGCAAACCGGTGGCCCGCGTAAACGGCACGGTCCTGACAGACCTGGACCTGCTGCGCGAGGAGTACACGATCTTTCCTTATGCGCGCCAGCACAACGGCCGCATTCCCAAACAGATGGAAGGCCAGATTCGCGATGGCGCCATGCAGATGATCATCTTTGAAGAGCTGGTTTACCAGGAAGCCGTGCGGCGCAAGATGACGATACCCGCAGCCACGCTGCAAAAAGCGGAAACGGATTTCCGTGGACAGTTTCGCAGTTCAGACGAGTATGAGCGCCTATTGCAGACCGAGTTTCACGGCTCTCGGCAAGCGTTGCGCGACAAGATCCGGCGCTCCTTGCTGATCGACGCTTTGCTCAAGCAGGAGGTCGGCAACAAGTCGGTGGTTTCCCCGGCAGAGCTACGGGACTATTACAACGCCAACCCGGCGCGCTTCCAGTATCCCGAGTCCTTTGCCATCCAGACCATTTCATTTGTCCCTCCGCAGAAGGCCACTGCTCAGCAACTAGAAGAAGCGCGCAAACGGGCCGAGGCTGCGTTGCCCCACGCCAAGGCGGCGAAGAACTACGAGGAGTTCGGCATGCTCGCGGAGAAGATTTCTGAGGATGATTATCGCGTCATGATGGGGGACCATAAGGCCGTGGAACGCGCCAAGCTCGCGCCGCAAGTGGTGCAGGCGCTCTTGGCCCTGCAGCCGGGGCAGGTCACCGACATCATCCAGGTGGAGCAGATCTATACCATCATTCGGCTGAACAAGCACATTCCGGCGGGCAAGACGAAGCTCGATGACGTGAAAGACCAGTTAAAGAAGGAGCTGGAGCAGAAAAAAACCAACCAGCTCCGCGCCGCGCTGGGCAAAAAGCTCCGGCAGAACGCAAGTATCGAGATCTTGTAGACAGCGGAAGGCTGGTACGAAATGGGCAGACATCTTCAAGTCGCATGGGGGACACTGGCCGGGCTGCTGCTCTCCGTGTTGCCGGCCGCAGGCCAGGTCCAGGCCGGCGATCTCAGCATGAACCTGAACGGCAATATTTCGGCGGGATACCAGGCCACCTATGGCAACCTGATCGACTCTTCTCATAACCTCAGCTTTGGCGGCAACGGCGCCCTCTCAGGTTTTTACTACGACCCCAATTTTCTGTCGTTCAATCTCAGCCCCTATTACGACCAATCGCGGACCAACTCCAACTTCCAATCGATCTCCGCGGCCACCGGTTTTGACTTCTCCAGCGGAATCTTCAGCGGCAGCCATTTTCCCGGATCGGTTACCTTCGCCAAGTCGTACAACAGCCAGGGAAACATTGCCGTTCCCGGGGTGGCCGATTTCACTACCCACGGGAACAGCACCACGTTGGGGCTCAACTGGAGCGAGCTGGTGCCCGACCTGCCCAGCCTGTCGTTCGGTTACCAGCAGGGCAGCAATGAGTACGACGTGTACGGAGCTAACGATACCGGCAGCTCCCATCACCATTCTTTCAATCTGCGGTCGGGTTATTTACTCGAAGGTTTTAATCTTAGTGCGTACTACTCTAAGGGAGCATCGCAAGCATTGATCCCCCAGGTCGTAGGCAACACCGCGCAGCCGGAGACCACAAATTCCGACAGCACAGCGTACGGATTTGCCGTATCGCACACCCTTCCTCTCCGGGGCCAGTTCTCCACCAGCTTCAACCGCTCTGACATTAACAGTGATTATCTGGGCTACACCTACAACGGCACCATCGACACCATCAACACCAGCGTAGGCGTACAACCGACCAACAAGCTGCATCTGGCTGTGAGTGCCAACTATACCGACAATCTAAACGGAGTGCTGTACCAGTCCATTGTTCCTACCACCGGCGCGGTGTTGCCGCCGAACGAGCAGGCATCGCACGCCACGGACCTGCTGGCTTCGGGCAGCTACAACTTCTTGCCGAACCTGCAGACGCAAGTCTACGCCGACCGCCGCACCCAGCACTTCCTGGGGCAGGACTACGGGGCCACCGGCTATGGGGCCGGGGTTAGCTACTCGCGCGACCTTTTCGGGGGCTCGATCAGCACTTCGTTGTTTCTCATTGACAACACGCTGGACCACAGCGACCAGAACTCGCTCGGCCTGAACACTTCCGTAAGCTATAACCGCAGGCTCGGCAACTGGTCCTTTGGAGGGTCCTTTAACTACGCCCAGAACGTACAGACCTTGCTGGTCACGTACACGACTTCCTATTACAACTACTCGGCGAACGTGAGACGCCGTTTCACCCGCCAGCTGGTATGGAGCGCAAGCGCAGGGTTCTCCCAGACGGGCCTCACCGGACAACCGCATACCGGCAACGGCAGCCAGAGCTTCTCGACTGGCCTTGGATATGGGCGCTGGGTCAGTGTCAATGGCTCATATTCGAGAGCCAATGGACATGGTCTGGTGTCAGGTGCCGGGATCACTCCCATTCCGCTGCCGCCGGTGATACCTGACAATCTGCTGATCCTCTATGGTGGAAGAAGTTATTCGTTTTCGGTGTCCAGCACGCCGATTCACCACCTTACCCTGTCGGCAGGCTTCTCCCAGGCGAACAGCAACACCTTCAATGCCGGCTTGGGGTCCTGGAACTCCGTTGAACAGTTCAACGCCCTGACGCAATACCAATTTCGTAAGATGTACTTCACCGGCGGGTACGCCCGGCTAGTGCAGGGGTTCAGCGCGTCCGGCACTCCGCCGTCCGAGGTGTCGTCCTTTTTTGTGGGAGTGTCCAGATGGTTCAACTTCTTCTAAGCCGGGAGTCCAAGAGGATCGTGAGGTGGCTGGCGTTTAGCTGCACCCTGATTCTGCTGTTGACTCCGGCTTGGGCAAGCCGATCTCCCCAGAAAGCTGTTGAGGCGGGGCCTCCCGACCTCTTGCTGGAGGGCGGGCGCAAGCTCACCTGGGAGCGCAGCTTCAATTGGGAGCGCGAGGTGAAGCCGAAGCGCGGCTTCTGGAACCGCTTACTGGACGTGGTCGCGGGAGAGCCAGAGTTCCACGTGCTCATCCGCCCCTATAGCGTAGTCACCGATTCGCGCGGCCGCGTGATCGTGACCGATCCCGGCGCCCTCGGAGTCCACATCTTCGACTTTGCCCAGCAAAAGTACAAATTCATCTCGCGGGCGGACAAAGAGAGCGACCCCATGCTCGCTCCCCAGTGCGTTGCCGTCGATGCGCGGGACAACATCTACGTCACCGACTCGGATTCGGGCAAAATCTTTGTCTTCGACTCCAACGGAAAGTATCAGCGCGCGATTGGCAGCCTGAAGGGTGGCGAGGGTTACTTCAAACGGCCCACCGGGATCGCCATCGATTCCGCAGCGCAGCGAATTTATGTTACCGACACCCTGCGCAACCAGATTTTCATGCTCGACATGCAGGGCAGCGTGCTGCAGAAGATCGGCAAAACTGGAACTGGCAACGGCGAATTCAACTATCCCACCGAGCTCCGCCTCGACGGAGAGGACCTGATCGTGGTGGATGCGATGAATTTCCGGGTGCAGGTGCTGGACCGGTCGGGAAGGTTCAAGTACGCCATCGGGAAGATCGGCGACAGCACCGGAGAAATGTTCCGGCCGAAAGGTGTGGCCGTTGACTCCGAGGGTGATCTCTACGTGGTGGACGGTTTGTGGGGCCTGGTCCAGGTGTTCAACCGGCAAGGCCAGCTGCTCTATTACTTCGGAGGCCGCGGCACGGGCGCGGGCCAGTTCCAGTTGCCGGCAGGGCTGTTCATCGATCGCAACGACCGTATCTTTGTGGTCGATTCGTATAACCGCCGGATTCAGGTCTTTCATTATTTTGGGCTACCGAAGTCGGCCAGGGGAGGGATGCAGTGAAGTCCAGAATCATAGTGGTTTGGATCGTGTGCCTCCTGGCCGGGGGCTCGCTGCGGGCGCAGCTTGGGGGCGATGTTATCGGCGTACATGACCTGGGGCCGGGAAGCAAGTCGCCCACGACCGGCGCCAGGACGGATTTCTGCACCTACTGCCACGCCCCGCACTCCGGGATCACCGCCAGCACGGCGCCACTCTGGAACCAAACCTTGACCACCCAGACCTACACGACGTACACCAGCAGCACCTATCATCAGACCGGCAACACCCAGCCCATGCTGGGAAGCGACAGCAACCTGTGCCTGAGCTGCCATGATGGGACAGTTGCGCCAGGAACCACGGCCGTCTTCGGCCGAGTGACCATGACCGGTTCCATGGGCAGCAGCGATGTTTTCGGGACCAGCCTGCAATCGTCCCACCCCTTCAGCCTGGTCCTGCCTATCAAAGACGCCGCCGACCTGGTGGAGACCCTGGTTTCCAAAGGCACAACTGCCGACCCGACCGGAGCCATCCGGCTGATCAACGGGAACATCGAGTGTACTTCCTGCCATAACCCCCACGTGCAGGCAAAGGACCCCGTCGCTCAGAATTTTCTGGTGAAGGACAGTTCCAAAGGGGCGATGTGCCTGGCCTGTCACGATCCCAATCGCGTGATGGAAGGGCAGACCAATCCGCTCAACGGCTGGTATACGAGTATCCATGCGATCGCGACCGACGCGGTAGACAACCTGCCCTATCCGACTTTGGACCAGAACGCGTGCGTTTCCTGCCACACCAACCACAATGCACCCGGCGCCGAGTGGTTGCTGCGCGGCGCGGGCGACCAGGACTGCCTGAACTGCCATTCCGGATCAAGCAATGCCGGGAACACCACGACGGCAAACTTCCCCGGCCGCAGCACGGCCATGCTTCCCAGGGTTGTGGCTCCTGCCAGTGTGACAGCACGGCTTAACGTCGCCGCCGAGTACGCGAAGATTGGCCATCCCCTGTCCTCGGTAGCCGACCGGATTCCGGCGAAGTCGCAGTCCAGGAGCCGGACGCTGAGCGTAGACCCCAACAACCCCGGGCTGACGGGTTGCGTTGACTGCCACGATCCCCACTCTATGCAAAGTGTCACCAGCTACAGCCCAGCCCCGGGAATTCGCCCTTCGCAGAAAGCGGTTGTGGGGGTCAGCGAGAAGGATGGCGTGACTTTGCTTCGCCCTGCCCAGAACCAGTTCGAGACCTGCCTGCGCTGCCACGGCGTCAGTACGAACAAGATGGTGAACACGGCGAAGTACGGATACAGCCCGGTACGCTTGGCTTCGGCGGGTGACCCGCTGAACTTGATCCCTGAATTCAGCACCACGGCGGCTTCCAGTCATCCCGTCTTTCATCCCCGCAGCAGCCCGCTGCCGCAGCCGAGTCTTCTGGCCAATATGTGGGACCTGAACGGCACTACGCAAGGACGGGCCATGGGGGCCCAGATCTTCTGCACCGATTGCCACAACAGCGACGACAACCGCGAGTTCGGAGGCACCGGCCCCAGCGGCCCGCACGGCTCGAAGTGGAGCCATATTCTGGAGCGCCGCTACGAGTTCAGCCAGGCGCCGGCGCCAGGTCAACTCATTACCAACCTGTATCCAAGCCCGGATCTCAGCGTCAATGGGCCGTATGCGCTCTGCGGCAAGTGCCACAACTTGTCAAACATCATGCAGAACGCCAGTTTCAAACAGCACTCGACGCACATCAATGCGGGGTTAAGCTGCTCGACCTGCCACACCGCGCACGGCATGGGCGCCACGAGCACGAATGTCTCTGGCCAGCGGCTGGTGAATTTTGACATCAACGTAGTGGGGCCCAACGGAGGGTACCCGATCTCCTATAACCATGACACCGACACGTGTACTCTCACTTGTCATAACACCGCGCATAACCCGGATGGCACCGTGACGGTGGTCGCAGGCAGCACGATCAAGAGGAACTGACACACGAGGCCCAACCCGACGCAATCGTGGCTGCTTCGAGAACCGCAATGAGCCGGACAACGCTGACAAAGTGGATCGCGGTGATTGCCCTGGGGGTTGTGACGGTCTGGGTCTATCACCCCAGGTACAGGAATCATGACATCAACGTGCGCGGGTTCGAGTCCTCGGCCTTGGCTCGATCGATCGCCGAGGGGCGCGGGTTCTCTGATCCGTTCCAAACCCTGCCTACCGGCCCATCCGCCCATCTCGCGCCCCTCTATCCAGCCTACCTGGCGCTGATCCTCACGCTGTTCGGAAACGGCCCGATGGCGGGGGATGTGCTCGTCTGGGCAAGCCTGCTGACGCTTGCAATCCAACTCATGCTGTTCCCCACCTTGGCGAAGCATCTTGGCTTAGGCTTCTGGGCGGGTGTTGTGGCAGCGATGGCTTGGATTGCCGCCGGCATCCCGCCAATTTTCTTTGGCGAATCCACCCTGGTTGCCGTACTGGTGATTTGTGCTGCGCTGCTTATGAAGAGGTCTCTTTCTGGAGAGATGCCAGGAAAACAGCTCCTGCTGTCAGGTGTAGTTTGGGGAGCACTTCTGCTGCTGCAGCCTGTCGTCATTGTGGTATTGGCAGTCTGGTTGTTGCTCTTGTGCTTTCGCTCCCAAAACTTGCGCCGACAGGCGATTGCCTTGGGCGCGCTGCCGCTGCTCATCGTGGCCCCCTGGATCACCCGCAATTTCGTGGTGTTTCACCGGCCGATCTTCATACGTGACAATCTGGGACTGGAACTGGCAGTGTCCAACAACCCCTGTGCCAGCCCTTTGTTCGCGGTTAATGACCACGACGGTTGCTTCGCGTCCATGCATCCAAACGAGAACTACGACGAAGCCCTCAAAGTACGGGAAATGGGCGAGGCCGAATACAACCGGGCCAGGCTGGGCGAAGCAATGGCCTGGATCAGGGCTAATCCCCTGCAGTTCGCAGAGCTTTCCGGCCAGCGATTTGAGGCGTTTTGGGTCCCCACCCGCGCTGCCAACAACAACAACGGGACCATTTGGCGGCCGGCGGTGCTTCACCTGTTCACCCTGCTCAGTATTCCAGGGCTGTTTCTCATGTGGAGGAGTGCTCGTCCGGGCGCATATGTAGTGCTTCTGTGGCTCGGGCTTTTCCCGCCCATCTATTACTTCATTCAATACATGGATCGCTACCGCTACCCCATTTTCTGGGCAACTTTCTTGGCGGGCAGCTACTTTATCGTCGAGCTGGTGCGCGGAATTGCGGGGATGCGGGAGCCAAGGGCCGATACGCGAGATGTGGACCCACTCGCGGCTGAGAAAGCTTGAGTGTCACCTTGGAGCTTCGGCTGGTGCCGTGCCGCCAAGACTTATAGCCCGCTGTCTCGCGCTTTGTGAATCGGCGGGTCGCCCAGCGCGCTTGTACCAATCAGCCAGCAGCAACCAATCCTCGGCCCGGTCGGGGCTCAGCCGCACGGTTTCTTCCTCGAAGGCCACCGCGCGATCAAGGTTCCCCAGAGCGCTCCAGGCCATGGCGCGCCCGTGCGCCAGATTGGCGAGAAAGGAGGTATCACTGGCCGCGACCGGGCTGCTTGAGCTGCTCTGTGCCCGATCGAATGCCCGCAGTGCATCCCGCGGGCGATCCGCGTCAAGATAGGAGTAACCCAGTTGGAGCAGCGCGAGACCGGGGCGCGGCAGGTACTCCACTGCTTGCTCCCTGGCTTGGATCTCTGCCCCCAGCCTGTGCTCGGCATGATACAGATCCGCCAGGGCCGACCAGGTTGCGGCGTTCCCTTCAAGTCTGGCCGCTGCCAGGTACTGTTGTTCTGCATCACGAAGATTACGGGCCTGCTGCAGCAGGGTGGCGCGCAGGAAGTGAACGAAAGCCGTGTCGGGGAAGATGGCCAATGCTTTGGTGGTGGCCGCGAATGCTTCGGGCCTCCTTCCTAGCGCGTTCAGCACCGCCGCAGCGTTCGCCCATTGATTGAAAGCCTTGCTGCCCGTATTCTCCGGAGCGGTCGCCGGCAGCGGCGCGCTCCCGCAATCGACTTGTAAGCGTTGAATCAGGTTCTCGGTCTGGGGTGTACGCCGCACAAATACCGCCGAGACTTCGTCGAGATACACCGGCCGCCAGGCATTGCTGGCGCAGAACTGCGGCAAGACGGGGAAGAACTGCAAAGCGTTGTATCGAGCCAGCGGGACGATCAGGGCGTTGATGTCATACCGCTGAGCTTCGCTCTGCCATTCCGGAGAGTCGGGTGGAGTCAACAGGACCGTGCCATTGCGCTGGAACAACTCCGGACCAAACGGAATGGCGCGTCCATCAATGTAGTCCCGATATTTCAACCCCAGCCGCCAAGTAATAAAGCCGCCCTCGTTGTATGTGTTGAAGATTTGTCCGGGAATGTTTTCACGTTCGATGAAGGCGGCGGCCCGTTCCGGAAACCACCAGGAGAGTCCACTTCCGAATGAGCCGATCTCGGTTGTCGCAAGATAGGTTCTATCCGTAACCAGGTCGAACGAGCGAAGGCAGGCCAGCGTGAGCACAGCCATCGACGCGCCCACTGCAAGCATCGACCGCAGGCGCGCGTCCTTGGGGCGAAACCAGGCTGCGTTCAATGCCGAGGCGAGAACAGCCCCCGCGACAACTACCAGCACCACTGCAAACAATCCCTGGAAGCGAATGTGCCGCATGCTCATCACGGCGGCGCCGATCAGCAGCATCGCCGCTCCCGGTTGCCGCCGCAGCAGTGCAGCCGGCACTGCCACCGCGGCGATCAGCAGCATCACGTAGAACGCGCCCCCGGGGTTAATGAGCGACACGCCGTTTGTCACCAGCGTCCAACTCAGGCGTACCGGGGCCCACTCGATGATCCACTCGGAGTGCTGTGCCATGGCGGAATTCTGGCGCAGCAGGGCCCGATAGATTCCCCATCCCCACGGATTTACCAGCGTGGCGCCAATAGTGGCCAGCAGCCACGGCCAGGAGCGCCGGAGCCGCTCCCCCACCCTGGTGCGAAGCTCCTTCCACGGCATTTCCAAGACTTCAATCAATACATATCCGCCCAGCAGCGCAAGGCCGGCCACAAAGCCCAGGTGCAGGTTGACCCAGGCGATCATCAGGACGGGCAGGAGCCACAGCCGAGCGCGGCCGGTCTCATGTTGTTGCCAAAGCACTGTGAGGAACGCGGCGAAGAGCAGCACCGTGAACATGTCGGCCCTCGGCGTGGTGTGCTGCGCAATTCGGGGGATAGCAACGATGGCGAGCGCGGCGGTGATCGCCGATCCGCGGCGCAGCAGCAGGGCGACGGTCGCGGCGCATGTCGCGGCTCCGAGCCAGGAGAGCATCGCCCATCCTCCGAGCAGGTACAGCGCGTAGAACAGCAGGCCCGACCCAACCGGATAGATCCAGGGCTGTCCCTGGGCGGTGTAGGAAAAAACGTCGGCCGAGGGAATCTGATGATGCTGCGCCACCCAGCGCCCGGTGGCCAACTGCCAGCCCACGTCGAAATCGGTCACCGTGCGCAGGCCGGCCAGAGATGCGTATACCAATGCGACGGCCGCGAGAACGAAGAACAGGCGTTGCGAGAGGGATGCGGCTTCGGTGTGAGTTGAGGCGGCCACGGTCTGCGGCGATTGGCGTACTTTGATCGCGAGATCAGTTTAGCCCAGGAGGAACTTGTGGCGGGCATTGCCGTGGGGACCCGGCGCGAAGGGTCAATCCTAAATTGGCGCGCTAGTGACCGTGTTCCTCGCCCACCGCGGCTTCCAGACGATGCCGGGGCGGATCGCTCGTGTCTTCGACGACATTGGGGTGCACGCGCTCCCATTCGGAGCGCAGGACCATCTCGCGGATATTGAAGCGGGTCTCGTGGTTGGCATCATCAATGCGAATCAGGAGTTCGTTCTTTTGCAGACGGAAGCAGGTCTTCTCGGCCAGCGGCACCAGCGCGCCGGAGGTTTTCCCGACGATCACATACACGACCTTGTCAGCCACCAGGACATACTCGGGGCAGAGCTCGCCTGTGTCCACCTGCCGCGAGCTGCCGCTCAGCGCTGCCATGAATCCGCGCGGCGCCATCAGGCAGGAAGCCATGCGCATCCGGACGATGGTGCCTTGCTGATGATGCTGGTTCTGCGCCAGCAAGTTCGAAAGGCTGCACAACAAGAAAGACAGCAATAGTGCGCGTTTCATGGGCCTCCAATCACCGGACCTGGCCTGCGTAGTGATAGCCGTACCGGCACCGGAACTGCAGGTTCATATTGTGAGTGGGCAGAATGCGGACCGAGTGAAACCCAGCCTCGCGGCTGGGCAGTTTGTAGGTCACGATGTAGCCGGCATGGAGGTCGTCGAGCGCGGCGCGCAGCGCCCGCGCCGTGCCATCCTGGACGGTAAAGTAACGGCCACCGGTGGCCGTGGCCATCTCTCGCAGGGTGTCGGTCCCTTCTGAAGTTGCTGATCTGCCCAGGTCCACGGCATAGATCTGCGTCTCGGCCGTGAGCGCAGCTTCAATGGCATCGCGGGCCGAACTGCGGCTGATGGTGTCCTCGCCGTCAGAAAAGAGGATGAGCACAGGCCGGGTTTCGGGGTCATGATGTTTGGCCAAAAAGTCCGCGGCGAAACGAACCGCGTCGAACAGCGGGGTCTGTCCGTTGGCGGCGGTCGCGGCAAGCTGTCCGGCTGCGGTTGAGGTCATACAGTCGCCCGCGCAGACGACTCTGGGCTCGTGGCCGCCAAAGGACACGATGGCCACATGATCCTCTGCGATCGCCTGGGTCTGCGAGGCCAGTCGCAGAACGTCGGAGATTTCCCGGCGAAATTGGGGGAGGACCGATTCACTGCAATCCACCAGCAGGAGGAGATCGAGTTGGGTAACGTTGGACTGGGTGAAGCTGCGGAAATCGCGCACCACCAGCCCGTTGTCCACTACGGCGAAGTCGTTTTTCTGCAGTTGATTCACGCTGCGATTGTGCTGGTCAGTGGTGAAGAAGGTGAGACGCACTTCCGATGCGGTGCTGCGATAGGTGGCATGCGCGGAGTCTCCGGATTCACCCGGAGATAGCGCACTCGAGGCCACGAAGAACGCCAAGACCCCTTGCCACAAGAGCCGATGGGACAGCGTCGCCATCACATCGGGTTCATCGGCCCAGAGCACCAAGGGGGTTAGCCATAAGTGGGCGGCGGCATTACTTGGGTCACTGGAGAACAGGAATCCCCGGCCGAGCGGCTATGGCAGGAGTTCGAGAGTGGGTACGACCGGTCTTATTCTGACAGCGGCTTTGCCGGCGTTCCCGGCTTCACGTTCGAATGCTTCTTGGCCTGCGCGATCAGCTGCAGCACCTTGTCCTTGCCTTCGTAGTTGGGGTTGGTGGCCAGCAGTTTCTCCCATACTGCCACGGCGCCATTCACGTCCATCTTGCCCTGCCACTCCACCACGCCGAGATTGAACAGCGTGTTCGCCTTGTTGGGTTCGTAGGAGAGGGCCTTATTGAACTCGGAGATCGCCGTATCGGCATCCCCGATATACCAATAGGCCGTGGCCATGTCGGTGCGCACGCCGGTGTTGGCCGGCTGTGCCTTCAGGGATCGCTGGTAGTAGTCGATGGCAGTGGGATACTGCTCGGTGTCGTAGTAGATGTTCCCGACATTGGCCAGCAGTTCGGCATTGTTGGGATCGGACTTCAGTTTTTCCACGAGCGGCGCGGCCTGGGTGTCGGCCATTCGCTTCATCTGCGCCGGGGTGGGTTGCGAGCCCATGCCGGCCGGTGCGGACGCGCTGGCGTTTTCCACCAGGGCTGGGCTGGAGGGAGATTGCGACCCGCGGAAGAGCCAGCCGCCAACCACTCCGATCAGCAGGCAGATGACTGCCAGGATATATGCCTGCGCGCTCGTCCACTCTTTCGAATTGTTCCTGATGTCCGACATTTCCCGATACTCCTTAAGTGTTCTCTGCGTTAATTGGGCTTGCTGTTCCGCACTTCCGCAATCAATTTCTCTACTTGGTCCTTTTTGCTGGCTTCAAGGCCGGGATTCGACTTCAGCAATTGCTGCCAGGCCGCGATGGCGCCGCTGCCATCTTTTTTCCCTTGCCACCGGATCACGCCGAGATTGAAAAGAGAGTTGGCATTCTTGGGATCGTCCTTGACCGCCTGCTCGAGTTGGCGGATGGCCCCGTCCACGTCACCGGTGTAATAAAGGCAGGACGCCAGTTCGCTCCGCGCGCGCACGTTCTTAGGATCAAGCTGCAGCGCTTTGTCGAGGTAACTGGTAGCTTCCTGAAACTGGTGCGTCGATTTGTAGATGTATGCGATGTGCACCAGCAGCTCGGCGTTGCCGGGATCGGTCTTTAGCTGGGCCAGCAGCGGCTCGGCTTGTTTGTCGGCCATGTGCTTCATCTGCTCCAGGGTGGGCATGGCCTGCGGCCCTTCGTGTGCCGCTGCCGGACCCGATCCCTGCAGCGTGCTGGCTGGTCCCGCATCGCCGACCAACTTTGGGCTCTCCGACCCGCGAAAGAGATACCCGATCAGCAGCCCCGCCAACAGGCAGCCGGCTGCCATCGCATAAACATGTTTAGCTGGCCACTGGCTCCTCGCCGTCTCTGGTTGGGGTGGAGTGTTTGTCATGAGCCTTTCCGCTCCGCATGCGGGCGGGGAGTGCTGGCCATGCCTCCCCGGTACCGATCCTTCTAGGGGCATGTGAGTGGCCAAATCCGGCGCCGTACGCCGTATCCTTTGCATTGTATTTTCAATAGCTTAGAGGCTGAAAGCGTGGCGAAAGCCACAGCCCGGAGAGGGTTGGGCTGGTTTTTCCCCAGCCTCCGCGTGATTTGGCGCGTCTGCTGAAACAGCGGCGTCGCCAACGCCCGGATCATTACCTCCGCTCATGCCGCCTCCCGAAACCGAACTCTTCCCGGACTGATATCACTCCGCCGTTGGTTTCTCGAAACCGCACTCCGCACTGCAATCTTCTGCGTTCCACCTCCGATGTAGCCCTTAGCAAGAAAAGCTTGAAATGGCTGACACAGAACACTCCGGGTTGGCGACCTCCCCCCTGCGGCTGTTACAGGAGGCAGAAGACTCGCTGCGCAAGCTGTTGCGGGCGGTGGAGCAATCGGCGGACCTGGTGGTCATCACCGACCGCCAGGGTTCGATCGAGTACGTCAACCCGGCGTTTGAGCTGCTCACCGGCTACTCCCGGGAGGAGGTGATCGGGCGCAACCCTCGCATCCTGAAGTCCGGGGAACAACCGCCTGAGCTGTATCGCGAACTGTGGGAGACCGTCCTTTCGGGCAACGTGTTTCGCGGGGTGCTGGCTAACCGGAAGAAGAACGGCGAGATCTTCTACCTGGAAAAAACCATCGCTCCGGTGCGGGACGCCGAGGGACGGATCACGCACTTCATCTCCAATGACCGCGACATCACCGAGCGCCGCCGCCTGGAGGCGCAGCTGCTGCAGGCGCAGAAGATGGATGCGATCGGCAAGCTGGCCGGCGGCGTGGCCCATGACTTCAACAATCTGCTGATGGTGATTAGCGCCTATGCCGAACTGATGCTCGACGCGGTGGCGCCCGAGGACCCGTTGCGCCACAACCTGCAGGAGATTCTGACCGCGGCGCGGCGGGCGGCGGACCTCACGCGGCAGCTGCTCGCCTTCAGCCGCAAGCAGCTGCAATCCCTGCGGCTTCTGGATTTGAACTCGGTCATTCAGGACATCAGCAAAATGCTGCCACGGCTCATCGGGGAAGACATCGAGCTGGTAGTAGTTCCGGGCCCGGATCTGGGGAGCGTGAGGGCCGACCCGGTGCAGATCGAGCAGGTGATGATGAACCTGGCGGCCAACGCCCGCGACGCCATGCCGGGAGGGGGCAAGCTCACTATCGAAACCGCCCGGGTGCACCTGGACGAGACCTATGTCCAGAGCCACTCGATTGTTCCCCCAGGAGATTACGTCCTGCTGTCTGTGGCAGATACCGGCCAGGGCATCGCGCCCGGACACCTCCCCCACATCTTCGAACCTTTCTATACCACTAAAGAAGACGGAAAAGGCACGGGGCTGGGATTGGCCACGGTGTACGGCATTGTCAAACAGAGCGGGGGTTACATCTGGGTATACAGCGAACTGGGGTTGGGGACGACATTCAAGATCTACCTGCCCTCGCACCACCGCAAGGCGTTCCCAACGCTGGTGAGCAAGCCCCTAGAAGGCGCTCCCCGCGGCAATGAGACCATACTGCTGGTGGAAGATGAAGCGGCTGTGCGGGAGTCCACGCGCGAGTTTCTCACGCTCAGCGGTTACACCGTTCTGGAGGCCGGGAACGGAGAGGGCGCGCTGCATGTCGCCAGAGAATATCCGGGCCCCATCCACTTGATGGTGACCGATGTGGTCATGCCCCACCTGGGCGGCGCGCAGCTGGCAGAGCAGCTCGCCGCGGAGCGTCCGCAGATGAAGGTGTTGTTTGTCTCCGGCTATGCCGAAAGCACCATTCTCCGGCACGGCGTAATGGATGTGAGTACGTGTTTCCTGCAGAAGCCCTTCGGGTTGAAGACCCTGGCGCGCAAGGTCCGCGAGGTCCTGGGGGACCGAAAATCAGCGGCCGCTTCCGGTTCTTCCGGCTAATGCAATTCCTGCCCGCTTTGCGGTTGGACCGCGGACGGTCCGCCCTGATCTCCACACCCAGCCGTTATAATTTCAAGTATTCCTATGAGCCCCGTAACGCCCGCCCTGCTGGCGAGCCCGCTTGTGTGGCGCGCTCTCCTCGCCCTGGCTTTAGCAGGGACGCTGAGTTCCACTATTTTCCTGGGCATGGTGCTGGCCGCGGCCTGGCGGTATTCTCGCAGATCGCAGGCGGCCAGGAAGGGTGTGGGTTCCACAGACGTTTCGCTCCTCCCCCCGGTGACGATTCTGAAGCCGCTCCATGGGATGGAGCCGCGTCTAAGGGAAAATCTCGAGACCTTCTTCCAACAGGACTACCCGGATTACGAGATTATTTTTGGCGCGCGCGAGGCGGAGAATCCCGCGGTGCGAGTAGCGCAAGAACTTTGCCGGCGATATCCCGGCCGAAAAGCCAAGATTGTATTTTCGGGCCCTCCGACGTGGCCGAATGCCAAGGTGTTCTCGCTGCACAAAATGATCGCGGCGTCCGCAAATGATTACCTGGTGATCAGCGATAGTGATGTGCAGGTCGGCAACGATCTTCTCCGCAACATCATCCCTGCGCTGCTTGATCCCCAGATCGGTCTTGTAACCTGCCCCTATCGCGGCATCCCGGCAGCGAATTTCTGGTCCACCCTGGAAGCATTGGGCATGTCGGTGGAGATGCCCTCTGGCGTGATGGTCGCCGACATGCTGGAAGGCATGCGTTTTGCGCTGGGGCCGGTGATGGCCACCCGGCGGGACGTGCTGAAAAAGATCGGGGGCATTGCGGCTACGGCCGACTACTACTCCGACGACTTTGTTCTGGGAAATGAGGTCTGGGCCGCGGGGTACCGGGTGATCTGGTCGCACTACGTCGCGGAGCATGTCCTGATCTTCCGCTCTTTCGGCCAGACGTTCAGTACCCAGTTGCGTTGGATGAAGAGCACGCGGTATTCGCGTCCCCTGGGACATCTCGGGACCGGCATGACATTTGCCATGCCGTTTGGGGTTCTTGGGTTGATTGCGGCGGCGGCACTAGGTTACACCGGCCTGGGAATTGCCCTCTTGGGGGCGGCTTTCCTGAATCGCGTGATCCAGTCGCTTACCGTGGGATGGGGCGTGCTTCGCGATCGCCGGGCGCTGCGTTTTTGTTGGCTGTATCCGCTGCGCGATCTGCTCGGATTCTCCACCTGGATCGGCAGCTATGCCGGCCGCAGCTTCTTTTGGCGGGGGGAAGATTATCTGTTTACCAAGGGCGGGAAGATCATTCCACGGCAGCGACCCGCCGGGAGAGCGGTTGCCAATCGGCCGTTGCCGGCACCCCGAAGTACTAAGGAGTAATCCGCATCAATCTGCCGTCCTTCAAGGTGAAGGAGTCCCCGCGCCAAGCCACCGTGTGCCCGGCAAAGCTGGCCACCCAAACCATCAAGGCCACGACATCGCGCAGCGGGATGAGCCACAGCCACAGCGTCACCTGCGGGTCGCGCAGCACCACGCGCCCCACCACCACGCCCATCAGCAGGCGCATGCCAGCGGTCACCGCCAGCAAACCCCAGGCCCACGTGGCACCATGTGCCATCGCGAGGGTCAGCAGCGCCCAGGGCAGCCCGAACGTCCAAACGATTCCAACGTATCCCCAGCGGCGCGCATCGCGCACCGTACGTGCCCAGCGCAGTTGGTGATCGATGAACTCGTGCACGCTGTAAGGCGGCAGGAACGTCTCGACGACCACCTCCGAAAGGTAGCCCTCTCGACCCGGCCCGACGATGCGGTTGCCGAGTTCGTAATCGTCGGCCAGATAGTCCACCAGGGCTTCAAATCCGCCTATCGTGCTGAGGTCGCTGCGCCGGAACGCCAATGTGGAGCCCAAGCCAAACCGGATTCCTTCCAGCAAACGTGCCGCGAGTACTCCCCCGCAAAAATCAGTGCTAATGCCGAGCGACTCCAGTCGCGAACCTGCAGTTGCGGCGGCCACGCCGCGGTAGAGACAAGTGACCATGCCTACCTTGGGATTTGCCAGCGGAGGCACCACCCGCCGCAAGTAATCCTGCTCTACCCGAATGTCGCTGTCGTTCACGATCAGATATTCGTAGCGGGCTTCCGGCAACATCTGCGCCAGGTTGCTGACCTTGGTGTTGGCGCCGAGGTTCTTGCGGCAGACCACGAGGCGGATCGCCCGCTGGGGAAACTCCGCCTGCAGCCGCTCCACCAGTTTGATGGCCGGGTCGTCGGGATCGCTCACGCCAAAGACGATTTCGTATTCCGGGTAGTCCTGCAGGCAGTGGCTGCGAAAGCTCTCGTACATCTCGGGATCGGTACCCTTCAGAGGCTTCAGAAGGGAAACCGGAGGCATTATTTGCGTGGTGCGGGCGCTCTCGCCCGCCTTTCGTTCCCGCAGAAACAGGGCGGCGCTGTAGAGACAGAGGCCGTAGTAGGTAACGCTGGCCAGAGTGCCAGCCACCGCGATGATCTCGAGGGACTGAGTTATGTAGTGCAGCATTCTGCGCAGGTCACGAGAACCTGAATCGCGCTTCTACTCATATCGCAGAGATTCGATCGGGTCGAGGTTGGCGGCCTTCCATGCCGGATAGATGCCGAACAGCAGCCCCTCGGCCGCTGCCGCCATGAACCCGAAACCGGCCCAGAACACGGACATGGTGGCCGGCAGGGAGTCCCACACCAGGCGGATCACGTAAGTGAGAACTGCGCCTAGAAACACGCCGAGAATCCCTCCGATCGCGGTCAGGGTAATGGCCTCCAACGTGAACTGCAGCAGCACATCCCGCTTGCGCGCGCCGATGGCCTTGCGCACGCCGATCTCCCGCGTGCGCTCGGTGACCGAGACCAGCATGATATTCATGACTCCTACGCCGCCCACAATCAAGGCTACACTCGAGACCGCAAACATGAAGATGAACACCGCGCCCGTGATCTGGTTCCACACGTCCGACAGCGAGTCTTGGGTAAAGATCGCGAAGTTGTCGGGCTTGTCGGGCGGCACGCGCCGCCGCCGCCGCAGAAGCTCGCGCATTTCATCCTCTGCCTTGGGCATGTCGGCGTGCGAAGTCGCTTTGACGCTGATGAAGTGCTGCTTGATTTCCGGGTGCAGCTTGCGGAAGGTAGCCAGCGGGAAATAGACCTTGTTATCATCGGGATTCTTGCCGCCGCCAAAGGCGCTCTTGACCTTCTCGATCTCTCCGATGACCTCGAACAGCTGGCCTTCGATGTTGATTTCCTTGCCCACCGGGTCAGCATTGCCGAAAAGTTCTTCGGTAGTGTCCGCGCCGAGAACGATGACCGGCGCTCGCCTCTCATCGTCGATCTCGCTGAACCAGCGCCCCGATGTCATGTTCAGATCGAACACATCCTTGGCCGAGGCGGTGTCGCCTTCGAGAATCGTCTGCTTGGCCTTGCGGTCACCGTATTTGACCACGTACGTCCCAGTGCCGAACTGGGGCTCGAAGTAGCGGACGCCCGCCGTCACCGCCTTCACATGGGGCAGGTCTTTCATGGCTTCGGCGTCTTCGAACGTCAGCTCTTTGCGAGTACGCAGCTCTTCGGTGGGCCGGCCGAAGGTGATCGGCATGTGAAACGCGAAAATGATGTTGGAGCCCATGCTGCTGATCATGGTGCTGACGTTATCGTTGAGCCCCCGTACCACCGAGGAAATACCGATGACAACGGCCACCCCGATCACAATCCCCAGGACGGTCAGCCCGGAGCGCAGTTTGTTGCTGCGGATGGTGGCCAGAGCCATCTGGACGATTTCGCGGTATTCGCTTCTGCTCATCATGACAAGTTTCAGCAATTGGCAATTAGCGGTTAGCGATTGGCCCTCCAAGGAACCACGCCACTTTCCTTGCGCCGGCACGGCTAATTGCTAATTGCCAACTGCTAATTGCTGTTCTTCTCACATCTCAAACCGCAGGGCGGCGATGGGATCGAGCTTTGCAGCCCGCCGTGCGGGATACACTCCGAAGAAGATACCTACGCTGGCGGCCATGATCAGCCCTGCGATCACCGCCCACAGCTTGATCACGGAGGGCATTCCGACGATGAACGTTACGCCTTTGGCCACACTGATCCCCAGCAACACACCGATGAAGCCACCCACCAGCGCCAGAGTCACCGCCTCGATCAGGAACTGCAGCAGTACGTCGGAACGCCGCGCCCCCATGGCCTTGCGAATGCCCACTTCGCGGGTGCGCTCGGTCACCGAGACCAGCATGATGTTCATAATCACGATCCCGCCCACCACCATGGAAATCGCCGCGATGCCGATCATGGCCACAAAGAACGTCCCACTGAGGTTCGACCAGATACTCAGCAGGCTGCTGTTGGTCTCGATGTCAAACGTGTCCGGCTCGCCGGGTATGTCGTGCCGCCGCGTGCGCAGGATCACTCGCGCCTCATCGATGGCAGTGTCCAGGGCCGGACCGGTGCCGTCCGCCTTGGCCGAAATGCGCATGTTGGTGTTGTAGCTTCCGTATTGCTTCAACCATGCCGTCATCGGCATGAGCACATAGTTGTCCAGACTCTGACCCAGGGTTTTGCCCTTCTTTTTCCCCACCCCGATGATCCGGTATACCCAGCCATCCACGCGGATCTCTTTGCCGATGGGGTCCACGCCCGGCATCAGGGTATCCACGATGTCCGTGCCCACGACCGCGACCGGCGCGTTATTCTCCAGGTCTGCGTCCACCAGCATGCGGCCGGTGTCCATGTCGATGTCCTGGGTGATTGCCACCGATGCGGTCATTCCCTGCACCATGGTGTCGCTCAGCGACTCCTCACCGTACTTCACATGTCCACTGATGTTGCGCGCGTATGCTCCCACGTACCGGCAGTGCTTGCATCCCTCGCGCACCGCCCGGTAGTCGTCCATGGTCAGGTCTTTGCGCTTCTGGCCCTCCAGATAATGCTCGATGTTGGTGACGGCGGGAGAGACCTTGAACATGATGAACACGTCTGCGCCCAGATTGAAGATTCGCTCGGCGACGTAGCTGTTGATCCCGTTGACAAAGGTCACCACGGCGATCACCGCCGCTACGCCGATCACCACCCCCAGCAGGGTCAGGATGGAGCGTAGTTTGTTCGCCCACAGCGACTGCAATGCGACGCGGATGGCTTCGTTGAAGTTCATGATCAGGCTCAGGGCCTTAGACGTTAGGCTCTAGGCGCTAGGCTCAATCGTTTCGGCATCAGTCTACCAAGGCCTGGAGCCGAAAGCCCAGAGCCTAGGGCCTGAATTTGAGACTTCTTCATCGAATATAATGATTAGGTTGGCAGCCGGACCGGACGGTCGCTCGCATCGTCTTCGGACGAGGCGGGAGGAAAGTCCGAACTCCGCAGAGCAGTGTGCCGGATAACGTCCGGGACAGCCGACTCAAGCCGGCTGGACGGAAAGTGCCACAGAAAACATACCGCCTCGCAGGAGGTAAGGGTGAAAAGGTGCGGTAAGAGCGCACCGCCGCCGCAGTGATGTGGCGGGCAGGGCAAACCCCACACGGAGCAAGACCAAATAGGGAGGGACCCGGCTTCGGCTGGGATACGTGCCGGCTCGGCGCGTCACCACCTCCGGGTAGGTCGCTTGAGGCGCGCAGCAATGCGCGTCCCAGAGGAATGACCGTCCCGCCGCAAGGCGGACAGAATTCGGCTTACAGGTCCGGCTGCCACATCTATATGTAAGTAAAGAATTTGTTGACTTAAAACTGCCGTAGCGGCCATAATAGCGGTCATCCTACCAAGAGAACCGCACTGTGGCGCGCGTCAACATTACGAAGCAGGTGAAGACCCAGCACGGCTGGCGCAACGTTGCGCTTGCCCGTGACGCCCGAGGCCGGATCAAGTGGAGCTCACGATCTGGCCGCTACATCATCGAATGGCGCGAGAACGGCAGGCGGCATCGCGCAGCAGCCGGTGACACCCCATCCGATGCGCTCGAAGCCCAAAAACGCAAGCGGCTTGAGCTGGAAGCGGCGCAGAGCGGGCTTGAAGTCTCGGGCCCCGAGGAAGAAGAACGGCTTCCGCTCACGAAGGTCATAGAGAGCTTCCTCAAGGACATCAAAACCTTCCGCAAGCCTGCTACCCATCAGAAGTACGAGTACATCCTCGGACTCTTCAGCGAGTACGTCGCCCCGAAGTCGGACGCCCGCGACGTCACCGGCGAAGACATAAAGAAGTTCCTTGCCTGGAGAAAAGCCAAGGGTTTCGATCCGGGTACGACCCTCTACACGGACCGGGTGATCCTGCACAACTTCTTCAACAAGCTCGGCATCGACAACCCACTGAAGGACGTGCCTCGCCTACCGAAGTTCCGAAAGCGCCCGGTCGCCTACCCGGATGCCG
>DATKLE010000154.1:0-42970 GCA_035542575.1 Terriglobales bacterium | reverse complement strand
TTGCCCACTACCCGGTCGCCATCCTTGATGGAAGCGATGCGGCGGATGTCCACGCGTACCGAGGAATAGAACTTGAGAGCCCGGCCGCCCGTGGTGGTTTCCGGGTTGCCGAACATTACGCCGATTTTTTCGCGAATCTGGTTGATGAAGATCAGGCAGGTGCGCGACTTGTTCACGCTCCCGGTCAGTTTGCGCAGCGCCTGGGACATGAGGCGCGCCTGCACGCCCATGTGGCTGTCGCCCATCTCGCCGTCGAGCTCGGCCTTGGGGACAAGAGCCGCGACCGAGTCCACGACCAGGACATCAATTGCGCCCGAACGCACCAGGGCTTCGGCGATCTCCAGCGCCTGCTCGCCGTAGTCGGGCTGCGAGACCAGCAGGTTGTCCACGTCCACGCCGAGTTTTTTGGCGTAGCCGGGATCGAGCGCGTGCTCGGCGTCCACAAACGCCGCCATCCCGCCGGTCTTCTGCGCCTGCGCCACCACCTGCAGGGCGATCGTGGTCTTGCCGGAAGACTCCGGTCCGAAGATCTCGACCACGCGCCCGCGGGGGAAGCCGCCCACCCCCAGCGCCGCATCAAACGAGATTGCGCCGGTGGGAATGACGGCGATGGGGACGATGGCCTCCTTCGACCCCAGCCGCATGATGGAACCCTTGCCAAACTGCTTTTCGATCTGGGCAAAGGCCAGATCAATTGCTTTTGTCCGTTCGTCCGCCATATGAGTGCTGCCTCTCTGAGAATTTAGGGTATGAGAACCCCCGTAGGGTACACCGACCGGCTGGGAGGTCGTAAGTGTCCCCCATCACAAAGCTGTGGAAAGAGTAGCACAATAGCGAATAAAAAGCGAATAGAAAATGGATAATTGAGAAATCCCTTACACGTTCAGCTCCGCGCGAATCGTGCCGTCCTCCAAGTTGGACTCCAGGCGGAAGCCTAGTTTCTGGGCGATGGTGCGCATGTCGCGGTTTTCCGCCAGGATGGTGGAGACCACCCGCTCCAGCTTTTCCTCGCGGGCCACCGCCACCAGCCTGCGGTAGAGCTCTGTGCCCATGCCCAGATGCTGGTAGCGATCATCCACCAGGACGGCCAGTTCCGCTTCGTTGGTTCCGCGCAGCTTGCTGAGACGCCCAATGCCGATGATTTCCGCAGTGCCGTCCTCTCTCCGGTGCTCCACCGCCAGCGCCATCTCGCGGTCATAGTCAATGAAACAGATCCGGGTCAGACGCTCGTGCGCCGTCCGCTGGCTTAACTTGAGCGGCTGGAAGTAGCGGAGATACACCGTGCGCTCCGAGAGCGCCTGGTGCAACTTGATCAGCAGGGGTTCGTCCTCAGGGCGGATGGGCCGGATGGTCACATCCTCGCCGTTCTTCATTCTCCAGGGCTTGACGTACTGGATGGGATAGGGGCGAATGGCGAGTTGGGGCAGCATGTCTGGCCGGACCTCCGGACCATAGACCACCACGCGCGCATCCAACGCCAGCAGACGCTCGGGCGCGGCCAGCAGCGGGTTGATGTCAATTTCGCTGATCCACGGCTGTTCGACCAGCAACTGGCTGAAGCGCACCAGAAGCTCTTCCAGCGCCGCCAGATCCACCGCTGCGCGGCCGCGCACTCCGCCCAACGCTTCGAATACCCTGGTCTGCTCCATCATGCGCCGTGCCAGGGTGGTGTTGAGCGGTGGCAGCGCCAGCGCCCGGTCTTTGAACACCTCTACCAGTTGCCCGCCGGCGCCGAACAACACTACCGGCCCAAATTGCGGATCGATGCTTGAGCCTATGATGAGTTCATAGCCGTCCAGCTTGACCATGGGCTGCACTGTCACGCCGAGGAAATGTTCCGCGCCCGCTTTCTCCCGCACCGAGTTTTCGATTTGCCGGTAGGCCGCGCGCACTGCCTGGCCGTCCCGCAGGTTAAGCTGCACCCCGCCGACATCCGTTTTGTGCGTGATGGTTTCTGAAAACAGCTTGAGCACTACTGGATAGCCGACTTCCTGAGCGCGCTCCACAGCCTCGGCTTCGCTGGTGGCCGTGACAGTAAGCACGGTGGGAATACCATAGGCGGCCAGCAACTGCTTCGACTCCACCTCGGTGAGGATGGTCCGACCGGCCTGCCGGGCACGCTGCACGATGCGCTGCGCAGTCGCCTGGTCCGGGCCTTCTTCCGACTCTCCTCGCAGCACCGGAGTCTCATACAGGCCGCGCAGGTTGTAGCTGTATCGCCACATGTAATGGAAAACTTTGGCGGCCGTGTCCGGGAACGGAAAGTTGGGAATACCGGCGCGGTTGAGAATGTCGCGCCCGGCAGCGACCTCGGGCCCTCCCATCCAACTCGCGATGATGGGCTTGCCGGTCTGGGCGAGGGCCTTAAGTCGCTCGGCGGTCTGGGTGGGCTCAGCCATCCCCTGAGGACACGTGATGGTCAGCACTCCGTCCACATTGGCGTCATGCACCGCGATCTCGGCTACCGTCGCGTATTTTTCCGGCGACGCATCGCCCAGAATGTCGATTGGATTGCCGTGGCTCCAGTGCGGCGGCAACATGTTGTTGAGCTCTGCCATGGACTGGGCAGAAAGTTCCGCCAGTTGTCCGCCGTTGAAGATGAGCGAATCGGCGGCCAGCACGCCCGGCCCACCGGCATTAGTGACGATGGCCAGGCGCGGGCCCTTCGGGCGCGGTTGCTTGGCGAGTACGTCCGCCATATAGAACAGGTCCGCGAGGGTATTCACCCGCAGCACACCGCAGCGCCGGAAAGCCGCCTCCAGCACCTCATCGCTGCCTGTCAGCGCACCGGTGTGCGAGGCCGCGGCGTGCGCCGCCGCTTCCGTGCGCCCCGCCTTGATCACGATAATGGGCTTGTTCAGCGACACCTCGCGCGCCGCCGACAGGAACGAGCGCGCGTCCCCCACCGTCTCCATGTACATGACAATACTGTGAGTCCGCGGATCATTGCCCAGGTAGTCGATCAGATCGCCCCAGCCCACATCGAGCATCGAACCCACCGACACGAACACGCTGAAGCCGACCATCTCTTGCTGGCACCAGTCGAGGATCGCCGTGCACAGCGCCCCACTTTGGCTGATGAAGGCCACATTGCCGGCCCTGGCGATGTTGGGGGCAAAGGTGGCATTCAGCCCGCTGATGGGATTCATCACGCCCAGGCAGTTGGGACCGATCAGCCGCATGCTGCTGCCGCGCATGCGCTCCAGGATCTGACGCTCCAGTTCCTGGCCCTTCTCGCCGTGTTCCTTGAAGCCGGCGGAGATCACGATGCAGCCGCGAATTCCAGCTTCTACGCACTCGGCAATGATGCCGGGAACCGCGGCCGCCGGGGTCACCACCACCGCGAGGTCCACCTGTTCCGGGATGTCCGCAACGCGGGGATATGCCTTGATTCCCAGAACGCTGGTGCGCTTGTCGCTGACCGGATACACCGTGCCACCGAATGGACTGCTCACTAGGCTCCACAAAACCGCGCGCCCGATGCTGGCCTGGCGTTCGCTGGCGCCGATCACAGCTACGCTGTGGGGGGTGAAGATCGCCTCCAGAGGATGCCCTTCAGAGCGCAGAACATCGTGGGCCTTATCATGACTCGGCTGGGTCCTGCTGGCTGGCTTGGCCGGTTTGACGGTGCTCATAGCATTCAGAGTCTAACTCCCGAGGATACACGGCTTCTGTGACAAGGGACACATCCGTCCCTGCCCGCAGTCACCGGCTGTGAGACGGTCACCTATCCCCCGCAATTTCTCTGCTTTTCCGCCCTGTGGCCATAGTAAAATCTGCGGAATCAACCTGCCTCTTGGCAGTGTGGGGTTAAGGCGCGCTTCGCGCCCCTACAGTTCCAACCTCGGAGGACTTGATGGTGCAACAGGCCCCTGGCAGTTCCTCGGCGACGGCTGCGAGTGCTCAAGCCGCCAAGACATCCCACCGCAACGTCTGGGTGGTAACGGCATACGCGATTACTGGTCTCGCAGTGTTTGGAGTGCTGGCGTACTACCTGAGCACGTACCTCGCGCGCTAGCGCAAAACTAGGCGACGCGGGGCGCATCACCGTAAAGGTCTCGCGCGAGTTGTCCGAGCAGCGAAGAGATCGTCTCCGCGATCCCTGCCGCGACTTGCCGACGTGCTACAATGGCCCGCGTTTAGACCGTTTCTCCGGGTAACCCATCGGATTCCCCACGGTTCGCTAAGCGCGGATTGACACACGTGGCCTACGATCCCTCAAATCCAGCCAGCGTTACCTACGCCGATGCCGGTGTTGATATCGATCGCGCCAACCGCACCAAGAAGCGAATCAAATACCTTGCCCACAAAACCTTTACACGGGGGGTCTTGAGCGAGATCGGGGGATTTGGCGGGCTGTTCTCGATTGACAGAACCAAGTACGTCGATCCTGTCCTGGTCTCCAGCGTGGACGGCGTGGGCACCAAGCTGAAGATCGCCTTCGAGATGAACCTGCACCACACCGTGGGAGCCGACCTGGTCAATCACTGCGTGAATGACATCGCCGTGCAGGGCGCCGCACCGCTGTTCTTCATGGATTATTTGGCCACGGGAAAGCTCGACCCCGAAATCGCCGAGAAGGTTGTCGAAGGCCTGGCCGACGCCTGCAAACACAACGGATGCGCCCTGATCGGCGGCGAGACCGCCGAGATGCCCGGCTTCTACCCGGAAGGGGAGTACGACCTGGCCGGCTTCATTGTGGGCGCGGTGGAGCGCGAAAAGATCATCACTGGCAAAGCCGTCGAAATTGGCGACGTGATTCTTGGCCTGCCGTCAAACGGCCTCCATACCAACGGCTACTCGCTGGCCCGCAAGCTGCTGTTTGAAGTCGCCCGCTACACCCCTGACACCTACGTCAACGAACTCAAGGGCAAAGTGGGCAACGAACTGATGCGCACCCACAAGAGCTACTGGCCGGTGATCAAGCGGCTGGTGGCCGGCGAATGCGTCTCGGCCATGGCCCACATCACCGGCGGGGGCATCACCGAGAACCTGCCTCGCGTCCTGCCCCGCGGCACCGCCGCGGTCATTGAGCTGGGCTCCTGGCCCGTACTGCCCATCTTCGAGCACCTGCAAAAGCTGGGCAACGTCCCCCAGGACGAAATGCTGCGCACCTTCAACATGGGCATGGGCATGCTGCTAGTGGTACCGTCGAAGAAATTCAAGAAGGCCCAGACCGTGTTGGAGCGGGCGGGGGAGAAGGCGTACACCGTAGGGCGGATTGTGAAGGGGGAGAGAAAGGTGATGTACACCTGACTCGTGTGCCGCCAAGACCTTCAGCCGCATTCATACTGTTCGCCTTGCCTCATCGCTTTAGCAGATCCACCGGCTCCCGCACATCCGTGACGCGCAAGTATTTCGCCAGCGCCGGATACTTCTTCGCCACCGCTTCGTACATCGCATAGGCGACTTTCCGGTAGGAGATGTGGCCAGCCGGCCCGCTGCGCAGCTCCGATATGTACACCACCTCGGCAAAGTCCATTTTGAACAGCGTGCGCTTGCGGAAGGCCAACGGGATGGCGTACTGCGAATTCTCCTGGGCCTCCGCGCCACCTTGCGACGCCAGCTGCTCGACCGCGCTCGCCGCCCGCCGCATTGCGGCTTGGTAGTTCTTCTGAACGCCCGCCGCCTCCAACTCCTCCGGTGAGTCGTAACCGTGCTTCGTGGTGAAGCCCTGGCCGATCTGGATGCAGCGGCGGTGGCGGTGCATGTCGCGGAAGCCTCCCACGTCCATCAGGATGTCGAAGCGGAACTGCTGCCCGGCACAGAAGGCGCGCAGCATCTCGTCGTGCTTGCCGCGATGGCGCAGGCCGAGATCAATGATCTCGCGCCGGATGTTGTCGCCGGCAGCTGCCAGCGCTTCTCTTATTTGACGGTAAGGATAGTGGCAGTGCTCGTAGAGCAAGGTGGTGGCGAGTTCGATCTCCAGCGGCTCTTCGTCGAGCAAGTCCACTATCTTCGCCGACGCCCCCGGAGTGTTCCTCATCAGCTCGGCTGCTGCCTGCCGCAGTTCGCGGCGTGTCTGCAGTTCGTACACGTTGGGGTCGGCGTACTTCACCAACGTCGGCGCGACCCGCACCTCGCGCAGCAGTTCCTGCTCCGCCCGCGCCGCCAGTTCCGGCGAAAGCGCGCGAATGTGCTCCACCAGATCACGCAACGATTCCTGATTGACGTTGTAAGCAGGGGAAGTTGCGGCACGCTTCAGCAACTCCCCCAGGTGACGCACCTCTTTATGCGTGTGCGAGAGCAGGTGCGCGACCTGGCTTTCCAGCGTGCGCGCATTGACGATTTCACCCAGCGAAGTATTGGTCGCCAGCGGCAAGAGGTAGCGGGAAATATCAAATGCCCTCGCCCGCAGCGTGCGCTCGTAAGCTTCCTGTTTCATCTCCGGCGGCTTGGGGGTGATGCCCGCCAGATACTCGAACATCCGCTGCGACAGCGATTCGTATTCGGCAAACAAACCTTCGATCGTTTCCCGGTACAGACTCCGAGCCTGATCGTCGCCACCGAAATCCGGCGTGTAGTAGCCGCTCTTCTTGAAATCCTGGTAGCGGGTGGAGCGCTCCTGGCCGTCCCAGCGCTGCTCGTCGGCAATGGCAATTGCCGCCAGAATTGACAGCCGCTCAATGGCCAGCGCGATGTGCGCCAAATCCGCAATCGAGCGGTGTCCGTATTGGAAGTAGAAGGTGTTGAGAAATTTTTCGGCCTTCTGCTGCGTGATCTCCTTGAGCGACTCTTTCATGGAGAGCGCCGAGCGTGAGTACTTGGCCATGGCGTAGGCCTGGATCTCGGGTTCGGCGCCATAGACGGCGTAGACCTCGACGGCGGGCGCCTCCGCGGGTGCGCTGTTTCCATCGGACCGGAATGTGTCACCGAAAGACATTGCGCCTAATGGCCCTCGAACGCTCGAAGACTGGAATGTTACACGATACACAGCTCCCAGGCGGTGACTCGCAGAATCGTGGGTCGAGCCCGACGACCATTCCGGCGAACGGCAGCCGGTTACCTTCTAGCGCACGGCGTCTTACGATTGTCACTTTTCTTTTGGCAAGGGAATCGGTTATAAAGTATGAACCACCTTTTTTCATGAACCGTCTTATTTGCACAATTTTCTTGTTTGGATGGCTTGTTACTGGTGTAACTGCCGCACAGGTCCGGTTTCTGGTGACCGCTGGCGCAAACAGCGACGCCTTGCCGCCGTTCGCACTTCCCTCCGGCAACATTTCCCTCCCCGGGTCGGCCATGGTTCCGCTTGCGGACCGAACCACGGCACCCGCGCTGACCGCGCCGGTCACGCTGCCTCGCATGTCTCCGGAACTCGCCCTGCAAGCCTACGAGCGGCGGTTGAAGCTGCAGTCCGCGGAGCTGGTTTCCTACGATTCCACGACCCTGATTCGCGCCGCGCTTCTGGACACTTCACAATATGGCGAGTTCGAACTGCAACGGCACTATGCCGCGCCGCGCACGCTGCAGTTCAAAGCGGTGCGCTTCACCGGCGACCACTTTGTGAAGAGCAACGTCATTACCCGTCTGCTGCAGTCCGAGGTGGATCACGTTCAGAAGGACGACGCTTCGCTGACGGCCCTCACGTCGGACAACTACAAATTCTCTTTCAAGGGAACAAGCGAGATCCAGGGGCGCGTCGTGCACATCTACCAGGTGAAACCGCGCAAGAAGCGCGCCGGCTTGTTCAAAGGACGGGTTTATCTGGACGCACATACCGGCAGCCTGGTGCGCGCCGAGGGCAGCCTGGTGAAGTCACCGTCGTTTTTCATCAGGAAGATTGAGTTCGAGCAGGACTACGCGGACATCGGCGGCTTCACCTTCCCGGTGCACATCCATTCTCAGGCCTCGGCCCGGATTGTGGGGCGGGCCGTCGTGGACATCTATCAGAGCAACTACCAGCCCGTCACCAACGTCACCGAGTCCACGCAGTTGATTCCCTCGCTTTAGCGGATTCTCGTTACAAAGGCACGGAGGCACAGAAGCCTGCGGATTGACCCCGTCCTTGTTCGATTCGACAATCATCAATCAGCCATCAACAATAAGGCTGTGCACCCCGCCTTGAGACTCGTTGAGCATCGCCCCTGGCCTTTGCCGGAAGGCCGCTGGATCATGGCGCAAACCTGGCATGACCTGCTGTTTGCCCACTGGCCGGTTGCAGCGGAAGGTTTGCGTCGGCTCGTTCCTGCGGAGCTCACGCTGGACGCGTTCGAAGGCCAGTTTTGGGTGGGAGTGGTTCCCTTCCACATGAGCGGAGTACGGGCTCGCGGTCTGCCCGCCCTGCCTGGACTGTCGCGCTTCCCCGAGCTTAACGTCCGCACCTATGTAACGCTCGGCGACAAGCCGGGAGTGTATTTCTTCAGCCTGGATGCGGCCAATCTGCCGGCGGTGTGGGCAGCCCGCCGGTTTTACCGGCTACCTTATTTTCATGCCCGCATGTTGAGATGCAGCGACCGCGGTTGGATCAAGTACGAATCCCGCCGTCGCCAGGGAAAGGCGGATTTTTGCGGCGAATACCGGCCGATTTCCGAGCCTCGTGTGCGCGAAAAGGGCAGCTTGGAATGCTGGCTTACGGAACGCTATTGCCTGTACACAGTGGTGGCGGGCCACGTGCATCGCGCGGAAATCCATCATCAGCCTTGGCCCCTGCAGGAGGCAGAGGCGGAAATCGGGGTGAACACCATGGCACTGGCCGCAGGGATTGCGTTGCCCCAGACAAGCCCGCTGCTGCACTTCGCGCGCAGGCTGGACGTCCTCATCTGGCCATTACGAAAGGTGAAGCGACGATAAGGCCTCGCTTGAACCTGGAACGGCCCTCCCGGTTTTCCTTGTCGTGTCGCTGCTGAACCCTCTATTCTTTTGTCTCCTATGCCGCACGGCCCCGGCCAACTTCTGTTCGAGCTGTTTGCCATCTTCGTGGCTGCGAAGGTGGTGGGGGAGATGTTCGAGCACCTGAGTCTGCCCGCGGTGCTGGGGGAGATCCTGGCGGGAGTAGCGTTCGGCCCGTATGCGCTGGGCTGGATTCATCCCAGCGATACCATCGGTCTGCTGGCGGAGATCGGCGCCATCTTTGTGCTGTTCAATGCCGGCCTGGAAACCAGCCCCCACGACCTGATCCGCGTGGGGCGCAAAGCATTATTGGTGGCGGTAGCGGGGATCGTGGGGCCGTTTGTGCTCGGATTCGCCTACATGAAGTGGCGTGGCGACGCCTCCACCGAGGCGATTTTTGTAGGCGCCGCCATGGTGGCCACCAGCGTCGGAATCACCGCCCGAGTCCTGGGTGATCTGAACGTCCTCTCCACGCGGGCGGCACGAATCATCCTGGGCGCCGCGGTCTTTGACGACATCCTCGGCATGCTGTTGCTTGCGGTGGTGGCGGGACTGGCTTCGGAAGGCCGGTTGGAGTGGCTGCACCTGGGGGTAATCAGCATCGAGGCCACCGCCTTTGCCTTGTTTATGATCTTCGTCGCTCCTCGCATTGTCCGCCGCATCCAGCCACAGATGGAGCATCTCTCCACGCAGAATGCCTCCCTGATCGTCGCCCTTGCCATCTGCCTCCTGCTCTCCTGGCTTTCGGTCAAGATTGGGATGGCGGCGATCATCGGAGCATTCTTCGCCGGCCTGATGTTTGCCGACCATGCTCCGCAATGGAACCTGTTGCCGCGGGTGGCGGGAATTACCGAATTTTTGGGGCCGTTTTTTTTCTTTTCCATCGGCGCCCGCCTCGACGTGCGCCTGTTCACCGGGAACGTGCTGTGGGCGGCGATCATCATTTCACTGTTGGCCATCATCTCCAAAGTAGGCGGTTGCGGCTTGCCGCTGCTGCGCGAGGGCTGGCCCACCGCGCTGCTCGTGGGCGTGGGCATGATGCCGCGTGGCGAGGTGGCCTTGATCGTAGCTCTGGTCGGATTGCAATCGCAGATTGTGGCGCAGTCCACCTACGCCATTGTGGTGTTCATGACTGCCGTCACCACAATCCTCGCGCCGCCACTGTTGCGCTATCTCTTTCACAATGTGCGCTCGCAAGCCCCGCCATCTGGGGCAAAATAGTCAAAGGCTGGCAAGCGCAAAGTCTACTCATCGTTCCAGCTTTCCCCACAGGTATAATTCCGCTTCTTACCAGGGAGGAGCTCCCATGAACCTTTCCGGCCGTGTCGCGCTGGTCACGGGCGCGTCCCAGGGTATTGGCCGCGCCTGTGCGGTCAAACTGGCCGAAGCGGGCGCAGCCGTGGCCGTCGCCGCTCGAACTCAGGAGAAGTTGGACGAACTGGTGACGCAGATTGCGGCCAGCGGCGGAAAAACCGCGTCGTTTCCCATGGACGTCGTTGACGAAGAGCAAATCAAGACCGCGTGCAAGGCCGCGATCGGACAGTTCGGCAAGATTGACATCCTGGTGAACAATGCGGGCATCACCCGCGACCAGTTGGTCATGCGCATGAAGCGGGCCGATTGGGACGCGGTGCTCAACACCAATCTGACCTCCGCCTATCTCTGTATTCAGCAGGTGATCGGCTCCATGCTCAAGCAGCGCTGGGGGCGGATTATCAACATAACTTCGATTTTCGGTCAGATAGGACAGGCGGGACAGGCCAACTACGCGTCCTCGAAGGCGGGGCTCATCGGCTTGACTATGGCAATGGCCCGAGAAGTGGCGTCGCGCAACATTACTTGTAACGCCGTCGCCCCGGGATTCATCGAAACCGCTATGACGTCGGTACTCGGCGAGGACTTCAAGCAGAACGCCCTCAAGATGGTTCCCCTGGGACGCATCGGCACCCCGGAAGATGTGGCGAATGCCGTGGCGTTTCTGGCTTCGGAGGAGGCGTCCTACATCACCGGGCACGTCTTGAATGTTAACGGAGGTATGTTGATGGGGTAGCTCGCGCCGTCCCGGGACTAGTCATGTTGCAGGCCAAATCGCCTGAGCAAGTTCAACAGGCTCGTGAGCTATTTCTCGAGTACGCCCAGTCTCTCGGCTTTAGCCTGTGCTTTCAAGGTTTCGACCAGGAACTGGCCGGACTGCCCGGTGACTACGCGCCCCCGGACGGGCGTTTGCTGCTGGCTGAATTCGAAGGACAGTTGGCCGGCTGCGTCGCCTTGCACAAGCTGGATGACGCTATCTGTGAGATGAAGCGTCTCTATCTGAGGCCGCAGTTTCGAGGCAACGGCCTGGGGCGAGGGCTCGCGGAGACGATCATCGCGGAAGCGCGGGCGATCGGTTACCAGCGCATGCGGCTTGATACGGTTGAGCCCGTCATGAAGGATGCCGTAGCGATGTATCGCAGGCTGGGATTCAAGGAGATCGCTCCCTGTCGGGCGAATCCAATAGCGGGCGCAATGTACATGGAGCTGCAGCTGTAAACTGCACACGGAGGCGGGAAGCCGGCTACGGTGAACCTATGAAAACAATTACACTCTGCATTGCTCTCTGCATCTTAAGCGCACGCTCATTCGCGGCTACGAGCAAGACCGTTTCCTACAAGAGCGGCGACGAGACCGTGCAGGGAGTTCTCTACACGCCCGAAGGCAAAGGCCCGTTCCCCGCCATCATCGTCATCCACGAATGGTGGGGACTGAATGATTGGGTGAAGGAGCAAGCCTCCAAACTGGCGGATGAAGGCTACGTGGCGCTGGCCGTGGATCTTTATCGCGGCAAGGTAGCCACCTCGCCGGACGAGGCTCATGAACTGATGCGGGGTGTTCCCGAAGACCGCGCCGCCCGCGATCTGCATGCGGCGCTTGCCTTCCTCGCGTCGCAGCCGGATGTGAAAAAAGACCGCATCGGCTCCATTGGCTGGTGCATGGGCGGTGGCTACTCCCTCGATGTGGCGCTGCAGGAGCCGGCTCTGGCCGCCGCCGTCATCAACTACGGCCACCTGGCGACTGAAACCGAGTCGTTGAAGAAGATCAATGCCCCGATTCTCGGCCTGTTCGGCGGTCAGGACCGCGGCATTCCCCCGAGCGACGTGCAGAAGTTTGCGCAGTCGTTGAAGCAACTGGGCAAGAGAGTGGACGTCACGATTTATCCCGATGCCGGCCATGCCTTCGAGAATCCCAACAACAAAACCGGCTACCGCGCCGACGATGCCGCCGACGCGTGGAAGCGGACGGTGAAGTTTCTGGCGGCGACGCTGAAGAAGTAGCAGCAGTCAGCATTCGGCCGGACTCCAACCCGGGGTCATCTTGAACGCGGCGTTAAGCCGCGGGAAGGCCTTGCGCGTACGATCCCGGTCGCAACCCGAACCACGGAACCCGGTCTGGCAAATGCTGACTGCTTATTTCCCGCCTGCACCGCCATCTGTGCAGCGACTTTTCACTTGCCAGAAAATACCAGTGTGGGTACTATTCACCCATTCCTAGGGAGCTAGCGTGCAGGTTGCGACCATGAATATCGGCGAAACCATCCGGAACTACCGCCTGCAGAAAGGTATGTCCCAGGGTGATATTGAGAAGCGCACGGGCCTGCTGCGCTGCTATCTGTCGCGGGTCGAAAACGGTCACACTATTCCATCGCTCGACACACTTTCCAAGATCGCCGGGGCCATGGAGCTCCCCCTCTCGCAGTTCTTCGCCGAAGCTGGGCACAGCAACGGCACCAAAGGGCTGCCTCAGCTCTCCGACGATGAAGTCCGGTTCCTGAGCCAAATCCGCCGCTACAGTGTCAGTCTCAACGACAGTGACCGCAAGCTGGTGCTCGCCATGGTGAAGAAAATGGCGGCGAATTCGGCACGATAGGCCAGCACTTGGCATTCAGCAGCGTTTGGCCTTGAAACCTCTGTGGCAGAGCCTATGCTGAGTCTTCTCAATCCCTGCAACGCGACGGACGACACCAAGTCTCCACAACAAATCGCATCTTAGGCCAGCTTCCCCTCGTCTGATATCTTTTAGCTCACGACTCCTGTGACCGAAGCCCAGCGCCAGCACCGTTTTCTCGTGATCCTCTGCTTCGGCCTGGTGTACCTGTTTTGGGGATCGACCTATCTGGGGATTCGCATTGCCGTGGAGCACATATCCCCGGCGCTGATGTGTGGCACGCGATTCTCGGTTGCCGGCATTCTGATGCTGGCGTACCTCGCGCTCCGCGGCCGCAACATTCGTTACAGTCGCGTGCAGCTCGGGCAGATGGCGGTGGTCGGCATCCTGCTGCTGGTGGGCGGAAACCTGACCTTATCCTATGCCGAACAAATCGTACCCTCGGGCCTGGCAGCGCTGATGATCGCCAGCACGCCGCTGTGGTTCCTGGTGCTTGACTCGCTCCTGCTGGGCGATCATCACATCTCGGCACGAGGCATGGCAGGCCTGGCGCTGGGCATTGCCGGAATCATGGTCTTGCTGTGGCCCAAGCTCACTGCCACCGGCACTTTGGGCACGCGGGAACTTTGGTGGTCGGTCAGCCTCCTGGGGGGTTCCTTTAGTTGGGCGCTGGGATCGGTGCTGTCCAAGCGCTGGCAGTCGTCCGCAGTCGATCCCTTTAGCGCCACGGCGTGGCAAGTTACGTTCGCCGGATTGGCCAATCTGATTTTTGCTGTGTCGTTTGAAGACATCTCCCAGGTGACCTGGACCGCGCGCGGTCTGGGAGCGGTTTTCTACCTGGTGGTCTGCGGATCGTGGATCGGCTACACCGCCTACATCTGGCTTCTGGGGCACGTGCCGACTTCGAAGGTTTCCACCTACGCTTACGTGAATCCCGTGGTCGCGGTCTTCCTCGGCTGGCTCCTCGTAAACGAGACCGTTGACCGCTACATCCTGGCGGGCAGCATCATTGTGGTGGCCTCGGTGGCGTTGGTCTCTAGCGCCAAGATCAAAGCCAAGACGGTGGCCGAAGAAATGCCCGCGGTGGAGGCCGCAGGGGACTGAAGGAAGCCATTAGCGCTTGGCAGTTAGTCCCGCAAAGCGACCTCGCCGGCGAGGAAGTCTCACGGCTAAGCGCCAATCGCTGACCGCTAGCTGCTGCTCCCCGGATGCTTCGCCGGCGCGCGACGATGAATTTCGCTCGACAGTTTCCGCAGCCAGCGCAGCTCGACCCGAAACTGCTGGATCATCAGGCTGACCATCCACACCGCCTCGTGGAAGCGGTGGCCGACTTCCTTGTGGATGGAGCGCAGAGTCTCTTCTTCCCGATGCAGCTCTCCTTCCAGATACTTGCGGCGGCGCTGGAGCTGCTGCTGGAACACCCCGGGCCGCGCCTGCCAGGAGAGCGCAATCCAGGTCAGGAACAGCGGTCGCTCGCGTTGTGTGGCCCAGTCCTCGCGCTCCAGTGCGTCGGCGAGGGCCGTGCGGCCCTTGGCCGTGGTTGCGTACACGCTGCGCTCCGGACCCGCCGCAGGCTCTCCGCTCTTCGCCTCACCGATCAGGCTTAAACGCGCCAGCTTTTCCAGCGAGTAATACACCTGGGGCCGCGAGATGCCCGCCCAGTCCCGCACCTCGCGGCGCTCCAACTCCAGGTTGGCCTCGTAGCCGTGCATGGGCCGCTCCGCCAGCAGGCTCAGCAGCACCAGGTCGGGCGTAGTCAGTTTCCGCTTCCTAGCAACGGCCATCGTGCGCCCCTTGGGCTTCGCTTAGCTTCCGCTTGCGGCTCCAGTACCACCAGTTGGCCTGGTCGGCAGGCAACTGCGGGTCTTTCGCCTGCGCCACTGCCGCGCGGAAAACATCCAGGCAGCAAATGTCCTGCGCCTGCCCGGTGAGGGCACACAGCTGTTCGTACAACTTCTCCGGGTTACGCCGCGCGAGTTGCCTTACGGTCTGTATGCCCAGCAGCCTGAAATCGCGCAGCATGGCCGGTCCCACGGAAACCAGGTCCGGTAATTGGCGTTTTTTTGTCGGCATGAAAATCCTCCTTGACAAGAGTTCAGAAAGCTCTTACACTTTCTACTAGTCTAAATGAGACTACTTGAAACTGGCGAGGAGAACCTGCAATGCGTATCCCGGCTCTTGCTTTGCTGTTGTTCACGCTGCTTTGGCCCCTGGCCGGACTCCAGGGAGAGGAAAAGGTGAAATCCATGACCATAAAGAAACTTACCCCCGTGCTGCTGGTGGATGAGATCGAGCCCTGCGTCCAGTTCTGGCAACGGCTGGGATTCGAGAAAACCACCGAGGTGCCCGATGGAAACCGGCTGGCCTTCGTCATTCTGCAGAAGAGCGGCGTCGAAGTGATGTATCAGAGCTTCGCCAGTGCAGAGAAAGATGCCGCCTTCCAGGGGCAATCTTACCGCAAAGGCCCGACTTTTCTTTACGTCGAGGTGGAGAATCTCGACGACGTCATTTCCGCCATGAAAGGGGTGGAGGTAGTCATGCCGGTGCGGACTACTTTCTATGGCGCCAAAGAAATCGGTGTCAAGGACCCTGCGGGACACATCGTGACCTTCGCGCAGTTCAGTCCCGCACCGCAGCACTGACGCCGACGGGAGGATCGAGGTCCCGTGAGACATACTTGGTTTGATTGTTCCCAGTCGGGGAAAAAGAGCGGCTTTCGGTTTGTGCCCTCGCATCCCTACAAGAATCCTTTACAATGAGATCGTTAATAGTCGGAATGAACCCGTTCCAGAAATCTCGGGCAACTTCTTCCCAGCGTTTCCAGTCCTATAGAGAGATGGTTGAAGTGTCATTGCGCCGGCGCACGCCGCGCGTGCTGGTGGTGGACGACAACCCGGACACCATGGTGCTGATGCGCGAACTGCTCTCCACCCAGGGCTACGACGTAGTGGCAGTCCAGGACGCGGGGCGGGCCGAGGAGGAGATTGTCCGCCAGCCCCCGGATCTGATCCTCTCCGACGTCATCATGCCCGGCAAGTCGGGCTACGAACTGTGCCGCCAGCTCAAGGATGATCCTGCCACCCGGCTTATTCCCTTCGTGCTGATCACCGGTTTGAGCGACCGCGAAGACAAGTTGCGCGGCATTGAAGCCGGCGCTGACGACTTTCTCAATAAGCCCATCTTCGCCGAAGAGTTGTTTGCCCGGGTCAGTTCCCTGCTCAAGCTCAAGGAATTCACCGACGAACTGGAGACCGCGGAGTCGGTGATCTGCACTCTGGGCCGCAGTGTGGAGAGTCGCGATCCTTACACTGAGGGTCACTGTGAGCGCCTCGCGCGCAATGCCAGCAACCTGGGACGGCATCTCGGGCTGGAGGAAGAGTCGATCGTTGCCCTGCGGCGCGGCGGCTACCTGCACGACTTGGGCAAGATCGCGGTGCCGGATGAAATCCTGAAAAAAGGAGCGCATCTGACTCCGGAAGAATGGGTCATCATGAAGCAGCATCCCATCACCGGAGAAAAGATCTGCCAGCCGCTCAAGTCGCTGCGCCTGGTATTACCCATCATCCGTAATCATCATGAGCATTCCGACGGCAGCGGCTATCCCGATGGCCTGCGCAAGGGAGAGATTCCCTTGCTGCCTCGGATCCTGCAAGTGGTGGACGTCTACGACGCGTTGCGTACCGCCCGCCCCTACAAGCCTTCGATCAGCCATGAGCAGGCCGCGCTTACCATGCGCAACGAGGCCCAGAACGGCCTGTGGGACCAGGAACTGGTGCTGGAGTTCTTCTCCATGCTCGAGAAGCGGCAGGTGGCATAGGGCCGTTGCCGGCCGTCAATTGTCAGTCACAGTTCTTTTTGACTTGCCGCACACTTTCCCCGAAACTGTTGCTCTGAGAACGAGAGGCTTCATCCAAAGCTCGTGCCCACCGACCTGCGACCGACGACTGACGCCCAACGGCTGACCTACAGCATCCTCATTCCCGCCTATAACGAAAGCTCGCGGATCGCGGCCTCGCTGGAGAAAGTTCTAGGCTTCATCGCCCAGCGTGGATGGGACGCAGAGGTCATCGTGATCAACGATGGTTCCCGCGATCATACCGCCGACGTGGTCCGCGGATATCTGCCGAAGAACCCGAGGTTGCGCATGCTGGAGAACCCCGGCAATCGCGGCAAGGGGTACAGCGTCCGCAACGGCATGTTGCATGCGGATGGCAAAGTCCTGCTGTTCAGCGACGCCGACCTGTCGTCCCCCATCGAGGAAGCCGACAAGCTGCTGGCGGCGATCGCCAATGGCGCCGACATCGCCATCGGCTCGCGCTGGCTGCAAAGCCACCTGCAAACCCAGAGGCAACCTCTCTACCGCCAGATCTTCGGGCGTATCTTCAACGTGATGTTGCGCCTCACCCTGGGGCTGAAGTTCAAGGACACGCAGTGCGGCTTCAAAGCGTTTACCCGGCGCGCCGCAGAAGCGATTTTCCCCGTCCAGAAAATCGAGCGCTGGGGATTCGATCCCGAGTTACTCTACCTGGCCAAGCGGTTTGGTTTTAAGGTGGCCGAGGTACCGGTGGAGTGGGCCCACCGCGAGGGGACCCAGATCAGCCCGCTGCGCGACGGCCTGCGGATGTTTGGTGAGATGCTGAAGATCCGCTGGAATTCGTTGAGTGGGAAATATGCGGCCCGCCCGCACTGAAACCGCGCGCCCTCAGGCCGCCGGCCGGCCACGCGCCAGCGGCCGCACCGCAACCCCCACGCCGGTCTGGAACACCACGGTCATGTTGCTGGCGCAGTGATCGCACAACCAGAAGAATTCAACGCGCCGCGCCTGTTTTTTGGCCTCAGGTTCGAAGCCGAAGCCGGCACCGTTCGCGCCTCCGCTGTGTTCGAAACGAAACAGTTTCCCCTCGTGGAGGTAGAGAAAAGGGGACGAGCAGACAGGGTTGGCGCACTTCGAAACCATTGCCGACTCCCGGGGATCGGGCCTGAGGATTTCCTGGAAGCAAGATTGTACTACTACTTACTAGAGATGCAGATCAACTAATTCGTGAACCTGTGGAAATCCTCTTGGCCGGCCGCTGGTCGGCATCTCTGAGCCTGGCTAGACCACTTGCCCGTGCAGCCCAGGCACGGCCTCCTCCACCGACGCATAGATTTCGAACACCGAGGCCAGGTTGGTGAGTTCCAGCAACTGACGCACATGCCTTCGCGGAGCCGCCAGCTTCATGGAGCACCCAGTGGTGCGGGCCAACCTGTGCATTTCCACCAGCTCCCCCAGACCTGCACTGTCGATCATTTCTACCCCGCTGAGCTCAAGCACCAGCTGGCGCGAACGTGGCAGCAAGTGGGCTACTCTTTCGGAAAGTGCCGCCGCTCTCTCGCAGTACGCAATACGCCCTTTGCAATAAATCACCGTCGCCGCATCGTTGACGCAGACTTCCAGACTCAATTTCACCTTGGACTCCCTGAAGCTCATGAAGGTTTGCACTCGCGTGGCGCAGGCTGATGATGTCCGGATCAATTTTCATCCTAATCATCCGATGACGGTGCATGGTTTCAGAATCGTAAAAATCCGGTGAAATCCTCGGCCTCACTGCCGCAACTTATCCATCGCCCTCTTTTCTGCTTCCGGCATCTAACAAGTTTGCCGTCAACAATTTCACGCATACGGGAGGATATTTCATTGCGCAAAATTCCTGTCCTTGCATTGACCATTCTGGTGCTCGCCACGGTAGCGACTGCGCAAGCCCCCAAAGGCAACGTGTTTTTCGGATATTCGTACCAGCGCGCGGATCTGGCTTCCAACAATGGGGTCAACTTGAACGGCTGGGAGGGATCGCTCGAAGGTAAAGTCCTGCCGTGGGTCGGGATCGTGGCCGATATCAGCGGACATTACGGCTCCGATGCGGACGCCCGCCTCTACACTGTCCTGTTTGGGCCGCGGGTCTCAGTTTCGGTGGGGAAAATTACGCCCTTTGCTCATGCTTTGTTCGGAGTGGGGCACGAGAACCTCAATGCGGTCTCGGTGTCCGACACCTCCTTTGCCACCGCCTTGGGAGGCGGAGTGGACTACAAGCTGGTCCCGGCAGTCGGCTGGCGTTTTCAGGGAGACTTTGTGCAAACCCGCTTCTTCAGCAACACCCAGAATGACTTCCGGTTTTCCACCGGGATTGTCCTTCGCTTTTAAGCGTGCCGCCGGGCGCCGCCAAAGCGTAACTGGATGTGATTCACGATGGCCAGGTCTCACTTCGGCGTGGGAGGAACGTACTGCGCCGGAGGGGCCGCGCCTTGGCCGAAAAAGAACTGTTCCATCTGTTTAACGATGGCCTCCTGGTCCTCCCGTCGGGTGGGGTTCAGGCGATACTCATTCAAGAGCATCTTGCAGAATTCCATCCACGAATTCCAGGCTTCCTGGGAGACGTTTTCGTAGATCCTCTTGCCCAATTCGGTATCGAAGGGTGGCTCATCCAGCCCGGGAAGTTCCTTCTTTAACTTGACGCAGAAGACTTTGCGCTCGGCCATGCTCTCCTCA
Source organism: Terriglobales bacterium (assembly GCA_035542575.1). Classification (GTDB taxonomy): domain Bacteria; phylum Acidobacteriota; class Terriglobia; order Terriglobales; family Acidobacteriaceae; genus JAIQET01. The sequence continues at coordinate 23,688 of DATKLE010000154.1, read as the reverse complement.
CAAGAAGGTCGAAGCAAAATTATCTCACAGGCGCCCGGGCTGGTTTTCAACCCGGCACCCAATTCCCGGAGTGCTGGTTTTCCTCCACACACCCCCTGGTGACCCCCGTCACGGCGCACTTGGACAGGCGGAGGCACAATCAGAGTGTGTGAGTGTGCCCTCCCTCTTAGGCAGGGCAATCCGGCGACGGCTCGCAACCGCCTCTGCCGCTGTCGGCAGCAGGCATGAGCGAACCTCTTTCACAGTTGTATCCGAAGGAGGGGTTATGGAGTCCCGGGAGCGGCCCCAACCGAGAGCAAAGCCTGCGTCCACCATCTTGACCCCATCGGATCCCGCCAAGGTGCAATGGGAGGCGCAACAGGTGCAACTGGCCATCGCGCGCCGGGCCTACGAGTTATTCGAAGCCCGCGGCCGGGAGCACGGCCACGACTGGGAGGACTGGTGCCGGGCAGAATCCGAACTGCTCCGGCCGGTTTCGGTTGCCATCTCGCAGTCCCACGACCGGGTCCGGGTTCGCGCCAACGTCCTGGGTTTCTCCGACAATGAACTGCGCGTTAGCATCGAACCGCACTGCATCACGATACTGGGCAGGAAGGATGTGAGCGCGCCCGAAATCGAAGGTTCGAAAAACGTCTATATCGACTTGTCTCCCGACACCATTTTGCGTGTCGTCGAGCTTGCTACGGAGATCGTGCCCGAGGGGGCTCGGGTCGAGTTGCAGGGAGGTATGCTGCGCTTGGAACTGCCCAAAGCCGTCAAGCACGCAACCAAAGCCCAGCTCAAGGCCGCTTGAGCAGGCCGCTTCTGTCTGTGGCGGCCGAAACCTGCAAGTTGCGAAAAGGAGAGACGGCCATGAAACTATCCAGCTTGTTAATCGGGATGCTGTTTGCGGTGGCGGTGATTGCCGTCCTGCTCATGGTCTTTGGCGTGAGCTTCCATCGCCCGCTGCCGGCCCAGGGCGCCGCCCTCTACAACTCCGCCAATGAGGTGGTAATCAAAGGCGTGGTGGACAAAGTTGTGGAATTCGCCTGCCCGGTGGGGGAGGGCGAGATGGGCCAGCACCTGTTACTGCGGACTGGCAACGGCATCGTGCAGGTGCACCTGGCTCCGGCCCGCATCATGCGCAGCCAGAACCTGAGCTTCGCTCCCGGCGACCAGATCGAAGTCGTGGGCGCGAAGTTCCGCTTCCATGGCAGCGATGACTTGATTGCACGGGAGATCGTTCGCGGCAATGAGAGCTTCATTTTCCGCGACTCCCAGGGCAAGCTTCTGATGATGCAATAGTGTGTGGGGAAGCCGCAGAGACTGTACCGCTTCCCTTGACGACCTGTGATGTGTCAAGCGGCCGCGTGCCGGAGGATGAACGATGCCCGTTTACGACTACATCTGCCTGGATTGCCACAAGTCCTTCGAGAAGGTCCTGACTCTGACCGAGCACGACCAGCCGGTATCTTGCCCGCACTGCGGCAGCAAGCACGTGGAGCAGGAGCCGGCTGATTTCTTCGCCGTCACCTCGAAGAAGAGCTGAACCGAATCGGTTGACCTCCGACAGCTCTGGTGGAAAGTGCAATGCGCCGCAAGCGCTGGCGAGCAGTGGTGGGCCCGCCAGGATTTGAACCTGGGACCAATGGATTATGAGTCCACTGCTCTAACCGCTGAGCTACGGGCCCGTCTGCGCCCAATCTAACACATCTGGCCGGGGATACTCGGCGCTACCGATTTCCATGCCGGCAACCGTAACGACCGGTCCCAAAAAAAAGCACAGCCTCACGGCTGTGCTTTTGAAACACCTCAGCGGGTCTCCCTTAGAAGCTGCGCGGAGGAAATACTCCCAGTGACAACAGCCCGATACTCTGCGGATCGCTGGCTGGAGAGCCTGCCGCTTCCGTCAGCCTGCAGGAGCTGCCGCTGGAAGTGACCTTCACGATGCCAACGCCCGACGGGCCGCCGCCTCCCCACTCGGCCGCATACACCGCTTTGCCCGTGCCGGTGGGGGCTGCCGTAGCGATGCCGCCGGTGAAAAACCAGGTGATTCCGAAATTCTTCAACACAGAAGATGTACAGGTGCCGCCGACGGTGCCGGTCGAGTTGTCGAAGAACGCCGCCGTGAGCTGGCCCGAGGCGTTATTGCTCACATACACCAGCGTGCCGTCCGGGCTGAGCCAGACATTGTTAGAGTTGCTGCCGGAGCCCACCAGGTAGGCCGTGGTGCCGGTAATCTTGCCCGACGAAATGTCGGCCACCTCGATCACCGGAGATCCGCTGGCGTCCCCGAATATCGCCCAATGCCCGTCCTGACTGATGTCCACTCCCGCCGGGGCGCCACCGTACTGGATGGAGCCGGACGATTGCTGCAGGTCGTTATTCGGGACCGGCAGCCCGGTGGAGATATTGAATGACGAAACCGAGCCATCGGCGTAGGCCACCACGAGAATGTTGCCATGAGCTTTCATGCCATCAATCGCCCCGCCGAATAAGCCCGACGCCACCACGTCCTTCTTGAAGGTGAGCGTGCAGTTTGAACCCAGCCTGTAAACTCCGATCGTCCCGGACGCAGTAAAAGCGGCATATAGGGCCTTCTTGCCAATCGCAAGGCCGATGCCGCTCGAGGCTCCGCTGTCGCCGGCAGAGCCGTTAAACGTGCCGGACAAGGTGAGTGACGATTCCACGATTCCCGACACGCTGCCCGGACTCGAACCGGCATTGGAAACATAGATGCAACCGGTCGGAGTTCGGACCACGCCGACGCGTCCGGTGGCGAAGTATCCGCCGCCGAGTCCGAAGCCGCCAGTCGGCACGACGGTTTTCTGACTCAATGCACCACCGGCTCCAATTGTGTAAAACGTCGCTGAGTTCCCTGCAGAATTGTCGTCGTTGGTTACCACATACCGGGCAGTCTGCGAATAGGAAGGCGCGGCGCCCATCGCGACTACTATCGCAACCACCACTGCTGCGCAAACCAGCCTGACACCTCTGTTCATTGGTTTCTCCCCTCGATGTGATTTGCTTGTTCGGGGCCGACGAAAACTTCAGGGGGGAACCTATCACGGGACAGACGCAGGTTCAAGACGACTTTTGGATGGTCTTATGGATTAGGAAGAAAGACTCATAGGACCAAGGCTCGCCGAGAAGCGCGGTGCGCGCATACTCGAACGCGCCAACCCTAATGTTCGTGTTCCGATTCCGCCTCGCCCTCGGCTTTGGCCTTCTCGGCGAGCCACTGTTGCAGTTCGCGTTCGAGGGCGGGATGGATCTCGACGATGCTGAGACCGGCCAGGCCTCCGGGCGCGGTCCACGCCAGGGTGGCTTTGGCTTCGATGGGCGACGTCGCACCCGGCAGGGTGAACGAGATGTCCATGGTGGAGCCGTGGGAGAGCGTGGAGGGACATTGAATGGCCAGGCCGCCGGAGCTGAGATTCACGCTGGTGGTTTCGATGGACTGTCCGTCCACCTGGAGCACGATGGGGAGTTCGATCATGGCTCGGAAGTAGCGCTGCTTCAGAGCGCTCACCGTTCCCTTGAGCCCCGGAGTTTGCGCGCCTTGTGCGTCGCGGTTGTACTTCTGCAGTTTGCGGCGCAGGGTGCGGCTGGAGATGCCCAGCTGCTTGGCGGTTTTCGCCTGGTGGTTGTTGTTTTGGGCCAGGGCCTGAAAGATCATCTGCCGTTCCATGTCGTTCAGGTTACCTTCGAAGGTCGCGGAGCACGGCCTTCCCGGCAGGCCACAAATCGCCGCGGGAAGATGGCTGGCCCGAATCTCCTCGGTCCCAGGCTTGGCCTGCAGCGCGACCTTGAAGATGACATTCTTGAGTTCGCGCACATTGCCTGGCCAGTCGTAGCGCAGCAGGGCTTCCTTGGCCTCTTCGCTGAACCTGGCGGCGGGAGCCTGCTGCTGCAGGAAGAATTCGGCGATGGCGACAATGTCGTCCAGGCGCTCGCGCAGGGGCGGTACCTGCAGCAGAAACTGGGTCAGGCGATGGTAAAGATCGCTGCGGAATTTGCCCGCGCGGACCTCTTGCTCCAAATCGCGGTTGGTGGCGGCAATGACGCGGACGTTCACCGCAACCTTGCGGCTGCCCCCGAGCCGGTAGTAGGGTACGCCGTCGAGCACTCGCAGAAGTTTGGCCTGAACTTTACCGTCCAGTTCGCCAATTTCATCCAGCAGCAGCGTGCCCTGATCGGCAAGCTCGAACAGGCCGGGCTTGGCGCTATCGGCGCCGCTGAAGGCGCCCTTTTCGTAGCCGAACAACTCGCTCTCCACCAGGTGCTCGGGAAGAGCGGCGCAGTTAACGTCCACGAAAGCTTTCCCACAGCGCAGGGAGTGCTGATGGATGGCCTTTGCCACCATCTCTTTGCCCACACCGGTTTCCCCGACGATGAGCACCGCGGCGTCGTGCTGGGCCACGCGCTCCACCATGGCCATGAGCTTGCGCATGGGCTCGCTGCGAACCACAGCCGTGGTCCCGTCCACCAGCTTCATCTGGGCGGCCGATTTCATGTTGCGGAAAAAAGGCGCGGCTGTCCGCGGGGGCAGAAGTTGACACGCCTCCCCGTGCACTCTTTAGCACGGCGGCGGGAATGCCGAAAGATTACTTCAGTTTAAGTGGCTGGAATCAGGAGGTTGGTGGAAGACTTATGGCTCCACAAGAGCAGCGCCCCGATACGAATCGCGTAAGACGACGCGCTCCTGGACACCGTTGCTAGTTACCCCAGACAGCCGAGGCCGTCGCCAACAGGCTGAGCCCCGCGACCATCGCTGAGAGCAGTAGAACCATCAGGCTTGCTTTCTTGAATCGCTTCATGCACCCTCCTTTCACAAGATCCCGTTCCTAAAACTCACCTGTTCATGGTCCCCCGAACCAAGGGCTCGGCTAGTTGCCGTCGTCGTCGCCGGTGCCATCGATGCTCTCGGCATCGTTGGTGGCGCCGATTGAACTGCCCCAGATTACGGAGTTGCCCCAGATCACGCTGAAGCCGTCAAGCGTGCTGTTCCCCCAAACCACGGAGTTGCCCCAGATCACGGATGTCCCGTTGAGCAGCGAGTTGCCCCAGATGAGCGAATTGCCCCAAATCACGGATGTGTCCCAGATGGCAGAGGGATCCGAGATGACGGACACGTTGCCGTCGGCATCGGGGACAGCAACCGGCGAGAGTGTAGTGCCGGAAACGCTGTCATCGTCCGCCAAAGCTCCGGGTATATCGAGATATCCGGCGCCGACGGTGAAGATATCGTATTGATAGTCGGTCAGGACACCGTCGACCCAAATCTGGCTATGTTGCGGGAAAATTTTGTCCGCAGTTTTCATCAGCCGGGCCTTGACCACGTCCGGAGTCAAACTGGAATCCTGGTGGAGCAGAAGCGCGGCCGCGCCGCTCACCACCGGAGTGGCCATGCTGGTTCCACTCAGTTTGAAGTAGGCTCTCGCTGCGGCCGACGGGGCGCCGTAGGTGGTCGGCGACACTTCATCGGTCTTGAACTTGTTGTCGAGCGTGCTCCCGGGCACGAGCAACGAGGCGATGCGGTTGCCGGGCGCCACCAGGTCCGGCTTGACTACGTGGTCCAGCACCGTTGGCCCCTTGGAACTGTAGCTGGCAATCAAGTCATCGTCTTTGTCAGCCGTTGAATGGGTATTCATCGCGCCCACGGTAATGGCGTAAGGATCATTGCCGGGAGCGCTGATCATGCCGTAGCCATGGGTGTGGTACTGGTTGTTGCGGCCCTGATTTCCTGCCGCCACCACCACCACCAGGCCGGCTTTCCACGCCGCTTCGACCGCCTGGCAGAGCGGGTCGAGGGTATAGCTTTCAAAGACCGGACGCCCCAGCGAGAGATTCACCACGCGAATGTTGTAGGTGTCCTTGAGGGCGATGGCCCGCTGCAAAGCCGCGATGACGTAGGAATCCTGGCCGGAACCGGTGCTATCCAGCACCTTCAGGTTGACCAACTGCACCCGTGGGGCGACACCGTAGATTGCGGTGGGATTGTTTCTGCCGCCCGATTGCTGGCCGTTGCCCGCGATGATGCCGGCCACGTGCGTGCCGTGGCCATAATGGTCGGCAGTGTCGGTTCCGGGAACGAAGCTCTGGCTGTAAACGATGCGGGATTGGCCGCTGTTCGGATCCGATAAGTCGGGATTGTTGTTGATGCCGCTATCAATGACCGCGACGGTGATGCCCGTACCATCGAGACCCGAGCGCTGGGCGACATCCGCGCCCACCGTAGCTTCGGCGTAGTCTGCGGCCCCACTCAGGGCGCGGTCCGGCGAGATGTACGCCACATTAGGATTGTTGGCCAAGGCACTCAGCGCCCGCACTGGCATGTTGAAGACGCCGCCGCGAACCGCATTCAGCCGTTGCTCCGCGACTCCGCCCAAGTTGGCTACCTTGCGCAGTTGATCGCTCGAGGGAGAGTTCCGGAACTGCACAATGACGTGCACACTCTGCCGGGAATTTCGGGCGATGAGAGCAGAAAGCTCGGGTGCTAATCGGACAGCTGAACGACGGGAAGGTGAGCCATCGTCTTCGCGAAACGCCCGCGGGGTCTGACCGAAGGCCACACCCAGGCTGCAAACGAGCAAAGCCAAGAGTGCAGCGTGCTTTGTCCACCAGCCGGGCCTAGTAGCTATGAGCTTCTGCCCCCGCCGCCTGATTTCCTGCTTCATAGAGCTGTCTCCGCCATCATGAAACTCGGGTCGGGTAAGCATGTCGTCGCTGGTCTAGGTGCAAGCGCGATTCCACGGCCGCAAATCTATGGTAATAGATTTATAATCAATACTTTATGCATAAACGACCTGAGTCGTACAGGGGGACAATCTGTCCGCCCAGCGAGGGGCGGCCCGGCCCGGTTTGCGGCTAACCCGATGACAGGGTGGAGCTTATTCGCGCTTCCCTGGTTGGGGACGGTCTGTCCGGGTACGCCCCTCCTGGGAAAGCTACCGAAAGTATCCCGCCGCGCGTTACGAAAGTTTGGATGAAACTTCGTAAGTTGTTGTTCCGATGCGTTTTAGCTGCTATCACTTAGATTCAATCCACCCAGGGCCTGGCCCCCCACAGGCCGTCCGGATTGTTGTGGAGGGACATGGCCGGCCGCTCGCAGTCGCAGTCGTGGAGAGACCTGACCCTCGAGGCCAAGGTATTCATCAGCTTCATCGTGATGGCGGGCACCAGTGTGCTCGTCTACACTGCGGTTCACCCCACCAGCAAAAACATCGCAAAATTCATTTGCTACCTGCTGGTAGCGGTGCTGGCCTCGCGTCTGAAGGTGCACTTGCCCGGTATCACCGGGACCATGTCGGTGAACTTCCTGTTCATCCTGCTGGGCATCCTGGAATTGAGCTTTGCCGAGACCTTGATCCTGGGCAGCGCCGCCATTCTGGTGCAGTGCTTTTACCGCGACCATCCCAGCCCGCTGCAGGTGCTGTTCAATATCTGCGCCAGCTCGTTCGCGATCGCCGCGGCCTATGGCGTATATCACCTGTGGTTGTTCCATGGGATCCTGGCTAACGAGTCGCTGATGCTGGTGGCGGCGGCTTCCACCTACTTCGTGGCCAACACCGGATCGATTGCCACGGTGATTGCGCTGACGGAGGGCAAATCGCTCAACAAGATCTGGGTGGAGTGTTATTTCTGGTCGTTCCCCTACTACCTGGTGGGCGCGGGCGTAGCCGGGCTGGTGGCGTGGTTCAACCGCGAGTTCGACTGGCAGACCTCGCTGCTGATTCTGCCCGCGATTTACCTGATCTATCGCTCCTACCGCCTGTACCTGGGAAAACTGGAGGACGAGAAGCGGCACGTGGGAGAGATGGCCAACCTGCACCTGCGCACGATTGAAGCGCTGGCGCTGGCTATCGAAGCCAAGGACCACACCACACACGACCACCTGCAACGGGTCCGCGTCTATGCCATCGAGGTGGCAAAGGCGCTGGGGGTGAGCCCCGCGGAGATGGAAGCCCTGCACGCAGCCGCGCTCTTGCATGACATCGGCAAGCTGGCGGTGCCGGAGCACATCATCTCCAAGCCCGGCCGCCTGACCCCGGAAGAATTCGAGAAGATGAAGATTCACCCCGTCGTGGGAGCGGAGATCCTCGAGCGCGTCCGCTTCCCCTATCCGGTCGTACCCATCGTGCGGGCCCACCACGAACGATGGGACGGATCGGGCTATCCGTTCGGACTCAAAGGAGAGGAAATTCCGATTGGCGCACGTATCTTGTCGGCGGTGGACTACCTCGACGCCCTGGCCTCCGACCGGCAGTATCGGCGGGCCTTGCCCCTGCAGGACGTCATGCAGAGCCTGGCGGCCGAGTCCGGGAAATCCTTCGATCCGAAAGTGGTGAAGATCCTGCAAAAGCGGTACCTGGACCTAGAGGCGCTGGTAGCCTCGCAGTTCGGAGACGATGCCGAGAACAAGCTGTCCACCGAGGTGAAGGTGGAGCGGGGTACGGCCCCGGATGCCGGCTTTGAAGTGATCTCGGGAGGCGAGGGCCAGGAGGCCAGTTTCCTTTCCTCCATCGCCGCGGCCCGCCAGGAGGCTCAGACCCTTTTCGAACTGAGCCAGGACCTGGGCGCCTCGCTCAGCCTGGGCGAGACGTTGTCGGTCTTCTCGGTGAAGCTGAAGCGGTTGGTGCGCTACGACGCCATCGCCATCTATGTCCGGCGCAACAACGAACTCATCCCCGAGCACGTCAGTGGCGACAATTTCCGCTTGTTCGCCTCGCTGCGGATTCCACTTGGACAGGGGCTCTCCGGCTGGGTGGCACAGAACAAGAAGCCGATCATCAATGGCAATCCCTCGGTGGAACCGGGATACCTGAACGATCCCACGAAGTTCAGCACGCTGCGTTCGGCGCTGGCCATTCCGCTCGAGGGCCTGAACGGGGTGGTAGGGGTGCTGGCTCTGTATCACGGGGAGAAAGACGCCTTCACCTCTGATCATTTGCGCATCCTGCTGGCCATCAGCTCCAAGATGGCGTTGGCCATCGAGAACGCGCTGAAGTACGAGCAGGCGGAAAACTCCGCTACCACGGACTACCTCACCGGGTTGCCGAACGCGCGCTCGCTGTTCCTGCAACTCGACCGCGAGCTGGCCCGCTGCAAGCGCGACACCTCGTCGTTGACCGTCATGGTCTCCGACATGGACGGCTTCAAGCAGATCAACGACCGCTTCGGCCACCTGGAGGGCAACCGCGTGCTGCGCCTCTTCGCGCAGGCGCTGAAGGACACCTGCCGCGAGTACGACTACGTGGCCCGCATGGGTGGCGATGAATTCGTGGTCGTGGCCCCGGGTCTGCCCCCGGATGCAGCCGCCAAGAAGGCGGAGCAGTTGCGCGAACTGGCCAAGCAGGCCGGCCACGTAGTGTGCCGCGAAGACATTCTCTCGCTGAGCGTGGGACAAGCTGTCTATCCCGAAGATGGACGCGACGCCGAAGAACTTCTGGCCGAAGCCGACCGGCGCATGTACATCGAGAAGCAGCAGCAGAACACGCACAAGAGCCGCCGCATGCATGCCCGCATGAAGTGCCGGGTCACCATGGAGCTGCATCCCGAAGGCGGCTCCGGCCCCATCCTGGGGAACCTGGTCGACGTCAGCCTGGGCGGCTGCTACATCGAGACCAGCGCCATTCTGACCAAAGGGAGCGATGTAAAGCTGATTTTCTCGATCGATGACGGCAAGTTGCAGGCCGAAGGCGTGGTGGTTCGCATCGATCCCGGATCGGGCATCGCTGTCCAGTTCAATGTCATGGACCGCGAGGAGAGGGAGAAGATGCACCGCATCCTGGAGTTTGTGCACAACACCACCAAGTTTTACGACAACCGCTACTTCAAAGAACTCTTGAAGCGCTAGTCCAGACTATCCCCCATCCGCTGCGGAGGCAGAGCAAGTGTTACGTGGGCTGGCAAAACTCGCCGCTAAGGTCCTGATTGTCGTCCTGCTGGGGGGCTTTCTGGGAGCAACCCTGGTGCGGCTGGCGCCGGGCTACGGAGTGGATGAGGAGGAACTGGACCCGCGGCTTAACCAGCAGAGCATCGCCGCGCTGCGACAGGCACAAGCTCCGGAGGGCAATCTCATCGTTTCCTATTTTCATTACCTCGACCGATTGCTGCACGGAGACTTGGGGGTCTCCCGCACGCTGCAGCGGCCGGTGGTCGAGCTTGTGAGGGAGCGCCTTCCGGAAACAATGAAGAGCATTGGTCTGGGACTCGCGCTGGGTTGGACGCTCGGGCTGGGACTGGCCATAGCCACGGTGATGTCGAGAGCGTGGTACCTCGATCTGTTTGCCGGGCTCCTGGCGGGATTGCTCTTGTGCTTGCCCGCCGCCGTGCTGGCGTTGTTGTTTGTGCTGGCGCAGGCGCCGGCCCGCCTAGTCTTGGGGCTGATTGTCTTTCCCAAAGTATTCCGCTATTCGCGCAATCTGCTGGCTCGCAGTTCGGCCTTGCCGCACGTGCTGATGGCCCGAGCCAAGGGGCTGGGGAATCTACGCGTGCTGCTCTGGCACATTCTGCCGACAGCTACGCCACAGCTGCTGGCACTTGCCGGAGTTTCTGTGAGCGTGGCGTTTACCGCTGCGATTCCCGTGGAAGCGCTTTGCGACCTGCCCGGAATCGGGCAGTTGGCCTGGAAGGCCGCGCTGGGACGAGACGTGGCGCTGCTCATCAACCTGACCATGATCGTCACTCTGGTCACTCTACTGGCTAATTCAGCTTCTGATCTGATGGGAAGCAAGTTGCGGAGGGCAGAAGCATGAAGTGGGCGCGCACACTGGCGATTGCTTTTCTCGTGACAGTCTCTGCCACGTGCCTGCTCGCGAATTTCATTGCTCCCTCTTCCTACGCGCATCAGTTTCGCGATGTGCCCGACGCTGCGCCCTCCCGGCAACATCCGCTGGGGACGGACGACCTGGGGCGCGACCGGTTTTCGCGGGTCTTGTACGGGACACGGGTGTCATTGCTGCTGGCGCCGGCTGCCGCCTTGCTGACAAGCGTGCTGGCGGCTTTCGTGGGAGGCGTTGCCGGTTTCCTCGGCGGCTGGGTGGAACGCTGTGTGATGGCCGCGACCGACTTGTTTCTCTCGCTGCCCTGGCTCTTTCTGCTGATCACGGTGCGGGCGCTCTTGCCTCTGAATGTGTCGCCGGTTACATCCGTCGTGATCACTTTTGCTTTGCTGGGGTGCCTGGGATGGGCGGGCGCGGCGCGCGTGGTGTGTGCCGATGCTCGCGCCCTTTCGCAATCAGATTTTGTGTTGCTGGCGCGTGCTTCGGGCAGTGCTGCCATGCGGCTGCTGTGGCATCACTTGGTCCCCAACCTGAAGCCGGTCCTCTACGCGCAGTTCTGGATTTCCGTTCCCGTGTTCATTATTGCGGAAGCCAACCTCGGAATTCTTGGACTGGGCGTGGCCGAACCGCTGCCTTCCTGGGGCAGCCTGCTGCGCGAACTGGAGAGCTTCTCGACGATCTCCGGTCAGCCGTGGCAATTTGTCCCTCTGATTCTCTTGGTCGTCGTGGTCAGCAGTTTTCATCTCGTCCTGACGCATGAGGAGTTGCCGGTATGAGACATCGTTTGGCGCGTGTGGTTTGCTTGATTTCACTTGTTTTGAGCGCAGTTCTGGCATTCGCCCAGGCAGGCGGCGAGTTGCGCTTCTGTATCTACTCGGAGCCCAAGACCTTTAACCCCTTGCTGACGGCCGACGATGCCTCCGACACCATTCGCTATTTGACCGGCGGCGTGCTGATGCGCTTGAACCGGCTCACGCAGGAGGCAGAGCCGGAGTTGGCCACCTCCTGGAAGATAAGCGACGGAGGCAGGACGATCACCCTTCAGCTGCGGGACGGCGTTCGTTTCTCCGATGGCACACCGTTTTCGGCGGAAGATGTTGCTTACACAGTGCAGCAGCTCATGGACCCGGCCCTGCATTCGCCGACCGGCGACTCCTTCCGCTCGGGCGAAGGCAAAGTCATCACCCGCATATTGGGGAAGAATCGCATCGCCATCACCTTCCCGGCTCCCATCGCCGGTTTGGACAAATTGTTTGACCAGGTTGCCATCATGTCCGCCAAGTCGCCCGAGAAGGAGATGGCGGTGCTGGGCCCGTACTACGTCGCGGAAAACAAAGCAGGTGCGTATTTGATTCTGAAGCGCAATCCGAATTACTGGAAGCACGATTCCCGCGGACGGCAGTTGCCCTACATTGATTCCGTCCGCCTCGACATTCAGCAAAGCCGTGACATAGAAGCGCTTCGCCTGGAGCGCGGCGAAATCCACTTCATTAACTCCATCGATGCCGAGTACTACGACAAGGTGATGGCGCAGAATCCTGCGATGGCCCACGATGCCGGCATTTCGCTGGATGCGGAGTTCATGTGGTTCAACCAGGCGCCGAATTCCCCGCTGCCGGCCTACAAGAAGGCATGGTTTACGTCCACTAACTTCCGGCGGGCGATCTCGGAGTCCATCAACCGGGAAGACCTGGTGCGCATCGCTTTCCGCGGACGCGCCCATCCGGCGGTCGGTCCGGTTTCGCCCGGGAACAAGTTCTGGTTCAACGCCAACCTGCAGCCGCATCCGTTTGACCAGAAATCCGCGCTGCAAAGGCTGGGGCAGGACGGCTTCCATCTGCAGGACGGCGTGTTGCGCGACCGCGAGGGACATGCGGTCGAGTTTTCCGTCGTCACGAACGCCGGCAACAAGTACCGCGAGCGCATGGCGACCATGATCCAGCAGGACCTGTCGGGCATCGGGATCAAGCTGAACGTGGTGACGCTCGATTTTCCCTCGCTCATCGAGCGCATGACACGCACCTTTGACTACGAAGCCTGCCTGCTCGGCCTGGTAAACACCGACCTGGACCCGAACTCGCAGATGAACATCTGGTTGAGTTCCTCGGACAACCACCAGTGGAACCCGAGCCAGAAAACTCCCGCCACCGCCTGGGAAGCGGAGATCGACAAGCTGATGCGCGCTCAGGCTTCAACCCTGGATCCGAACAAACGCAAACAATATTTTGACCAGGTCCAGGCGATCGCCTGGGAGCAGGAACCGTTCATCTACCTGGTCAACAAGGATGCGCTGTCGGCCGTGTCACCCGCCCTCCACAACGTGCACCCGGTCGTGCTGCGGCCGCAGGTGTACTGGAATATTGAGGAGCTCTCGTTGGGCACTAGCGAGGTGGCCAGGAACCGGTAATGGACCCGCTTCTATCACTTCGGATCTCGGGAGGTTATTCGGGAAAAACGGCGGTGATGCGGGAGCTTGCGCTCGAGGTGCGCGAGCGGGAAATCCTCGGCCTGGTGGGAGAGAGCGGATGCGGCAAGAGCACGCTGGCACTGGCCATCCTGAAGCTGCTTCACCTGAAAGGCGGGAAAGCTCAGGGTTCGATCCGGCTCAAAGGCCGGGAGCTGATGGAGTTGAGCGAGCGCGAGATGCGGGCACTGCGGGGCAAAGAAATCGGCCTGGTCCTGCAAAGCCCGATGTCATCCCTGAACCCCGCGCTGCGCATCGGCACACAACTGGAAGAGGCGTGGAGAGCCCACCGCCGCGGGACGCGCGAGGAATGCCGGCGGACAATCCTGGAGCGACTGGAAAACGTGAGCCTGCCGGCTGAGCGCGAGTTCCTGCGGCGCTATCCATCACAACTCAGCGTGGGCCAGGCGCAGCGGGTGCTGATTGCGATGGCGGTGCTGCATCGTCCGGCACTGTTGATTGCCGATGAGCCGACCAGCGCTTTGGACCTGATCACCCAGTCGGAGATCCTGCAACTGTTTGCCAGCGTCCGGCGCCAGTTTGGCATGACCATCCTCTACATTTCCCACGATCTGCTTTCGGTGGCGACCATCAGCGACCGCGTAGCGGTGATGCATCAAGGAGCCATTGTGGAGTGCCGTCCAACGGCAGAGATTTTCCGTGAACCCGCGCACGCCTATACAAGGGAACTTATTCGGGCTCTGCCGGTAGTGCCGCGGCTCGCTGCAGCCGCAGCCAGGTAGTTTTCGTCAAAGAAAAATCTCCAAGTGCAAAGAGGAGGCGAAGAAGGTCGGGCGCGCACGCCGGTGATTATCTTATTTTCTGCCGGGATGGAACTCTCCCTTGCGGGAGAATTGGGAATACGGCCACTCGTTCTTCTTGGCAGGATTGGAGACAGCGGCTGCAGCAAAAGCTTTAGTCTCGCCTCCCCAATCGGCCGGGGCAGGTGCAATGCCCCAGATGTTTCCCGCCTGGTCCAAGCCGAGCCCCACAAGCCAGTACTTGCCTTCGTTACCCAAGGGGACGCAATTGGCAACCCGCGCGGTGGCGATCTGACCGGTAGGGAGATCGTCCAGGCGAACCGGCATCCCAGGTTCCAGCGACCGCGACAGCCGAACGCCGCAGCCCTGAGTATTCACCACCAGGGTATGGCAGCGCTCACTGAACTCGACGCTGGGGTCGAGACTGGTTACGCGCATCGGGATCTGGGCCCGAATTCGGGTACTGCGCCGTTGTGATTCGAAGGATTTCTCGCTCGGGTCCATAAGCCTGGTTCTCCCGAAATTCTACGTCGGAAAGGACCCAGGGACTTGTGATTCCGCCGCCGGGAAAGACACCAAAGTAACCGGACGCGATCGGGAACCCTCGAATTCCTAGGAATTACTGCCTGCGCCGGCTTTCTGTTTTTCTCAACAGTTCTCAGATCTTAGTTCACGGTTCTCAGCGGAGGCACTATACAGCCAGCGGTTGTATTTGGATCAACCGGCCGGAGGGGCGGGCCTTGCGGAGCATGTTGGCGGAGGGAATTCCGGTTCGGTGGAACGATTTCTCGCAATCCGCGGTCGAGGGGCCGCGCATGTTGCCTTCCATGTAAGCCAACCCGGGGCAGCGGGTGCACGTGCCTACATGGCTGCAGGTTGAACAGACGGGCAGGTCTTTGGCGTGAATGGAACGAACCTGGTTCAACTCCGGCGAACTGCGCCAGATGTCGATGAACTTCTGGCGCCGCACATTGCCGCTGGGCAGGGGAAACTGCACACACGGAAAAACATCGCCGTAGGGAGTGATGTAAGCCGCGGTATGCCCCGCGCTGCAGGGGAGGCCTTCCATCACATCGTCACCGGGCGGGGGCGGAGGCGCGCAGAACTCTTCCACATCCCCCACCAGATTCTTGTTGTGGAACACCTCGTTTAACTCCGCCCCGGAGATGCGGAGATCAAGGATGGACGTGTCACCGTCGATTTTGGGAGTGATGGTGGGATCGAGCGTGTAGTTGGCGCCCAATTCAGCAGCCAGCGCTTGAACTCCGTCGTGCTCTCCCAGGTTAGCCGTCATGAGCACGTTGGCGATCGCGACCTTCAAGCCCTGGGATTTCAGAAAGCGAATGGCTTCGACGCTGTGCTTGAGGGAGCCGGGCAGCTTGGTGATGGCGTCGTGAATCTCGGGGTGGCGTGAATAGATGCTGATCTGCACCTGTTCGACACCAAGGTTGCGTATGCGCTGGGCTTCGGCTTCTCGAATCATCACCCCGTTGGTCTTGATGCGCACGTTGAACAGCAGGCGACGGGCGTACTCGAGAATTTCGAAAAAATCGCGGCGCATCAGGACCTCGCCACCGCTGAGGGTAAGAAAGAAGGTCCCGGCTTCGGCAAGCTGGTCGAGCACATCCTTGATTTCGGCGGTAGTCATTTCGCCGTGGTCGTCGTGCTCCAGGTAGCAGTGGATGCAGCGCTCGTTGCAGCGGTAGGTGACGTCGAGATGAATGCCCAGAGGAACGCCCAGTTGCAGGGCCCGCTCGTTCATCTCCTGCATCAGGCTCATGCCGCCTCCACCGGAGGGTTTTCCAGGGGATGGTCAGAGACCAGCAGGATTCCGTGTTGCGCGAGCGCATCCACGAACTGGTCGGCATCGCGGCGCGCGACTTCCGGCTCCACATCGAACTGCGCGCAGATGTTGCGGGCCACGATTTCAGAGAGCGGAGTGTGCCCGTCGGCCGCTTGCCAGATGGCAGTGGCAACCTCGTTCAGAGTGAAGAACGTGGAGTCCACAGCGGACATCACCATCATTTCGCCACCCAGCATGCGGGCGGCAATGGCCGTGCTCCTGGCGATATATCTCTCCGTCATCGAATCAGGTCCCAAACCCGCTGGTCGGGCACAAAGGTCAAGCGGCGGACCGGCACCCGGTCCACGAATTCACAGGCCGAGCGGAACACAAGCTTTACCAGTTCGGCATCCTCCGCGAAGAAAAGGATGTTGCGCAGCAGGCAGCCAACCGCGTCCGCGGCACTGACGGATTCGACCTTGTTCTCCGGGCCCTTGGCGAGCAGATACAGCGTACTGATGGGAGCGGAACAATTTTCACCCACACGGGCAAGTTCCCCCGCGAAGGGGGTCCCGCAGGCTTGGTATTCCTCTCTCACCCGGCGGACATATGAAACCTCATCGGTCAGAAGCGTCGCCTCCCGGGGCGCCAAGCGGGAAATCGTAGTCTTGCCGGCACCCGAGACTCCCGAGAAAAGGACGGCACGGCCACGGCGGATGGCACTGGCGGCATGCAGCAGAAAGCCGCCTTCTTTCGCGAGGATGAGTGTATGCACAATGCGCAGCACGGAGTCTATGGAATAGGGATTGGCCGACTGACGAATGCTTCCCTGGCCGGCGCGCGGGTTCCACTGTGCGCGGAAATCTCCACGGTGCAAATGCCACTCGCCGTTTCGCATTTCGACGCGCACTCCCTCCTCAGATTCCATCTCCGGCGTCGGTGTAACCAGGTTTACATCAAACGTGAATCTGGGTGCGGAGGTGGCATCCACGAAGCCCTCATAGCGCCTGGCCAGCAACTGGCGGAAGGAAGGATCCTGGGTACGCAGCAGGATCGGCATACCGCCGATGTCAACCGCGATGTCGTGACTCTGCCTCACAAGGCCGCCTTCCTGGGGGCGAGATTGCCTCCGGAACTGGCAACCCGTTGCCGCGTGTGCAGTCGCAACGCTGCTCGCCGAAAGAGGTCCGAATGACAGAGCAAGCGGGCCAGCACTCGGCGCGGCAGCCTAAGCCTGGGAGCGGGCGTGAAGGATACACCGTCGTGGTCCACCATGCTCACCGTGCCCAACAACTCCGCGGGACATACGGGAGGGTCGTCCTCCGCCATGCAGTCGCCACGAGTGATAAGCACCGGCTCTCCATTCAAGACGGACTTGCGCACCACGCGATGAATAAAGAAGCGGCCTCGGCGGGAGAAGAAAACGAGCGCGCCGACCCGCACCTCGTCAAATTCCCGGGACTGAATCGTGAGGAGATCGCCGGGCCACAGAGTCGGCAGCATGCTGGCGCCGGTGGCGCGCAACTGCAAGGTCCCGGAGGAGTGCAGCACCTCGCTGAACAGACTGGACGTAAGCTCTCCGCGGGCCTGGGCATTCATGCGACAGCCGTTAGGACGTCTTTCGGTTGAACCGGCATTGCTGCTGGTTTCCGCTGATCTTTCCGCAGGCCAAGGCGAGGGTCTCAAACACGCGCTCGTAGCGAAACTCTGGCTTGCGATAAGGCTTCTTCCCGGGAGCCTCGCGCGGTGCGCTGTTCTCTCCTCCAGAAGGTCTTTTCTTCTGAGTCATAGGAATCCCAACGGTTGTCTTGGCGCAGGTACCGCGCCCACCAGCAGCCTGCCCGGAACTGTAATCAGGATAAGGCAGTGTACATCAGTCCCCAAGACAATTTCTAACCGTTGTTGCCACAGCAGATACCCGGAAGGTCACCAGAAATTCACAGCCCGGGGGAAACCGCTCAATAGAAAGACAGAGTGCCTTGTAGACGGGCGCGGCGGAGAGTGTAGGAGAAAACCACCAGACTGAAGGGAAGCAGCGTGAGGGAAAAGAGTGCAAGAAATCCGATTTCGCCGGCCAGGGCCCCCCAGCTCGCTGCTTGCAAGAGGGCCATGCGCATGCCATCGAGAGAATGGGTGATGGGGATCAGTTGTGCGATCGCGCGCAAAGGCCCCGGAAGAGTGGCCACGGGGAACAACGTTCCGGTCATGAACCACGCGCCTGAACCCAGCAGCCACACCAGCGCCGACCCCTTCTGGATGGCCAGCTGCAACGCCGCCGCCAGGATGCCAATCGCTACCGCAATGGTGAGCGAAAGCGCGAAAATTACAACACATCCCAGGAGATTGGCGTGCAGGGGCGCGCCAAACAGCAGCAGCCCTGCCCCCAAATAGAACAGCAGTTGCACAGTGTTTCCGGCGAACGCAGAGATAGCGCTGAGGAACACCAGTACCGGCGCCGGGGTAGATGTGGTCATCAGAATTTCCAGGGTGCCAGTCTGCTGCGCCCCCTGCACGATGACTAGAAAAGCGTTGATGCCCATCACCAGAAACGTGTAGAAGCCGGTTCCTACTAAGAGGAATGGGAAGTAATCCACCCCATCGGGGCGGAAGCCGGACCCGATGGCTCGCGAGAGGTAATAGAACGCAGCCAGTTCGGCGGCGGCTCCGGCAGCCGTGATCAGGAAACCAGTGCGGTAGCGAATGGCGGTCAGCAGGTCGCGGCGGATGATCGCTGCGGTCTTGTCCAGCAGCTGCGTGATCTTCATCGCCAGCTCCTGGAGGCAAGATGGGCCGCCTCGTCCAGCTCGCCCGTGGCGTGGAAATAGAAGGATCGCAGTTCCTCTACGCCGCTGTCAGCGATCTTGCGATAGCCAGCCAGTCTCCCCTGATGCAGCACCGCAACGAAATCGCCGACGGCAGCAGCCTCATGAAAGCTGTGGGTGGCAAGAATCACGGTCGCGCCCTGGGCGGGCAACTCGCGGACCAAATTCCAGAAGTGCGCCGCTGAAGCCGGGTCGAGGCTGCGAGTGGGCTCATCCAGCAGGATGACCGAAGGTTCCTTGATGAGGGCGCGCGCAATACCCAGCCGTTGATACATGCCGCTGGAAAACTTCATGACCAAGGTGTCGGCTGCGTCCAGCAGGCCGGTACGATCCAGCATGGCCCCGATCCGCGCAGGCCGCGATCTGCGAGGGACATCGTCCAGCGCGGCAAAAAAGTCGAGGTTCTCGCGGGCCGAAAGACGCGGGAAGAACGACCTCTCGGTGGCGACCGCAAAGCCGACGTGTTTGCGGACCTCGTTCGGGGCACTCTGGGTATCGGCATCCTGGACCAGCACTCGGCCTGCATCCGGCAAAAGCATCGTCGAGACCAGCTTCAGAGTCGTGGTTTTGCCGCTGCCATTGGGGCCGAGCAGAACCAGAATCTGGCCCCGCGCAACCCCCAGCGAGACATTCTCCAGGGCGCGGGTTTCGCCACCCCGCTCCCGCCCCATCCAATTGAAGAGCGCGGGGCGATGGCGGAAGACTTTGCTGACGGATTCGAGGACGATGCTGTCCATGTTCTCCGCGATACCGGCGCTGCAGAGCGATGGCTGGAAGTGTCTGTATTATAGTGGCGGTCGCCGGGATTCCAGAGCAAGATAACGTTCTAAGTCGAGTTGCGTGCATGACCCCGATTTCGCCGCAGACTGTCGAGCCGGTGACTGCGCCCTGCTCCGTTCTGCCAAGCACTCCCGAGTTCGACGTGCTCCTCGCCTGCTGCCGTGCCCCCACCCACGACCTGGCAGAGCATCAAAGAGCTTGGTTGCGCGAGGTGGATGGGGGGCGCCTGGTCCAACTCGCCGAGCATCATGGCATCGTGCCACGGGTTTATCCCTGCCTTGCTGCCAGTGACCTGCTTGCGCGGGAGACGCGAGAGGCACTGCGGCATCGTTATGAGGCCAACGCGCGACGGGCTCTCGCGCTGACGCAAGAACTGTTTCGGGTGCTTGAACTCCTGGAGTCCCACGGAATCGCAGCGCTGCCATACAAAGGCCCGGTGCTGGCGGACCAGTTGTACGGCGATGTGGCGCAGCGCCAGTTTTCCGACCTCGATGTGCTTGTGCAACCGGCCGACGTGCCGCGCGTGAAGAGTGCGTTGTGCGAGCTTGGATATCAGCCTGGGATCCAGCTGACGAAGCACCAGGAGCGCGCCTTCCTCGCCTCAGGGTACGAATACACCTTCGACTGGGCTGGCCAGCCGAATCTGCTCGAGATCCAATGGCAAGTTCTGCCCCGCTTTTACGCGATTGATTTCGACATAAGCGAGCTGTTCCGGCGGGCGGTTCCGGCGCAGTTGGCCGGACGGACGGTAAGAACGGTATGCCCCGAGGACCTGTTGGTGGTCCTTAGCGTCCACGCGGCCAAGCACGCCTGGATGCGGCTTTCCTGGCTCTGCGACATCGCCCGGCTTGGCCGGTCGCCGGCGATTGACAAGGAGGCGGTCAAGAGCCAGGCGCGCCGCCTGGGAGTGGAACGCATCATGGCGACAACCTTTGCCGCGGCGGACGCGCTGCTGAATTCGAAGTTGACTGTCGAACGGGGCTTTGGGGGAGAGCCGTGTCGCGCAATCTGGGAAGAGATCATTCCCACGATGGCGAAAGGCGCCGAATACAACGTTGAGTCAGTCTCCTATTTCCGCTTGATGTTGCGCATGCGGGAGCGTTGGCAGGACCGGATGCGATTCTTGTGGCGACTGGCGATCACGCCCAGTGTGGGCGAATGGTCGGTTGTGCGGTTGCCAGGGCCGCTTTTCTTCCTTTACCGGGCAGTGCGGGTCCTTCGTTTGGGGGTGCGGCTCATACGGTAGAGCGCGTTGTCGGTTCCCGGGTGGCCAGCGATGCCGGCGCTAGGTCATTCTTCGGGCGTGAGCTATCCCTTTGCGTAGGGCACGCTCGACAATCCTGCCGTATCCGGCCTCATCCATTGCCGACATAACGGTGGCCGCGACCCCGCCCGGCGTAGCGGCTTCGTGCAGCAAACGGTGGAGGGGAATCTTGCCTTCGCGCCAGGTGACAACCCCGTCGCCGAGGGCATGTGCCGCCGCCGTGAGCGCGCTCCTACGATCCAACCCCAGCCTCTGCGCCGCTCCGGCCAGAGCGGCCAGGGCGTGGTAGCCGTGACTGGAGGAATAGGTCACGGTGAAGGCGTCGAACCTGCTCTCGGGAATCTCAATCACCTGGCCAAGCCGCGCGAAGAGGCGGCGTACCATCCGCTTGGACGCAGCCGGAAAGCCACGGTCAAAAGTGACCGCCGTCAACCCCCGGGCCGTGCGGCAAACCGGACTAGGCATGGCGCGCGCCCAGTGGACCGCCGGTCCTAACCGGGCGTGGAGCCGCGAGAGCGGAATTCCGGCAGCCAGGCTGACCGCCGGCAACGAGCGGCGGAGTTGTCCAACCTGTTGCAGAAGTGCGCCCACCGAGTCGGGCCGCACCGCGACCACCAGCAAGCCGGCTTGTGCCACCGCTCTCTGCAGATCCGGCTCCGCAGTGACGCCGTATTGCCGCTTGAGTTGTTGCAGCTTGCGCGGGTGGCGGTCGTGGACCACGATTGGCCTGGCGTATCCCGCTAGGCGCAATCCTGCGACCAGGGCGCTGGTGATGCGTCCGCCACCGAGAAAGACTGTGGCAGTCATGCTAGTTCCGTGCAGGCCTGGTCAGCCGCGGTCAGCAAGGCTTGCACATCGTCCTCGGTGTGGGCGGTGGAGATGATCCAGTGCAGACCGTTCGAGGGAGTCATGTAGATGCCATGTTCGAGCAGCAAGTGTATGAAGCGGGAATACTTCTTGGTGTCCACATAGGTGCAGTAGTCGCGGTAATCATGGATGGCATCGCGATGAGTGAAGTAGATCTGAAACATGGGGCCGAAGCCCTGCACGATAGCGCTTATCGTGCGGCGCCGGAACACGTCACGCAGCCCGCTGATCGCGGCATCGCCGATGGCGTGCAGCGTTCGGTAAGTGCCCTCGGCGGACAATAAATCCAGGCTCCCGGCGATGACCTTCATGGTCAGGCGATGGCCGTTGAAGGTGCCATAGTGCAGCACCATGTGGTCGCCCCAGCGCATGCGGTCAAGAATAAAACGCGGGCCACACACCGCTCCGACCGGGAATCCCGCCCCCAGCGCTTTGCCGAAGGTGCTGAGGTCAGGTGTGATGCCGTAATACTCCTGGCAGCCGCCGGGCGCATAGCGGAAGCCGGTAACGACCTCGTCGAGAATGAGCAGAGCTCCGCACTCGCGGGTAAGCTCGCGCAACTTTTGCAGATAGCCATCCCGCGGCAGGATGCAGCCCATGTTGGCCATGATGGGCTCGGTGATGACCGCAGCTAGTTCGTGTCCATGCTGGCGGATGACACGCTCTACTGCGGCAATGTCGTTCCACGGGGCGAGCAACACGTCATCGAAGGTTGCGGGAGGAATACCTTCTGAGTCGGGAATGCGCGTGGGATTTTCCGGCGGCCCCAACTGCTCGGGCGGATGGCTGTGGGCATTCAGCAGATAGGGGTCGTACCAGCCGTGATAGTGCCCCTCGAATTTGAGAAACTTGCGGCGTCCGGTGTGAGCGCGGGCGAGGCGCAGCGCCAGCATGGTGGCTTCGCTGCCGGTGTTGGCGAAGCGGACAACCTCAGCCGACGGCACCATGCGGCGGAAGCGCTCGGCGGCTTCCACCTCGGCGGAGGTTGCAGCGGCGAAGTGCGAGCCTTCCGCCATGGCCTGCGAGACGACTTCCACCAGCTTCGGGTGCGCGTGCCCATGAATGAGCGCGCCGAACGACATCATGAAGTCCACGTATTCGTTGCCGTCGGCGTCCCAGACGTGGGAGCCCTGGCCGCGTTCGAGAAAGATTGGGCCGGGCGCATAGACGGCCGCGCCGCGCGAGGGCGAGTTCACGCCCTCGACCAGAGACTGCTGGGCGCGGGCGAAATATTGCGCGGAACGGGTTGTGGCGGACACGGGTTTCAAGGCATAAGAACAATACCGCAAAGGGCGGTTGGGATGCGAAGGGGGCCTCATGCAGGCCTTAAGCGGATGTTGGTGAGATGGCGATATTACGCCAATCTCTTCGTACCTCAGCGATGTTCGCACGAATCTCGGAGGCACTTTGAATCATCAATTATGAGCGCGACTCGCCTTTCCGTGAAATGTACAAATTTTTGTAGGCTAGGCGAAGAAAGGAGCGCATCATGCCTATCCCTCTGACCTGGGGCATAACTGTGGCTTTCGGTTTTCTTGTATGGGCCGTTTTCGCCGCGCAATACATTTGGCCGGCGATAAGCAAACGGGAACGCGCAGAAGCACTCAGGCCGATCCTCGTGGTGCACGGGTTCAGGTATATCGGTCTCGCAGTCTTGATCCCCGGCGTCGTTTCCCCGCAATTGTCCGCCACAGTATTCGCTCGCGAACTCGCCTATGGTGATCTGGCAGCCGCAATCTTGGCCCTCATCGCACTGGCCGCTCTCAGGACCAGATTGGCCGACCCTCTGGTCTGGATCTTCAACATTTTTGGGACTGCCGACCTGCTGAATGCGTTTTACCAGGGTAGCCGGCTTTCACTTCCGGACACGCCGGGTTTGCTGGGCGCGGGTTATTTCATCCCAATCTTTGGGGTCCCTCTCCTTCTGGTGACCCATATTCTTGTGTTCAGGTTGCTGATGCGGAAAGAGGCCGCCGCGCCCTCGCGTGTTGTGCAACGTGCAGCTTAAGTCAGCTGCGCATTGGTTTCGCGCGCTCAGGCGTGTCTGTTGAAAAAGTCTCTCAGTTGATGCTTGTGGCGGTACAAGGTTCAGGTTATAAGCAGGCCAGAGTTCCTGATGCTGCTGTTCACCGCCACATTCGGAGGCCTGCTGCTCATGATGGGACACCACGCCCGCTCAGA
>DATKLE010000153.1:0-70387 GCA_035542575.1 Terriglobales bacterium | reverse complement strand
CTGCCGTTGTTGGCCAGTTCCATCCCCTTGTACACCGCCCCGGCCGCCGAATTGTCCACCGCAATCACGGCGTTGGTGGCGTCCACGTTCGGGTTCCATCCCGTGATCACCCCGTCCTCGCTGTCAAAGAGGAAGAGCGCCGGCCCGGAGTGGCCATTCTTGCTGACGGTGAAGCCGGTCGTGGAGTTGGCCACTGTGCCGGTGGGCGTCCCCTGACCGCTTCCTGAAGCTGAAGGGATCGTCACCACCAGCGCGTTGGGGACCCCATTGCTGTCATAAATTGTGGATGTGCCACTATTGTTGTTGGCCACCCAAAAAGGTCCAGTGGATGTAAAGGAGATACCCCACGGGTTGATCAGGTTGGGATCGGTGTTGGGGGCGACGCCGGACTGATCGGCGGTCAGAAACTTTCCCTTGTAAGACTGCGCGCTGGCGTGACCGCAAAGGGCGAGGATCAACACCGACCCGGCCATCGCCGCGGACACTCGAATTCCGTGAGAGCGGAAGACTCGCATACTTCCTCCTGTGCTTGGTGTGAAATCTGGGTACTACCGAGCGGCGCTTTGCTGAGCGATTAAGAGACGGGAATCCGCCGCCGTTTTAAGCCCGACGCAGCTTAGGGAAGGCCATCGGATGAGTTGTCAACGGGATGTCAATAGATTGTCTTTTTTGGGAGAATGCAGGTGCAGGAAGTTGCACGCCTATCGGCCCAACAGCCGCTGCATTTCCTCTTCTCCAATGACCGCGATGCCAAGCTCCCTGGCTTTGTCCAGCTTGGAGCCGGCATCGCTGCCAGCCACCACGTAGTCGGTCTTCTTGCTGACGGCGGAAGCCACCCGGCCACCGGCGTCCTCGATCATCTGCTTGGCCTGGTCACGGCTATAGTGGGTTAGGGTCCCCGTCAGGACGAATGTCTTTCCCGCAAGCGCCGTGCCGCGCTGCTTCTTCTTGCCGGAGAAGGTGAGATCGGCTTCCCGCAGTTCCTTCACCAGTTCACGGTTTTTCGGGTTCTGGAAGAACTCCGTGATGCTGGCGGCAATGCGGGGGCCAACTTCGTTCACTTCCTCCAACTCGTCTTCCTTCGCATCCATGAGCACGTCCATGGAGCCGAAATGCTCGGCCAGGAATTGCGCGGTGCGCTCACCGACGAAGCGGATGCCCAGTCCAAAGATCACACGCTCGAGGGGCAGCTTCTTGGATTCTCCGATTTCGTCGAGCACATTCTGCGCCGATTTGTCGCCCATGCGCTCGAGTCGCAGCAGATCGTCCTTGGTCAGCTTGTAGATGTCGGCGACATTTTTCACCATGCCGCGCTCGGTGAGCTGGTTGACCAGGGCGTCGCCCATGCCTTCGATATTCATCACGTGGCGCGAGGCGAAATGCAGGATGGTCTCGCGCAGCTTGGCGGGACAGTTGGCGTTGACGCAGCGGTAGTCCACCTCACCTTCGGTGCGGACGATTTTGGTACCGCACTCCGGGCAGCGCTCGGGCATGTGAAACACTTTGTGTCCGCGGGGATGGACCTTGTCTTCGATGACGCGGGTGACCTTGGGAATGACATCGCCGCCGCGCTCCACCTCCACCCAATCGCCGATCTTCACTCCCAGGCGCTCGATTTCGTCCATGTTGTGCAGCGTGGCGCGGCTGACGGTCGTGCCGCCGATTGGAACCGGCTTGAGTACCGCCACTGGAGTCAACTTGCCGGTGCGGCCCACTTGTACCAGGATGTCATCCACGTGCGTGATGCCCGCGCGCGCTGCGTATTTATAGGCAATGGCCCAGCGGGGGGCCTTGCCGGTGTAGCCGAGCTCGTCCTGCAAGGCAGTGCGGTCTACCTTGATCACGATGCCGTCGATTTCATAGTCAAGACTGTCGCGCTTCTCCTCCCACTCGCGGATGAATCCCCAGACCTGTTCAAAGCTCTTCGCCAGCTTTCGGTGCGGGTTGACCTTGAATCCGGCCTCTTCCAGGGCATCGAGAGTTCTTGAGTGACGGTCGAAATAGGTGCGTCCATTCTGCAACAGCATGTAAGCGAAATAATCGAGGCGGCGCTCGGCAGTGATGCTGGGCTCGAGCTGGCGGACGGTCCCGGCGGTGGCATTGCGTGGGTTGGCAAACAGCGACAGGCCTTTCTGCTCGCGCTCTTCATTCATCCGCTTGAAGGCGGGGATGGGCATGAGCATCTCGCCACGCACTTCGAAGTCGGCGGAAATGCCGGCCTTCTTGAGTTTCTCCCTTGCAATGGAAAGCGGCACCGAGCGCACGGTGCGCACATTGAGCGTTACGTCCTCGCCCTCGGAGCCATCTCCGCGGGTGATGCCGCGCGCCAGCTTGCTGTCCCCATACCGCAGGGCGAGCGACATGCCGTCGAGCTTTAGCTCGCAAACGTACTCGATGTCCTTGCGCCCGCTGAGTTCGTGCACCCGCCGTTCCCAGTTGCGCAACTCGTCCTCGCTGTAGGTGTTGTCGAGGGAGAGCATTGGGGAAGAGTGGCGCACCTTGACAAAGCCTTCGCGGGGCTTGCCGCCCACCCGCTGCGTGGGAGAGTCGGGCGTGATCAGCGTAGGATGCTCGGCTTCGAGCTTCTTCAGTTCATCCATCAGGACGTCGAACTCGGCATCGCTGATCTCGGGATTGTCGAGCACGTAGTACCGGTATTCGTGGTGGCGGATCTTGTCGCGCAACGACTCCAGCATCTTCTCAACGTCCTTGCTCGCGCTGGGCATAGCCAGAGAGATTATATTCGTGCGTGGCCGGACGCTTTTGTGTTGGATGCTCCGGCGAACTGGTGCGATAAATGAGGAGGCGTCATCCCGAACCCCGGCGGTTTTCAGCCGGGGGAGGGATCACCAGGCCTATCGAGTCGGCGTCGTCGTTCCCGAGGCCGGGCGCATTTCAGCCGGCCGGGCGAACTGGCGTGCGGCGCAGCAAAGACTTATATGCTTACCATCGAAACTCCCCGCCTCAGACTCCGCGACTTCATTGCCGAAGACGCGGACGCGCTCGCCCGCATCCTTTCTGACCCTGAAACCATGCGCTACTACCCAGCCCCCTTCGACCGCCAGGGAGTTGAGGACTGGATCCAGCGCAATCTGCGCCGCTACTCGAACGACGGCTTCGGCCTGTGGGCGATGATCTTGAAGGAATCCGGCGAGCTGATCGGAAATTGCGGCTTGATCAAGCAGACCGTGGACGGGATCGAGGAGATCGAGATTGGTTATCACCTGCGCCGCGACCACTGGGGCAGGGGACTGGCGACAGAAGCCGCCCGCGCGGTCCGGGACTATGGCTTCGCAACACTCGGCGTTGATCGCCTCATTTCTCTGATTCGGCCGCAGAACATTCCTTCCCGCCGCGTCGCGGAAAGAAATGGAATGAAACTATGGAAAGAAGTCCTGTGGCGGGACCTCGAGCATTGCGTGTATGCGGTTCAGCGGGCTGATGTCCAGCCGGAAGGGGCCGGAACCGCTCCGGCCCCAAGGCTCTGAAATCGCCTACACCAGGTCTTCCACCTTCAGCCCGTTCGCGCCCTTCCAAGAGGCTTCGAACTGTTTCTCCACGAACCCCGCATCGTAGTTCTTGCCCTGCGCCTTGAGCGCTTGCTCCAAGCCGAACAGGGAACGCGGATTGCGGGGATTGCGGTCGAGGTCAGCCCGGAAGACTTGTTCCGCGCCGGTGGCATCGCCGTTCATCAGCAGGGCAGCCCCCAGCGATTCACGGACGGGGAAGAACCAATCCGGCGGCTCGCCGTATTTCAGTGTGTCTTGAATCGCCACGGCCTCGCGCAGCATGGAGATGGCTCCGGCGTTGTCCTTTTTCGCCATGGCGATTTTGGCTCCCAGGACATCTTCTGCGATCTTCAGGATGTCCCTGACCTTGTTGTCGATGGGCATGTTGAAGACGATATCCGGCGGGGTGGTGCGCTGGGCCTCGGCCACGATCTTGTACTCTGCTTCGGCCTCGGCGACCTTGCCCGTGCCCGCCAGTGCCATGCCGCGCCCGAAGTGCCAGAAGACCGTAGTGGTCTTCATTTCGGGGTCCGGTTGGGGCATCTTCAGAATCTCGGGCCACTTGTGGAAACGGAGATCCACCGCCATGGG
This sequence comes from Terriglobales bacterium, assembly GCA_035542575.1. Classification (GTDB taxonomy): domain Bacteria; phylum Acidobacteriota; class Terriglobia; order Terriglobales; family Acidobacteriaceae; genus JAIQET01. Next base: position 66,287 of record DATKLE010000153.1, on the reverse strand, counting down.
AATGGTCATGAAGCCCTCCAGGGGTGGCATCATTTTCACCGCCGCTCCTACGTGCGCAGCGAGTCTGTCGGCACTTTTGATCGCTTCGTCGTAGTTCCCATCCATGGCGGAGCACATCGCGATGAAGTGCAGGTTGTGGCTGTAATACATCATGGGGTAGATGCCCTGGGCCCCGCTGGCCTTGATGTAGGCTTCGTCCGCGGCGGCCGCTTTCTCGTTGGTCTTGACAGCCGCGTCATAGTCGCCGGTGCGGATGTAGATGTGCGCCGGCATGTGCACGATGTGCCCGGCGGCGGGCATGAGGGCCGCGAGCCGATTGGCCGCTGCCAGCGCGCGCTCCGGGAAAGGTGAGGCTTCCACGGTGTGGATGTAGTAGTGAATCGCGCCCACATGGTTCGGATCGCGTCTTAGAACCGATTCCAGAGTGGCCATGATCTCTTCCGTGCCCGCCTCGGGGGTGCCATCCGGATGCCACAAGCCCCAGGGGTGCAGGTTCATGCCGGATTCTGCGAACAGCGTTGCGGCATCAAGATCGTCGGGGAACGTCTTCACTACCTCGCGCATGGCGTCGTGGTAGTCCTCCGCCGCCTTCCGCAAGTCCGCGTTTGGTCCAGTGGGAAAGCGCCTGGCCATGGCCTGGATATAGGCCTGTTCGCTGGGTGCGGCGTTGGCGGACAGATCCACCGCCTTCTGGATGGCTTCGTGTGCCTTCACGAACCGCGGCGCGCTGGCGGGATCGTTGTAATTCGGCCCCACCGCCTCGGCGATGCCCCAGTACGCCATGGCCAGTTTGGGATCAAGGTCCGCCGCATGCTGGAAGGAGCGCTCCGCTTCGTCATGATTGAAGGCGTAGATCAGGCGCAGTCCCTGATCGAAGAATTGCTGGGCCTCGGGATTGCTGGTGGACACGGGATGATGGAGGTTGCCCAGACCTGACATCAGAGTCACGGGCCTGGCCTGGGGGTGGGGCGGATGGTCCTGGGCTACAGCAACACAACATAACAGCGCAACCAAAAGAACTGTCAGACGGCACGGCATGAGGGGAATCCTCCAAACTAGAGTTCTTTGAAAAGGAGACATGTACCCGCGAATGGCGCAAGATTGGTGCTATCAGATTAGCCAAAGCTGCGAGAACACGCAATTGGGAAGCGTCCTGGCTGGTTTGCCATGGCGGACCCGACGGGATTCCTCCAGCCTTCCGGTACAATCCATTTTCATCCCACTGCCATGCGCAAGGCTGTTCTCCTCTACAACCCGCTGTCCGGAGGCCGGCGCGAGCGACGACTGGCAGACGTGGAGGCGGTGGCGCAGGTCCTGCGCTCCGCCGGGGTTGACGTCGTCGCCACTCCCACGCGCTCCGCGGCCGAGACCGGCAGCCAGGCACAGGATGCCATCGCAGCGGGTTACGACACGATCTTCGCCTGCGGCGGTGACGGGACTGTCCATGACGTGTTGCAAGGCATGGTTGGCAGTGATGCGGCCTTGGGCATCATTCCCTTGGGAACTGCCAATGCCCTCGCTCATGACCTCCACCTTCCGCCGTCACCCCTGGCGGCAGCCCGCGCGGCGCTTACGGCCAAGGGCCGTCGCCTGGCCGTCGGTCGAGTGGAATACCGCGACTTCTCCGGTAACCGCGGATCCCGCTACTTCACGGTTGCGGTGGGTGTTGGCGTAGATGCGCAGCTCTTCTACAAGTTGAACCCTGTGGCGAAGGGCCGCCTGGGCATGGCTGCCTACTATGCCAAGGCGACAAGATTGTGGTTGACGCACCCACTGGAGCGGTTCCCGGTCGAAATTTCGGCAGGCGGCTCTGTGCGGCAGGGTAGCGTATCTCAGTTGCTGGCCGTTCGAATCGGCAACTTCGGGCGGGTGCTGCGCGAACTGGCACCCGGCGCCTCGCTGGAGCGAAACGACTTGCGCCTGGTGCTCTTCCACACTCGCAGCCGCATCACTTATCTGCGCTACATTGTCCGTGGCCTGTTGGGGACGACCTGGAGCGGAAATGGGATCGAACTCCTGAGCGGCGAGCGCGCGGCCTGCCGCGCCCCCGAGTCGCAGCCGGAGTCAAGAATTTTTGTGGAAGCCGACGGAGAACTGCTGGGGACCGTGCCGGCGGAGATCACCATGATTCCGGATGCAGTAACCCTGCTGGCGCCCTGAGTGCTTCCGACGACATGTCGCACTTCCCAACTCACGCGCCGAACTGTCGCAGGTGATGGTCCATGTGCAGATATCCCCAGCGCTGCCAGTCCTTGTCCGACATCGAGCCAAAGACGGGGTGGGGATGCCACTCGAAGTCTCTGGGCTGGCGGGTGAAGCGATCCAGCAGCCGGCGCAACTCGCGTACGTCGGCTGCAAAGTCTCCGGGCGGGGTACCGCCGATCTCCTGGTCGATCTCCGGCCGGGTCTTGAACCCCTTGGGCCACGGGCGGGGGAAATACAACGCAAACCATTTGGTCAGCCCCCGTGCAAACCAGCGAGCGTGGCTTAAGGCCCTTTCGCCCATGGGGCCGCGAAAAGAATCGCTCAGGTGGCACACCATTTGAGGCACGGACATCCTCCCCCAGCGCCGTTGCGACACAGGCTGCATCCTCGCCAGGCGTGCAATGATTTCTTCCTTGTCCTTTGGATTGAGGAGGGTCTTCATGCCGGTGAACCCAATGGTACAAGACTGAGAGTCGCGATGCATCGGCACGTGCTGGGCGTTCATCTAAAGGTTTTTTGACCGGGGAGTACACGGCCAATGTATTCTCTGTAACTCGAGATCCGAAGGCAATCGTCGAACTTTGGAACCCATCACCCACTTTCTGACCGGCGCCTGTATGGGCCGCGCCGGGCTGAATCGCAAGACGGCACTGGCTACGGCCACGCTGACACTGGCGGCGGAGGCTCCCGATCTTGACGTGTTGGGCAGTTTCAAAAGCCCAGCCTTCGGCTTCGCTCATCATCGCGGGTTCACACATTCCTTCCTGGGTGCGGCGCTGGTATCGGCTGCGGTGGTCGGTTTCATGTACCTGATCTGGCGGATGCGCGGGCGCAAAATCAAAGATCCCAACCTGCCGCCCCGCTGGGGGCTGCTGTTCGGATATGCCTACCTGGCGGGGCTGAGCCACCTTCTGCTCGACTTCACCAACAACTACGGCGTGCGCCCGTTCTGGCCATTCTCCGAGAAGTGGTACTCGTGGGACATCGTTTTCGTTATTGAGCCGGTCATGTGGATTCTCCTGGGTGGCAGCCTGTTGTTGTCCGGGTTGTTCTCCTTGATCAACGAGGAGGTCGGAGGCCGGCGCCGGGGACCGCGGGGACGCCTGGCTGCGGCCCTCGCCCTGATCGGCGTGGTGTTACTTTGGGGCGTCCGCGACTACGAGCACCGCCGGGCGGTGAACGCGCTCGAAGCCCGCCTGTACCGGGATGCCGATCCCATTCGGGCTTCGGCCTATCCCTACATGTGGAATCCCTTCCAATGGTACGGCGTGGTCGAAACCAGCAATTTCTTCGCGCAGACGCTGGTGGACTCCTCCGCAGCTGATGTGGACCCCGACGGGCGCATGCGCATCCGCTATAAGCCCGAAGAAACCGCGGTCACCCTGGCGGCCAAGAAAAGCTACCTGGGCCGGGTCTATCTGGACTGGGCGCAGTATCCGGTTACTGAAACCGAGGAACTGGAGCACCCGCAGCCGGGCTACCTCGTGCGTTTCCGCGATCTCAGGTACGATTACCCCGGCCGCATGGGACGGAGTCCGCTCGGCGCCGCAGTGGAACTCGACCGCAACCTGAATGTGATCGCGGAGAGGTTTGGAATGCGCCGCACGGTTGTGGGCGGGAATACGCGCTAGTTCTCCGGCCGCGAACGGCCTACCCCAGCGGCTGAAGCCGACTACTCGGCGCGAAGCGGCACGACTGGAAGTCGTGCCCTTTCCAGTTTGCGACCCTGCGTGTCGCCGAATCGCGCAACTCGGTCCCAATTGGGTGCATACTGCTTTCCCGGAGGGAATCTTGAGATCGCGCCCTAGCATTGTTTGGGTTGTCTGCATTGTGGTGCTGGCCGTCGCCGCCACCGCCCAGACGTCGTCCGACGCCGTCGACCAGTACATCCAGTCCGAGATGCAGAAGCGGAAGATCCCGGGATTGGCCCTGCTGGTCGCTCGCGACGGGAAGATCGTGCGGGCACAGGCATATGGCTTCTCCAATGTCGAGCTGCAGGTTCCAGTCAAACCAGAAACCTTGTTTCAGTCAGGCTCCATGGGCAAGCAGTTCACCGCGACGGCGGTCATGATGCTGGTGGAAGAAGGAAAGATCGGGCTGGACGATCACATCACCAAATATTTTCCGGATGCTCCGGCCGCGTGGAACCAGGTCACCGTCCGCCAGCTTTTAAGCCACACTGCCGGCTTCACCGACTACCCGGAGAACTTCAACTTCCGCCGGGACCGCACTGAAGAGGAGATTCTGAAGGCGATTGAAGCCGTCCCCCTGGCCTTCCCGCCGGGAACCAAGTACAGCTACGCCAACCTGGGATACGCCACGCTGGGAATTCTGATTCATCGCGTGACCGGCCAGTTCTATGGCGACTTTCTCCACGAACGCGTCTTCCAGCCCTTGGGCATGACCACGACCCGCATCATCAGCGAAGCCGACATCATCCCCAACCGCGCCGCCGGGTACCGTCTGGTTAAGGGGGAATTGAAAAACCAGGAGTGGGTGGCGCCCACGCTGAACACCACGGCGGATGGGAGTCTGTATTTTTCTATTCTCGACCTGGCCAAGTGGGATGCAGCTCTGTACACCGAGAAGCTGCTGAAGCGATCGAGTCTCGACCAGATGTGGACGGTGGCCAAGCTGAACAACGGGGAACCGAACTCCGGCCACTACGGATTTGGCTGGTTCGTCGAGCACATACGCGGGCACCGCGTCATCGAGCACGAGGGCGCCTGGCAGGGATTCACCACCAACATCTCCCGTTACGTGGACGACAAACTGACGGTCGTTGTGCTCACCAATCTCGAAGAGTCGCATCCGGATGAGATCACCCACCACGTGGCGGGATTGTATGTGCCGGAGCTGATGCCGGTAGCGAAGGCACCGGAGGAAAAGAAGCCTTAGCCGCCGCGAGGTCGCGTTCCTGGGTGGCGCAGCTTCAGCCCTGCCTGAGCCGCATCACGCCGATGCGGCAGAGACGGCTTCCTGCGCCGTATTCGTGACCGTTCGTCGAGCCTCTTGTTATGCAGGTGTCATCCTGAGCCCGAAAGGGCGAAGGATCATGCGCGGGGCGGCAATTTCCAATGGCCGAGTCCGTGCCGCCGCTCGCCAGATCCTTCGCCCTTTCGGGCTCAGGATGACGCCAGTCAGGGGTAGCCGGGTCGCCAAGCCTGTCATTTTGTGGCGTCAGTGCATCTTGGCAGCCGTCGGAACTTGACGCCATCGCCCGCTCGCGCCACAATCTTGGTCTGCGATCCTCGAGGTGACCATGCTGGCTTACTTGTTTGTGCTCTTCGCCGTTGCGGTCCGCTTCCTGCCTCATCCCATGGCCTTCACGCCGGTGGCGGCGGCGTTGTTGTTCTTTGGCGCCCGCGGCTCCCGCCGCCAGATGTGGGCGCCGTTCTTGCTGCTGGCGGTTTCCGACGTGATCCTGACGAAAGTGGTGTACGCCTACCCGTTCACTTGGGATCATTTCGTAACCTGGGCCTGGTACGCGGCCATCCTGTGGCTGGGTACGAAGGTGGGGGAGAACACCAAGCCGCTGCGCCTCATCGGCGCGGCCCTGGCCAGTTCCGTTTCCTTCTTCTTGCTGAGCAACTTCGCGGTTTGGGCGGCGATGGATATGTATCCCAAGAACCTGGGCGGGTTGATGATGTCCTACGCCGCAGGCTTGCCGTTCTTCCGGCGCGGGATTGAGGGAGATTTGCTCTTCACCATCGCGATGTTCGCCACGCCGGTGGCGCTGCACGCCCTGGCGAAGCTAGCTCAGAAGAACAGCGACCACGTCGCTGCAGCCTGAGGACATCCACCGCCGAGATTGCCGAACAGCCGGGAAATCAGGTTCATTTCTTCTCGGCGCTCCCGGCGAACTCGGCGGCGCCTGCTTTTGATTTTGCTTTCCACCAGCGCACCCCTAGCCAGATCGCCAAGCCCAGCGCGACCGCTGCCAGCACCCAGTTGAAATGCTCTCGGAAGATGGTGCCGGTGATTTGCACAATCTCCGGACCAAACTTCAAAGTCAATAGAGCGATCGCGGTGAAGCGTATGACCCGCCCGGCGAAGATGGCCAGCACGAAGTGGCTGAACTGCATCTCCGTAACGCCCGCCGCCAAGACAAACAGCTTGAACGGGGTCGGGGGCGGCAGCATGGCGGGAAACATCAGGGCCCAAAAGGGATGCTTTTCAAACGCCGCGTGGATTTTCGCGAAGCGCTCCGGGGGAATGCGCTTGCGCAGGAGAGTCTCGCCTCCCGTGTAACCGATGATGTAGATGACGATGCTCCCCAACACCGATCCCGCCGAGGCCATAAACACGTACAGCAGGAAGCGGGAACGGTTGGTGTACACGTAGCTGGCGACGACCGGGTCCAAGGGCAATCCCAGCAAGCTGCCGTCCAGTGCGGCGATGGCAAAGACACCCCAGGCCCCCAGCGGCTTCAACAACGCCCACAGGAATGCCGTGTAGCGGATGACAATGTGCTTGATGGTGTTCAAGGGCTCACCAGCAGTGTACGCGAAGGCGGACGGACGCGGCAGGAACGGCCGGCTCTAAGCATGCTCGGTATTCCCGCTCAACAACTGCAGCGCGTGCGGGAGCAACTCGATCACGGCTTCCAGCGACTGCACGGCGCCGGCAGGACTGCCCGGCAGATTCAGGACCATGGATTTCCCCCGCACTCCGCATACGGCGCGACTCAGCACGGCGAAGGGGGTCTTTATCGCGCCCTGCAACCGCATCCGCTCCGCTACCCCTTCGAGCAGGCGGTCACAGACCGCGCGTGTGGCTTCGGGCGTCACGTCGCGCTCAGCGATGCCGGTACCGCCCGTAGTGACGACCAGGCGCGCTGCCCCCGCCAGTCGCACAATGGCGCCCTGAATGGCGGCTTGCTCATCGGGGACGATTTCACTTTGGACGACTGTGAAACTTCGCTTGTGGAGGGCTTCGGCAACCGCGGGCCCGGATAGATCGGTCCGCTCGCCCCTCGCGCAGGAATCGCTTACGGTCAGGACAGCCGCGGTGAGGCCCTCAGCTGTCGAGGAGGACATCTTCTTCTTCCTCCGTCCCGCCACCGCCCTCTCGCGCCGATTCGTCGAGCAGGCGCAGGCCTTCCATCAGCAGGCCCTGCGTGTTCAAGGTCGTCGTCTGTTGCGTAGTCTTGCCTTCGAAGTTGATCTGAAAATTGCCGCCCGTCCAGCGCAACACCTTGAACACCGCGGCATCGCCAGTCAGCGAACCGTAAGCCGCGTGAGTCACCTGGCCTTCGCTGAAGTACATCTCGCACTTGTCATCCTCGTTGCTCAGCGTGAGCAGGCAACTCTTGCGGCCCATCTCCAGCGATTGCACCAGGTCAATCACGTTCATCTGGGTGAGGCTGCCGCGCAGCACGCCGTCAGAGGCCGCTGACTTCGACATCTTTTCCAGCGCGATCTTGTCAATCAAGCGTTTAATGCGGTGCGTGGCCTCCTTGAGGAAGAAAGGCTTTTCCACGAAGTCGTCAGCTGCGTCCTGGGTTCCGATTTTTTCGGTGATATCGGCCTTGCTGGCCAGCAGGATCACCGCGACCGCGGCGGTCGCTGGACGGCTCTTGAGCTTTTCCACCAACTGGCGGCCATCCATGCCGGGCATGTGATAGTCGCTGACCAGCAGGTCAGGAGGATCGTCCACGGCTTTGAGGAGTGCGTCTGCCCCGTCGCTTGCCGTGGTGACGATGGCGTGCGGGCTCAAGGCGCCACGCAGCATCCCCAGAATCATGGGATTGTCATCCACCAGCAGGACTTTGACGATGTTCGGCATGCCAGCTACGTTTTGTTCCGGGTGCGGGCGTAGTCGCCGCTCTTGCCTCCGGACTTGCGCTCGAGCGCGATCTCGCGAATCTCGATGCCCTTGTCCAGGGCCTTGCACATATCGTACACGGTCAGGGCAGCAACGCTGGCGGCGACCAGCGCTTCCATCTCCACGCCGGTCACCGCGGTGGTCGTAACTTTGGAAGCAATAGCGACGCCATTCTCGCACAGCCGCATACGCACATCAACGTGGGCCAGGGGCAGGGGATGGCACATGGGGATCAGGTCGGAGGTCTTCTTTGCGGCCATGATCCCGGCCAGGCGCGCCACTTCCAACGGATCGCCCTTGGGATTTTCCGGCAGGGCCTTCAGCACTGCGGGTTTCAGCGCCACAAAGGCGCTGGCCTCGGCCATGCGCCTGGTCGGCTGCTTGGCGGAAACGTCCACCATCGTGGCGCGGCCTGCGCGGTCGTAATGAGAGAGCTTCCTGGGCATGCTAACGAACCATCTTACAAGCGCGCGCTTCGAGGTTTCAGAGGTTTCAAGGGTTTCAAGCTGCGAACCGGGCGTCCGAAGCCTCCTACCTCAGCAGCACGGGTACCCATTCGCCTGCCGCGATGCGTTCGCGGTCCGGCGCGACCACGAGGTAACAGTTGGCCCGGGCGGTGGCCGCGATATCCCCTGATCCCTGCCATGGTGCCAACTCCACTTCCGCCTGTTCGAACTCGCCCGACAGAATCGCGGGCAAAAAGCGCTTGAGACCTGTCTTCGTGTTGAGCTCCGCTTTCAGCTGTGCGCGCAGGAAACGGAGTTTGCGCGGCGCCATTCCGGCCAGCGCTTCCAGCACCGGCCGCGCGAACAGCTCAAAGCACACCATCGTCGAAACCGGATTCCCCGGCAGGCCGAAGAAGTAAGTCGCGCCGGGTCCTCCGCCGGCTGTCCCGGAGGCGTCCCGGTCCCGGTCGCTCGGCACGCGCCCAAACACCAGTGGGCGCCCCGGCTGAATCTGCACTCCGGTGAAGAAGAACTCCGCCTGCAACTCCGCCAGCACCTGCTCCACCAGGTCGTATTTCCCCATGGACACACCCCCGGCAAGCAGCAGCAAATCGGCCTCGAGACCGTCCGTGATCAGCTCCCGCAGGCGCCCGGGCTCGTCCGGCGCAATCGGCAGCGGGACCGGTTCGCCGCCGGCCGCCACGACTTGCGCAGCCAGCGAATAGGTGTTGGAGTTGCGAATCTGGTTTGGTCCGGGCAGGGCATCAATATCTACAACTTCGTCGCCCGTGGCGAGGACCGCCACCTGGGGTTTGGCATACACCAGCAGATGGCTTCTTCCGACCGAAGCCGCCACCGCTACCGCGGCGTAGTCCAACCGCATGCCTGGGGCCAGCAACCTCGCCCCACGCCTGGCCTCGGCGCCCGCAGGCACTATGTTGTCGCCAGCCGCGATTCCCTTGGCGATCTCCACCGTATTGCCCGCCCGCGAGGTGTACTCCACCATGACCACCGCATCCGCCCCTGGCGGTGCTGGCGCACCTGTCATGATGCCGGCGGCCTGCCCCGCTTCGAGCTTGACGGGGACCTCCGAGGGAGCAACGCCGGCCTTGATGTCGCCAATCACTTCAAGCCTGGCAGGAAGTTGTGCCAGGTCGGCTGCGCGTACCGCGTAACCGTCGCGCGTCGCGCGCGGGAAAGAAGGGAGATTACGGTCGGCGGCCACGGGTTCCGCCAGCACCTGCCCTGCGCTGTCGAGCAACTCGACCAGTTCCTTGCCCCGGGGACGCAGGCGGGCGGCGTGCTCTTCCACCAGGTGGCGCGCGTCTTCAAAGCTCAGGATCAGGGACGGTTCGGGCTGGGCGGCCATGGACGAGATGATACGACACGCGGGGTCCACTAGGATTGCCAATTGCCGATTTTCAATTGCCAATCTGAACAACCAAGGGCGGGATAGCAATTGCCAATCGTCAATTTGAAGATTGGCAATCTTTATCGTCCCAGCGTCTTCCGTAGCGCCGCCGCATCCGTCGCGTAGGCCAGGGCGGTTTCCGCATCCACCACTCCGGCCCGCACCAGCTTTTCAATCTCACCATCGAAGTGCTGCATGCCTTCGGAGGCGCCGCGCTTGATCGCTTCGCGCAGCAACTGGCCGGGATGGTCATCGTGCTCAATATACTGAGCGGTGCGCGGGCCGACTTTGAGGATTTCGATGACCGCCACGCAGCCATTGCCATCGGCGCGGGGGAGCAGTCGCTGGGAGACCACACAGCGAAGGGTCTTGGCCAGCCGGCCGCGGATGGCGGCCCGTTCCGCCCCGTCAAACGCGCTCACAATGCGTTCCACGGTCTTGCCGGCGTCTATGGTATTCAGGCTGGACAGTACCAGGTGCCCGGTTTCCGCCGCTTCCAGCACCATCTCCATGGTCTCCCGGTCGCGCATCTCGCCCAGCAGAATGACCTTGGGCGCCTGTCGCAGAGCCGCGCGCAACGCCTGGGCGAAGCTCGGCGTATCGCTGTGCAACTCGCGCTGGTGGATGGTGGCGCGCTTGTGGTTGTGCAGGAACTCGATGGGATCCTCGATGGTGATGATGTGGCAAGTTTGCTGCTGGTTGATGCAGTCCAGCAGGGCGGCCAGCGTGGACGACTTGCCCGATCCGCGCGGCCCCGTGACCAGGACGATGCCGTCGCGCAGATTGACAATCTCCTGCAACTGCGGCGGCAGCCCCAGCGAAGCAAAGTCCGGTATATCGGTCGGGATGACGCGCATCACCACGGCACAACTGCCCCGCTGAATGAAAACGTTGACGCGAAAGCGCGCCACCCCCGGCAGGCCGAAGGAAATATCGCACGAGCCCTGCTCGCGCAGCGTGGTGATGGCCTGCTTGTTGTTGCCGATCAGGTCGGAAGCGATGCGCCGGGTGTCGTCGGCGTTCAGCGCTCGTAAGCCGGGAGCTTGAACCGGGATGAGTTGGCCGTACACTTCCACCTGCGGCGGGCGTCCCGGCGAAAAAATCAGGTCGCTCACTTGGTCGGTTGCGCGCAGCATTGCCCCAAGCAATGCATGGGTAGGGACCGGCCCGGAGACAGTTGGCGCTTCCAGCTTCAGCTGAATCGGCGCAATACCCGGTGCTGCCATACGCTTCCTTCGGGGGAGGAAAGGCGAACTGAGGGATGAACTCCCGGATGAATCGTGCCCAAGTTCTACTCTAGCGAAAACAATTTGGTGATGCTACGAAGAACGACAGGTGCATAGACCTTCGTAATGCGGGTTGAGGCAGCAGGCTCTGGTTTGTGGAATCGCCTTGGCGTCGTCGTCCGTCAATCGCGGGCCCGGTTCTTGATCCAGATGGGCGTTCCCAGAAAGCCAAATGCCCGCCGGATCTGGTTTTCCAGAAAGCGCTGGTAGGAGAAGTGCAATTTCACCGGCCGATTGGTGAAGAGAATAAAGGTGGGGGGGGCAACTGCCGCCTGCGTCATGTAGTAAATCTTCACCTGCTGCCGGGCCGGCACTCCAGCCCGCTCGAAGTCCACCTGCCTGAGAAAGTGGTTCATGGCAGCGGTCGGAATGCGCTTACGCCGTTCGGCTGCGACTTGCTCCAGCGTAGGCCAGATTTTTTCCGTGCCGGCGCCGGTAGCGGCAGAAACGAACAACACCGGGGCATAGGCCAGGAACTTGAGCGCATAACGCAGGCGTTGTTCATACCCGGCCCGGTCCGCGGGACGCTTGCTCTCCTGTATGCGCGCGGCTTTGGACTGGCTGACCGGGCGCTTCTTGCCACTGATGACCAGGTCCCACTTATTGACGATGATAACGACCGAGCGCCCGCTCTCATGAGCGTAGCCGGCGATGGTGGCATCGAGCGCGCTCACCCCTTCGGTTGCGTCAATGATCAACAGAGCAATGTCGGCGGCCTCCAGATGCTTGCGGGCCATCACCACCGAGAGCTTCTCCGCCATCAACTGCGTCTTGCCCTTGCGGCGGATGCCCGCGGTATCGATGAAGCGAAACCGCCGCCCTTCCCGCTCGACAATCTCGTCCACAGCATCACGGGTGGTGCCAGGAATCGGCGAGACAATCGCTCGCGTCGTGCCAGTCAGCTGGTTCAACAGGGTGGACTTGCCCACGTTGGGATGGCCGATGATGGCGACCTTGACTTCACCGGTAACAGCCTTCTCCGTGCCCTCAGTGTCCTCCGTGGTTGCCTGCGGTTCCTCTGTGCCCGCCGTGTCCTCGGTGGTCGTTTCCGGTTTCGGCGGAAGTGCCTCCAGGATGGCATCCAGCAACTCATCCACCCCACGTCCGTGCTCGGCGGAGACAGGAAACAGCTGGCGGATTCCGAGGCGATAGAACTCATCCGCCAGCGCCTGCTGCTTGTCGGTGTCGATCTTATTAACCGCGAGGAACAGCGGCTTGCCGGTGCGGAGGAGCAGGCGCGCAAGTTCGAGGTCGGGTGCGGCGAGTTCGCTGCGGCCGTCCACCACCAGGATGACGGCAGCGGCTTCCTCCAACGCGACTCTGGCTTGGCGAAAGATCTCCGCTGGAATCAGGTCCTTTTCCTCGGGAATGATGCCGCCGGTGTCTACCACGCGCAGACGGCGCCCGCGCCACTCGGCTTCACCGTAGAGACGATCGCGGGTGATGCCGGGCTCGTCGCCCACGATGGCGCGGCGGGAGCCCACCATGCGGTTGAACAGGGTGGACTTGCCGACGTTGGGGCGGCCCACGATGGCGAGGGTGGGGACGGTGACGATGGAGCTGGATCGGGTCAATTTGCTAGCGGAAGCCATGGGCGGCAGCTCTTTGCGCTCCCTAAGCTCAGTATCGCACGCCCCAAACGATGTCTGCCCACAGGCATCTCCCAAGTCTCACAAAACCGGCGAGAGCTGGGGCACCGCTGTACTATCATTCCTTGTCGCAGATTCCGATGTCTCCACCATCACAGACCGCGGCCGGGGCCGTTTCCCTGCACAGCTTCTTTGCTCCTGGCGGTGTGCTCTCCCGCACCCATCCCGCCTACGAGTTTCGCCGGGGGCAGCTGCAGATGGCCGAGGCCGTGGAAGAAGCCTTGGCGGAAAAGCGTCATTTGATCGTCGAAGCCGGTACCGGCACGGGCAAAACGCTGGCCTATCTTCTTCCTGTGATCCGTTCGGGCAAGCGCGTGATCATTTCCACCGGCACCAAGAATCTGCAGGAGCAGCTTTTCTACAAAGATATCCCGTTTCTGGAGCAGGCGCTCTTCCCTAATGGCGAAGGCAAGCTGAACGTCTGCTACATGAAGGGACGGAACAACTATCTGTGCCGCAAGAAACTCTATGACCTCACCGACCAGCCGGTGCTCAGCGGGCTGGACGAGATCGAGCATTACCGGGCAATCGCCGCCTGGGAGAAGACCACGCCCACGGGCGACCGGGCGGAGCTGGCGGCGCTGCCGGAAGTCAGCGCGCTGTGGTCCAAGCTGGACGCGCGGTCGGATACCTGCCTCGGCCAGAAGTGCAGCTCGTGGGAGAAGTGCTTCATCACCGAAATGCACCGCCGGGCGATGGAGAGCGACATCATCATCGTCAATCATCACCTGTTCTTTGCCGATCTGGCGATCAAGCAGCAGGCCGAGGACGCGCCCGACGCGGGAATCCTGCCGGAGGTGGGCGCGGTCATTTTCGACGAAGCGCACGAACTGGAGGATGTGGCGGGGAGCTATTTTGGAATCTCGGTGAGCAATGCGCGGGTGGAGGATCTTTGCCGCGATGTGGAAGCTTCCCTGCAGCGCAACCGCGCATACACAACCGGCATGTCGGGGGCGATCAAGTCGCTGCGCGAGCGGTCGCAGTTTTTCTTTGCCTTGCTGCCGCCCGGCGAAGGACGGCAGGCATTCGAGAACCGGCGGGATTTCCTGGAGGAAAACGGGGACGAGTTCCTGGGGCTGCAACAGGCGCTACAGCGCCTGGAGGCGGAAATCGAAAAGCTGTCGTCCAAGCCGGAAGAGATTTTCAACTTCGCGCGGCGCGCCCAGGAGTTGCAGGTCCAGCTCAGGTTCCTGATGGAATCGGACGATCGCAATACCGTGTTCTGGATCGAGCGGCGGCGCAGCGGGCGCGACAAGCTGAACGTCTTTCTGCAAGCAACGCCGATTGATGTAGCGCCCATCCTGAAGAGCTGTCTGTTCGACAAGCTGGAGTGCACGGTGCTGACCTCGGCGACGCTGGCGGTGGGCGGCGGGTTCGAGTACATCCGGCGCCGGCTGGGACTGGAGCACGCACGCGACGTGGTGCTCCCATCACATTTCGACTACGAAAGTCAGGCGCTGTTTTATGTGCCTCCGGACCTGCCCGATCCGCGTACGCCTCAGTTTGCGGCGAAAGCTGCGGACCGCATCCGGCGGCTGCTGGAAATCACGCGCGGGCGGTCGTTCGTGCTCTTTACCAGTTACGCGCAGATGAACGACGTGTACCAGCGCTTGCTGGGCGAGTTGGAATTTCCCATGCTTCTGCAGGGGGACGCGCCCAAGACCGCGCTGCTCGAGGAGTTCCGGCTGACACCGAACGCGGTGCTGTTTGCCACCTCGTCGTTCTGGCAGGGCGTGGACGTGCAGGGCGAGCAACTGAGCTGCGTGATCATTGACCGCTTGCCGTTTGCCGTGCCTAGCGATCCGGTGGTGGCGGCGCGGGTCAAGTCCATCGACGCGGAAGGCGGAAACGCCTTCTTTCAATACCAGGTGCCGGCCGCAGTGATCACGCTGAAGCAGGGCTTCGGACGGCTGATCCGGTCCTTGCACGACCGCGGCCTGCTGGTACTGCTCGACAACCGCATTCTGAAGAAGCAATACGGACGAGTGTTCGTGGAGAGCCTGCCAAACTACCGCAGGACGACGGAGTTGCGGCAGGTGGAGGAATTCTTTGGGGTCAAGTAAGTTGTCAGCGGGCCTTTCCCACCACCAGCGTCAAATCATCGCTCTGCTCCCCCGCGCTGAATTGCTGCACCGCTTTCACCAGGACCTTCAGCAGCGATGCGGGGTCTAGTCCCTGGTTGGCGCGCAGTGTATCCATCAGGCGGGCTTCGCCGAACTCGTTGTTTCTCGCGTCCATGGCCTCGGTGATGCCGTCGGTGTAGATCACCAGCAAGTCGCCGGAAGCGAGTTGTACTTCGGCGGCGGAGCACTCCCAGCGTTCAAACAATCCGAGCACGGTTGCGGTCCCCTTCAGGCGTTCGATCGCGCCCCCGTTCCTCATCAGCACCGGCGGATTGTGTCCGCAATTGACATAGCGCAGCCGCCGGGTGGCGTCGTCGTAGGTGGCAAAGAACAAGGTCGCGTAGTTGTTGGGCTCGGTGGACTCGTAAAACAGCCGGTTGACCGACTGCAGCAGTTTCTGAAGGTTCTCCAGCGCGATGGCGTACTGGCTGCGCAGGTTGGCTTGCAGGTTGGCCATGAGCAGGGCGGCGGAGATTCCCTTGCCCGCAATGTCGGCCAGAACAAAGCCCACGCGGCCCGGGCCGAGGTCGAGAAAATCGTAGTAATCGCCGCCCACGGCACGGGCTTGCAGGCAGTGGCCGGCATAGTCGAGGGTGGAGAGCGGCGGCAATTTCTGGGGCAAAAGCTTGCTTTGCACCTGCCGGGCGATGTCCATTTCCTGCGCAGCGCGGCGCTCTGCCTCCAGGCGTTCCGCCATCTGCTCCGCCAGGGCGATATTTTCCATGGCGACTCCGGCCTGGCTTGCGGCGGAAGCCAGCAAGCGCCGGTCTTCGCCGGAGTAGGGCTCCTCGGAAAGCCGCGGGCCGAGAATCAACAGGCCGGAGAGCCGGGACTGACGACCGAGGATGGGGACCAGGCATTCCGGATTGACATCGCCAGGAATTGGCAGCGGCTGATCTCCGTCTACCGGCCGCATCTCCTGAGGCTGGCCTCGCTCGGCCAAGGCGGTCAAGTAAGGCAGATCGGAAGAGAGTGTTTCCATCCCCACGGGCGCGTGACCGCGCTCCACACCCAGCTTGCCGTTTTCGCCCTCGAGATAGAGCAACTGAAACGCCGGATGCAGCGCCTGCTGCAAGTGCTGTTCGAGCAGGCCCGCCAACTCGCTGCGGCTGGTCGCAATACGGCTGCGGGAAGCCAGGTCCTCGAGAATCTGGCGCGCGTCATACGCGCTGCGAAAGAAGGCGCGATCGATGCGTTCCGTACCGCGCTTCACCACGGGCGCGGAGGCCCATACCAGCACAATCCCGAAAACCGCGCTCAGCGCCATGCCGAGGTTGGAGTCGGTTTGGAAGAAGCGGGCGAAAAAGTGCGTGAACAGCATGATCGCCGCCGCTGCCCCAAGGAATAGCAACACGACGAATCCGCGCTGGACGAGCACATACCGGGCGCTGCGCTTCAGCAGCACCGGGATTTCCAGCACGCGGTGTCTCACGACAGCGTAAGCAAACGAAATCGGCAGCAGGAATAGAAGCAGGACTGTGGGTACCCACAGCCAGAAAGGAAAGGTTGTGTATTCCTTTCCAAAATAAAAGCTGGCTGCCAGCATCAGCAGGAAAGGCGTAAAACCGCAGAGCATTCCCCACATGACAACCCGGACCTTGCGGCGCGCCTCGGGGGTGGCGGTGCGGCTATTCCAGGCTAAGGAGAGAAGGCCGAGCACCGTCACGCCAAGGAAGTAGGCACTCATGGTGGCGCCGATGACGGCTCTACCGAGCTTTTCCCTCAGGAAGACGAGGGGGTGAGACCCCCCGTCCGCCAAGCACCAGAGCGAAAGTGGAACGACAACCAATGTCGCGCCCGCGAGAACCAGGGACTTCAGCCAGGGGACTTTGCGCTCGATGGGCGAAGACACCGGGAAGGTGGCGAAGAAGTAATAGAACACAGCCGGCACTAGGCCCCGGAAGAGGACCATGTAAGCGACCGCAAAACCGCGCAGCCGCGGGTGAATGCCGGGCTCACCCTCCAGCAGAGGAGATCCGGCCACGAAGCCTGCAAACATCAGTGCCAGCAGCCAGGCGTCGCGGTGGTCGAGGCGCAGAAACAACACCGCCAGTCCTACCACGACGAATGGGATCTGATAGGAGAGGAGAAACTGCAGCGCCAGCCACTGCGCCGGCGGAGGCGAGGGCGGTGGCGCAAGCGGACCCAGAGTCGCTTGCAGCCTGAGGGGCGTAGCGACGCCGGAGCGCCGGACGTCAAGCACCACCAGGTCCCCGGGGTGGCCGCGCGACACGGCGTCGAAGAAAGGATTCATCGTGCGCAGCGGGCGATGGTTGACGGCGACAATGCGGTCTCCCACCTCTAAACCTGCCCTCTCGGCTGGTTTGCCGGGCTCTACGGATGTGACCCGGGTTTCGCCGGTCACCTCGCTGCGATCGAACTCAATCCCCAATTGCGCGTGGCGGGTAATGCGGACGTAGTGCATCCAGCTGGCGCTGTAGACCACGGTGGCGGCGGCGAATGCGATGGCCAGCCCCAGCAAAATCGGTCGCGGAATGACTGCCCGTCCCTGCACGATCACGCCATCACAATACCTGAGGTCGCGCCGGCTTGCACCCCCGGGCCGGGCTTAGGGGTAAAATATCCGGTTAGGCTGGAAAGCGCGGCTTGGCCTGTATTCATGCGGGGCCGCCGAGAGGGTTCATGTTCGAAGTCACGGTGGAAGACTCCTTCGCCGCGGGACACTACCTGCGCAACTACAAGGGCAAGTGTGAGAATCCGCACGGACACAACTACAAGGTGCGGGTGACCCTGGCAGGCAAGGAACTGGACAAGGCCGGGCTGCTGCTCGACTTCAAAGACCTGCGCGAAGTGATGAAGCATGTCATTGACCGGCTCGACCATCAGATGATCAACGATCTGGAGCCTTTTACTGTCGTGAACCCCTCCGCTGA
Organism: Terriglobales bacterium; assembly: GCA_035542575.1. Classification (GTDB taxonomy): domain Bacteria; phylum Acidobacteriota; class Terriglobia; order Terriglobales; family Acidobacteriaceae; genus JAIQET01. Next base: position 48,447 of record DATKLE010000153.1, on the reverse strand, counting down.
AAACCTGGCCAAGTATTTTTATGACGAGACCAACGTCAAGCTCGACCGCGTAACCAGCGGACGGGTGCGGGTGAAGAACGTCACCGTGTTCGAGACGGACACGACTACGGCGAGCTATTCGGAATAGTATCACCGGATCGGCCACCATGCGGGGGCAGGATGCCCCCGCGACAGGCGGCGGGACGCCGGCGCTACACATGCAGATTACCGAGATCTATAAGTCGATCCAGGGAGAGTCCACCTACGCCGGGTTGCCCTGTGTGTTCGTGCGCTTGACCGGATGCAACCTGCGCTGCTCGTGGTGCGACAGCGAGTACACCTTCTCGGGCGGCCACCGGATGGAGCTGGAAGAGATCGTGGAAGAGGTGGAGCAGTTGAGCCCGGGCGGCGGACTGGTGGAGATCACCGGGGGCGAGCCCATGCTGCAGGAGCGGGAGGTGGTTCCGCTGATGCAGGGCTTGCTGCATGCGGGCTACACGGTGCTGCTGGAAACCAGCGGGGAGCGTCCCCTGGCTCGCGTGCCTAAAGGTGTGGTCAAAATCGTGGATGTAAAGTGTCCCAACTCGGGCGAACCCGACACCTTCGACCCGGAAAACCTGGAGACACTGCAGTCACATGATGAGATCAAGTTTGTGCTCAGCGACCGCAGGGATTACGAGTTCGCCCGCGATTTTGCGGCGCGGCACAACCTGGCGGCCCGCGTCCATGCCGTGTTGTTCTCGCCCGCGTTCAGCAAGGACGCAGCCGGCGCACGCGACACGTCGCATTGCCTGCTCGACCCGCGCGAACTGGCCGAATGGATGCTGGCGGACAACCTCCGGGCGCGGGTGGGGCTGCAGATCCACAAGTTCATCTGGGACCCAGCCCTGAAGGGAGTTTGACGCGGGCCACTTCACCACGCAGACACAGTGGCACAGAGAAATCTCGATTTTTCTATTGCCCACTTGGTTGCCTGAGGAAGGTTGACAATTCGGGAATCGGCAATTGAAAAATGATCGTGGACGGCCAATTGGCGCCGAGCTCCCGAACCATCTAAGTAGTATGAGGGCAGAGAAACAACGCGCGGTGGTTCTGCTCAGCGGCGGGATGGATTCTTGCGTGTGTGCGGCGCTGGCGGCGCGGGATTACGATGCCGCTGCCGTGCACGTCAGCTACGGACAGCGGACCGAAGCCCGCGAGCGGCAGGCGTTCCTGGGGATTTGTGACCGCTTGGGCATCCGCGACCGCCTGGTGGTGCGCAATGAAAGTTTGAGGGCAATCGGCGGCTCCGCGCTCACCGACCGGAATTTGGCGGTTCCGGAGTCGGCGGTGCTGGGCCACGGTGTCCCGGTGACCTATGTGCCCTTCCGCAACGCGCATTTTCTGGCCGTGGCGGTAAGTTGGGCCGAGGTCCTGGGCGCAGAGAAGGTGTACATCGGGGCGGTGGAGCCGGACAGCTCTGGCTATCCCGATTGCCGCCCGGCATATTACCGGGCGTTCAACGAGGTGGTAAGAACGGGCACGAAGGAAGGGCGCATTGAGATCGTGACGCCGCTCATCGCCATGCGCAAGACAGAGATTGTGACCCTTGGCCTTGAACTGGGCGCTCCCTTCGATTTAACGTGGTCATGCTACAGCCGGGAAGACAGCGCCTGCGGCGTGTGCGATAGCTGCGTGTTGCGGCTGCGGGCATTCCGCGAGGTAGGAGCCGTGGATCCGATTCCGTACGCGGCGGCTGTTCAGAGTTGTTGATTGCTGATTGAGAAGCCCACGGCAGCGGATTTCAATCAACAATCCAGAATCAACTATCAGGAATTGTTTTAAGCCGGGAGGCAATGATGAAGCAACGTCTTGTGATGCTTGCGCTGGTCGCCGTGTTGGCGGTGCTGTGTGTCCCTCCAGGGTTTGCCCAAGCCACAACTACGGTCAAAGGTGTCTGCACGGATGTGCAGGGGAATCCGATCGCCGGCGCGGTCGTCGAGTGGTATTCCACGGACAGCGGCCACAAGTACGACATAAAAACCAACAACAAAGGCGAGTACTTCTCGCTGGGCATCACGCCCGGCAAGTACAAAGTCTCGCTCATGAAAGGCGGTCAGGAGATATACCACTTCACCAACGTGAACGTCACCATGCAGCTGGATGTCACCGTCCTGGACTTTGACCTGAAGAAGGAGCAGGCGGCACAGGCCGCGGGCCAGGGGATTACCCCGGAGGAGCTGAAGCGGCGGCAGGAAGCCGCCGAGAGGGCGGCCAAAGAGGCCAGCGCCGTCAAGGTGCTAAATGACAAGCTGGCGGAAGCCCGCGCCGACATGCAACCCGCCACGGCCAACTATGACGGGGCCATTGCCGTGATGACCGAGGCCACGCAGTTGGACCCCAGCCGCGATGTGCTCTGGGCCACCTTGGGAGATGCCTACCGGGCCTCCGCTCCCAAGCAGACGGACCCCTCGGAAAAATCCAAGCGCTATGAGGAAGCACTCGATTCATACCAGAAGGCGTTGCAAACCAAGCAAGCCGCCCTCGATAAAGGGGAGAAGGACCCCAAGGCGAACCAGACCCTTGCCGGTTATTACAACAATCTCGCCGATGCCCAAGGGAAGGCGGGCAAAGTCGACGATGCCGTAAAGTCATACGCGCAGGCGGCCCAGCTGGACCCGGCCGGCGCTGCCAGCTACTACTACAACACCGGTGCCGTGCTCACCAATGCGGGTCGCCTCGATGACGCCATCGCTGCCTTTGACAAGAGCATTGCCGCAGACCCCAATAAGGCTGAGGCCTATTACCAAAAGGGCGTGAACCTGGTTGGCAAGGCGACGACCGACCCCAAGACCGGCAAAGTGATGCCGGTTCCGGGCACGGCGGAGGCTCTCAACAAGTATCTGGAGCTGCAGCCCAACGGACAGTTTGCTGATGCTGCCAAGGGCATGCTGCAGTACATCGGAAGCACCATCGAAACCAGCTTTGGCAAACCGAAAACAAAGAAGAAGTAGTTTCCTTCTTGGTGTGGCATGCGAGGGCGGGGTTCAGTGGCCGTAGGAACTTTGTTCCAGGTCGGCTAGTGTCCGATTCCCGGGTACCTGCCGAAGAAGATCAACAGCATATCGACGGTGTCTGACACCCCGTGGGCGATGATGGGGACGGACAGATTGCGCTCGGTTCCGAGATACAAAAGTCCCAGCAGGACTCCCATCAGACCTTCGTCAATGATTCCTGTTATGCCCTGGTAGGAGTGGCCCAACCCGAACCCTACATGGACCACGATCAGGCTCACGATCCATGCGAGCCGCGTCCGGTTCATGAGATCTGCCACCCGGTTCATCAGATAGCCCCGCCAGACCATCTCCTCGCCGAAGGCGGCGAGGGTCCAGGAGAGCACTACGAAGAACAGGAGCAGCTTGACGTTGGGGTGGACGGCCTGAAAGTCGGAAAGGTCCGGCTGCCTTCCAGTGAACCGGACGAGCAGGGGTTGGCTGACGAAGAGCTCGATACCCTCCATCAGAAGTCCCGCTCCAATCCCCAGCGCGAATGATCGCGCCCAGCTACGGTAACGTGTTAGCCCCACGTCCCGCCAGCGCCGCCGGCGCACGCGCAGCGTGATCCAGGCAAATGCCAGGAGGAATGGTGTCTCGCTGACGGGGATGAGGTGTTTCTTGTCGGCGAGAAAAATCAGGCCGAAGATGGTGATCTCTACCAGCGCCAGCCACTTGCTCTGGCGCCAAGTCGCGGGCTTCGGTTCGATTGCGGTTCCTTCTGGTGAACTGTTCATGGTTGTCCCTGAGGTCAGCGCTTCCTGGCCCGGTATGGCTTCCACAACTGGCGAATGCTCCACACTCCGAAGTGGAAGGTCAGCAACGCAAGGCCTGAGCCGCCGATCAGCCCCAGGGGGACAATCCACCAGCCCAGCATCTCGCGCCCACCGGCCGGAACGGGACCGAATCCCAGGCGCAACGAGTAGGTGTCCCCGTCGGGCAGGTGCCACAGCCCGGCGGTCTGCGGATGAAGCGGTTTGAGCAGCGCGCACAGCGAGAAGGCCCCGGCCAGGAAATAACCGACCAGCGAGAAGAGCAGGACCCAGAAGCCACCGAAGCTGAGGCTGGCCCAGCGAAACAGGCTGCGCAGGATCAACAATGGCGAGCGGGCCCGCTGCGCGCGGTTGAGCAGATCATCGGTGGTGTACTGGCGCGCCAGTTCTTGGGGGCTGCCGAGGGAGGACAGCGTTGCGGTGACTCTGGCATTGGTGATCTCGCCGGCCATGGCGGCTTTGTCCAGGATGTGGCTGCGGATCTCCTCGACGATGTCACGGGCCTCAGGATCGCTCAATTCACGCAGGCCCTTGCGCAGCGCCTCCAGATAGGCATCGATCTGCTGTTGCGCGTCGGTGGGAACTGTCATTTCCTCTCCTTCTCCAGAGGCGCGAGCAACGTGCTCAGGCTGGCGGAGAACCGCGCCCAGATGCGCGACATCTCCAGCGCCCGCCGCCGGCCAGCCGCAGTAAGCCGGTAATACTTGCGGGGATGTCCGGAATCAGACTCGACCCACTCAGAATCGACCAGGCCCAGAACTCTCAGCCGGTTGAGCAGGGGATAGACGGTGCCCTCGGAGAGGAGTAAGTCGGAATCGCTTTCCAGCCGACGGAGAATCTCCAGGCCGTAGTGACGTCCGTCCCAAAGCGTGGCCAGGATGGCGAGTTCCAGGGATCCCTTGCGCAGCTGGACCTCCCAGTTCTCGGCATCGCTGGAAGTTTGAAGCTGGCTCCTTGCCACGCACTATACTATGTATTGCATAGTATGAATTGTCAAGGAGCGGCCAGTGGCTAGGGTTGGAGCCCCCTGCTCCCTGGCGTCATCCTGAGGCGGGCCTCTAGCCCGACGAAGGATCTTGCGAGTAGCAGCAAGTCCCTGGGGCCGCAGGCGTAGGTTTGCTGCACACAAGATCCCTCGCCCGACTGAAGTGCGCCGGGCGTCGGGATGACGCCTTCCTTGGGGGACAAGATGTCTGTTTTCCTGAGCGATTCCCACTTGCCGGCGGGACGCCGGCGCTACGGCTAACTTCTTAGCAGCGGGCGGGTCAGACAGGTGGGGCCGCCGGAGCCGTTGATGCAGAGTTCGCCGCCGGAGAAGGTGCGGACCTCGAAGCCCGCATTGCGCAGCTTGCTGTTTGTCTTTTTGTTTTCTTCCAGGGCGAGCAACCGCCGGCGACCGAGCGATAGGACATTGCAGGCCAGTGTTTCGCGTTCGGAGGAATCAATTTTGATGAAGCGATAACCGCGGGCCTTGAGCAGTTCGACGGTCTCGACGGCCAGCCAGGGGAGATCAACGAGCGCGGTTTCTTCATCCAGCAAGCTGATCAGCGACATCAGGTGCAGGCAGGCTGACGGGCCGGGGCCGTAGGGCAACGGCGCTGAAAGGACTTCAACGCCTTTCGGAGCGAGCACAGCGCGCATCTGCGCGATCCCGGCGGCGTTGGTGCGGTAGCCGTGACCAATGAGCAGGGTTTTCGAATCGAGCCAGACCATGTCGCCGGCTTCGGTGGTGGCAGGAGGTTTGATCTCGTCCAGCACCGGGATCCCAAGCCCCTGGCAGAATTCGCGATGCGTGGCGGCTTCCGGCACGCGGGTGGGCTTGCCGGGATTCATCACGATGACGCCGAAGTCGGTGACCAGCGATGGATCGTGGGTGTAAACGGCGTCCAGTGACAAGCCGAGGGAGGAGCGCAGGTGTACCACTTCGGCGCCCGCGGACTCCAGCTGGTGGCAGAGAGCATCGTGTTGCGCCTGGGCGGTCTGGAAATCCGGCGAGTGTTGAAAGCCGAGGTCTCGCCAGCCAAAGGGGGCGGCAAGTCCTGCTGCACCCTCGGACCATCCGGCGGCGCGGGGCGAGCACACCATCACGCGATGCAACTGCCCGACCATGGAGTGGCCGTTGTAATTGTCGGAGTTCGCCAAAGTTTGTGACCGCTTTCCCGTTCAGCAATCTATTATGGGTGTCATGGCAAAGGCAATGTGGGAAGGCGCCGTCCTCGCCGAAAGGCAACCAGACGATTGAGGTGGAAGGCAACCAGTATTTTCCTCCGGACGCGATCCGCAAGGAATACTTCAAACCGAGTGAGCAGCATAGCGTGTGCCCGTGGAAGGGCACGGCCAGCTACTACGACGTCGAAGTGAACGGGAAGCGGAATGCCGGCGCAGCCTGGTACTATCCCGAGCCCAAACCGGCGGCCAAGCAGATCAAGGAATATGTGGCGTTCTGGAAGGGCGTCAAAGTGGAGAAGTAGCGGCCCCGCAACCTAGCGACGCCCGCCTCGGGCGTCCGCTCAAGGGCCTTTTTCGGACAGCCCAGGCGGCTGTCGCTACGCCAGGGGTAAATCAAAAGGACAGCCCGGAGCCCCCCGAGGCTGTCCAGACCCTCCCGGTTAGAAGGGCGTGTACTGCAGGCAGAGTAGGGGGAGCGTGTTGCAGGAGTGTTGCGACTTTGTGAAATTCCGGTGAATTCCTGCGCTGCCGATCCCCGTCCCCGTGACTCGCCCCCTCGTGTCTGCTTTTGCCGCTGTTATAGTTAAGAACCAGACCACCTCGACCGATGGCCGGCATGGCGCCCGAGATAAGGTTGCCGGACGCCGGCGCTACGGAGAGCCCATGAGCCGCAAAGTCGAGCAATCACGCAAGTTGCAGCGCCGCGCCGAGCAGATGATTCCCGGAGGGGTGAACTCGCCGGTACGGGCGTTTCGCGCGGTGGGCGGTGATCCGCCCTTTATTGTGCGCGGGGCGGGTTCGCGTCTTTGGGATGCGGATGGCAACAAGTACATTGACTACATTGGGTCCTGGGGACCGCAGATTCTGGGGCACGCGGCGCCTGCGGTGACTGACGCGGTGATCGCAGCCGCGAAGAATGGAACCAGCTTCGGGGCTTCCACACCCGCCGAAGCTGACCTGGCGGAGATAGTGCTTTCCGCTTTCCCGCATATGCAGAGAGTCCGCTTCGTCAGCTCGGGGACGGAAGCGACTATGTCGGCGATCCGTCTGGCCCGCGCCTATACCAAGCGCAAATACATCGTGAAGTTTGAGGGCTGCTATCACGGGCACGCGGATGCGCTGCTGGTCAAGGCCGGATCGGGCGTGGCGACATTGGGGATCCCGGGCTCGGCGGGCGTCCCGGAAGAGTTCACCCAATTCACGCTGGCTCTGCCTTACAACGACACGGACGCGCTGGAGCAGGTGTTCAAGAAATTCCGTCGCCAGATTGCCTGCGTGATTGTCGAGCCGGTGGTGGGAAACATGGGCTGCGTGCCTCCAGCGCGGGGATACCTGGAAGCGCTGCGGGCCATCACCGAGCGCGACAAGACGCTGCTGATCTTTGACGAAGTGATGACCGGGTTCCGCTTGGCGTTTGGCGGGGCGCAGGAGCTGTATGCGATCCATCCCGACCTGACGACCATGGGCAAGATCATCGGCGGCGGGTTGCCCGTGGGCGCCTATGGCGGTCCTTCGGAGATCATGGAACTGGTGGCCCCGCTCGGTCCCATGTACCAGGCGGGCACATTGTCGGGAAATCCGCTGGCCATGGCGGCGGGTCTGGCGACGCTGCGCCATCTCAAGGAACAAAGGAACGAAATCTATCCTCGGCTGGACAAGCTCAGCGCAGCCCTGACGGCTGGCGTAGCCGCAGCCGCCAAAGATGCCGGCGTGCCGATCTGCTGCAACCGCGTTGGCTCGATGTTTACCTGGTTCTTCACGCCAGGTCCGGTGACCGATTGGAATTCTGCCGCGAAATCGGACACCGAGGCCTTCGGGCGCTTCTTCCGGGCGATGCTGGAGAACGGGGTGTACCTGCCGCCGTCGCAGTTTGAAGCGGCGTTTCTGAGCGCGGCGCACGCGGAAGAAGACCTTCAGCAGACGATCGCGGCGGCGAAGCAGGCGTTTGCGGCAGTCGTCAGCGGTCAGCCCTCAGCCGTCAGCTAGGTTCATCTCCCATCCCGCGCTGTGCGGACTTTTCTCGTACTTTTATGTTGACCCGGAGGGAATCGTGCAAAAGATGATGATCGGTCTTGCGTGTGGACTGATGCTGCTCACCTGGACGGCGTGCAACTCAAAGAACGAGATCACGCAGGACGAACTGCTTCGCCGTACGCAGGAGATGTTCGATTCGGTGGCCGCTGGCGACCAGTCCCCCTGGAAGAAGTATCTCGCGGAGGACTGCCTGTACTTCGACGAGAAGGGGCGAAACATGAACAAGGCCGCGGTGGTCGGGGATATCAGCCCGCTGCCGGCGGGTTATTCCGGCAGCATCAAGCTGGCCAAGGCGCAAAGCCATATCGAGGGAGATGTGGCGGTTCTGAGCTATGACTTGGACGAGAAAGAAACTATCTTCGGCCAGAACTTGACCGCGCGCTATCACGCCACCGACACCTGGATGCGCCGTCAAGGGCAGTGGCAAATCATTGCCGGGCAGGTGCTACGCTACTACGAAGACCCCGCGCCGGGGAAGCTGGATGCCAGGCGGATACCCAGCTATCTGGGAAGCTACGAACTTGCCCCCGGCAACACGCAAACCGTCTCGGAGGATGGAGGGCAGCTATACCACCAACGCGGAAACCGGCCCCGGGAGGAACTGATTCCGGAAGCCACCGACATCTTCTTTCGCAAGGGAGTGGAAGGGCGGATTCTTTTTCGGCGGGGAGATGACGGGAAAGTCAATGCGCTGATTGATCGCAGAAATAACGAAGACGTGGTGTGGAAGAAACTGGCCCTGAGCCCCCAGCCGTCAAAGCGGTAGCGCCGGCGTCCCGCCGGCAATCCAATTCTCGCCACGAAGAGAGGGCTTCGGCGCTTTCGGGCGGCCATCCCAATCGTCTTACCTGATGGCCGACGGCTGAGGGCTGACGGTTCTCCCCATCATCTGCGGGATGCTCACAAATTCATATCCCTCGCCTTTGAAACGTGCAATCAGCCGATCAGTCGCGGCTACCGTGCGCGACCGGTCAGCGCCCATGGCCAGATGCCCGCCATCATGCAGCAGGATCACATCCCCGCCGCGAATCCGCCTGCTCACCTTGCCTTCAATATGCTCGACCGAGGGTGCGTTCCAGTCGTACCCCGTGATGTTCCACATGACCGGCTCCAATCCCATCTGGCGCGCCATGCGGAAAACCGCTGGGCGGCGGCCCCCGAACGGTGGCCGAAACAGGTTCGAATGCTCGCCGACGGCATCGTTCAGCGCTTGAGCGCAGCTTGCCAATTCACCCTTGATCCCCCCGGCGGGCTTGAAAATCAGCAACGGATGCGAGTACGTGTGGTTGCCGACCGCATGCCCGGCTTGCGCTACTTGGCGTGCAACATCGGGCCGCTGCTGGACGTAGCGCCCAATGAGGAAGAATGTAGCGCGCACCTCATGCCTCGCCAGAACTTCCAGCAGGCGCAGCGTGTGCGGGTCGTTAGGACCATCATCGTAGGTGAGAGCGAGTTGCTTTGATCCGCGTGCCAGTCCGGTAAAGCTCCGGCCGTACCACTGTCCGGTCGGCGCCATGGTCTGGTAGCCGGCGGCGGAAGCCGCCGCGGCGGCAGCAGTGAGGGCGAGACCGAGCATAGGGAGATTGTAATTGCCGATTGCCAATTTCCAATTGCCGATTGAAAGGTCAACACCGAGCCGATTGGCAATCGGAAATCGACAGTGCTGTTAACTCTTCCCGCAATTGCCTGGCGAACCGTTCCGAGCTATGCTGCCACTGTCCCCTCGAACTCATGGCCAATCTTTTTGAGCTGCCCCGTTACATTGCAGTGGAAGGTCCCATCCGAGTCGGCAAGAGCACCTTGGCGCGGATTCTCGCCGAACGGCTCAATGCGCAGCGGGTCATGGAACCTGAGGACAATCCCTTTCTCGACGCCTTCTACGAAGGGGAGCGGGGCGCCGCGTTCCAGGCACAATTCGCCTTTCTGGTTCGCCGCTTCGAGCAGTTGCGGGGGCTCGATCTGGGGCCGCGTTCGCAGAAAACCGTGGTTGCCGATTTCATCATCGAGAAAGACAAGCTGTTCGCCTGCCTCAACCTTACCGACCAGGAGCTCGACACCTACAACCGCTACTACAACTACTTCCGCGAACAACTGCCCACACCGGACCTGGTGATTTATCTCCAGGCCACGCCCGAAGTGCTCAAGAAGCGTTTGAAGAAAAAGAACGCCTCCGGGGAAAAGGCGATCAACGAGGACTACCTGCAGGAAGTCATCAAGGCGTATGAGCACTTCTTTTTTCACTACACGTCTTCCGACCTGCTGATCGTGAACACCTCCGACATTGACTTCGTAGAGCGCAACGAAGACCTGCAGGAGCTGCTGCGAAAAGTGTCGGCGCCGATCAAGGGGACGCAGTACTTCCTGCCGCTAGGGAGCACAGAAGCGGCCAGCGCGTAGAATTCGTCGTTGGTAGGTAGTCGTTGGTCCTTGGCTCGGCTCCCTGTCTGCGTCCTGTGAGGTAACACCTTATATCAGAACGCCTTATGGGCTGAACCGCTAACGACAAGCGACCAACGACCATTTTGCGGCTACAATAGCTCCAGATGCGTACAGGCTCTATCCGCCATGGCGGAGGGGCACTGGAGGACATCATGAGTCTCACCCCGATTGGCGAACCCCGCCAGAAGATCAGTGTCTCTACCCTTCACGAAAAGAAACTTCACCACGAACCCATCACCTGCCTGACCGCCTACGACTACGCCAGCGCTCGGCTGGTGGATGAGGCTGGCATTGACATTGTCCTGGTCGGCGATTCGCTGGCCATGACCATGCTGGGCTACGAGAACACGCTCACGGTCACGGTGGACGAGATGCTGCATCACACTCGCGCCGTCCGCCGGGGCGTGAAGAACGCGTTCCTGGTCGCGGACATGCCCTTCGGCTCGTACCACCTTGGCGTGGACGAGGCCGTCCGCAACGCTTCCCGCTTCGTGAAAGAGGCGGGCGCCGAGGCGGTCAAAGTCGAGGGTGGCGAGAAGCGGGCCGATATCGTGCGCGCCATCATTGACGCCGAGATCCCGGTCACCGGGCATATTGGCCTGACCCCGCAGTCGGTCAACGTCATGGGCGGGTTCAAGGTCCAGGGCAAGACTCTGCCGGGGGTCGAGCAGCTTATGCGCGATGCCGTGGCTCTCGATCGCGCGGGCGTGGCCTGCATTTACCTGGAGGGCATTCCGCGCGAAGTCGCGGCCATGACAACGGCCGAGGTCGAGACCCCGACCATCGGTATCGGAGCCGGGCCCGACTGCGATGGCCAAGTGCTGGTCTTCCACGATATCCTCAATCTGACGTTTGGGTCTCCGGCCAAGTTCGTGCGGCGCTATGCCGACGCTGCGGCGCTGATTACCGACGCGGTGCACGCCTTTCGCGCCGACGTGGTTTCGCGGCAGTATCCGTCGGACCGAGAGTCGTATCACCTGCCCAAAGACACGCAGGCAGCGCTAGACACGCTGCTGGAGCGCAAACACGCCATGCGGAGGTAAGACCCGTCGTTGAAGACACGTTCGCGGATGATTGCTTCCCTGCTGATCGTGCTGACTCTCGCCGCGTGTACATCGCGCCAGGAAAGGGACCAGGCAACGCTGGAGGCGGATGCAGCAGCGCGCATCCAGGCGATTCCCGCGCCTGACGTCCAGAAGTATCGTGACGTACGGGAAACCAAGGCCTGGCGCAATCCCTACCTGATCGTCAAGCCGGAGGGTGTGGCCCTGCTCGATGTCAATAACAACGAAGAACGTTACGTCAACCCCGACGAATTGACTGAAGTGCTGGCGCGATTGCCGCTATCGGCGTGGCCGTACGGGCGCGTGGTGGCGGTCGCCGAGAGTGCAGTGGGGGGCTCGGAAGACGACAAGGCCCGGGTGCGCAAAAACCGGGCGATCGTGGCGGGGACCCTGGAAGGCATGCACGTCGCCATCAACTGGATCCCCTCCGCCTGAGACCATGGCGACTCGTCTCCAGACCGTGAAGCTCTGCAGCACGGTGGGGGCCATGCATTCGGCCTGCCAGGCGGTGCGCCGTGCCGGCAAGCGCCTCGGCTTCGTCCCCACCATGGGCGCGCTGCATGAGGGGCATCTCTCTCTGGTCCGCGCTGCGAAGACGCAGTGCGACGCGGTGGCGGTCTCCATCTTCGTAAATCCCACCCAGTTCGGACCAAGTGAAGATCTCTCTCGCTATCCGCGCCCGTTTGAACGCGACTGCGAGTTGCTGGAGCGGGAAGGAGTAGAGCTGCTGTTCGCGCCGTCTGTGGAGGAAATGTATCCCGCCGGAGCGACCACTTATGTGACGGTGGAAGGACTGAGCGAAAAACTCTGCGGGCGATCGCGCCCCGGCCACTTCCGCGGAGTGACCACGGTGGTGGCGAAGCTGTTTCACATTATCGAGCCGGACGCGGCCTTCTTCGGGCAGAAGGACGCCGCCCAGGCCACCATCATCCACCGCATGGTCCGCGATCTGAACCTGCCGGTCGAGATCGTGGTCTGTCCCATTGTGCGCGAGCCCGACGGCCTGGCAATGAGCTCACGCAACGCCTATCTGGACGCGCAACAGCGGCAATCGGCGCTGGTGCTCTCGCGATCCCTGAGGGAAGTGCAGAAACTGTTTGATCGCGGTGAGCGGAAAGCCAGCCGGCTGATCGAAACAGGCAAACAGGTTTTCGCGGAGGAGCCGGCGGTGCGGCTGGACTACTTCGAAATTGTGGATCCGGACACGCTGGATCCAGTTGGCGATGTGCGCAGCCCAGCGCTGGTGGCGGTGGCCGCATTCGTAGGCAATACGAGGCTGATTGACAACGTTGTCCTAGGGTGAGAAGCGCCCGCGAGTCCCCCGCGCGCTGAGCACAGCCAGTCGAACCGACGGCAACTTTGCGACCGCGATCGGCATCCATCGGTATGCAGCAGCTGCCGCGACGTTTGGAGGAACGCGCCATGAAACCCTGGCTGTTTGTGTTCGCTGTCTCCACGGCTCTGCTCGCGCAGGACGCGATTCCAGCCGGGACGATTCTGCCGATTCAGTTGAACTCCTCGCTGAACTCCAAAAAGATTCAGGCCGGGCGGGTCATTACAGCTACGATCATGCAAGCTGTGCCGCTCCCGGCATCGAAGCTTCCCATTGGCACCAAAGTCATCGGCCACGTGGTGAGCGTCAGCAGAGCAACCGCGACTGACGGCGCCAGGATTTCCTTCGAGTTCGACTCCATTGCGCCTTCGCGAAACGAGGCCATTCCCGTTACGACCGACCTCCGGGCGTTGGCTTCGCTGATGGAGGTTGAGCAAGCGCAGGTTCCGATCTCCGGCCCAGACCGAGGAACTTCCCAGAATGCCTGGACCACAGTGCAGGTGGGAGGCGACGTGGTTTATCGCGGTGGCGGGCCGGTGGTGAACGGCTCGCAGGTTGTCGCGGAACCGGCCGCAAACGGTGTTCTGGCTCGTGCACTTTCCGGTCCGGAGACGAAGTGCCGTGGCGAAGTCAGTGACAATGACCGTCCACAGGCGCTCTGGGTATTTTCCTCGGAAGCGTGCGGGGCCTACGGATTCTCCGACCTGGCGATTGTGCACGCCGGGCGCAGCGAGCCCCTGGGACAAATCACGCTGGCTGCAACCAGGGGTGACCTCAATATCCGAAGCGGCAGCGGCATGCTGCTGCGGGTCAACGCGCGGTAAGCTCCCGGGCAAGCCTCCGAGGAGCTCGCCGGTAGGAATATCGGGCGAGTTTACCGCACCCACGCAAGGGTTCCGAGTTATACCCATTGCATCGAACTTATCCAGCCCTACCGGGAGATGTGCCGAAAGTGCCGCCGATCTCCTCCGCCGTTACCAGCAAGCGATCCGTGCGCCGCATCTTCTTCCAGTCGTATTCATACGCAGTTCCACAGATGAGGCAAATCTGGTAGTGCTGGCCATTGCCGCCGAGTCGTGGCCAGGCAAAGCGATGGGGGCACATTTCTCCAAAGAGTCGCTCCAAGAATCTCATGTATGGCGCTCCTTCACTGGACCAGACTCGGTGACGCGACCTTGTCTAAGAGAGTGGCGGGTGAATGGATTTGACTACGACTCGAGCACTCTTTCAAATTACGAGAGTGCATCCCGGATACAAGTTACCGGGTGTGTGGGCGAGTCCGTTGTTAATGCTTCACCTCGGGGCTTGAATCTGACCTCTACTTCCTCACCGTCGGATACTGAATCCCCAACTGCTCCATGTAGGTCTTGTACCTCGTCGGATCGTAGTAGTACTTCCGCAGCTCCGGCAAAAACTTCTCCATCTTCTCTTTGTTCAATTCAATGGCCGGCTGGTCGTCCGGAGCGATGAGCGGTGTGTACTTGAGGTCTTTGGTCTGCACGTTGTTGAAGTAGTTCCACGCCTGCTTGACCAATTCCGGGGAGAGCAGGAAATCCAGCGCGGTCAGAGCCTGCGCCTTCGCGCCAGCGGTCGTGCCTTTGTGCGCGATGGGAGTCGCCATGGCCACGCCATTCGCCCAGCTGTGCCCGGGCAGGTTAGGGATGTTCGCTGGATACCGTAGATAGACCGTAGGAGCCACCCAGGAAATGTCGGCGATGTCATCCGACCCGCCCATTTCGGTCGCCGGAGAGGGTGGCTTGAGCGCGTCAACCTTGGTCTTCAGGCCGTCCACCTTGGCGCCAATCTCTTTTTGCAGGGCCTGGGCCAGGGTCACGTCGGCCTCGCTCCACGTGGGCATGCCGATCCGCTCGATGTTCTTCTGCTGGGCCTCCGCCACCACCCGGCTGAAGTTCGGGGGCCACGCCGAGCCGACCAACCGTCGCGTCACGGTGGTACCGGTCATCATGGTCGCCGCCTGCGCCATGGTGTTGCCCAGGTCGTAGAGGTCTTTGATGTGCGGATAATCGAGCTCCCGGAAGAAGTACCAGACGGCGGCCTCCGAGGGAACGACATTTGGCTGGTCTCCGCCGTTGATGATCACGTAATGCGACCGCTGCTGCAGCCGCAGGTGCTCGCGGCGGAAGTTCCAGCCTGTATCCATCAATTCGACGGCATCCAGCGCGCTGCGACCGTCCCAGGGCGCCATGGCCGCGTGCGCGGCTTTGCCGTGAAAGAAGTACTGCACCGAGACCAGGCCTTGCGGGGCGAAACTTTGTCCGTACTCAGTGCCGAAGGAGTCGTCCACGTGCGCGCCCAGCACGATGTCCGCATCTTTGAACAAACCGGCACGCACATAGAAGGCCTTGGTGCCGACCAGTTCCTCGGCGACTCCGGGAAAGACCTTCAGCGTTCCGGCGATCTTGTATTTCTCCATCAGCTCCCGCAAAACCAGGGCGGCGGTCACATTCACGGCTTCGCCTGCGTTGTGGCCTTCGCCATGGCCGGGAGCGCCTTCGACGATGGGATCGTGGTAGGCGACTCCGGGCTTCTGCGAAGCGCGCGGAATGCAGTCCAGGTCGGCCATGAAGTCAATCACCGGCATGCCCGATCCGTAGGTTGCAACCCACGCCGTAGGAATGCCGGCAATGCCACGCTCCACCTTGAATCCGTTCTTCTCCAGAATTCCGGTCACATAACGCGAGGTCTCGTACTCCTGAAATCCCAGCTCCGCGTAGCTGAAGATCTGGTCCACCATCTGCTGGGTGAAGGCCTGGCGGCGGTCGATCTCCTGCATGGCTTCCTTCTTCAAGTCTTCCAGCATTGGTTTTTGCTGGGACCAGACCTGTGGCGCAAGCAGGACAACGAGGGACAACAGAAGCATCTTGCAGTGGCGCATCTTGGGCTCCAGACAATTGGGCTCTACGGCAAGCAGACAAGATAAACCACCAGGGCCACAGACGCACGAAGGAAAAGCCGGTGACGACCGTGGCGGAGGTGATGGTGCGGATCAGGGCACGCTTTCACAGATTGTCTACGGGCGAATCCTGGCTCCGGAAACGAAGCGGTTATTCGCGATGAGATAGCGCAGCGGCAACTCCGATGCTTTGGTGATGCCGATGCGCTTGGTCACCTGGATCCTCGGCCGAGAGTAGCCGCCATCGGCGATCCAGAGGTCCGAGTGAAGGCTGGTCAGGTCCTTGCCGTTGTCCCGCTGCCGGGTAATCCCGAACGCCTCGGCCAGGCGTCCGGGTCCGCTGGTGAGGTTGCGCCAGTCACGCGGACTCCGGATCGGGATGCCTCGCGCCTGGGCCATTGCCTCGATCCCGGCGAGCGGTTCCAAAGCGCGAAACAGGATTCCTCCAGCCGTTCCGTCCGGCAAACAGGAAACATTCAGACAATAGTGATTGCCGTAGATGAAATAGACGTAGGCGTAGCCGGGAGGACCGAATAGAACGGCGTTGCGCGCGGTGCGTCCCGCGGCAGCGTGGGCTGCGAGGTCGCCGGCACCGAGGTAGGCCTCCACTTCCACGATCCGGGCGGCGCGCAGTTTTCGGCCCTCTCGCCGCACCAGCACCTTCCCCAGCAGGTCGCGGCTGACTCGGCGCGGGTCCCGATTGAAGAACTCGGCCGGTAACCGTTGGCTAAAGTTCATGGTGACTTTCAGACAAGTGTCTCCCTGACCTTTTGTGCGGGCCATCCCGAATAGATTCTGCTATTTTGATCCCTATCGTGTCGCCATTCGGGTGTTCCGCACTACATTTTAAGGAGGATTCATGCTCGGGAAACTGTTGAAGTTCGCGCCGGTGATGCTGTTGTTGAGCATGGCCGCTGCACAGACGATTCCGTCCGGCACTAAGCTGACGGTCAGGATGGGGCAAGGACTCAGTTCCGGCAGTGCGACGGCAGGCCAGAAATTCGAGGCCACGCTTTCGCACGCTTTGGTAGTGGATGGAAAGACCATCGCCAAGGCAGGCGCGCCGGTACGGGGCAAAGTCACCTATGTCAAGCCCAGCGGGCGGTTGCATGCGCCGGGAGAGCTTACCCTGCGCCTGACCTCGGTTGAGATGAATGGCAGGATGGTCCCCATCTCGAGCAGCGCATATCGCGCCAAGGGCAAGAGCCACACCAAGAGCAACGCGACCAAGATCGGCGGTGGAGCTGTTGCCGGAGCGCTGATCGGCGGCTTGGCCGGCGGCGGCAAGGGCGCCTTGGTTGGCACCGCAGTGGGCGCTGGAGCTGGAACGGGGGTAGCCGCAGCTACCGGCAAGGAAGAAGCTGTGGTACACGCCGAGACCGCGATCACCTTCACCACCACGGGCACTGCACACGCGAAGTAGGAAATCATCGCGTGGGGCGGGTAGGAGGCCCGCCCCTCACGCTCTCAAGCGGCGCTCTTCAGATACGCCAGCACCTCCTCGGCGTGGCCATCTGCCTTTACATTGTTGAAGACGTGCGCAATCTTGCCGTCCGGCCCGATCACAAAGGTGGTGCGCGCGATGCCCTTCACTTTCTTGCCATACATATTCTTCTCTTTGATTACGCCAAAGGCTTCGCAGACCTTTTTGTCGGTGTCTGACAGCAGGGTGAAAGGCAGGCTGTACTTTTCCTGAAATTTCTTCTGCGCCTGTGGCGGGTCAGCCGACATGCCCAGGATGACAGCGCCTGCATTCTGCAACTTCTTGTATGCGTCACGGAACCCGGACGCCTCTATGGTTCAACCGGGAGTGTCGGCCTTGGGAAAGAAGAAGAGGACGACGGTCTTGCCTCGGAAATCCTTAAGCGACACATTTTTCCCGTTCTCATCGGGCAAAGTGAAGTCGGGAGCTTTATCATTAATATCCATGAGGTTTTCTCCGCTACGCCAACCGTTATACCGCAGTGCGGGCCGGGTCGTCATCCTGACGACTCTGGCTCTGATCTTTGCGCAGATTGTGGCCGCGCAGTATGGCCGCACGGGAACCGTAAGCAAGGGACCGCGCGCCCTGGCGTTGATCGAACTGGCCCCAAGTGGCAAGGCCCGCCTGATCCCTGTCACCATCCTCTACAACGGCCAGTTCTACGACGCCAGCGTGTACAAGGCCGATCCCGTGCCCATGGCGCTGGAGTCGGGCACGATCTATGAAGGAGAACGCACCGGAACGTCGCAAGGCCTGTTCACGGTGACCGGCGCGCTGCAGGTCAGGAATTCCTGGGTCGGTCAGGGGACGTGGCAGCCCAAAGGCGCAGCGCCGCCCCAATCCCGAAAAGCTGCACTTCCCGCGAGACCCCCGGACGAGGATGTGGAGGGGCCACCCCGGCTGCGACGTCCCAGCTCCGAGAGACCGAAGCCGACAGAACCAACACTGCCGCCAGCGCAAGCGCCGGCTGTCGCTCCCGCTTCTAATCCGGCGACACCCCCGGCCCCATCTCCGGCCTCTGCCGATACCGATCACCCGGTATTGAGACGCGGGAAACCACTCCCTTCGCCGCCGCAGGAACCGGCCCAGGCATCGTCGCCTGCGCCGGTGATGAAGGGGGCGGCTCAGACGGTGCGGATTTTTCCTGCGATCTCCGATGCGGGTGGTCCCGAACCCATGCCGTTTACCTACGACCTCAAGCCGGAAGAAGAGCAGCAGTTCCGCCAAAAGATGCTGGCGTTGGCCAGTGCCGAGGTGGAGGCGCGCGCTAAGCGTCTGGCGTCAGAGACGATCGAGGCAGCGCCACCAGCCCGGCCCGCCCGGCGAGGCAAAGCCGCAGTCAAGGCACCGCAGCCCAGTTTTGACGATGTCCAACTCCGGGTATTCGACCTTGCGAGCAATAACGAGCCCGTGCTGGTGCTGACTGCAAAGGCGCATATGCCACAGCGCCCAGCAACAACCGCGACGGGATTGCAGTACTACGTCACACTGGTAGCCCGGAATGACATCTATGGAGAGCTCCACAAGGTGCTGGTTGACACAACTGACAACCAGCACATGGACGTGGAGCCGCGCCTGGAGTTGGTTGACGCAGTGGACGCCGACGGCGATGGCCGCGGCGATCTGCTTCTCCGCCAGATTTCCGATGCAGGCAGCGTGTTTGTGGTCGATCGCGTGATTGGCGATCAGGTGCGCACCCTGTTCCAGGGCACCCTGGAGTAAATATCTCTCGCCCCGCACGCCGTGCCGCTGCGCGCAAGATCCTTCGCCCTCTCGGGCTCAGGATGACGCCGGTCCGGGTGGTACGGCATAGTCAGGCCATTCAAATCGGCGTCATCCCGAACCCGGCGCAGTTCAGCCGGGTGAGGGATCCTGCGCGCAGCCGCAATACGCACGACCCAGGCAGAAAGCCGGCGCACGCCGGATGCTTCGACCTTTCGGTCTCAGGATGACTTCTCCTAGCAAACCGACGGGTGAGCCGATGGTGAAAAATCCTCCCGCCATTTACAATTTCCACCCAATTCCATTTGGAGTGGGAAACTGTATGGCTTCGGTTCGCATGTCTGTCATCGTGCTGTTGTTCGGATCATGTCTGCTCACCGCCCAGGACCGGGACTTCAGCAAAGTCCAAATGAAGGTCAGCAAGGTCTCCGGCAACGTCTATATGCTGCAGGGGGCGGGCGGCAACATCGGCGCGTCGGTCGGCGACGATGGCATTGTCATCGTGGACGACCAGTACGCCCCGCTGGCGGATAAGATCAAGGCTGCGCTCAAGGGGATCACTGACAAGCCGGTGCGCTTCGTGATCAACACCCATTACCACGAGGACCATACCGGCGGAAATGCGATCTTCCAGCAGACCGCACCCATCATTGCCCAGGACAACGTGCGCAAGCGCCTGGAAGAAGGCGGCACCGCGGGCAACTACGGCGCTGTCAGCTTCCCGGCCAAGCCGCAGCCCAAAGAAGCCCTGCCCATCATCACCTTTGACCACGACGTCACCGTCCACCTCAATGGCGAAGACATCCGCGCCCTGCACTTTCCCAGCGGGCACACCGATGGCGACAGCGTCATCTTTTTCCCCAAGTCGAACGTGGTGCACATGGGAGACGACTTCGTCACCTATGGATTTCCCTTCGTCGATCTCAGCGGCGGGGGCAGTGTCGAAGGCATGATCTCCGCGCTGGAGCAGATCATTCCCAAGCTGCCCGCCGATGTGAAGGTCATCCCCGGCCACGGGTCGCTTTCAAACCTGGATGACCTTCGCAACTTCCTTACCATGCTGAAAGAAACGAAGGCGGTAGTTGAGAACGGAATCAAGCAGGGCAAGTCACTGGATCAGTTGAAGCAAGAGAACGTGCTCGCCCCCTGGCAGAAGTGGTCGGGAGACTTCATCACCAGTGAGCAGTGGCTGGTCACGCTCTATAACGATCTGACCGGGAAGAAAACCGGGGAGTTCATCAAGCACAACTGACGGCGGTAGGGATCCTTCGCTGCGCTCAGGATGACCGCCCGCGGCTCAGACGCCGCGGTATGCGCGGTCACTTCTGCGTCATCACCAGTTCGCCATCCTCCACCTTGATGCCGCCCACGTTGTCGGGCAGCTTCAGACGATCGCGCTGCTCGGCCAGCTTTTTCTGCAGGGCGTCATTGACCAGCGACACCGGGATGCTCAAGTCGCCCACCTTGAACTCGGTGGGATCGAACGTGGCGTAGCCGTCTTTCGATCCCAGGTGGCCTGCGAGGGTAACCACCACGTCTTTACCGCCAACGCTAGCCACAAACTGGCCTCGGGCAATGTCGCCGTCAAAGTTCACCTGGTAGTCCTTGATATCGGGCTGGCCCGGGGCGACGACCGCGTCGGGCGAGGACAAAGAACCATCCGAGCCGGATTGCCCAGCAAGCGCCGTGGGCAGGGCCCCGGCGGCTTGGGCGATCGCCGCGCTCACCTCGTCAGAGGTGACGTGGACTTCGGCAGGAGGCTGACTGGGGTCTCTGGGCTGATCGAGTTGCTGCACCTTCTGCTGAAACGACTGGGCATTGGCCGCGGCGACCGCCGGCGGCTGCGGCGTCGCTACCGGCTGTGGCCGCTTCAACACTAGGACGATGGCGATAAGAGAAGCGCCTAGCGTGGCAATGCTGATAATACGGTCGATTTTCATGGGCCAATCTCGGGGCGGGGGATGCGCTTGTCTATGGTATCGGGCCGGGGAACCCGATTCACATGACGGAAGTTGCTGGCCGGTGGGAGGGTCCGGCTCGTCTAATGCAACTTTTTCGCCAGCAACTCATTGACCAGCTGAGGATTGGCCTGCCCCTTGGACGCTTTCATCACCTGGCCCACGAAGAATCCCAGCACGGTCTTCTTGCCACCGCGATACTGCTCGAGCTGCTTGGGATTCGCCGCGATCACTTCATCAATGATTTTCTCAATCGCCGACGTGTCGGTGATCTGCTGCGGCTTTTCTTTCTCGTACACCGCCGGGAAGTCCTGGTTGCGCTCGAAGCAGAGGTCGTAAAGGTCTTTTAACATCTTGCCCGAGATTGCCCCGCTCTCCACCAGATCGGCTGACATGGCCACACCCTTCATCGAAATCGGAGATTGCTCGATCTCCAGGCCCTTGGCCTTCAGGCGCCCCATGAGTTCGCTCTGCACCAGGTTGGCGACACGCTTCGGGCTCTTCGCCGCCTTGGCCGCAGCTTCAAACTGGTCGGCTAGCGCCTGGGTCGAGGTCAACACCTGCACGTCATACTCGGTAATGCCGTAATCCGCCACCATGCGCTTTCGCCGCGCCTCGGGCAACTCAGGCAGCGTCGCGCGAATCTCCGCCTGCCACTTCTCATCCACCACCAGCGGCAGCAGGTCGGGCTCGGGAAAGTAGCGGTAGTCGTGCGCCTGCTCCTTGGAGCGCATGCCGTAGGTCTTGCCTTCGGTCGCGTTGTACAGGCGGGTCTCCTGCGTAATCTTGCCACCGGACTCGATCACCCCAATATGACGCTCGATCTCGTACTCCAGCGCCTCGCGGATGAAGCGGAACGAATTGACGTTCTTGACCTCGGTCTTGGTGCCAAACTCCTTCTGCCCGCGCGGACGCACGCTCACGTTGGCATCGCAGCGCAGCGAGCCCTCCTCCATGTTGCAGTCGCTCACCCCGGTGTAGAGGATGATTTCCTTCAATCGCGTCAGATACTCGTAAGCCTCGTCCGGCGAGGCAATGTCGGGCTCGCTGACGATCTCGATCAGCGGCACGCCGCTGCGGTTCAGATCGACTGCGGTCGTCTCCTCAGAGTCCGGAAAGCCCTCATGCAGGCTCTTGCCCGCGTCTTCCTCTAAGTGCACCCGGGTGATGCCGATCTTCTTCTTGCCGGTGGCCACCGAAATCTCAATCCAGCCGAACTCGGCCAACGGTTTGTCGTACTGCGAAATCTGGTAGCCCTTGGGCAGGTCGGGATAAAAGTAATTCTTGCGCGCGAAGATCGAAGTCTCGTTGATGCGGCAATTCAGCGCCATCGCCGCCCGTATCGCGAACTCCACCGCCCTGCGGTTCAGCACCGGGAGCGCTCCCGGCAATCCCAGGCAGACCGGGCAGACGTTGGTATTAGGCGGATCGCCGAACCGCGTCGAACACGAACAGAAGATCTTCGACTCGGTCAGCAGCTGGACGTGCACCTCCAGGCCGATGACCGGCTCATACCGGGCGCGGGCCGCCACCGAGGTGTCCGAGGTCGTGGCCATAAACCATGATTATAGTCGGGCCCGCGTGCCGTCCGGCTTGGTGGCCGACTCATTGCCTTTGCGGGGTAACGCCCGCGATTCAGTTGGGCTTGGCTGGCGCGCTGAGGTATTTCTCCAGTGGAACTTCAAAATACATCAGTTCGTTCCCTTTGGCATCCCGCACTCCCAGCAGGTAGAAGTGGGCACCCGCCAGAGGCGTGGAGATTCCCGACACGTCAAAGAACATGAAGCCGGCCTGAGTGGCGTGCGGCTCCACTGCGAGGGCGCCGAATTGCGCACTCTGAACTTCTTCCTGCGCCTGCTTGCTGACCGCGCCTTTCACCTTCTTTGTGGGAAAAGGTATAGGCGTCGGCCGGCCCGCGCTGGCCGAGGGATGCGAGAGCCGGCGATAGATATCATCCGGAGTGGCAGGAGGTATCTTGCTCCGGTCCGCGGTGATCAGCTCCGGCCTCATGTCAGTCAGCGAGACTGGCTGGTCGCCGTCGTTGGTCACCACCACAAACAAGGGCATGAAACCCAGATCGTTGTAGTGCACCGAGAAGATATTGGCCTTGTCGGCCATGTCGTACGGGTCTACAGCGACAGTGACTTTTTCCATGGGATGCTCGTCGCGCGCCGGGTAGGTCTTGGCGGGCTGCGCCGTCGGCATCACAAACTCCTTGGACGCCAGGCAAACCACGGAGCTTAAAGCAGCAATCCCCACAATGGCGGTAACCAGCAATAAACGTTGGCTGAGCATGTTCTCGATTATAGGATGCGGACTGCGCCAGCGGTGGTGCCTGGGTGCGGCCTTGGGAATCAACGGTTAGAATGTCCCTTCCCTCATGTACTGGATTTATAGCGCGCTGCTGGCGGGCTGGCTGCTGGTGAGCCTTCCCTACTGGCTGCTGCAGATGACGCGCCACGGCAAGTACCGCGCCGGACTGCGGGAACGCCTGGGGAAGGTGCCGGCGAGGCTGGCGCAAACGCCCACGCAGGAGACGATCTGGGTGCATGCGGTCTCGGTTGGCGAGGTGCTCGCGGTAAGCGGGCTGGTTGGCGAGATTCGGCGGCACTTTCCGCAGTATCGAGTGGTGGTTTCCACTACGACGGACACCGGCCAGCAGCTGGCCCGCAAGCGCTTCGGGGAGGAAAACGTCTTCTACTTCCCGTTGGATTTTGCATTCGCCATACGGCCCTATCTGGAGGCCTTGCGGCCGCAGCTGGTGGTCATCGCGGAAACCGAATTCTGGCCGAACTTCCTGCGTCTCGCACACCGCAGCGGCGCCCGCCTCGCCGTGGTAAATGCCCGCATCTCGGACCGCTCCTGGCCCGGGTACCGCCGGATGCGGCGACTCTTGACGCCAGTCTTAGGGCAAGTGGATCTTTTTCTGGCGCAGACCAATTCGGACGGCCAGCGGCTGACTGAGATAGGAGCACCTGAGGAGCGCGTGCAGGTGAGCGGCAACTTGAAGTTTGATGTGGCGCCGCCGGCGCCGCCGCCGGTCGTCGCCGGTCTGCGAAACGGATTCGAGCAGGCTGGGGCTGGCCCCGTGATCGTCTGCGGCAGTACGGTGGATGACGAAGAGCCACTGCTGCTGCGCGCGTTCGAGAATGTGCTGGCCAGCCATCCTCGGGCGGTCATGATCCTGGCGCCGCGTCACCCTGAGCGCTTTACCGCAGTGGCTCAGTTGCTGGAACACCTCGGTGTGCAGTTCTGGCGGCGCTCATTGTGGAGCGGAGGCCCGATCAGCGGCGGAGTCCTGCTGCTCGACACCATGGGCGAACTGGCTTCTTTGTACGCTCTGGCGGACATAGCTTTTGTCGGAGGAAGCCTGGTTCCGCGCGGCGGGCACAACATCCTCGAGCCGGCACAGTACGGCGTGCCCATTCTGGTCGGAAATCATACGGAGAATTTCCGCGATATTGTGAGACTGTTTGAAGACCACCAGGCCGTGCGGGTGGTGGATCCAGCGGACCTTCCTCTGGTCTTCATGGAGCTCATTTCCAACCCAGCGCAGCGGAAAGCGCTCGGGCAGCGGGCCGCCCAAACCTTGCGCGAACAGATGGGGGCAACCGACAGGACGCTCGCCGCGCTGGAGAGATTGCTCGATCATACCGGTTCTACGGCGGTAAGCAGCATGGGCCATGGGAACCCCGGGTAGTGTGGGCCGGGTTTCTAACCCGGCGGGACGCGTCAAAGATCCGTCCCTGCAAGGAACCGTCGTTACGTAGAACCTGCAACGATGAATCCGCTGGCTGCCATCTTCGGCTTTAGCGTGCGGGCGCGCAATGCGCTCTATGACCACGGCCTTCTGCCCAGCAAGAGGCTGGAGGCGCCGGTCATCAGTGTCGGCAACCTCTCCGTGGGCGGCTCCGGCAAAACACCGTTCGTCATCCTCCTGGGACAACTGCTGAAGACCCGCGGCCTGAGATTCGATATTCTTAGCCGCGGGTACGGGCGTAAGACGCGGGGGGTGGCGGTGGTGGATCCCGGCGGCCCAGCCTGTGACTTCGGCGATGAACCGCTGCTCCTGGCGCGACGGCTGGCAGTCCCTGTGGTGGTCGGGGAAGACCGTTATCAGGCCGGGCGCACGGCGGAAGCAAGATTCGGTCCGCAGTTGCACCTGCTGGACGACGGTTTTCAGCATCGTGCCCTGGCGCGCGATTTCGACATCGTTCTCACCACTCCCGAAGATGCCCGCGACCGGTTGCTCCCCGCCGGGCGCTTGCGCGAACCGCTGACTTCCTTGCGACGGGCCGACGTTGTGGTCCTTACCAGCGGCGCTTCCCCGGAGTCCTTCCCGCTGGATGGCAAGCTGGTATGGCGCGTGCGCCGCGCCATTCTGCCCAGCCATGTTCCGCCCAGCCCGGTGGCGTTCTGCGGAATCGCCCGGCCGCAGAATTTTCTGCTGCAGCTCCGTACAGCAGGGATTGAGCCTGCGGCCGAGGCGATATTCGGTGACCACCACGCCTACACCGAGCGGGACATCCGCGACCTGTTAGAGTTGCGCCAGCGGAGCGAAGGTGGGGGCTTCGTCACCACGGAGAAAGACGCCATCAACTTGGGAGGATATCTTTCCGCGCTGGAACCCGTGGCCGTGGTTCCGGTCAAGATGGACCTGGTGGATGCCACTAACGCCGTGGATACTATGCTGCGAGTGATCGCGGAGCGCAGGCGCCCGGCATGAGAGAATCTTGAGTTCCGCTGGGCGCGGCACCCCCCGGCGCACTACCAATGACCACCCATCCCAAGGAAGCCGGACGGCTGAGGAAGATCGTCGAAGCGTTTCCGAATGTCACGGTCACCGTGATCGGAGATCTGGTGGCCGACGAGTTCGTCTTCGGGGAAATTTCGCGGGTCTCGCGGGAGGCGCCCGTGCTGATCCTCAAGCATCGTGAGCGCACCGTAGTTCCGGGCGGCGGGGCGAATGCCGTCAACAATCTGGCCGACCTGGGGGTGAATGTGCTCCCCGTGGGCGTGGTGGGCGACGATGAACCCGGCCGCCTGCTGCTCAAGACCTTCCGTCACAAACACATTCCCATCAGCGGCGTTTTGAAAGACAAGAATTACACCACGGTGACAAAGACCCGCATCCTGGCCGGTATGACCCACACGGCGCGACAACAGGTGGTGCGGGTGGATCGCGAACCGGAATCCGAGCCCAATGGCCACCTCAAGCGTGAATTGGTGTTGGCAGCGCGGGAGTACGCGCGCGCTTCTGACGCCCTGTTGGTTTCCGACTACGGCTACGGCGCCGCAACCCCGGCGATCCTGAACGCGATTCGCGAGCGCGGGCGGCTGGATCGCCTGCCGGTGATCGTGGATTCGCGTTACCGCCTGCTGCAATATTCCGGAGTCACGGCGGCTACGCCCAATGAGCCCGAGGTAGAAGAAGCCATGGGCGTCCGCATTGGGCAGGACTGGTCTCGAGTGTGCACTGCGGGCGAGCAGATCATGTCGCGCATGAAGCTGCAGTCACTGGTCATCACGCGGGGACGCGACGGCATGGTGGCTTTTGCTGCAAAGCACAAGCCGGTGGACATCCCGATCTTTGGTTCCGACGAAGTGGCGGACGTGACGGGGGCGGGGGACACCGTTATCGCCACGTTCACGGCAGCTTTGGCGGCCGGGGCCAGCACGGAAGAGGCAGCGCATTTGGCCAACTACGCCGGCGGCATCGTGGTGATGAAGCGCGGCACCGCCACGGTGAGCCAGCAGGAACTGCTGGACGCGTTGGAAAAGGCTCCGCCGGCAACCAGGTCCCATTGAGCGCCAACAAAATTTTGCGTCGCGAAGAACTGCGCCAGCGCGTGGCCGAGTGGCGGCATGCCGGTGAGCGCATCACCCTGGCCAATGGCTGCTTCGACCTTCTGCATGTGGGACATGTACGCTACCTGCATGCCGCCAAGGAATTGGGCGGGCGGCTGGTGGTGGCCATCAACTCCGATGAATCCGTACGCGCGCTGAAAGGCACCGGCCGTCCGCTGATGCCTGCGCACGAGCGGGCCGAGATAGTGTCGGCATTGGCCGATGTGGACGCAGTCGTGATTTTTCCCGAGCCGGATGTGCGCGCTCTGATCCGCGAGATCCGCCCAGACGTCCACGCCAAGGGCACCGACTATACTGCCGCCACCGTTCCTGAGCGCGATGTGGTGCTCGAATACGGAGGCCGGGTGGAGATCGTCGGCGATCCCAAGGACCATTCGGCCAGCCAGATCATCCGCTCGCGCCTGGAACGGCGTTCCTGAGCATGTCCACGCAGGCCACAACTTCAGCGCTGGAGAACAGCGCGCCCCGCCCGATTCAGCGGTTGCTGATTGTGCGCCTCAGCGCCATGGGCGATATCATTCACACCTTACCCGCGGTAAGTGCGTTGCGGCAGGCGTTTCCCCAGGCCACCATCGGATGGCTGGTCGAGGAGCGCTGGGCAGAATTGCTATGCACGTTGCCCACGCCGCACAGTGGGCCGCGCTCGCGGCAACGGCCGCTGGTAGACCGGATTCACACCGTAAACACGGCGAAGTGGCGCAAAGCCCTGCTTTCCAGCCAGACTTGGGAACAAGTCGCCGCCGGACTGAGCGAGTTGCGCTCAGTGCGCTACGAAGTCGCGGCGGACTTTCAGGGCGCCGTGCGTTCCGCCCTGCTGGCCCGCTGGTCAGGCGCGCCGGTGATCTTCGGGCTAGCCCAGCCGCGGGAAAACGCCGCCAGCATGTTCTACACACGGCAGGTGATGGCCCGAGGCACGCACATCGTGGAGCAGAATCTTTCTCTCGCGGAAGCCATTGCCGGCGGGCCGCTTGAGATGCCGCAGGTCGAACTCCCATATGACGAAGCCGTAGAGGAGGAATGCAACCGCCGCCTGCAAGGTCTCGGTGTCCGTGATTTCGTGCTGCTCAATCCTGGCGCCGGCTGGGGCGCCAAGCGCTGGCCCGCCAATCGGTATGGTGACGTGGCCCGGCAGCTGGCAGAGGATGGTTTACAGTCGCTGATTAATTTTGGCCCCGGCGAGGAGGAGTTGGCGCGGCAGGTCGAAGCAGCCGGCGCGGGTGCGGCCAAGGGCATCTCCCGTTCGCTGACCCAGTTGATCGCACTCACCCGGCGCGCGCGCCTATTCATCGGCGGAGACACCGGCCCCATGCACCTGGCCGCGGCTCTGCGCATCCCGGTAGTGGCCATATTTGGCCCCACCAATCCCGCGCGCAACGGGCCCTTCGGCACTCGTAGCCTCGTGCTGCGCAACCCGGCGAGCCCTACCACTCATACCCGCCATCCCCAGCCAGACGAGGGACTCCTCGAGATCGCGCCGGAGCATGTGGTCGCCGCTGCCCGCCAGCTCCTGAGGAGTTGCCGTGGTTAGCTGGTCCAGAATCGCGCGCCGCATCCGGGTGCCGCTGGGATTTGCCTTCGCCGCGCTGTACTTGTGGCTGGCGAAACCGACGGTGATGTCGCTGGTGATGGGCGCCGTGGTGTTGATCCCGGGTCTGGTGCTGCGCGCCCTGGCCTCCGGCCACGTGCAAAAAAACCAACAGCTCACCACCGGCGGACCTTATGCCTATACGCGCAACCCGCTTTATCTGGGTTCACTCATCCTCGCAGCTGGATTCGCACTCGCCGCCCGAAGTTGGTGGATCGCGGCGGCCATAGCGGTCTTCTTCTTCGCCATCTACCTGCCGGTAATCCGATCGGAGGAAAGATTTCTTCGCGAGCGCTTTCCCGAGTTTGCAGACTACGCGAAGGCAGTACCGAGCTTGTTGCCCCGCCTCACGCCCTTTGGTAACCGCGAGCGCGAGTTTTCCTGGGACTTGTATCGCCAGCACCGCGAGTACAATGCCACTGTCGGGGCAGTTGCGATGATGGCAGCCCTGCTGGTTAAGCTGTATTGGATTTCTAATTGACCGGGGCGAACAAGCATCCTGCGGCCCGGTCTTCAGCGTCTCACCATATTCTCAGCTGGTTCGTCTAAACAACGCATGCGCAACTTCGTCATGTCGGCTCTGGCCTATTCCCTATGTGTGGCGTGGGCCGCCGCCCTGGGACAAACGGCCACCCCGTCCTCATCGCAGGGGGCACCTACGGCGACCGTGAGTGCGGCCCCGGCCTCCCAGATCATCCCTCCGCCCCCGAACTATCAATTTCCGAGCGGCCAGAAGTATGTGTACACCGTGGAGTGGCACCTGTTCACCGCCGGCAACGCCACCGTGAGACTCGAGTCGTCAGGAACGGAGCAGCACGTGGCCGCCACCGCCGATTCCACCGGCGTGGTCAACGTTCTTTACAAGGTCCACGACCGCTTTGAGGCGTGGTTCAGCCCCCACAGCTTCTGCTCTCTCCATGTCACCAAGCACACCGAGGAAGGATCCCATAAGCGCGACACGACTATCGTCTTTGATTATGCCCGGCGCAAGAGTGTGCTGGACGAGAAGAATCTCAAGACTGCTGAATTGAAGCACGCGCAGAACGACATTCCCACTTGTGTGACCGATGTCGTCAGCGGCTTCTACTACCTGGCCTCACTGCCGCTGCAGACAGGTGACAGCTACACTTTCTCGCTGAACGACGGGGGAAAGACAGCAGACGTCACCGCAAAGGTGGAAGCCCGGGAACGGGTCAAGGTGCCGCTCGGCACGTATCAGACCATCCGGGTCAAAGCCGAAGCCATCTCCGGGCCGATGAAGGGCAAGGGCTCGGTGTTCGTCTGGTTCACCGACGATGCCAACCGCACTCCGGTGCAGATGCGCTCAAAGCTGGGATGGGGAACCCTACTATTCCGGATGCAGAGGCTGGACAAACAATGATGCGATTTCCAATTTTCAAATGCCAAGCGTCAATTTGAGAACCGGTTTGCAATTGGCATTCGCCAATTGGCAATCGTCAATTCACTTCTGCGCCAGCAACGCCCGCGCATGCGCCAGCTCCGGCCGGTCCGAGTTGGAACCAGCGCACGTTTTCACCAGTTGGGCGTAGTAGGTGCTGGCTTCCTTTGCCTTGCCGGCCATCTCCGCGGCACGGGCGGCTCCATACAATCCATCGAAGCGGTTGGGATTGAACTTCAAGTCCTTTTCATACTCGGCTAGCGCCTGCTCAGGATGCTTCATCTCGAGGAGCATGTCGGCCGCCAGTTCGCGGGCCGGAAATGCCCCGGTTTCCTCGCCTTCGGCTTCTTCCTGCTCCGCGATGGAGCGCAGGGTCTGCACACCTGAATCGCCCTTTCCTTCAGCAAAGTCCAGCCAGGCCTGGGCTTCCTTCTCTTCCAGACCAGCTACATAGGCGAGACCGGTTTTCTTGTTAGCGGCCGCGGTCTTGCGGATGGACTCAATCTCTGCAACATCCTTGCGGGCCTGTTCCAGGTTACCGCTGCGCGAGGCGCCGATGGCGCGGGCCCAATAGACGACGGAATTCGTTCCCGGCCGCGCCCCGGCAGGCGGCGTTAGAGCCGCCGCTTCCTGCCAATGATGCAACTCGATGGCATTTCTTGCGGAAAATTCTCCCAACGCCCAGGGCCGTGGATCCCCCATGCCGTACATGTCCTGCTGCGGCGGCATAGCGTTTATCTCGTCCACCAGCTTCTGCGCTTCGTCCTCGCGTCCGATCTGCAGATAGGCATAATCGAGAAAGTCCATGGCATGAAACTGATGTGCCTCTCCACCCATGTGCATGGCAGCAGTCTTGCGGGTGGCGGCGACGGAAGCCAGATTGGATTCAATGTCCTCCTGCCACAACCCCAGCCGGGCAAAGATGTGCGACGGCATGTGCAGCGCGTGCGGGGCTGCAGGCGCGATTTTCGCGTAGCGCCGCGCCGCCGGCAGCCCCAGTTCCGCGAGTTGCGGCTTGTCATAACTGTGGATCAGGTAGTGCGCCACTCCGGGATGATCGGGCTCCTCCGCGAACAGCTTCTCCAGCACTGCGGCGGCCTGCTTGCGGTGGGCGAAGGTGGTGTCGTGATCGGGTTCGGATGCCAGCAGCGACAGCGCATAGAAGGCCGCTGCCTCGCGGTCCTCGGGATAGCGCTGATACATGCGCTCCATCGCTTTGGAGTAAGCGGTCGCTCTTGTCTGGTGATCCTTCTTGGAATCCTCATAGAAGGCACCGATGGCCGCAATGTAATCCCGCTCCCGGTCGGTCTTGGGATGCAGCCCCTTGGCTTTCTTCACCTCGGCCGCGCCTTGCGCCAGAGTGTCAGCCTTCGGAGTATCCCATAGCTGATGCCAGAGGCTCATGGCGACGCCCCAATGCGCCATGGCGCAATGGGGGTCATGCTTCGCGATGTCCTCAAATTCCTTTTGCGCCTCCTCGTACCAAAAGGAGTGCAGCAGCGCCACCCCGCGTTCGAACGGCACCTGCATGGAAGCCTCACAAGAGACCGGAAAATGGACGGTCCCCAACTGGCTGGCCGTAAGGTCTTCGTGGTGATGGCCCTCGTCGGCCAGCGTGGCTAAGCCAAATGACACTACGATTGCGATCAGCAAGACGATGCGTTTCATGGAATCCCCCACCGGGAAACGAGTCTAGACCGGCAGTCCCAGCAGGGTCAATGAGTGAGAGGGCGATTTATCGCCAGTTGGGTGGTTGGGATTAGACTATCGGTCCAGATGTTCACGTGACCGAAAAGGAGGCATTCATGGCTCAAATTGACAGTCACGCAATTGGACTCACGCGCCGGCGCTGGCTCGGACTCGTCGCCACCGCCGTAGGAACCTTCGTGCGCGCAATGCCGGTTCAGTCTCAATCCCTGCCGCAACGCTGCGCGCCTCCCATTCCGCAAAACCGCGAGCCTTCAAACGGTGGATCGTGTCCGTATCCTATCCCGTGGCTCGATAAAAATGGGAATCACAATCAACCCGCAGGTCCGAACGTCGAGCTTTCGAACATCTATCACTTCAAAGGAAAGCTGGCCCGCTGCAGCGGCTTTCACGGCATAGGGGAAGACAACCAAGGCAATCGCGAGGCATGGGGAACACCGACTACGGACTACAGCTACATGGCGGGAGAGTACTGGGCGGCGCGGCAGGCGCATCAAGGCGTATTCGCCCACACCTGATTGACCCTATTCAAGGGACAGGCTGTCCCTGCGAACCAGGTTCATGATTTCCATTCGCCGATCTCGCCCGAAGGTCTTTATTGGGTCACTCCAGTGCCTGTGGGCGGACTGACGTTCAGCTCGGACGGAAAGACCGCCACATTGCAGATGACCAACGTGCCGATCATCGACCAGCCACGTTGGCCGGCAATGGATGCCGAGACCACCCCGGCGTTTCTCGACTTCAAGCTCGTCTTTACCTCCACTGACGAATCGGTCAAGTACGAAGATCCGATGCGGCAGTATCGGTTTGAAGGCTTTAAGGCGATCGCGAAATTGGAAGCGAGCGTGCGAGTGCCATCGATCAACTTCGCCTTCAAGACTGATCCGCTCGAAACGTCCAAATGCGATTTTGCCGTGATGGGGGAAGAAGTGAATGGCAAATATTACGAACCCGGCAAGAACTGAATATCTCGTTCGTATAGATCGAACGACACCTTATTGGCCACATCAAGCGTTTGCACAAGCTTGCGCTTCGGTTCGCCTTTCTACTGATCAAGCGCTGTTTTTGGGAAGCTATATCCGTCCCACAAGCTTACGACACTGGTTTTCTAGTGACGCTCCGCCATTCAACCCCTCCCGCACGGCGGCTTATGCCCCCTGCTCTATTCCCGGCAATCAGGGTGCATAACGAGTGAAGACAAGATCGGTCGCTTTGGCCTTCTGGTGGCAGGGAAAGCAGGGCTGCATGAAAGCCGCGTCGGCAGCTTTGCCGTCCTGGAAGTGACCGAATCCCCAGCCGCCGGTGGCTGCGTACTTTGTTGAGTCCTTGACCATGAACTGAATGTTGGTGGGAGCGCCGGGAACAAAAGACTGCACTTGGCCGAAGACCTTGTTGTTTTCATCCGACGGAACGTGGCGGTAATGCAGAGCAGCGATGATTGAGCCGTCGGGGTATGGGAGCCTCCCTTCGCGATAGGCTTTGATGGCAATATCGTTACCCAAAACAGCACCTAAACTATTGAGGTTGCCGGCTTCGTGGGCCGAGGAAATCCACCGCCAGTCACGGTATCCGTGGGGAATTTCCGTAACGTACGGTGCGGGCGGCGTGCCCGCGTGTCCTGGTGCCGGGACATTGAAAACGACGAGACCTACGATTGCTGCAATTGCGACCACAAGGAACGTGAAGTGTTTCATAGGTTCCTCTTTCCATTATCGGAGGCACTCCATATGTGATGCTCTACCAGGTGCAGCACAGCCGCGTGATGATCAGTACCATTTGGCACGGGGCGCAGCGGAGAAAGTCCAAGTAGCCGAATCGCGCACATCACTCGGGTGACAGAACCCCGCCCTTCCATCATCGATCATGAATCAACAGTATTTCTTACTGCAGCCGGAATCTTTCCTTCATCAGCCGCTGCAGGCGGGGCTTGTAGAGGATATCGTAGGCGAGCTCTTTATCCGGGAACATGGCCAGGGCGGCGCGTTTGGCGCCGGCCACCAGCTCGGAGGCTTCTTCCACGGTAAGATTGGCGTCCTGGCTGATGACCGACATGACCATACTGATCATCAGTTGCAGCCGCCGGATTTTTCGCGCTTCCTCCTGTGTCTCGCTTAGGCTTTCTGAATCTTTTCCGGCGCTTCCAGACCGTTCGTTCGGTTGCAGACCATCCATGGGCCCCCCAAGTCGGACACGGCCCGCAGCCCCACCGCCTGCGCCCCATCCGACCACCAGTTTAGATGTTCCACCGCCAGGCGACGTTGCGCCCCCTGACTGCCCCGATTCTGCGGGCAAATGCCGGTGAAATGCAATCGCCCATTGGTGCGGGCAATTACCGAAGTGTCCGAGAGCATTAACTTCGTGAAAGGACGCAGCTTGGGGCCATTCTGCCCGACGCCATCCCGATCCCGCCCCGGGGGAGTTAGAATCACTAAGCGCGATCCGGGCTTCGTGGCAGAGGTCCGATACGCCGTCAAGACGGGAGGAGCGATGGAAGACCGCCCTGGTTCCACCAACGAAACCGAAGAACGTCCCAATCCGAACGAGAAGCTGGTGCGCGTGTTCGACACCGAACAGGAGTCCGAGGCCCTGGTGGTGCGCGGGCTGCTGGAGTCTGCCGGCATCGACGCCGACATGACTTCCCTCGACGCCCAGCAGGACATCCTTCCCGGAGTCGGCGGCACCGTCATCCTGGTGCGCGAGGAAGATGCCGACGAGGCCCGCCGCGTGATCGAGGAATACCGGCAAACGCCAGGGGATGAGACCGCCGAAATCGACCTCAGCGATGAGCCACCTGCGGAGTGACCCGATCGCCGTCGAGATAGAACGTGACGGCCCCGTCAAGGTCGGTCCGATAGGTTCTGACCGCCGCTCCCGCCAGCCTCTCCAGCACCTCCTCGCGGGGATGCCCGTAACTGTTCCCTGCGCCCACGGAAATCACCGCAAAACGCGGCCGCACCGCGTCCAGCAGCTCGGGAATGGTTGATTTCGCACTGCCGTGATGCGCCACCTTCAGCAGATCGGCCTGCGGCTGTTCTCCCGTAATCTCCCGTTCCGCTTGTGGCTCAGCATCGCCTTCCAACAGGGCCGAGGTGTTCGCAAACGTGACTTTCATCACCAGGGAATCGTCGTTCGGCCGCAAGACCCGCGTGCCGGGATCGGCTGCAGGCGCCAGAATGCGAATGGCCGCTCCGCCGAAGGCAAAGTCATCTGCCGCCTTGCGCGGCACCACACTGACGCCCAACTCCTTCGCTTCCTGCAGCAGCCGAGTCAAGTCCGCGCTCTCCGAATCCACCGCCAGCCACAACTCCCTGGGACGGAAGTTGGCCAGAATTGCCCCCATGCCGCCGATATGGTCGGCGTGGGGGTGGGTGGCCACCACCGCGTCGAGCCGGCCAATGCCCCGCCACCACAGGTAAGGTGAAACCACGTTCTCCCCCACATCAAAGTCTGAGTGCATCCAGTGCGGCAGCCCGCCCGCGTCCACCAGCAAAGTGTGTCCATCGGGGAAAACCAGCAGAATGGAATCTCCCTGGCCCACGTCAATGGCGGTGACTTCCAGGACTCCGGTGCGAAGCTGGGGGTGCAGTGGACCTGCACAAATCCAGACAGCGCTGGCGAGCAGCGCGGCGAGGCCGGCGGTGGCAAGTAGCGCTCGGCGGCGCGCCAAAATCATGCAGACCGCGAGCGCGGCGACCGCGGACAGCACCACCAGCATTCCCGGCGTAGGCACGCGGACATCGGCCACCCGAAGTATGCCCAGCCCGTGCACGGTGCCGGAAATCACCTTCAGGGTGATGCCTGCAATCAGCGCAGGCGCTTTCGCCAGAAGCGGCGACACACAGCCCGCAGCGACCGCCGCGATCGCCGTGGGCATGAGCACCCCGGTCAGTGGCACCACCACGATATTGGCAGGCAATCCCACCACCGTGGCGCGGTGAAAGTAGTAAGCCATCGGCAGCGCCAGGCCCACCTGCATGAGCGCGGAGATGACGAGCACTTCAATGCCGGCAAGCACCGCACGCAGACCCCCCGCCAGAAGCGGCAACGGAATGCGCTTCCCCAGAAACCGCCCCAGTCGTCCCGCAATCATCCGCAGATCAAGCCGGAACTGCGCCACGCGTGGCGGGAGAGTCACATCGTAGGTAGTCGAATCCAAATAGCGCAGGCCGTGTAAGTAGGGCTGAGAGGTGCGTTCCAGGATCGGAACTCCCACCGCGGCAATCAGCAACACCGACAGAAAGGTCAGCTGAAAGCTGGCGCCAAACAAGACTCGCGGATCGGCCACCAGCAGGCTCAGCGCCGCCGCGCCAATGGCGTTGAGCATGGACTTCTCGCGATACAGCAACCTCGCGCCCAGATAGAGAGTCAGCATCAAGGTGGCCCGCCAGATGGGCGGACCAACATCGGTGAGAAAGGCGTAGGCCACGCAGAGCACCATCGTAAGCGTGCTGGCCACCAGGTCGCTGACTCGCAGCCGCCGCAACACCCAGAACGTCACAAAGGCCAGAATCCCAACGTTCATTCCAGAAACCACCAGGATGTGGTAGGTGCCGGAGCGTTGGAAATCCGTGCGAGTCGCGCGCGCGATGAAATCGTCCTCGCCGATGACCATCGCATCCACCAGCGCGGCCTGCTCCGGCGGCCACAGCGCATGAATCTTCCCGATGATGCTGCGATGGATGCGGGTTCGCCAGAGCTCCAGGCGTGAGCCGGCAAAACCCGGTAGCCGCTCTACATTTTCGGCTTTGGCCGAACCGAGCGCTGCAATGCTGTTGTCCGCCAGGTAAGCCCGGTAGTCGAACGCTCCCGGATTGCGGAAATTGCGCGGAGGATGCAGCATGCCCACAATGCGCACCCGCTCGCCATAGCGGAATAAGCGCGCAGCGCCGCTGTCGGTCGGGTCGTCAGATTCGCCTGGTAAGTCTCTGCTGTAAACGCTGATGCGCACTCCGGCGCGGACCGCAACTGACCGGTCTCCACTTTCGATGCTCTCGGTCTCCACGTCGAGCACCTGCCGCGTCCCGGGGCCTGCCTGCCGCAAAGCCCCGTCGTTGGTCACGTGCGCGGTGATGGTGACTTCCTCTCCATTGGCAAAACGCAGAATGCCTGCACCGGGATCGGTCGGCGTGCGCAACTCGATGCTCATCGCGCCCGCAAGAAACACGACACTCAGGCTCAGCAGCCCAGCCAGCCAAGGCCTTCGCCGCCGAAAGAAACCGGTAAACGCTCCAAAGGCCACCGCCGCCACCAGCCACCACACCGGCGGGCGCCACAGGTACTCACCCGCCAAGATTCCGCCGCTGAACGCGAATGCCGCCCACAGCAGAGGCTGCCGCGGGAGCCCAACCCTGCTCTCTGCGCCTCTACAGGGGTGGCCCACCCTTGTCTCTGCGCCTCTTGCAGAGACAGGGTGGGGGGTTTGCACACCCGTTGCGCTGAATTGTGAACTCATACCCTCACGAATGAAGGCTTACCGCACCAGATGAAACACGCTTTCCAGGTGGTAGGTCTGGGGGAACAGATCAACCAGATGCGCCTGCTCTACTCGATATCCATAGTTCAGCAGGCGGCCCAGGTCGCGGGAGAGGGTAGCCGGATCGCAGGAGACATACGTCATGCGCGGCGCTCCCAGGGAGACCAGGGCGTGGACTACGCGTTCACCCAGCCCGTTCCGCGGCGGATCCACCACCACCAGATCGGGCTGCAACTTGCCGCTTACGTTTTTCAGGTACTGCTCGGACATCGCCTGAACTGCCTTCACATTTCCAGGCGCATTGTAGCGCAGATCGGCATACGAAAGCGGTGATGATTCGACCGCGATGACCCGCTCGAATTCCCGAGATAGAACTGAGGAGAACAGGCCGACCCCCGCGTAAAGATCAAGCGCGGTGCGGCCTGACCGACCCGCGGTGACGAGAGTTACCAATTCGTCGGTCAAGTGGCGGTTGACCTGGAAGAAGGAGCCGGCGCTGACCCGGTAGGAGGCGTGTTGAGTAACGTAGGTCAGTTGCGGGGTTCCGGCTCCGGCGATGGTTTCGGGACTGCGGACTTCGTTGCGGAAGACGGCTACTCCGGAGACCTCAGAAAGCAGCGCCTTCAACTCCTTCGCCTGCTCTGCGGCAACGGACGGGCTAACATCCGGGCCGCAGTAGGCTTCGACCTGCAATTGCGTGTCGTCGGAATTCGCGAAAAACTCGATTTCCTGGATTCCATCCAGGTCGGGCGAGGGTGCTTCGCCTCCGTAGGCTTGCCACAACACTGCGATTGCGCGATTGATCAGCGGCGAGCTGATCGGACATTGCTCAACCGGCAGCAGCTCGTGCGAATTGAACTTGAAGTAGCCGAGGGCGAAGTCCGGCGCAGTACGAACCTTCAGCCGTGCGCGGTTGCGATAGTTCCACTCCGGTGAGGGATGAACGTGAATTTCGCTTTCCAATTCCAGCTTGGCAATCCGCCGAAGATTTTCCTTCAGGATAGCGGTCTTGATGGTCAGTTGATGCGAGTACGCAGCGTGCTGGTAGTGGCATCCGCCGCAAAGCTGAAAGTAAGGACAACCTGGGGCGACGCGGAAAGGAGAAGCCTTCAGGATCTGCTCGGCCCGGCCGCGCGCAAATCCCGGCTTCTGCTCGGTGACGGCCACCGCAACCTCTTCACCTTCAAGCACGAAAGGAACGAAGAGGGCCTTGCCGCGCCCATGCTCGTCGGCAGGCAGCCGGGCCAGTCCGTCGCCGCCGTAAACCAGCTTTTCGATGGAGAGGGGCAAGAGGGGATTCTAAGTCATGCGCGGGACTGGGGTGCACAAGAAACCCACTCACATTGGGTACTTCCTCAATCGAACACACGATACAATTCATTCAGAGCCATCGCCGAGCATTGACGCAAAAGGCGTGAAATCGGAAGACATTTCGAGGCCGGTCGACAACCCCATCGTTGGGTGGCGAAGCCTCGCCGTTTTCGCAATTGTGGTTTTGTGTCTGGTGGCTGTTTTCGGCGGTCAATACTGGCAGGAAAGACATCAGCGCCTGCGGGAAACCTGGCCTGCGGTAAAGGGAATACCAACCGGCACGAGGGTTGTGAAAGAACCTCCGACACAGCGTTTCCCAATCACAATGTATGTTGGACAATGTTCCGTGGAATACTTCGTGCAAGGCAAACGGTACTCTGTCTGGGCTGCATCGGGGTACCTCGATCCCGATCCGAAGTTTGTGTCTGACAGGATGGGTGATTGCCCCGCGTCAGACTACGTCGTTCGCTACAACCCTCACAACCCCTCAGAAGCATACGGAGAGCGACAAGGCGGGCCCCCGTAAGATGCGCTTGCTCATATCAAGCAATCCGATAGGCCATGATCTGCTTACACTGCCCGCCCCGCCGCCGCGCCCGACGCCCACGCCCACTGAAAATTGAATCCCCCCAGGTGCCCGGTTACGTCCACCACTTCTCCGATGAAGAACAGGCCGGGGACTTTGCGGGCTTCCATGGTCTTCGCCGACAGTTCGTCGGCGTCCACACCTCCCGCGGTCACTTCAGCCTTCTCGTACCCTTCGGTGCCTGCGGGCGTGATCGTCCAGGCATGTACCTGCCGCTCGAGTTCAGCGAAAGCGGAATTCGTCCACGCTGCCGGCGCGTGGAAATCCAGCCACCGGTTGGCAAGCCGATTGGGAAGAAATGATTGGAAAGCTGATTTCACGGCCGCCAAATTTCTCGGCTGCTTCGGATCGCTAAAGCTGGCAGTGATTTCGCGCCCAGGCGCCAGGTCAATCAGGATCGGCTCCGGCTTCTTCCAATAGGAAGAAATCTGCAATATCGCCGGCCCGCTCAGCCCGCGATGCGTGATCAGCATCTTCTCCTGGAACCGCTGATCTCCGCAGGAGGCAACCACCTCGGCAGAGACCCCCGCCAGATCGCAGTAGCGCGAACGGTCTTCAGTTCCGAGCACCAGCGGCACCAGCCCCGGCGAGGGCTCGCAGATGGCCAGGCCGAATTGCCGCGCCAGGTCATATCCGAAAGCCGTCGCGCCAATCT
Source organism: Terriglobales bacterium (assembly GCA_035542575.1). GTDB lineage: Bacteria > Acidobacteriota > Terriglobia > Terriglobales > Acidobacteriaceae > JAIQET01. Next base: position 8,963 of record DATKLE010000153.1, on the reverse strand, counting down.
TCGGAATGGAGAGGCCGCCGGTTGCAACCACGAGTGCTGCTGCGCGAAATTCATCGTTCTGGGTTCGAACCACGAAGTCGGTGGAGCGTTCCACCTCCAAGATTTTGATTCCCAGAAAACTGCGGACGCCCCCCGCCTCGCACTCGCTTTCTAGCATGCCCAGGATGTCCCGCGCCGAGCGGTCGCAGAAAAGCTGTCCCAGGGTCTTTTCGTGATACGGGATGCGGTGTTTCTCGACCAGCGCGATGAAGTCCGCCGGCGTGTACCTCGCCAGAGCCGACTTGGCGAAGTGCGGATTGGCAGAGAGAAAGTGCTCCGGCCGGCAAAAGATATTGGTGAAGTTGCAGCGCCCGCCACCGGAGATAAGAATCTTCTTGCCGAGCTGGTCGGCGCGCTCCAGCACGGCCACGCGTCGTCCGCGCTTGCCGGCTTCAATGGCGCACATCAGGCCGGCCGCGCCTCCGCCGAGAATCAATGCGTCGAAGTGATAAGTCAAACGAGGTCACATATAAAACAAACTCAACCGCGGCAGCCCGTACTTCTCCAGCAGCCGCTTGTGCACATACTGCTTGTGGAGTTGCTCGATCTGCGCTCCCGGCATCTTCCGCCGATAGGGGGCGAGATCGCGGTCGGCCTCTGCCCGCACGGCAACGATGTCATCGTCCGGCGTCGCCGCCAGAAGCACGGCAAAAAGTTTTTCTTCAAGCACCGTCAAGCGGCGCTCCAGGTCCTCCAACCGCGGCTGTTTGCCTTCAAGATCAGCGGCCTGTTCTCGCAGCGTGGCGGCGGTTTCCTTGGCCAGCGGCCGGGCTGAAACTCCGCTCCCCTCAGGCAGGCTGGCTGCCTCCAGCTTCTCCGCACATCGCCGCAAAAACCCGGCAATCTCTGCCGCGTCGAATCCCTTAGCCGCTTTGCTTTCGGGCTTCGCCGCTCCCACGGCCGCTTCCTTCATGTCTTCGGCTGCCGCCAGCACTTCCTGCGAGCAAAACCCCAGTCCATTCACCTTGCGCGTCTTCGCAGGGCGCTTTTCATAGTTCTCAAACGTCGCATCAATCCCACGCAGCACCGCCTCCAGCGGGATCCCGGCATCTTTCCAGGTCTCAATCAGCGCCCAATCGAGCGTGGACAACATCAGAATTGTCCCCCGGCGCCGCTGAAAGTGTTCTTCGATTTCAGTGAAGTAGTTGAAGTAGTTTTCCACGACCACTCAGCGGGATTTCGACTTGCTGCCCGGCCAGGGCTTAGATGGGGTGGCGCGCTGCGGTTTGGCGGCAGCCGCAGGTTTCCCGGCGTTGCGCTGGTAGATGATCCGCAGTCCCTCCAGCGTGAGAAATTCATCTACATTCTTGATGTACTTTGAGCCCGAGCCGATCAGCGAAGCCAGGCCGCCCGTCGCCACCACTTTCGTATCTTTGCCTAACTCCGCCAGCAGCAGCTCCAGAATTCCATCCACGAGCCCGAGATACCCATAATAAAGACCCGACTGCATGCTGCCCACGGTGGTCGTACCGATCACCCGCGCCGGCTTGCGGATGTCCACCCGCTGCAGCCGCGCCGTGCGGCCAAACAGTGCCTCGGCCGAAATCGCAATGCCGGGACAGATCACGCCGCCAATGTACTCGCCCTTGGCGGATACGCAGTCGAACGTCGTAGCGGTGCCGAAGTCCACCGACACGCACGGCCCGCCGTACTTTTCGAAGGCTGCCACGGAATTGACAATGCGGTCGGCCCCCACCTCGGCGGGATTTTCGTAGAGCACCGGCATGCCCGTCTTCACACCCGGCTCAATAAACAGCGGCTTGCAGTTGAAATAGCGTTCGCAGACCTGGCGCAGAGTGGAATCAAGCGGTGGTACCACCGAAGAAATCACGATGCCGTGAATGCCCTTGGGCTCCAGGTTGGCCATGGCAAAAAGGTTGCGGAAGAGGACGCCGTACTCGTCCACGGTCTGCGTCTGGGTGGTGGCCACGCGCCAGTTGGCCACCAGCAACTCGTAGCGCGGCGATTCGCTCTCCGCTGCGCCGCCTTCGCCGGGGTGCACCTTGGCCACCTTGGCAAAGACGCCCAGCACCGTGTTGGTGTTGCCGACATCGAGAACCAGAAGCATAGCCGTCAGCCTTCAGCTGTCATGGTTTTGGGTGGCGCAGCGCTTAAGCGCTGCGATCAACGCTGCAAGATTCCGGCTTTCGCCGCTGAGGTCGTCGGTCGCCATGACACAGACCCGCACCCCTTAAACAAACCTTACTGTCCCACTCAGCACCGGCTTAACTCCCTGCGCCGTGCGCAACAGCAGGAACCCGCGTTCATCCAACCCTTCGGTCACGCCTTCAAGGTCCGGAGTCTCCTCAATGCGCACGCGCCGCCCGCGTACCGACGACGACGCCTCCTGGAAGCGCCGCATGACCGATTCCCGCGCTCCCGGCTTCTCCAGCAAATTCCGATATTCGCGGTCGAGCGATTTTAGCAAAGCCGCGCACACCTCCACCCGCGACCACTCGGTGCCGGTAAACATCTTCAAAGAAATTGCCAGCGACTCCAGATCGGCCGGAAAAGCCGTCTGATTGACGTTGATCCCAATGCCCACCACGATATACCGCACCCGCGTGGCCTCGGCGTTCATCTCGGTCAGGATGCCGCAGACCTTCTTGCCGTCGAGCAGCGCATCGTTCGGCCATTTCAGATCAGGCTTCACCCGCGAATCAATCTCCTGGATGGCCGCGCGCACCGCCAGCCCGGCAGCGAGTGAGCAAAGCAATGCCTCCGACGGCGGCAGCGGCGGACGCAGCACCACCGAGCAGTAGATCCCGGTGGATTGCGGTGAGTGCCACTGGTTCGCGCCTCGGCCGCGGCCCGCAGTCTGCTGCTCCGCCAGAAAAATGCTGCCCTCGGGAGCGCCCTCGCGGGCGGCATCCATGGCCGCAGAATTCGTCGACCCGATCTTGTAATAATGCTGAATGTTTTTGCTGAACAGAGTGCCCTTGACCAAAGGCGCGAGCATGTCGGGCAGCAGGAGGTCAGGCACCGACTTCAACCGATAGCCGGTGGCGGGATGCCCGGCAATCTCCACCCCCAGTTTGCGCAGCTGCTGCACCAGGCGCCACACCTCTGACCGGCTGGTACCGATCTCCTGAGCGATCTTGGTGCCGCTCGCCACCACCATGGCGTTGTCCATGAGGAGACGGACAATGCGACCCAGACGGACATCGGTCGCGTGTGGCGCAGGCGCCCCCGCCCGCGAAGCGCGGATTTTGGGCTTCGGCTTGATGGGGGAATTATAGCGAGTCGTCGGTCGTCAGTCGTTGGTCGTCAGCAAAATCAAGCAGCCCGGATCATCTTGCTGTTGCGGTTCTTGCTGACGACCGAAGACCGACGACTGACGACTTTCTTCACGCAGGCACCACTCTCAAACTCATATCCGTTGCCGTCACGGAATGAGTCAGCGCGCCCACCGAGATGAAATCCACCCCGGTCTCGGCGTACGCACGGATGTTCTCCAGCACGATTCCGCCGGAGCATTCCACCGGAATCCTTCGCTCCAGCCGGGCACAGCGGGCGACCGCCTGCTTCACGTCCTCGACCGACATGTTGTCCAACAGCACAGCCTCAGCGCCGTGGGTCAGGGCCTCTTCCAGTTCGGAGAGCGACCGCACCTCGATCTCGATGGGCTGCGAGCCGCGCCGGTTGCGGTGCGCGCGCTCGAGCGCAGGAGTGATGCCCCCGGCCAGCGCGATGTGGTTGTTCTTGATCAGTACGCCGTCGGACAGATCCAGCCGATGGTTCTGCCCGCCGCCGCAGCGCACCGCGTATTTATCGAGCACGCGCAGCCCGGGAGCGGTCTTGCGCGTATCCAGCACCCGCGCCTTGGTGCCAGAAACCGCGTCCACGAACTTGCGAGTCAGGGTGGCGATCCCGCTCAGCCGCTGCAGCAGGTTTAGGATGACCCGCTCGCACGACAAAATGACCCGCGCGTTGTGCCGGATGACTGCCACCGACTGTCCCTTGTGCAGCCGAATACCGTCGAAGATCTCGGGATGGGTCGTGACCTCGTAGTGCGACGTGACCGCCCCGTCGAGCGCCGCATAGACATCGAGAATGCGGGCAATGGCGCCGATGCCAGCCAGGATGCAGTCCTGCTTGGCGATGATCGTTCCCGCCGCCCGCTGGTTCGGCTCCACGCAGGCGTAGCTGGTCGCGTCGCTGGTGGCGCGGTCCTCCAGCAGCGCGTTTTCCAGAATGGCGGTGATGCGTCGGCTGTTCCAGTCCATAAAACCAGTCGTTGGTCGTCAGTCGTTGGTCGTTCGCTTACTTCAGCTCGTCCAATTTGCTTCTTGTTTTGTCCCGCAACATTTGCAGTTCTCCGGCCCGCCTGCGCAGCCCTTCCACCACCTCGGGCGGGGCTTTGGCCAGAAACTGCTCGTTGGACAATTGGCGTTGCCCATTGGCGATGTCTTTTTCTATGCGCTCCAGCTCCTTCTGCAACCGCGCCCGCTCCGCCGCAACGTCGATCGGCTTCTCGTACACTACATGAACGTCGAACCTGGCCGTGTGCCTCGCTCCGGGCAGCTTGGCCAGCGACTCGCGCGCGAATTCGATGCTCTGCACTGTCGCCAGCCGCTCCACCGCTCCCCGGTTCTGCTCGATCAGCGTCCGGACACCCCGGTCCTCGGCAAACACCTGGATCGGCACCCGCAGCTTCTGTTCGATCTTCAACTCCGCCCGCAGATTCCGCACGCTGACGATCAGGTCCTGCAAAATCGCCATATCGGTCTCTGCCTGCAGATCCACTTGCCGCTCATTGCTCTCGGGATACGCCGCCAAGGCAATGGACTTCACCGGCGGCTTGCCATCGTAAACCGCCTGCCAGATCTCCTCGGTGATAAACGGCATCACTGGATGCAGCAACCGCAGCGCCGCCTCAAACAGGCTCACCAGATTCCGGCAAGCCACCCGCGCAGCCTCCCCCTCCTCCGCCAGCCGCGGCTTGATCAGCTCAAGATACCAGTCGCAGAACTCTCCCCAGAAAAAGTCGTAGATACTGGTCGCCGCATTGTCGAACCGGTATCCATCCAGCGACTCATGCACCTGCCGCGCCACGCGATTGAAGCGCGACAGAATCCAGCGGTCCTCCAGCGTCGCCGCCGCAAACCCCGCGACCCCGGCTTTCTCCTGGCCCGGAGCAAACCCTGCCCCCACCCGGTCCACATTCATGAACATGAACCGCGCCGCGTTCCAGATCTTGTTGGCGAACGCCCGATACCCCTCCGTGCGGCTGGGATTGAACGCAATGTCCGTCCCCGGAGACGACATTGCCGCCAAAGTAAACCGCGTCGCGTCCGTCCCGTACTTTTCGATCACCTCGATCGGGTCCACCACGTTGCCCTTGGTCTTCGACATCTTCTGCCGCTCGGCGTCGCGCACCAGCGCGTGGATGTACACCCGCCGGAACGGCACGCTGTCGTCCTTCTTCGCACCCCAGCAACTGGCCTGCTTGATCGCCGCGTCCTGCCGATGCCCCTCCATGAAGTGGCAGCCGAACATGATCATGCGCGCCACCCAGAAAAACAGAATCTCGTACGCGGTAATCAGCAGCGTGGTCGGATAAAACACCTCCTGATCGCGCGTCTTCTCCGGCCAGCCCAGCGTGGTGAACGGCAGCAGCCCTGACGAGAACCACGTATCGAGCACATCGGACTCCTGCTCCAGCGCCGTCCCGCCGCACTTCCCGCACTTCGCCGGAGCCTCGCGCGCCACCGTCATCTCCTCGCAGCCCGCGCACCGCCACGCCGGAATCCGATGCCCCCACCACAGCTGTCGCGAAATGCACCAGTCGTGGATGTTGTTCATCCAGTTCAGATAGATCTGGCTGTAATTCTCCGGAACGATAGTGACCTCGCCGCTCTCCACCACCTCGATGGCCCGCTTCGCCATGGGCGCAATCTTGATGAACCACTGTGTGGACAAACGCGGCTCCACCACGCTCGCGCACCGATCGCACTTGCCCAGCGGAACCGTGTAGTCCTTCACCGCCGCCAGCAGCCCCTGCTCCCGCAGATCGTGAACAACCTGCTCCCGCGCCGCATAGCGGTCCAGCCCGGCATACGGCCCGGCATTCTCGTTCATGTGCGCGTGCTCGTCCATCACGTCAATCTGCGGCAGGTTGTGCCGCAGCCCCGCCTGGAAGTCGTTGGGATCGTGCGCCGGAGTCACCTTCACCGCCCCCGTGCCAAACTCCGGATTCGCCAGCTCATCGGTGATAATCGGAATCTCGCGCTGCATCAGCGGCAGCATGACGCTCTTGCCATGCAGGTGCCGGTAGCGCTCATCTTTTTCATTCACCGCCACCGCCGTGTCGCCCAGCATGGTCTCCGGACGCGTCGTCGCCACCGTAATGAACTGCGTAGGGACAGCCGCCCCCGGCTGTCCGGCGGAGCGAAGCTCCGCAGTTATCACCGGATACTTGATCTCATACAATTTCCCCGCTACATCCTCATGCTTGACCTCAAGGTCGGAGATCGCCGTCCCGCAGCGCGGACACCAGTTGACGATGTACTTCCCGCGATAGATCAGCCCTCCCTCATACAGCCGGACGAACACCTCGCGCACCGCCCGCGACAGGCCGTCATCCATGGTGAAGTACAGCCGGCCCCAGTCCACCGACGCGCCCAGGCGCTTCATCTGCTCCAGGATGGCCCCGCCGTACTGCCGCTTCCACTCCCACACCCGCTCGACGAAGGCCTCGCGCCCCATGTCGCGCCGCTTCTTGCCCTCTTTGGCCAGTTGGCGCTCCACCATCATTTGGGTAGCGATGCCGGCATGGTCGGTCCCCGGCAGCCACAACGTGAGAAACCCGCGCATGCGATGCCAGCGCACCAGCACATCCATCTGCGTCTGGTTGAGCATGTGCCCCATATGCAGCCGTCCGGTGACGTTGGGAGGAGGCAGCAGCAGGGTGAACACCGGACGCGTCTCCCCCGCCGCCGGAGTCTCGACCGAAAACAGCTTCTCCCGAATCCAAAACTCCGCCCACCGCGCCTCAATGGCGCCGGGTTCGTACGACTTGGGAAGATCGTGGGGCATGGGGATGTTTGCCAGAAGCCAGCAGCTAGAAGCCAGAAGCTCTAATGTACAGGCAGGTGGAAATGGGGGTCAAACGATGGCTGGGTTGGTGTATACAGACGGCAAAATGCTCCCTCCCGCAGGGGCGGGCCGGATCGAGTCGGTCGGGTGGGGCAGGGCCCGCCCGCAGGATAGCCAGGGCCGGGGGGCGCGCGCGGGGCGGGCGGGGCTAGCCGGCATTCGTGAACGTCAAGCAGACCGGGACGGACATGAAAAGATTGGTCGGGGAGAGAGGATTTGAACCTCCGACCCCCTGGTCCCGAAGCAGCTCCGGTTGTCTATTTGGTGAATCGCTTAGCTTGGTTCTGCGTCTTGTAGCACGATTTTGGGAGGTGTCCGGCGCTATCCGGACCCAAATTGGACCCAAATTTTGGGGTCTTGCCGCCTGTTAACGTCAATCATCTAGAAATCGCCCAGACTTGTGCGTACTTACGCGGGGGCAAGTAAAGTGGTGAGCGGTCAAGAACCTATTGTGGGCACACCTGCCGGTTTTGCGGTTCGAGCGCGCAGGCAGCGGCAAATTCCTGAGATGCTTCTTGGTCTTCGCCCGTGGCCTTCAGAAGGCGGCCAAGATGGTAATGCGCTCTTGCCGAATCGGGTACCAGGCGTAGGGTTTCGCGATATTCGCTGATGGCAGCGTCGTTGTCGCCTTTATGGTCGAGAATAATCCCCATTCTGAAGTGCGCATTCGGATCCTTGGGATCCAGGCGGGACGCCTCCCGATACTCCTTCATTGCGTTGTCCAAGTCATTCCGTTCCTCGAGTGCACGTCCCAGATTGTAATGGGCCATCGCGTAGTCCGGCTTGAGGCGAAGCGCCTCGCGGTATTCCTTGATGGCGCCGTCCAGGTCGCTCTTGTCGCTTAACGCAACTCCCAGGTTGTAGTGCGCGTGCGCGTAGTCCGGCTTGAGGCGAATCGCCTCGCGGTATTCCTTGATCGCGTCGTCTAGATCGCCCTTGTCTTTCAACGCAACTCCCAGGTTGTAATGGACCTCCGCATAGTCCGGCTTGAGGCGAATCGCCTCGCGGTATTCCTTGATGGCACCGTCCAGGTCGCCCTTGTCTTTCAACGCAACTCCCAGGTTGTAGTGCGCTACGGCTTCGTCGGGCTTTGATTGAGGGCCTTGTGAAGCGACTGCCGCTGCAAGAAAAGTGATGACCAGGAACCCAAGTTTCATAGCAGCATCCCGCCCCCCTGGGGGGCTTTCTCTTCGTGGAAGCAAGGAGAGACGCACTAATTAGGACAGGAATGATCGTGTTATGTCAGTGATCAAATCACCTATTTTTTGTGCGGTGACGGCGCTCCGCGCGGCGGGCCGCTCAGGTCTCGTGCTTTTCGAAGCTGTCCTAAGCTCAGTCGGATGGGACCTTGCTCGAAGGTAGCACCCCTTTCGCCCGAAATACCGAACACTGGCATAGTTACGAAGTCTCCGGCTAAGTGCCGTTTAGTCGTTTGCGGAGCTATACTTCGTGCGGAAAAATGGCGGGTGGCCCACATCTCGCGGTTTTCGAGATGTGGGGGTGTCCATGACCTTAGCCCGGCGCTTAGGTCGAGACTTCGGATTGCCGGAGAAAGTGATGCTTGGCTTCGAGCTGAGTCCCACCTTTCGAACACCGCGAAAGGTGGGGCACCCCAGATCCAAACGGACTACTCCTTTCAGGAACTATACTTCACGCGGAGAGGTGGGCCACCCGCCTGCACGTCGTGCGGAAAGGTGGCCTACCCGCCCTACCCTACCGAGTTAAGCGGCGGGGCGTCCCAGTGCTCAGTCCTATCCCGGTCAATGTCCTTTTCAATGCTGCGAGCATCTAGGCGCGGATTGTAGGCTTTGAAATACTTGGCATCG
>DATKLE010000152.1:0-3037 GCA_035542575.1 Terriglobales bacterium | reverse complement strand
AGAACAGCACGAATCCGGGTGCCTTCGACCTCGACGGCCCGGTCAGGTTCAGCAACGCCCCTGGCGACATCGATGACGGAAACGTGGTTCAAGACCAGCGCGGCCAACAGCAGCATGGCTTCAGGGTAACTGAGCCGGTTCCGAAAGCGTTTCGCGCCCGCAAGAGACGTATTCATTTACCGCGTTGAACCCCAATAAAATAGGGCCTTCCAACAAGGGGCTGGACAAAAGTCCGCGTTTCGTTTAGAGTATGATTTGTTTCTCGAGTCCCTCAACCCGGTCCGCCGCATCCGAGAACTGGTGCAGGAACTACGCCGTGCGCGGGAGGAACGCGACCAAGCCCGCCGACGGAACGAGCAGTTGGAGAAAGAGAACGAGCGGCTGGAGAGGGAGCGCCAGCGGCTGCAAGAGGAAATCAAGAGGCTGCGCAAGGACCTGGAAGCCGCGCAACGTGCCACGCGACGCCAAGCCGCCCCGTTCTCCCGTGGTCTTCCCAAGAGTCAGCCCAGAACTCCCGGGCGTAAGTCTGGCGCGGCCCATGGCCCGCATCACCGGCGGCCGGTCCCGGATCATGTAGACGAAGAGATCACCGTATCGGTGCCCGCGCAGTGCCTGGCCTGCGGTGGGCCGCTGACAGTCGAGCGGGTGGAGTCGCAATACCAGGAAGAGATTGTGCGCCGCACGTGGGTGCGGCGCTTTCACGTTCCGGTCTGCCGGTGTGCGCAATGCGATCAGAGAGTGCAAGGGCGCCACCCGCTGCCAACCTCCGATGCCCTCGGAGCGGCGGCGGTGCAGGTGGGACCGGAGGCGGTGACACTGGGAGTGTTGATGAACAAATCCCAGGGATTGCCCCATGCCGACGCCGCAGCCATTCTGCAGCAAGGCTTTGGATTGACGATGAGCCGGAGCGGTATTTGCCGGGCCATCCAGCGGGTGGCACGCAAAGCGGAAGCCACCTGGCACGCTCTGCGGGATGCGGCGCGGCGCAGTGCGCTGGCACATATGGACGAGACCGGCTGGAAGGTGGAGGCGCAGTTGCGGTGGCTCTGGGCGGTGGTGAGCGAACAGGTAACCTTCTGCGAGATTCTACCGGGGCGCGGATTTGCCGAGGCGGTGGCGATTCTGGGAGCAGAGTACGCGGGCTGGTTAATCCACGACGGCTGGGCGGTGTATTACAAATTTCTGAAGGCGGCGCATCCAAGTTGTGTGGCGCACTTGATCCGCCGCTGCCGGGATTTGGCGGCAGTGGCGACACCGGCGGCGGCCCGGTTTCCGTTGGCGGTGAAGCAAGTGCTGGAGGAAGGGCTGGCCTTGCGGGACCGTTATGTGGAGCAGAAGATCTCGCTGCGGGGGTTGTGGACGGCCACCGGCCGGCTGGAAGCCAAACTGGACCGCCTGCTGGCACGCACCTATCGGGAGCCAGCGAATCGCCGGTTGGCCAAGCATTTGCGCCATGAGCGGCCGTATTTGTTCACCTTTCTGTACTGTCCGGGCTTGGTGGATGCCACCAACAATCTGGCCGAGCGCGTGATGCGCATGCTGGTGGTGATCCGCAAGAACTGGGGCGGCAACCGGACCGAGAAGGGAGCGCGGGCCCAGGCCATCCTCACCAGCGTTTTGTGCACCGCGCGGCAACAGGATAAAGACGTCTTTGAGTTGTTGACCGATCTGCTTCGATCCAAGCAACCGAAACTACTGGACATCCTGCCCGCGGAGGCCGGGGCCGTAGCCGAATCTACTCCGGCGGAATCGGTCGCAGCGGGGGAACTGGTAGCGGAAACTCTCCCCGCCTGCGCCGATATCCCGCTGCCGGTCTGGCTGCCACCGCCTGGAAATCCCTGCCTGTTTAGTTCCGCCTGAGGTCCTGCCATGCATGCCATTGTCGAGGTGAGCTTTTGCGGACGGCGGTTCACAGCGCAGGAAGTGGATCTGATGCGCGTGGTGGCGCGGGACTATGCCGGCCTGGGGGTGACCGAGATCGCGCGCACGATCTGTGAGTTGTTGGAGTGGACGCGGCCCAACGGCGGACTGAAAAATCACGAATGCCGGCAACTGCTGGAACGTCTCGCAGCCGAAGGAGTGCTGACGCTTCCCGCTCTGCGCAACTTGGGAGGGCGAGGGCCTCGGCGAGTGAATCTAGATCAGCAGCACTCCGAGCCGGAGCCAGTCGAGTGCGCGGCCAGGGAATGCGAACCGCTGGAGTTGGTTTTGGTGGAAGGCGAAGGGGAGAGCCGGAAGTGGCGCGAGCACGTGGAACGGTATCACTACCTGGGGTGCTGCGTACCGTTCGGCGCCAATTTGCGCTACTGGGTGCGGAACCGCGATCGGGAACTGGCGTGTCTGCTCTGGACCTCACCGGCTTGGAAGATGCAGGCGCGAGACGCTTGGATTGGATGGAGCGATGAGCAGCGGAAGCGCAACCTGCAATGGATCGTCAACAACGGACGGTTTCTGATCTTGCCGTGGGTGCGCGTCCAAGGACTGGCGAGCAAGATCCTGGCACTGAGCGCACGACAAATGCCGCGCGACTGGGAGATTCGCTACGGGTGTCGTCCCCTGCTGCTGGAAACCCTGGTGGATGCGGCCCGTTTCCGCGGAACCTGCTATCGGGCGGCCAACTGGGTCCATGTCGGGCAAACCGCTGGACGCGGTCGCATGGACCGGAAACATCAAAACCACGGGCGGGCCACCAAAGACATATACGTGTATCTGCTGGCACGCGATGCACGCGAACTCCTACGCAGCGATCCTGCCCGGTAAACAAATACCATAAACGCTTTTGGCGGCCTTAAGGGCGACGGAGTGACTGATCCGGGTGTTGAATAGCATGGATGTACACAGAAGACGGAAGAGGGAGGAGGCGTCGTCTGTTTTCAGGTCAATGCCGAGGTCCTCGGCGAACGTTCGCCCGCAATCCAACAGAAGGACCTGCACGATGCGCCTCTCTGTGAGCTTCATCGCTTTGCTCCTGTTGTGATACATGCCGGAATGCGAGCCCTGACTCAGTAATCGTAGCCAAGCAAATAGCGGTTACCAA
>DATKLE010000151.1:0-3036 GCA_035542575.1 Terriglobales bacterium | reverse complement strand
CGCCGCGTGTCGCGATACCACGGATCACCGAAACGCGGACCCCAACCTCAGGAATCCTGATCTCGGCAAGGATTTTTCGGGGCACTCGGGATTAAATTGTGATACCGTGGCGGGATGGCAGGGGGCGCGTCCCTGCCCGGAGTCGATAGATGCCGCAAACGCTACTTCCCATTTTCCCGCCCGAGGCGACCCCCATCAATGAGCTGGTTTCGTTCTGCAAGCGCGAGGGCGTGGTGTATTATTTTCACGGCTGCGAGCCAGTCTTCAGTCATGCGGAGAACGACCGGAAGAGTTTCCAGTTTTGCACGAGTCAGTTGGTGGTCAACGGGAACTGCACCCAGGCGGAGTTGGTGAGGGCCTTTGGGATTAGTTCGATCAGTATGAAGCGGCATGTGAAGAAGCTGCGCGAAGGGGGCGGTAAGGCATTTTTCGCGGCGCGGCGGAAACGGCAGCCGCGGGTGCTGACCAGGGAGGTGTTGCAGCGGGCGCAGGTTCTGTTGGCTGAGGGGCAGAGCCGCGCGGCGGTAGCGAAGGCTTTGGACCTCAAACGGGACACGTTGAACAAGGCGGTGCGGGCGGGCCGGTTGGTGGAGCCGTTAAAAAAAACGACCGGGGCGCCCGCACCAAGAGCGAACGAAGCATAGCCGACAGCCAGGCGGGGATGGGCATGGGGTGCACCCGGGTGGTGGAGCGGGTGTGCGCCGCCGTGGGACTGCTGCGGGAAGCACCCTCGCGCTTCGAGAACGCCGAGAGTGTAGCGCAGGGTGGCGTGTTGTGGGCGCTGCCGGCGCTGTTGGCCAATGGTTTGTTGCGCTGTGCGCAGGAGTGCTTACGACTGCCGGCGGGCTTCTACAGCTTGACCCAGATTCTGGTGCTGCTGGCGGCCATGGCGCTGGCACGCGTGCGGACCCTCGAGCAGTTGCGCTATCAGCCCGCCGGAGAGTGGGGCAAGTTGCTGGGGCTGGATCGCATTCCGGAAGTGCGCACTCTGCGGGAGAAGGTGAAGTTGCTGGCGCAGCCGGAGGCGGTGAGCGAATGGGGGAAGCGCTTGGCGCAGGAATGGATGGCGGAGGACCCCGCCGCAGCCGGGCTCTTGTATGTGGACGGACACGTGCGCGTGTACCACGGCGGCCAGACGAAACTGCCGCGGCGCTACGTAGCGCGGCAACGATTGTGCCTGCGGGGAACCACGGACTACTGGGTCAACGACCAGCAGGGCCGACCGTTCTTCGTGCTCAGTTCGCCGTGGACCTCCGGCTTGCTGAGCATTTTGAAGCAGGACCTGGTACCCCGCTTGATAGCCGAGGTTCCGGGCCAGCCCTCGGAGCAGGAATTGGCCACCCATCCCTGGCGGCACCGCTTCGTATTGGTGTATGACCGGGAGGGCTATAGCCCGGAGTTTTTCCAGAGCATGTGGGAGCTACGGATCGCCTGCCAGACCTATCACAAGTACCCCGGGGAGGATTGGCCGGTGGAGGAGTTTACCGAGCAGGCGGTGACCCTGCCGCAGGGGGAGTCGGTGCGCATGCCCCTGGCGGAACGGGGCACCCGGTTGGGGAAAAACAGGTGGGTGCGGGAGATCCGCAAGCGCACCGAGATGGGGCACCAAGTTGCGATCTTGAGTACGGACTTTGAGGCACCGGTGAGCAGCATTGCCGGCCATATGTTCGCGCGCTGGTCGCAGGAAAACTTTTTCCAGTACATGATGCAACACTTTGCGATGGATCGTCTTGTGGATTACGAGATGGGCACCGCGAATGAGACCGCTAAGGTCGTGAATCCAGCCTACCGCCAAGTGGAGCAGGAGATCAAAAGCAAGGCCGGGAAGTTGAGCCGGAAGCTGGCCGAGTTTGGTGCGCTGGCCATGCCGGCGGATTTAGAGGCCGTGCCGGTAGCGCGGTATGAGCAGGCCCAGGGAAAGTTGCAAGAGGAGATTGCCTTCCTGGAAAAAGATCTGCAGGTGCTCAAAGCACGCCGGAAGGAAACCCCCAAGCATATCCGCTGGATCGATTTGCCTGAGCCGGAGCGGTTCGTGCCGCTGGCGCCCACGCGCAAGCAATTCCTGGACACCATTAAAATGATCGCCTACCGAGCCGAGACGGCCCTGGCGGGGGTGCTGCGGGAGGTCCTGGCGCGTGGGGACGACACCCGCGCCCTGTTGCGGGAGATCTTCACTACGGACGCGGATCTCATTCCCGACGAAACGGCTGGCACCCTGACAGTACGACTACACCACCTGACCAACCACGCCTCCGATGAAGCGGCCCGCTTCCTGGCCGCGCATCTCAATGCCACGGAGACGGTGTATCCTGGCACCAACCTTCGTTTGGTCTACGAACTGGTCTCAAACTGAAATCGCCGAGGGAAGGAGTCCTGATGTTCTGGTTGATGTGGAACAGGTTGGTAGGATCGTACTTATTCTTGATCGCCACCAGGCGGGGGTAGTTGTCGCGATAACTGGCTGCCACGCGCTCCCCTCCTTCGTCCTCCATCATGAAGTTGACATAAGCTCCCCCAGCCGAGTGCTCGTGCAGAGCCGACCAGTAGTCCCGCACCCACTGGCGACCTTCCGGCATGTGGGTGGAGTCCGGGTAGACCGCGGCGATGATGTGAGTGAAATCGGCATCCCGGTAGCTGTAGGCGGTGTCGTTCTTGCCCACACGGCGAACGGCTCCGGTTACCGGGTCGATGTGGATCACGGATTGGAAGGTGGGGATTCGAGGTCCGTACTGCTCGTGAATCTTGATTGCCGCTTCGCTGTGATCGGACATGTAGTCCGCCTTCCAGTAATGGTGGAGCCCCGGAGGCAGGATGGGGTCGAACAGACTCTGCAGCACCGGATACGGCATCGGCCCTATGTGCTTCAGCAACGGCGGTCCGAATTCCAGCAGTGGCTTCACCGCCTTCTCCGCTTCCTCCTGGGTTCCAAGGTGGCAGGACACCAAGCCACAAACCTTCTTATTGTGCAGGTGCTCCGGAAATGGCGGCCCAGGCGGCACGATCAGAACCGCAAAGAAGACCGACAGGTCTTCGGGC
>DATKLE010000150.1:0-69860 GCA_035542575.1 Terriglobales bacterium | reverse complement strand
GTCGCCTAGCGACCCTTTCCATCGAAAGCTCCGACAGCTTTGTTGCCTCCGCCGCTGTTTCGATTGCTACCGGGTGGAGCGAACCAGTTCCCGGGCGGGAGTTTCACCCGCTGAAGTCCAGCGCCTTTCACGGCGCACTTTTCCGTCAACTACGGGCCGCACCGAAAATGACGCCACCACATGGTTACAGCTGCCCAGAATCAATCTCGGTTCGCAAGCTTCAGGCATAGGTAGTTCTTGCGTCTGTTCTTTTTGGCCGACGCGTTGTGAGAATCTTCGGGCCGCAAAAGAACTGCAATGATGAAGCAGTTTATCCCGCTTTCTGTATTTTGATGGCCGCTTCCCTCAACTTTTCGGTGCTCACATTCCTCAGTTTTGCGGCGGAGTATTCGTACTGCTTACGCAGTTTGATCGATTCGTGCGTTGATATTCGGTTGAGCTTTCACCTCATCGGAAAGGGGATCCGCAGAAAATGGTAAGTGCAGTCGAACTGGCCAATCTCCATCTGTTCTCAATGAGAAGCCAACGACGGCACTTAGAGTCCAAGCCTGCCTCATAAAGGTTTTGAATCCTATCGCCAAGTCTTCGTCACAGAGTCGAGATTAAGCCACTTCACCTCTCAGATAGCCCCGAATCTTAAGCACAGCGATGGAATGCGCTTGCTGAACTCAAATAGCTAACAACAAAAGACATAGCTATCAGTCCTTTTGTTGGCCGGCGAAGGGAGCACAGCCTGTGGTTAGGCAAGTGCAATGCTTTGAAGTCACTGCTCAGCCGGAGACTGGTTTTCGCTTTCAAACTATTGCACTTGGCTGAAGGCGGCGCGCACCATGCCTCACCTCTTCACTTTAGACGATTTTCGCGTCCGGGAAGGCGACCAGGTCGAGCTTCGGAAATGGGCGACAATCGTGAAGCCTGGGTACAAGTCGATGGAGCACTATCGAGAGCTTCAGGCGGAGCATATTGCGCGGCTGAGCATGTTGCAGCAGCTTCTCTATGCCTCCGACCGCTTTGCTGTGTTGGTGATCTTCCAGGGGATGGACGCGTCCGGAAAAGATGGGGCGATCCAGCACGTTATGTGCGGGGTCAACCCCCAAGGCTGCCAAGTATTCAGATTCGATCAGCCGAGCGCCACGGAATTGCAACACGATTTTCTGTGGCGCACGACCTGTAATCTGCCGGAACGTGGGCGGATAGGCATCTTCAACCGGTCTTATTACGAGGAGGTGCTGATCGTTCGCGTGCATCCGGAGATTCTCGGCCGCGAAGGACTTCCACCGGTGGAAGACGACGCAGCAATCTGGCAGGACCGGTTTCGCTCCATCCTCAATCTGGAGAGACACCTTCATGACAACGGAACACACATCGTTAAGATTTATCTCCATCTCTCCAAGCAGGAGCAGCGGAAACGTTTCCTTCATCGCATCGATGAGCCTGAAAAGAATTGGAAATTCACCGTGGCGGACGTCCAGGAGCGGAAATTCTGGAAGCAATACATGAGGGCGTATGAGGAATGTCTCGGTGCGACCAGCACCCACCACACCCCTTGGTATATAGTTCCGGCCGATGACAAGGAGAACGCTAGGCTGATTGTTTCCCAGATCATCATCGAGACGCTCACCGCCCTCAAAATGAGCTACCCGAAAACGACAAAAGAGCGGGCCCAAGAATTACTGGCGATCCGTAAACAGTTGCAAGATGAAACCTCGAGTCAGTAAATCCGCGGATCCGCGCGAGATCGAGCTGAAGCTCCAGTTCCCGCCTGGCAGTCGGACAGCTATTGAAGCGAGCCCTGCACTCGCTGCCGTCGAGCCAAGACAGCATCATTTAGTGACGACATATTTCGATACGCCCGACAATCTGCTGGATCGGACCGGGTTGACCCTACGAATCCGACGAAGCGGAGGCACGCGAACGCAAACCGTGAAATCCCAGGCGAACGAGCGCGGTATCGCCGCCAACCGCAGGGAATGGGAGTGGCGGATCAGCCAGGACGAGCCGGATATCAGACGGCTTAAGAAGATCCAGGCACTCACGATGATAGCTACGGCCATCAAGGATAGGCTGCAGCCGGTATTCGTCACCGATATTCTGCGGACCACTCGGCTTCTACACCTCGATGACAATACTGTCGCGGAAGTGGCGATCGACGAAGGTAGCATCGAGGCAGGACCCGCACGCGAGCCGGTCAACGAATTGGAATTGGAGCTCAAGAGGGGCCGCATTGAACCGGTGTACCGGCTTGCCGCCGAACTGCAGGCCTTGGCGCCGCTCTGGATCTCTTCGGAGAGCAAAGCGGCGCGCGGCTGGCATTTACGCACCGGCCAGACGGAAGGCGGACACTTCGGGCAGATGCCGGAACTGGGGCGGCTCGTGCAAGCCGCCGCTGGATTTCGCGAGATTCTCGGCGCAACGCTGGGGCATCTAGTGGCCAATATCGGCGCGACTCTGCGCGGCGACCCCGAGGCATTACACCAGATGCGTATTGCCATCCGCGAGTCTCGCGCCGTATTGCAGTTGTTCGAGGGACATCTCGACGTGGCTGCCGCAGAGCGCTTCGACGCAGTCCTGCGTGGCCTCGGGGAGATCTTCGGAGCGGCGCGCGACTGGGACGTGTTCTGCCTTGAGACTTTATCGGCGGCGAAGGCGGATTTGCCGGTCGAGCGGCTGGAGGATCTGAACCTAGTGGCCGAGGTCGCACGGCAGTTTGCCCATGCGGCGGTGGCGGACACCGTGCATGAGCACGACTTTACGGCACTTGTGCTGGGCTTAGCGGTCTGGGCGGAAGCGGGGGCGAACCAGCCCTCGACGCTGGGCGACCACTGCATGGGCAAACGCCTGCGGACCCTTGCGCCATCGCTGTTGAACCGCGCTGCTGGCAAGGTGAAGCGGCGCAGCCGGCATGCCGGCCGGCTGTCAGCGTCGAAGCGCCACGCATTGCGAAAATCGCTCAAAAAACTCTGCTTTGACGTCGAAACCCTTGCCGGACTATATACCCCTCGCGCGGTGAGGACTTACAGCAGCCGCTGCGAGGCACTGGAAAAAATCCTTGGCCTGGCAAACGACGCGGTGATGACGAAACGGATGGCTGTGTCGCTGGTTAGCGTCAATCGGCGGGACCTAGCGAAGCCGGCGGCCGCGCTGACGCGATGGAGTAAGCGGCGGGGCCGTAAGGCCCTGCAGGGTCTCAAGGCCGCGCTGAAGGAATTCCGCGAGGCACCTGCGTTCTGGTCCTAGCGGCATATCGATTCGTCCCATGTGCTGGCCCGTAAGGTTCCAGGCCGTCTCGCCGTGTCGCGCCAAATGAACAACAGGTGTCTCGCTCACGACTTTTCTCCAGGCATCGGGCTACGCGTCTCCGAGGCACCCATCATCAGATCAGTGACGGTACTTGCGCAGATATGGGGATCTCGAGGACTGTCGGTGTCGATTTGCTCCAGGCCGCGACCGCCGCCTTCTTGATCGAGTCAAGATCATCGAGGCGGGCGGCATCGCACCCATAGCCCTTCGCAATTGAGACAACGTCGAAACCAAGGATGTCTAGGCCCGGAACTCCGAGCGTCTCTGCCAGTACGGCGAACGATTTGAGAATGCAATATTCGTCGTTGCGCGGGACGACGATCAACATCGGAAGGCGCAGTTGCGCGGCCGTCCAGAGAGATTGAATCGAGTATTGGAATGAGCCGTCGCCAATGGCTGCGATCACCTTCCGGTGCGCCCCGGCGTCGGCTGGCACACGTTTCGCCACACAGTGGGAACGATGCTGGCCGACATGGGGGAACATCAACTCACCATTCGCGACTACCTGCGCCACAGCAATCTGCATGTGACCAACAAATATCTGCAGGCCACAGCGGAGAGCAAGCGGTTGGCACAGGACAAACTGGTGGGTGCGATTTTGCCGGCCGGCCTGTTCTCGGGAAGCAAATCAAAATTGGTCCATTAGGGAGGAATTTTTCTTATTGGACCCAAACGGACCCAGATTGGTTTTCTGGGTGTCTTGCAAGTGCTTGAAAGGAATGGCGGGGACGACGGGACTCGAACCCGCGGCCTCTGCCGTGACAGGGCAGCGTTCTAACCAACTGAACTACGTCCCCGGTTGATGACCGGAACCGCCGAACTGGTGGGCAGTGCAGGACTCGAACCTGCGACCTCCTGCTTGTAAGGCAGGCGCTCTAACCAGCTGAGCTAACCGCCCCTCGCTCCCGGTGGGAGCCTCAAGACCTCGAAGGATGAGGGGAATCTCTACTCCTGTTGAGTATACGTGAGCGCGGAAACGGCGGTCAATGAAGGGTGGGCAGCAGACATCCTGTTAGACTGCTCGCGTGCGCCGCTTGATCATCAACGCCGATGATTTCGGCCTCACCTCCGGGGTGAATCGCGCCATCGTGGAGGCGCACGGGCACGGGGTGGTTACGTCGACCACCCTGATGGCGAACGGGCCGGCGTTTGCGGAAGCTGTGCGGCTGGCGCAAGCCTCACCGCGGCTCGGCCTCGGCTGTCACGTGGTGTTGGTGGATGGGGCTCCGGTGTTGAATCCGTCCCAGGTGCCAAGCCTCCTGGCACACGACCAGGTGCGCTTCCGGGATGGGTTGGGCACTTTTATTCGGCGGGCGATCTGCCGAAGGCTAAAGCCCGATCAAATCGAAGCAGAAGTCACCGCGCAGATTCGAAGAATTCAGTCCACAGGGCTCGCGGTCTCTCATCTGGACACGCACAAACACACCCACATGCTCCCCCAAGTGCTCGACCCGATGTTGCGGGCAGCGAAAGCGTGCGGCGTCCGGGCGCTGCGCAACCCGTTTGACGTGATCCAGCTCACCCAAGTGGCTGCTCGGCCAATCTTATGGAAACGGTGGCTGGAGGTCGGAGCATTACGCGGCCTGGCGGGAAGGTTCCGGCGGGCGGTGAAAGAAGCGGGCATGCTCACACCCGACGGCACTCTCGGCATTGTAGCCACCGGGGCTCTGGGTGAAGGGCTGTTCCACTCTATCGTTGAGAAGCTCCCCGAAGGGACCTGGGAATTTGTCTGCCATCCCGGCTACGACGATGCTCAACTGCAGGCCGTGCGGACCCGGCTCAAGGAATCGCGGACCCGCGAACTGCGGTTGCTGACCTCCCTATCCACCCGGGAGCTGCTGGCCGCGGGCGGCATTGACCTGATCTCCTATGCCGACCTGGCGTAAATCGCCAGTCGCCTGCGGGGCTGAACAAGTGTCTGGAAGCAGTAGCTACCTTCGTAACTCTATGGCGGTTTTCACCGGGGTATCATGGTAGCCGGGATTGCATGCAAGACCGACCTGAGCCACGCGTTCGCGCAGACCTTCTGGTACGGGTGTGGGGTATGGATGCGGAGGGTCACACCTTCTTTCAGAATGCGCACGCGGACAACATCAGCAGCGTGGGTGCGCAACTCTCCGGCCTGGAGCGCAAGCTCAGCGCCGGCGACGTGATTGGCGTGCAGAATGGGGACAAGAAAGCCCGGGTCCGGGTGGTCTGGGTCATCGATGGCGGGCCGCTGCACAAGATCCAGGCCGGCGTGAAGCTGCTCGAGGGTCAGGGGTGTCCGTGGACGCAAGAGCTTGCCCAGCCGGCGGCGCAGCCCGCAGCCGCTGCCCTGAACAAGAGAAAATTCGTCCGCCACAGGATTCGCTTCCCGCTGGAGATTCACGATGAGCGCGGGGGCGGCTCCAATATGCGCACCAGCGCGACCGACATCAGCGGCCGTGGCTGTTATGTTGAGACCCTGCTTCCGTTTCCTCTGGGAACCACTGTGCAGATCACTTTCTGGATGGAGTCAGAAAAGGTCAGCACCGTCGGTATTGTGAGGGCTTGCGATCCCGGGGTGGGCATGGGGATTGAGTTTGTGGGCTTGGACGAGACAGCACAGCAGCGTTTTCAGCGGCTGATCGAGGCGCTCGATACCACCGTCACCGGCCTGGGCGGGGGGCCGCCGAAGAACTCGTAGGTCGCGCTTGTTTCTGCAGCCCTCATTCAAAATGTGAATCCAGGCTTCTCCGTTTCCATCGAATGGGAAAGACCCGGCAGTCGGCGGGAAAGGACTGCATGAAGATCGGGATCACCTGTTACCCAACCTACGGTGGCAGCGGGGTGGTGGCAACCGAACTGGGGCTCGAACTGGCCGAGCGCGGACACGAGATCCACTTCATCTCCTATGCTCAGCCCATCCGGCTGACCGACCCTCATCCCAACATCCATTACCACGAAGTGGAAGTTTCGCGGTATCCCCTGTTCGACTATCCGCCGTACGATCTGGCGCTGGCCACCCGCATGGCGGAAGTTTCGGAGCTGTATGATCTCGACCTCCTGCATGTGCACTATGCGATTCCCCATTCGGTGAGCGCCTTGCTGGCGAAGCAGATGCTGGCGGCCAAGCCACGCGGACGCAGGCTACCCTTCGTCACCACGCTCCATGGCACCGACATTACCCTGGTTGGCCTGGACCGTTCGTATCTGCCGATCACGCGATTCTCCATCGAGCAGAGCGATGGTGTGACCGCCATCTCGGAATACCTGCGGGCGCGCACCGTGCGAGAGTTCGATGTGCGGAACAGGATCCAGGTGATCTACAACTTCGTCAATTGCGATGTCTACGTGCGCGATTCCGAGGCGGCACAGCGGCGGGCGGAGTACGCGCCCAAAGAAGAACGTGTCCTGGTGCATCTCTCGAACTTTCGACCGGTGAAACGGGTCACCGACACCATCGAAATCTTTGACCGGGTACGCAAGAAAATTCCGTCCAAGCTGTTGCTGATCGGGGATGGTCCCGACCGCTCGCGCGCCGAATGGCTGGCGGTGCAAAAAGGAATCCACGACGATGTGCTGTTTCTGGGCAAGCAGGACCAGATTTACGAACAGCTCCCGTTGGCCGACATCATGCTGCTGCCCAGCGAACTGGAGTCGTTCGGGCTGGCGGCGCTGGAAGCCATGGCCTGCGAGGTGGTGCCCATCGCCACCCGGGTGGGCGGGATTCCCGAAGTGATCGAGCACGGGGTGAGCGGCTACCTGGCCGACGTAGGTGACGTGGACACCATGGCGCGCCATGCCATCGAACTGCTCAGCGACCAGGCGGCGTTGCAGAAAA
Source organism: Terriglobales bacterium (assembly GCA_035542575.1). Taxonomy (GTDB): domain Bacteria; phylum Acidobacteriota; class Terriglobia; order Terriglobales; family Acidobacteriaceae; genus JAIQET01. Next base: position 62,755 of record DATKLE010000150.1, on the reverse strand, counting down.
TGGCCAAAGCATCGCGGGGAGTGGCGCAGTCGCGCTTCTGCGCCAGCAAGATTATTCCGCAATATGAGGACTTCTACCGGCGGGTGCTGGAGCGCTCTTCGTAAAGCGTGGTCGGGATCGCGCCTGCAGTTTGCAATACCGGCAAACGCAGCCGAACCAGAGTTCCCTTCCCTTCGTGGCTGTCGATGGTCATACGCGCGGTATCGCCATAGAACACCTTCAGCCGCTCGGCGACGTTGGCCATCCCAATCCCGGTACCCCCCAGGCCGGTAGGACGCTCCAGCAGGGTGGCTGAGCCCATGCCCACGCCGTTGTCCTCAACCTCGATGATCAACCGGGCCTCTGCCAGCCGGCTGCGCAAAAAGATCGTTCCGCCGTCAATCTTGGAGGCAAGTCCGTGCTTGAGGGAGTTCTCCACCAGCGGCTGCAGCAACATGCTGGGCACCATGGTGTCGAGCGAGGCCGGCTCCAGCTCCTTCACCACCTGCAGCTTGTCGCGGCCGAAGCGCACCACTTCGATGTCGAGGTAGTCGTCAATGAACTCCAGCTCTTCGCGCAGGGGGACGAAGGCGTCGCTGCTGTTCAGCAACCGGCGGAGAATGTTGGCCAGCTTGATGATCATTTCGCGCGCGGTATCGGGATCAAAGCGCACCAGCGAGGAGACCGAGTTCAGGGTATTGAAGAGGAAGTGGGGATTGATCTGGTTCTGCAGCGCCTCCATCCGCGCATGCAGCAGCAGCCGCTCCTGTTCCTCCAGCTTGATCTGGATGCGCACGCTGTTCCAGATTTTGAGCTCGGTGCCCACTACCGTGACCGAGGTGGCGTAGATCGCTACCTCCACCCAGAGATTGGGGCTCTCCAGGCTGTAGGTGCTGTGCGGCAGGACGCGGAAGAGTTCGCTGTGTACGAAACGCAAGGCCACGATGGTCACAAAGAACATGACCTGCCAGTCGAAGATACGCGGCGTGGGCAGGTTGCGCCGGATCATGCGGTACAGACTCAAATCAATGAAGGGAGAAAACGACCAGATGTCCTCGCGGTCGGGGGCCATCTCCCGCAACTGTCCGGCGAGAAAGCCGCAAAGAACCATGAAGGGCATGGTGGCCCACTCGCCGTGCAGCAGCGCGGGAAGACTGATCACGACCGCGCCCAGCACGCCGGTCAGGCGTCCGGCGATCACGCCCAGCAGAATCACCGTCTCGAACGACAGGTCGCCGGCAGAGAAGCTCTTGGCGCTGAAGCGGATCCACACGCCCAGGGCCAGAGGGATACCGATCCATAGCGCGAGATAGATCTTCTGTTTCAGTGAGCGCTCTTCGCGAAACAGCAGAGACTTGAACTCGACCGAGCGCACCAGCGCGCTGGCCACGGCGGCCGCGACGCCGAGCTTGATCAGCAGATTGATCAGGATGAGACCGTTGTCCATGAGGTTCGCTGAAGGAAATGTAGCACGAACTCTGAGGCAAGGCAGCGCCGGGACTGTTCGCTGTAGAGGGTTCTTGCTGACGACTGACGACCGACGACTACCTACGATACTGCGTTGGCTGCGGACCCTTCTCCAGGGTTTCGCGGTCCCAGATCGCGCCTTCGCGGGTGTAGTTGGCCAGCTCGAAGTCCTGGGTCAACTCCAACGCGTCGGTGGGGCAAGCATCCTCGCAGAGACCGCAGAACATGCAGCGGCTGAGGTCGTAGGTGAAGGTGGTGAGTTCCTTGCGGCGGGTCTTCTCGTTGCGCTCGCTGGAGACCACGATCAGGTGTTCAGGGCAGGCCAGCGCGCACAGGTCGCAGGCAATGCACATGGTCTCATTGGTATCGGGATTGACATTGAGCCGGGGCGCGCCGCGATAGCGCTCGGCCACCTGCGGCCGCTGCAGCGGATACTGCTCAGTGTAGATCTCTTTGGGATCCTGGTAGCGGAACGTGACCTTCAGGCCCTGGAGCAGGTCCACCAGGAGCACTTTGCGGAGCAGATTCGGCATGCCCATAACGTAAGAGAATACCACCAGCGAGGGAAACGCCCAAAGCGGGGTGGGTAGTGTCCTAATATTGCGTTGAAAGCCGTTCAAGTCTGGCAAGATACATGCCCGTCAACTCTCTTGGCTGGGGGTAGCGTCAATAGCCTCTTTCATCAATTCCAGATATTTCGCCAAAGTCTGTAAATGGGCGCTCTCTACCCGACCACCCCTGAAGGTTACTTCTGCAACGATTTCCTTCGAGACGGGCAAACTGAAGGTAACAGGCCGTCCGGCATTCTGGGTGCGCGCGGAAGCGCCTCCCCCCGGATACAATGTCGTGGTGGTGGCTGGCGCGGACGAACTCCTGATGGAAGAAGCCCTGCGCGCGGCGCAGCGCGCACTGGACGCCGGCGAAGTGCCGGTAGGAGCGGTCGTAGTGTGCGAGGGCAAGGTCGTCGGACGAGGCTGGAACCGCAATCTCACCGACTCCGATCCCACAGCCCACGCTGAGATCATCGCGCTGCGCGAAGCTGGCGCCGCCGTTGGCAACCATCGTCTGGGAGACTGCGAGCTGTTTGCTACAATTGAGCCGTGTGCCATGTGTGCGGGCGCAATGGTGCACGCGCGGCTGAAACGCCTGGTCTACGGCGCCGACGACCCCAAGGCCGGCGCGGTGCACTCGGTGATGCAGGTGCTGAACCATCCCAGCCTGAATCATCGGATGGAGGTGCGCAGCGGAGTGCTGGCGGGGAGATGCGCAGAGCTATTGCAGCAGTTCTTTAGAGCACGTCGTTAGTCGTTCGTCGTTGGCAAATGACAGCCTAGACAAGGGCGAGCGAGCAACGACCAGCGACTAACGACGGGTTTCCGGCGCGGAGAGGTGCGTGAGCGGTTGAAACGATCCGCCTCGAAAGCGGACATACCTTAACGGGTATCGGGGGTTCGAATCCCTCCCTCTCCGCCAGATCCTTATGCCCTTAGCTTCTCCTGAAACTTCTTTTCCAGCTTCGCCACTTTCGGCGAGATCACGAACTGGCAGTAGGGTTGGTTGCGGTTGTTGTCGTAGTAATCCTGATGGTAGGACTCGGCCTTGTAGAACTTGACCGCGGGTTCGACTGTGGTCACAATCGGCTGCCCGTAGGCCTTGGCAGCGTCCAGCTCCGCGATGGTCTCCTCAGCTGTCTTCTCCTGCTCGTCGGACGTCGTGTAGATGACCGAGCGGTACTGCTCTCCCACATCATTCCCCTGGCGGTTGGGCGTTGTCGGGTCATGGACGGCGAAGAACACGTCCAGCAGGTCACGGTAGGAGATCACGCTGGGATCGAACTTCACCTGCACCACCTCGACATGGCCGGTGTCTCCGCCACACACCTGGCGGTAAGTGGGATTGTCCACGTGTCCGCCCATGTAGCCAGACTCGGCGGACTCCACACCTGCCAGCCGCTTGAAGACTGCTTCAATACACCAGAAACAACCTCCGCCGAATATCGCCGTTTCAGTCGCCATGGCAGTCAGATGCGCTCCTTTGCCCGAGGATTCAGCCGGATGAGCACCTCAAGACCAAGTCCGGTCTCGACCAGCCCGGTTGAAACCGGGCCCTCCCTAGGAGCATTTACGAGCCCCGAGCTCCAATAGTACACAAAAGGAGTACTATGGAGCGCATGACCCGCCGGTCCGAGACCCCGTTTGACAGTCTCGAGAATGCCCATGAGTACGTTCAGTTGTTGGCCGAAGCGATCGCCGAGGCCCGCGGCGACATCGAGTCGGACATTGCCAAGGCAGTGGAGACCAAGTCTGAGCGCCGTCTGCAGGCGTTACGGTTGGTGCAATACAAGCTGGAGAAGCTGGAGCAGTCCTTGCGCGGCAGCAGCCGCATCCTCAATGATCTGCGCAGCCTGCGGCGGCTATTGCTGGAAGAAAGAGCGCAGGCGGCTTCGGTCCGCGACGGGACTGCCGGTTAGGCGAGGGGAACGCGAAGACAAGTCGCTTCCGCGCCTTATCTCCTCGCTGGTCGTCCGGCTCAGCGCCGCCCGCCCAAGTCCGTGCGTATGCCGCCGTGGAAGCCTTCGCCGAAGCCGCTCATGGAAGGCGCGCGCATCGCTGGCCCGTGGAACCCGGCCGTGCCCCTATCCAGGCCCCGCCCCTCTTGTCCCCGGTCGAAATCACGGAAGTAGCGGTGGCCTCCCCAGTACACGGGGGCCCGATAGACGACTAACGGAGAATAGAATCCCCAACCGAACGGGCTGAACAGCATGCCGTCCGCCGGGATAAAGGTGTAGGCGCTGAACCAGGGATCCCAGTACCAGCCCGCGCCCAGCCATCCGGGACCGTACCAACCGTCGGCGACGTAGATCTGCGCCGTCTGGGCACTGGCTTCAGCCAGGTAGGAAGAGCGCAGGCTGCTCCAGCGATACAGATCGCTGGCTTCGTAACCCTTCTTGTCGAACTTGCGGGCCTTCAGCTCGCCCGGAGTATTGAGCGTGAGCTCGCGTCCGCCTTTCAGATTCACCTCGCGGTCGCCATCCTGCACGACTGCCTTGCCATCGAACACTCGCACTTGGCCGTGGACTGCGTCGAAGTCATACACGCCGGTCTTGAGCAACCGCGTGGTGGCTCCATCTTCCACAATGCGAATATCATTGGCCTTGTGAATCTCGGCCACCTCGACCATGGCCTCGCCCCGCGCGATCGCCAATTCGGTGTTGGTGAGATTGGGCGAAATCATCTTGGCGGAGCTGTGATCATCCAGACGCAGGAACACACCAGGCGTCAACAGGATTTCGGCCTTGCCGTTTTGCGTGGCCAGGGTTTGCCCGGCTTGCAGTTGATCTGAGCCGATCGACTTCACATTCAGAACTTGGGTTCCGATGGAAGCTTGGCCCTCGATGTAGTTTAGAGTTCCTGGTAGCGCCATATTTGCGCTCCGGTCATATCCCCAGGCCGGTGCAGACAGGATCGTTGCCAGGATCAAAGCGCTAATTGCTCTCACCCCTGACAGTCTCATAACTCTCATCCTCTAATATTTGGATGATCCTGCGCTCAGCGGGGATGCCGCCCGCATTATGGCGGGATGGGGAGCGCATGGCAGATTCCTGTCGTAGCTCGCTGCCCGATGTAATAATCTTCTGCCTTGCTCACCTTGAGCAGAAAATGCGTCTAACGTCAGAAAGAGGAAGCATGGAGAACCTTTGGCAGGACATTCGCTACGGTTTGCGCATGCTGGCGAAGACGCCGGGCTTCACGCTGGTGGCAGTGCTGACGCTGGCGCTGGGGATTGGGGCCAACACCGCAATTTTCAGCGTGATCAATGCGGTCCTGCTGCGTCCGCTTCCCTTCCCTGATCCTGGCCGGCTGATCTTCGTCTCCCAGGTGGACAAGGTCAACTCCTTTACTGGGATCGAGGTCTCCTTCACCAAGTTCAGCATGATTCGCGAGCAGAGCCAGTCGCTGGAGAGCGCCGCGGTTTACTATCCCCTGACCCTGAGTCTGGTGAGCCAGCACGAACCCGAACTGGTTCCCGCGGCCCGCGCTTCGCTGGATTTATTTCGTACGCTGGGCCAGCAGCCGGCACTGGGCCGCAGCTTTCTGCCTGAGGAAGATCAACCCGGCGGACGCGACGTCGCGGTTGTCACCGACGGTTTCTGGCACAGTCACTTCGGCGGTGATCCCGGCCTAATCGGTAAGACCCTGACGCTTGACGGAAGAAACGTCACGGTGGTTGGCATCCTGCCGCCCGATTTCCGTTTCCCACTGCAGTTTCCCGAGCCCCAGATCTGGCTGCCGCGGGTGTTTGACATTGACTTTCTCACCCACCAGCAGGTTTATTCGGGCGCAGGCTACCTGAATTTCCTAGGGCGCCTGCGAGCCGGCGAAAGCATCGCCGGCGCCCAGGCCGAGCTCGATACCATCAACGCCCGCTACGGCCAGCAATTCGCCGCCAATGCTGATCCGAAGTACGGCCTAGCGGTGGCCTCGCTTGAGGAAAACCTGGTGGGGACGCTGCGGCCATCCTTGCTGGTTCTGCTGGGGGCAGTGGGCTTCGTGTTGCTGATCGCCTGTGCCAATGTTGCGAGCCTCTTACTGGTGCGGGCGACAGTGCGCGGGAAGGAAATCGCCATCCGGAAGGCGCTGGGCGCCTCACGCCTGCGGCTGGTGCGGCAACTCCTGAGTGAGAGTCTGTTGCTTGCGCTCGTGGGTGGAGCGCTGGGTGCAACCCTGGCGGCCGGTCTGATGCCGCTGGTGCGCGCAATCTCCCCCGGCACGGTCCCTCGCCTGGAACAGACCACCGTGGACGGAACGGTGCTGCTCTTTACTCTTGGCCTGTGCATGCTGACAGGGCTGGCGTTCGGGCTTGTGCCGGCTGTGCAGCTGTCCGGGCGCGACTTGCACGAAACCTTGAAGCAGGGCGGACGCGGTTCCTCCGACGGCTCCGCGCGCAACCGCTTCCGCTCGCTGCTGGTGGTGGCCGAGGTGGCCGTGGCCCTGGTTCTGTTGACCGGGGCTGGACTGCTGGTCAAGAGCTTTGCGCGCCTCATGCAGGTTGATCCCGGGTTTGATTCGCACACTCTGCTGACCTTCCACATCAATCTGCCCAAGGCCGGCTACGCCAAACCCGAGCAGCAGGTGCAGTTTTATCAACAGCTGTTGGAGCGCGTGAAGGGCGTTCCGGCTGCGCAATCGGTCGGCCTGGCCAGTGACCTACCGTTGGGCTATGTGACGCCCTACGTGTTCTTCTGTCCCGAAGGCATGGCGTGCCAGGGAATCGGCAAGGACCCCGTAGTTGCCCGCAGTTTTGTAAGTCCCGAATATTTCCAGGCCCTGCACACACCGCTGCTCCGCGGCCGCTACTTCACCGATCAGGATGTGGCAGGAAACACCAACGTGGTGATCGTCAACCAATGCCTCGCCAGGCGTTACTGGCCCAACCAGGACCCCATCGGCAAACACCTGGCCAACTCGCGGGACAAGATTCAACGTGAAGTCGTGGGGGTGGTGGCGAACGTGAAGTTCAGCTCCCTGAGCGCTCCGGACCGCGAGGAGATGTTTCTCCCGATCGAGCAGGAGCCGTGGCCTTCGGCGACGCTGGTGGTGCGATCGCAATCTGATCCTGCGCCGCTGGTGAGCGCGGTGCGGCAGCAATTCTCCCAACTGGATCCCAGGCTGCCGGTCTCGGACATCCTGAGCATGGATGAGGTGGTTTCCAATTCTGTGGCGCAGCCTCGGATCATCATGGAGTTTGTTGGGGTCTTTGCGGGACTGGCGCTGCTGCTGGCCGCTATTGGCATTTACGCGGTGATGGCGTACTCGGTAAACCAGCGCCGCCAGGAGATGGGAATCCGCATGGCTTTGGGGGCACAGCCACGCCATATCTTGCAGTTGGTGGTCGGCCACGGCATGGGGCTGGCACTGGTGGGCGTGGGGCTTGGGACGGCAGCGTCGTTCGCCCTTACCCGCCTGCTCGCCAGCCTGCTGTTCGGGACCGGAGCCACCGACCCGCTGGCCTTCTCGGCCGCCACAGCACTGCTGGCGAGCGCCGCATTTCTGGCCTGCTACATCCCCGCACGCCGGGCCGCGCGCCTGGATCCGATGCTGGCCTTGCGCTACGAGTAGCAGCGGCAGCCGCTCAGGACCCCGATCGAAGCCATGGCGGGAAGGTGATCCGCCACATGGCGGACAGCCAGTACGAGTCTACCGCCAGATTATTCCCCGGGCTGAAGCAGAAGTTGCTCTGCTGGCGAGAATACGCGCGCACGAATCAGCAGGGTGCTGACCAGCGAGGTCAGGCCGGAGGCGGCGAAGATCATCGCCAGTACCACGAACTGGTAGATGGCGGCGTACACCGGGCGCGCTCCCGAGAGCAGCATGCCGGCCATCAATCCCGGAATCCACACAATCCCCAGCGAACGCAAGGAGTCGATGGCGGGAATCAGGCTGGCTTCAAAGGAGGCCTGCACATAAGGCGCGACGCTGCTGCGGCCGTCGGCGCCCAACGCGAGGGCGGTTTCGATCTCGCCGACGTGGGCCAGCACATCAGAGCGGAGGCGGTTCAACGCCAGTCCGTTGGTGTTCATGGCATTCGCGATCAGCATGCTGCCAACCGGAACCAGCGACGTGATGGCGGTATCAATGGCCCCCAGCCAGGTCATCAGGGCAATCACCGATCCTGCCCCGCAGGCAATCGCCCAAGTCGAAACCCGGAAGGCGCCGGGCATGCCCTTGGCACGCCGCGCCGACGTGGCTCCGGCTGCCACCATCATGGCCGCCAGGAGAAATCCGCTGGTCCAGCGCGGGCCACGCAGCAGCACGACCAGGATGGATCCCACGGCGACGATCTGCACCAGACCACGGACCATGGCGACCAGGGCTTCGCTTTCGAGATGAATCTTGCGGGTGCGGGCCGCCAGCACCACGATCATGGCCGCCAATGCGGCCACCGCGGCCTGCGCGAAGCCCAACTGGAGTTGGCTGGAGAAAAGCAATTTAAGCATGGAACACCTCCTGGACCGCGCCGACGCGCACGATCCGTCCGGCTTCGAGCAACAGAGCGCGGTCGGCCACGCGCAGGGCCTGGGCGCTGTCGTGGGTAACGATGACGCAAGTGAGCTGCTGCTCCCTTACGATCTGCTGGAGCAGCGCCTCGACCTCCAGCTTGGAGGCGTCATCCAGCGCCGAGGTTGGCTCATCCAGCAGAAGCACCAGGGGAGAGTTGGCCAAGGTGCGGGCGAACGAAACCCGTTGCGCTTCGCCTCCGGAAAGCTTGGCGACGTTGCGCCCGGAGTACCCTTGCAGGCCAACTCTCGCCAGCAAGTCTTCCACGGAGTCCTGCGACAACACTTCGCCACGCTGGGCGGGGCCGAAGCGCAGGTTGTCTTCGACGCTGCCCGGAAAGAGGTAGGGGCGCTGCGTCACCATGCCGAGCTGGCGGCGCAGGTCGCGCGGCGCGATCTGCCGGTAATCCTGACCCTGCAGGTAAACGGTTCCCGTGGTGGGCTCATCGAGTCGGTTTAACAGCCGGAGCAGTGAGCTTTTGCCGGCGCCGCTGGGACCGGCAATGGCCAGCACCTCGCGGGTTCGCACCTCGAAGCTGGCCTCCGCGACCAGGGTTCTGTCTTTGACGGTGCGGCCCAGGTGCTCCGCCCTGAGAAGGACGGAACCGGGAGCCGGCGCTGGGGTGGCGTTCATGGGCCGGCACGCACGCTGGCGCGAAGCTCTTCGACGATTTCCGCCGCCGCTCTGCGCGCGGCCTCGTTGTGGGTCACGTCGAAGGAGATGGCGCCCACCCGCGCGTGTCCGCCACCGCCGTAGCGTTCGCAGATCTTGGCGAGATTCACCCGCGGCTCGGTATTCGCCCAGGGATTCGATCCCACGGAAACTTTCACCCGGAAGGTGCTCTTGCTCAAGCCCACGCTGTAGACCGAATCCGGATGCAGGTAGTAGGGGATGAACTTGTTGTAGCCTTCCAGGTCATGGTCGGTGATGTCGAAGTAGATCGTGCCATCCTTGCACTCGGTTCGCTCGCGCAAGATGGCAATCGAACGCTCGTGCCGTTCGAGTAGGGGCGGCAGCAGCGGGGCGACGAAGGGCTCTTGCAGGATGGCCTGCAGCGGTCTGCTGGCCAGCAGCGGAATCAACCGGGGCACGAAGCCGTGGTCCTTGGCCGACTCGATCACCATGGTCAGCTTCATGGCTGGTGCTTTCATCTCAACCGCTGTGCGAGCGTCGGGATACAGCGCCCCATCAATAATGTCGGTCCAGTGGACCAGGTCGGCGACCGGGGCGGGGTCGAAACCGAAGCGCTCCTCAGCTACCATGGCAATGAAGCTGGTGCAGGACTTGAAATCAGGATCGTAGAACTTGCGGTTGCTCTGGTCCTGCTCGAAGTGGGCGGCGTCCTCTGGGGTAAGGAAGGCGCTCTCGTGATGGTCGAACCACCAGGTGATTTTGGGTGAGCTGGAGTACTTGAAGTCTACGATGGCGTTCTCGTCACCATCGAACTGGGTTTCGTCGAACAGCGCCCCGGCGCGATGCAGCAACCCGGAGAAGACAAACTCCACGTCGTTGCGGATGCGTTCCCGATAAAAGCGGGAAAAGAGCGCCGCCGAGGAGGCCCCGTCGAAGCAGCGATCGTGATAGAAGACCCGAACTCTCAAATGATTCCCCTTGCCAGTTGAGCGCCCCGCAGGCAGAGCGGCGCCCTGCGAGCGTCAAACCAAAAGCACATAGGATTGCCGTCCGGAGAGGTTCTGTCAAGAGAGGAGGTCTCCGTGCGAACGCGCGGAGACCCGAGTTTTCCACAGACAACAGGTGCAACGCAGGGTTGGCGGCGCGCAGCTCGAAGCTACACAGCGTTGGCCTGTTTTTCCGCCATGTCCCCAATGATCGGCAGCTTGAACATCTGCCCCTGATTGGCCTTCATCAGAAGGATGATCCAGATAATTAATCCCCCAAGTCCAAGCAGAGGCCAGATCAGCAAGGTGGCCCAGCCCAGTACCGGGATCACACCGATGAAGCTGAGCGCAATCCAAAGCACGGTCCAGGCAATGGCGAAAAAGATGGACTGGAAGGCGTGAAAGCGGATGAAGCGCTTCTTGTTGTATGGCTCCATCACCAGAAAAATAATCGCTGGAATAATGGTGATATAAGCCAACATGCCAGAGACGTTGTCGGTCATGCCCCCGGTCGTGCTCTGAGCGGGTCCGCCCGCCGAAGCTTTGGCGCTGCACGCCGGGCACATGGTTGAGCCATCGGGTATCTGTGTTCCGCATCCGCTGCAAAAAGCCATAGTTCCCTCCCGCGCAATGGTTTCACAATCTGGCGGCCACACCAAGACCGCAAATCCACGACCACGTGATGGGGCGAAAGGTATCAGAATCGCGGAGCCAAGGCAAACGGAATGTGGAGAGAGACTCTCTCCCGGCACCTCCGATTCTTACCAAACACCCAAATGCCGGATGATCCGCAGCGGCAGTTTGATTGACGAAATCAGGGAGCGGGAGTAATTTGACATGCAATTTAGTGACAACCAGGCCGTGGTGCAGGAGTGTGTGGCGTGCTCTGCCCGCAGTGTGGCAATCCCGTTCCTGAAGGCGATCAGTTCTGCCGGATCTGCGGCCGGGCGGTGTCAGTGGTTCCAGGGGCGACCCCTGCGGGAATTGTCCCAGGCGTCCCGCCCCAGACCAGCGGCAAGGCCATCGCCAGCCTGGTCTGCGGCTGTTTCTGCTTTCTGCTGCTCACCGCTCTCGCGGCCATCATCCTCGGCCATCTGGCGCTGTCAGAGATCAAGCGGAGTGCAGGCCGGCTGAAGGGGGAGGGCCTCGCCGTTGCGGGGCTGGTTCTGGGATATATGGGCCTGGCGGCGATTCCCATTATCCTGATCATCGCTGCCATCGCTATCCCAAACTTGTTGCGCGCGCGGATTGCCGCGAATGAGGCGTCTGCGGTGAATGCGGTCCGGCAGTTGGACATCGCGGAGACCACTTATTCCACGGCATATCCGGAACAAGGATATTCGTGCGACTTGGAGCATATCGTCAGCTATGGCGAACTGAATCCGGAGTTGGGCAGCGGCAAGAGAACCGGCTATGTCTTCGCGCTGCAGAATTGCACGGCGGAGCAACCCGGCGGGCCCAATACGAAGTTTCAGGTCGTGGCGTATCCCATGAGCAGGAACCAGACTGGCGTGAGGGCTTTCTGCTCGGATGAATCGGGCGTGATCCGGTTCGATAGCGACGGCTCTCCGCAAGCTTGTTTGGAAAGCGGCTCGCCGCTGCAGTGAAAAAAATCCACCCGCGAAAGGAAGAAAAACGTGTTCTGCCCTCAATGTGGAACCAATAACCCGGACGGTGTCGTAACCTGCACTCGGTGCGGCCGCGATTTTCGCACTGTCATGCCAACGACTCCTGCGGCCGCGATACCGCCGGGCTACCCGGCGGGCGTGCATGTTCCCAATTACCTGGTGTTTGCCATTCTGGTGACGGTGCTGTGCTGTCTGCCGACCGGAATTGCGGCGATCGTCTATGCCGCCCAAGTGAACGGCAAGCTCGCCGCCGGGGACATCGCCGGAGCGCAACAAGCGTCCAACAACGCCAAGATGTGGTGCTGGATCTCGCTGGGGGCGGGGCTACTGGTATGCGTGTTGTATGCACTGCTGATCATGCTGGGAGTCATGAGTCACCGTTCGTATTGAAGTCGCGGAAATCTGGATGACTGGTTTCAGCCGCAAGCATGGCGCTCTGTTTACTGTGCTGGCAGCCGGCGCTGCCGCGCTGGTGGCGCTTCGCCTGTTCGATCCTGCCACCTCAGGCGTATTTCCTCCCTGTCCCTTGCGCGTCCTGACCGGATGGTACTGCCCGGGATGCGGCTCCTTGAGAGCATTTCACCAGTTGCTGCACGGGAACCTGCGCAATGCCTGGCTCCTGAATCCTCTGGCGGTGGTGTCGCTGCCCTTCCTCGCTTATGGCATGGCTTCGCACGCCGTCTTCGTAGTGCGGGGACGGTACCTGCCGAGGGTGTTTCTGCCGGCTTCCTGGATACGCGCCTTGTGTGTGGGAATCGTAGTCTTCGGAATTGTGCGGAACATTCCCGTGTATCCGTTCTCGCTGCTGGCGCCGGGAGGGCCGGGCCTGCGCTGAGGCCTACCCCACCTGCCGCGAATGGTCCTTCTTGCGGCAATCTTCGCACAGGCCGTAAATCTGGAAGCTGTGGCGGGTGGTGGCGTAGCGGTATTTGCGGCCGATCTCCTGCTCCAGGCGGTCCACTTCTGGCGAGAAGAACTCCACCGAACTGCCACACTCGGTGCAGACCATGTGGTGATGGCTGCGGCGGTTGTACTGGTGCTCGTAGCGGGCGATGCCGTCATGAAAGGCGACTTCGCTGGCCAGGCCGCATTCGGCCAGCAGCTTGAGCGTGCGATAAACAGTAGTAAAGCCGATGCGGGGGTCTTTCTTCTTGACCAGGCGGTGCAGTTCGTCGGTGGAGAGGTGCTCGCGGGTTTCCAGGAAGGTGCGCAGAATGGTGTCGCGCTGCGCCGTGTGCTTCAGGCCCACGCGTCTCAGATGGCGATGGAGGATCTCCTCCGCCTCGCGGATCATTTCGCGCGAGATGCTGGGCTGGTCGTCAATGCGCTTTTGCAGCATAGGTCGGGGCCGTGGCGCCGGCGTCGGGGATCGTCAGAATCATACTTGCCTTTCGGAAAAGCCGCCAATGGTTTCGGCCAGCAGGCTGGGTGCTCACCTTCCGGAGCTCTCGCGGAGGGCGCAGACGTCGCCCTTCCCCGTATTGTGATGCAGATCACTTCCAGTTGCGACGGCTTGCGCGAAGATGGCAGCGGACGGCTTCAAGCTGGCTTACCGTCAACGCCCTTCGCAGTTGACGGCATACCTGGCAGGAAGCATAATGCCGCAAGTTTCGGGCTTCCCCTTCCTGGCCGGGTCCTCCCGGAGGCAGCCGCTATGACGTTGCTTCAAAGGTTTGCACTCGCGCTGATTCTGCTGGTCTGCGTTCCGCTGACTTATGCTCCTCTGATCCAGGCAGAGTCGCCATCAGCCGTCACCAACGTGAATCTCACCTTCACCACCATCGACGTGCCGGGGGCGGGATACACGAATGTGTGGGGTATCAACACGGCTGGGGATATGGTGGGAAACTATGGCCAAAATACGAACGGCGACTCTCATGGCTTCCTCTACCGCAACGGAACTTTTACCTACTTTGACTACCCTGGGCAAACCGTGACAGTGCCCACCGGGATCAACGATTCGGACCTGATTGTCGGCTATGCCGGTCAGAATCCAGTAGTCGGGTTCATCTACGACGGAATCACGTTCACTCCCATCCAGCACGGCCAGGACAGCGCCACCGCCACCCTCGGAATCAATAATGCCGGGGTCGTAGTGGGTGGTACGGGGACGATTTACGTGACCCGAGGATTTGAGATGCGGAACGGCCGGTTCAAACTTCTCAATGTTCAAGGGGCGAATGCCTACGTCTACGGTAGCGGAGTCAACAATCTGGGCGTGGTCGTGGGCTGGACCGACAAAGATGGCTTCGTATGCCAGCACGGCAGCTGCCAACTCAGGGACATTCCCGGTGCGACCCGGACCTCGGCCAGGGGCATCAACGACAACGGGGTAATCGTGGGGGCGTACGACCAGCCACCCTTCACTTTCGGTTTCGCCGCCAAGAACGGCAAATACATCTCCATCAGGTACCCGGGCGCAACGTCCACGGACGCATTGGGCATTAACACCTCCGGCCAAATCGTGGGGGCCTACGAAGTTGACCACACCTGGCACGGTTTCGTGACCGGTCTCATTGCAGCTGTCGATCTCAAGCAGCCGATGCAGGCTAAGTGACTTTGCTGAAAAAACGGCTCACGGATTGCTGCGAAGTGCGGCGGATGGTACCGAAGCCCACCCGCCGCTTCTTCTCCGCTAAGGCTTCTTTATCCAGGGCACTACCCAGTCTGAGATATAGTGCTGGACTGAGGTCAGGTTGCCCTGGATGAATTTGACCAGTTGGTCGGCCACCACGCCGGCACCGTGTGCGGTTGGGTGGGTGAAGTCTCCCCAGAAATGCTCCTGATCATTGGGGTCGCCATAGCGTACGTCATTGACGAGTTGGCAGTTCGGGTCGCCCTGCTGGTTGTTGCACCACCGTATCCCCGCGCTGTTGAGGTTGTTGGCACTGGCCCAGAGGTATGGCCCCCAGTCCACCCAGGGGGCTACGTCGTAGCTCAAGTCGCCGGCGTAATCGACCGGCGGCTCGCCTCCGCCCTGGTTGATCTGGGCCACGATCAGCCGTTGCACTGCAAATCCTTCCTCGTAGGCAAACGGTTCGGGCATGAGACAGTTGTGACCGCTGGGTTGACCGTTGATTGTTTGCCCGTTAGCGTAGCCGCCGTAGATGCGGCTGGTCACAAACACCTGCTTGAGGTTGGGGTAACGGGGCTGGCCGCTCGAGCTATGGTCGGGATTGAGCTTGCAGCACTTGAGGTAGCGCAGAATGTTGCCCATGTAGCGTTCGGAGATGTAAGCGTCTGGGTCGCCACCCGCGCAGTAAGCTCGTTTTAGATCGCACTGCGGGTAAGGGTTCGAGCTCTTCAGAAAAATGGCCTGCACCTGGGCCTCGCTGTAGCCGTTGGTGCGCAGATCGCCCTTGATCCGATGGTACTCGCACTCCGGATCATCCGAGGTAACGGGGTTGTACTTAGGCTGTCTTATTACGTCCTGTCAGTGACTCGACTCACGCAGGGCGGTGACGATGTACAACCCGCCCCGGCTGTTTGTCCCTCGCTCCGGCTAAGTAATGCGAACCGGCGGGCGACACAAAAAGGCTCGCTACTCGAACCCAAAACCGTATCTCTTTCCCGCCTGCTAGAATCGAAATTCCGCCATGGCTGCAACCACGACTCCCATAGCTTCCACTCCCCAGCGCCTGCGATGGTGGCGCGCGCTGGCTGTCTTGCTGATCGGATTGCTCCTCGTTGCCTTGGGCATCGGCGTTTGGCTCTATTCCATTGCGCGCTCGGCCCTGCCTCAACTGGACGGGTCGGTGCAAGTCTCCGGGCTTGCCGGGCCAGTGACGGTGACCCGCGATGCCCATGGCGTCCCGACCATAGAAGCCTCCACTCTCGAGGATCTTTTCTTCGCCCAGGGCTACGTCACCGCGCAAGATCGCCTATGGCAGATGGACATGATGCGCCGCTTCGCCGCTGGGGAGCTGTCTGAAATTTTGGGAGCGGATTTCATCAAGCACGATCGGGAGCAGCGCATCCTGGGCATGCGGGTGGCGGCGCGCAAGATCGCCGAAGTGGCCTCCAGCGCAGACCGCGCATATTTTGAGGCATATGCGCGCGGGGTCAATGCGTACATCGAGTCTCACCGCGACCACCTGCCCATCGAATTCCGCATTCTGCATTACGCGCCGCGCCCGTGGGCGCCGGAGGATTCCGGGCTGATTGCGGCGCAGATGGTGAAGGACTTGAATCTGTACCACTCCGGCGTGGCCCTGGTCCGGGAAAAGATCCTGGCCAAGCTGGGAGCGGAACTGACTGCGGACCTTTACGTAAATTCGTCGTGGCGGGATCGTCCACCTACCGTGGCGCGACCCAGTCTCGAGCAGAACACCGATGACACCCGGGACTCTGGCGTGGACAGCTGGGTCGCCCTCAACGGCGGCACATGGTTTGCGCCCTCAGCCTGGCCCGAGCTTGAATCGGATCCGCCGGTGGTTGTGGGTTCCAACAACTGGGTGGTTTCGGGCGCGCACACGGTCTCTGGCAAGCCGCTTTTGTCGAACGACATGCACCTGGGGCACCAGATGCCCAACTTGTGGTACGAGGCGCATCTGCGCTGCGATAACTTCGACGTCGCCGGAGTCACGCTTCCGGGAGCGCCGTACGTGATCGTCGGCCACAACCAGCGCATCGCCTGGGGATTTACCAATGTCGGTCCAACAGTGAACGACGTTTACGTGGAGACGTTCAACTCCGAGGGCCAATACCTGACACCTGCGGGATGGAAACAGCCGGAGCATCGGAGCGAGGTCATCCACGTAAAGGGGAAACCCGACGTGACCGTGGACGTGGTGGTCACCCGCCACGGGCCGATTGTGAGCGAACTGGTTCCTGGCGAAACCCGCAAGCTGGCGCTGCGCTGGACGCTCTATGACGGCATCCGCAGTTCCTTGCTGGACGTGGATACCGCACAGAACTGGGAGGAGTTCCGGCGGGCCTTTTCGCAATTCGACGCGCCCGGCCAGAATGTGGTCTACGCTGACGTGGATGGCAACATCGGCTACCAGGCGACCGGCAAGGTTCCCATCCGCGCATCGGGCGACGGCAGCTTGCCGGAGAATGGCAGCGACGATGCGCATGAGTGGACCGGTTACATTCCGTTCGACAAGCTGCCCAGCCTGTACAACCCGGCCTCTGGGATCATCGCCACTGCCAATGGCCGGATCGCGCCGGATGGATACCCTGACTCCATCAGCACGGAGTGGGAGGCGCCCTGGCGCACAGCGCGCATCTACCGGGTCCTGGAGTCCGGCAACAAATTTTCCGCCGCCGACATGCTGGGCTTGCAGAACGATATCTATTCCGAGTTCGACCGGTTCTGTGCCGAGCGCTTCGTCTACGCGGTTGACCATGCCAGGAGTCCATCCCCCCGAACCAAACAGGCGGCTGAACTTATGCGGGGATGGGATGGGCGAATGACAGCGGAGTCGGCGGCTCCGACGCTTGCCTATCGCGCTCGCCGGGAGCTGACCCGTCTGTTGTTGGAACCGAAGCTTGGGGTTGCGCCGAAGGACCCACAGCAGGCGGACGCCACGCTCAACTGGAAGAGCTACCGCTGGGCGATGCAGTCGGTGTGGCTGGAGAATGTGTTGTCCCATCAGCCCAAGCGCTGGCTTCCCGATGCATATCCCAACTACGAGGAACTGCTGAGTGCCGCCGTCGAGGCCGCGGTCAACGCAGGCGATGCCCCCCAGGATCTGAGCAGCTGGAAATGGGGCGCATTCAACGCGGTCGAGATCCAGCATCCCATCCTGGGCCGGATCCCGGTTTTGCAGCGTTGGACGGGCCCTGGAGTGCAACCGCAATCCGGCAGCGGCTACTCCGTCAAGGCGGTCACGCCAAGCCATGGGCCGTCGGAGCGCATGACGGTGGATCTCTCCGACCTGGATCGCTCCACGTTGAACCTGGTGACCGGCGAGGCAGGAAACTTTCTCAGCCCCTACTACATGGACCAATGGAAGGCATGGTACCAGGGCTTCACCTTCCCACTGCCCTTTTCAACCCAGGCCGTAGAAAAGAGCCGCGCCCATGAATTGGTGTTGGAGCCGGGGAGGTAGTACCGAGTACCGAGCAAAAACCATCCCAAGCTCTAGCCTGACAATTAGAACCCGACCTAAGTGGGAAAGCTTCGCGCGTGACGGTCAGGGCATGGCGTCTGCGGTTCAGTTCCTGCGGCTCGGTACTCGGTACTGGGTACTCAGTACTAATCCACCAGTTTCACATCGAACGCCTGTCCGAGGATGTCCACCTGCGTGCTCTGCAGCTGGTCGGTCGTGGTGTCGTAGATGTTCAGTTCCCCATCCTGGACCACGTAGACCACACTGCGACCGCTGATCGCCTGCAGGCCGGTGACATTACCGACAGCGGGTGGAATGACAACGTTGGAGTTGTTGGTGTTGAAGATAGAGAGGCAGCCCCGCACCTCACCGGGTGGAGGATTGTTGATGTTGGTGCAGTTTTTCGCAGCCACAAAGATGCGGCCGTTGGCCCCGAGTTCCATGCGCGAGTGATAGCCATCGGTGATGATGGCGGAGCCGGTCACGGTCAAGTTGCTGAGGTTGATCACGTCCAGGCGCCCGCAGCTGGTTGCGGCGGTGGTGGAACCGGTGCAACTGTTTCCCGGGGCCAGCGGGGTTCCAGCGACGTAAAGCATATTCAGTGAAAGCAAGCCTGCGGTGGCGCCGTCCACCGGGATGGTGATTCCGGTGGTGTTGTCGCTCATGTTCAAGACGGTGACACCCGCCTCGATTCCACCGCACTCCGCACCGCAGTTAAAGATAAAGGCCAGGGTATCGTCGCTGCTAAATACACCTCCCACCGGATGATCGAAGCAGCACACCGGTGTGAGGATCTGGTCGCTTCCTGTGCCAATCAGACTGGGATCGATCACCGTCACCGTATTGGAGGTCTCTCCCATCGCCAGCACCCGCTTGCCATCGTGGCTCTGCACAATGTAATGCGCTCCGGGAATGGGGAGCGTGGCCTTGATGGATGCCGTACCCAGTCGCAGTACCTCCACTACGCCCGGGTCTTGTCCCAGCACGGGTGCGTTGGGAACCGCGGCCCAACCTGTAGCGTCATCCGGATCCACAAACATGCTTTCGCTGAAGTCGGGCAGGAGAATGGATGGGAGCGTCCCGTTAGCGCCTTGGACTGGGGACTCGGTTGCGTTGTCGATTAGCGTGATCGAGTTATTGGAGGTGCTGAACACCATGGTGAAGGTCTTGTTCGGGGCCAGGGCCATCAGGCCGGGCTGGTTCGCGCTACCCGATAAGCTGACCACGGCCGGCGACAGCAGGTCCTTGGCCGCATCCACGATGTTCAGGACAGGTAAGGTTCCGCCGCCCGGCCGGGTTTGCAGCGGATTGGACACAAACGCCTTAAACGCCAGCCCGCTGCCGCTCCCTCCCCCGCCCGGGGCGCTGTATCCTCCGCAGGAAAGAAAGCCCAGACTAAGGGAAACCAGAACAGCTAACGCGGTCGCGGCTCTCTTCAAACCTTAGACTCCGAAGAGCATGAAGACTGGAGATTTAGATGCAAAAACCGAGATTATAGCAGAGTCATTTCCCTAGTTCGGAAGGTCCGGGGCAGCACCGGACGGGAGGTGGCCGCCTCGCGCTACTCCGAGTGTGCCCCAGGATGCAATCTTGAGCTTCATCTTGTATTCTCAAAAGACTATGGCGGTAGACCTGCTGACTCGGCTAAAGAAATCGCCTGTCCTGTGCGACGGCGCAATGGGTACGCTTTTGTATGCCAAGGGGATCTTCATCAATCGGTGCTACGACGAGTTGAACCTGTCACAGCCTGACCTGATTCGCGGCATTCACCAGGAGTATCTGCAGGCGGGCGCCGAGATCATTGAAACCAACACCTTCGGGGGCAACACATTCCGCCTGGCCCGCCACAGCATGGCTGACCGGGTCCGCGACATCAACTTGGCCGGAGCCCGGCTTGCCCGCGAGGCGGCGAAGAAATTCGACGGTTGGGTGGGAGGCTCGGTTGGACCGCTGGGTATCCGCATTGAGCCCTTAGGCAAGACTTCCTTCGAAGAAGCCCGCAGCGCTTTCCGCGATCAGATCGCAGCCCTGGTGGAAGGCGGGGTGGATCTGCTGATTCTGGAAACGTTTGGATACCTCGAGGAGATCCACCAGGCAATCCTGGCCGCGCGCGACGTGAACCCTGCGGTCCCAGTAGTTGCCCAAGTGACGATCGACGAGGACGGCAATTGCCTCGACGGCTCCACTCCTGAAGCCTTTGCTCCCCGCCTGGAGGAATGGGGTGCGGACGTCATTGGCTGCAACTGCAGCGTCGGGCCCGTGGCCATGCTGGACGCCATCGAACGAGTGCGTGCCGTCACTTCCCTGCCGCTGGCGGCGCAGCCCAACGCCGGCATGCCGCGCTCGGTGGAGGGCCGCAATATCTATCTCTGCTCGCCGGAATACATGGCCAGCTATGCCCGCAAGTTTGTGACATCCGGGGTACGGCTGGTAGGGGGATGCTGCGGGACGACACCCGATCACATCTGGGTAATGAAATCCGCGTTGCGCGCGGACGAAGCCCGTTCCAGGGTCATTTCTACGCCAGTGACCAAGGACGCGCAGCGCCCCGCTGCACTGCCGGCGGTTCCCATCGAGAAACGATCCAAGCTGGGTGTCCGCCTTGCCGCCGGCGAATTCCTCACCATGGTGGAGATCGTTCCACCCAAAGGGATCGACATCCGCAAAGAGATGGAGGGGGCGCGCTTTCTCAAGTCGGTCGGCGTGGATGGCATCAACATCCCCGATAGTCCGCGCGCTTCCGCCCGCATGAGCAACCAGGCACTCTCCCTGCTACTGCAGCAGCAAGTGGGCATCGAGGCTGTCCTGCACTACACGTGTCGCGACCGCAACGTACTGGGCATCCAGTCGGACCTGCTGGGCGCCGCCGCCACCGGCATCCGCAACCTGATCTGCATCACCGGCGATCCGCCCAAGATGGGCAGCTACCCCGATGCCACCGCGGTCTTTGACGTGGACTCCATCGGCCTGGTCAATATCGTACATAACCTGAATCGCGGCTTGGACATCGGGGGAAACCCTCTAGGAATGGGTACAGCTTTTGTGATTGGCGTGGGGGCCAACCCAGGTGTACCTAACATTGACGAGGAGATTCGCCGCTTCGAATACAAAGTCGAGGCCGGCGCCGAGTACGCGGTGACTCAGCCGGTATTCGATCTGGGCTTGCTCGAGGCCTTCCTGCGCCGCATTGAGCACTGCCGCATTCCCGTGGTGGCCGGCATCTGGCCCCTGGTGAGCGTGCGCAATGCCGAGTTCATGAAGAACGAGTTGCGGGTTTCGGTGCCCGATTCCGTCCTGGAGCGCATGGCGCGCGCCAGCACGCCAGAAGCCGCTCGGGAAGAGGGGATAGCCATCGCCCGGGAAATGCTGGTCGCGGTGCGCGAGCTGGTGCAGGGTGCTCAGATCAGCGCCCCCCTGGGACGTTACGCCTCTGCCGTGGACGTGCTGGAGGCCTTGGGGACGTCGAAACCCACCGCCTAGAAGACTTGGGCCCAACCCGCCTGCCGACCGGTCGGCACTTTTTTCGGCACCCAGTTCGGCACATCCGGCGATGCCAGCCTGCGTCTGCGGCCTGTGAATTTTTCTCTGAATTTTCTCTGGACATCCTGTGCGGAAAGGTGCATTAAAGTACTAGGAGCGGCGAACCCTTTGGCCAAATTTGAGGAGACCCTCCAGCGTCTGGAGAAGATTGTCCAGGAACTGGAAAAAGGAGAAGTGCCCCTGGAGAAGTCGCTGACGCTGTTTGAGGAAGGCATGCAGCTTTCCGCGGCCTGCCGCAAGGAACTGGAACAGGCGGAAGGCAAAGTGGAAATCCTGCTGAAGCAAAACGGCAAGCTCCAGGCCGAAGCGTTCGAGCCCATAACGGAGAAGGCGCCGGGCAGAAAATAGCGTCCTGCGCTGGGCCCTCACTTCCATCGTCTGCGGCAGTGGTCACACCGGTGAGCCTGCTGCGGCTCAGTCTCGCTGCGGAAAGCGTTGTTTAGAGGTTGTTATGCAAGCGTCGAGTGTAGTCCTCCTCCAGGGCGATTCCAGAGTCGCTCAAGCGCTGGTCAATTGCTTGTGCGCTTCCTTTCATTCCGTACATGCCGTGCGGTCTTTAGGGGAGCTGCGGGCCAGCATTGCCAAACATCGCGCCAAGGTAGTCGTGCTCGACATCGAGACCGCTTCCCTTTCTGAGGTCGAGAAACTTTCGCACGACTTTCCCGGAGTCCCGATCGTCTGTACCCATCGTCTGGCCGATGAGGAGATGTGGACAGCGGCGTTGAGCGCCGGGGCCGTGGACATCTGCCCTTCGTCGGACACGGGAGCCATTCTGACGGCGGCGCTTCGCAATGTAGCGATGTCGCAGGGGTACGCCGCCTAGATTCGGTTGCAAGCCCAGGGACGCCTGCGGGCGTCCTTTCTTTTTGGCGGCTTTCTTGAATTCACTCCTGCGGTGATTCACCGCGCACTTTGCGGTTTAAGGCGCGATATACTTAGGCAGACCCGGGCCACCGGAGAGGGGCACGATGACGATTCTCGTCCGCAACTTGGCACTCGGTTGCGTTTTCGCAGCTGCATCCCTTGGATCAGAAGCGCAAAATCGACAGATCACGCCTGATCAAGCAGGAGACCTTGTTCGGGAGTGGCTGAGCAAGGAAGGCTATCCCACTCAATCGAAGCGATTCATGCTATACCGTGACCCTGACCGGTCTAGCTTCCCGGAATTCTACTTTTTTAGTGCTTCCTACGAGCAAGAACAGAGCGTTCCGACACTAGGACATTTCGCTGTAAGTAAGAAGACTGCTGACGTCTGGGATTGGGAGCTATGCAAGAGATTGTCAAATCCTCGTTTACGAGCAACACAGAAGGAGTTAAGGGAGAGGATAGGCGTTTCTGATAGCGCCTACCGTAAGATGTCAAGAACTGCTCCATGTTCTGGATCAACGTAGTTTAGAGATGGGTTTTGTACTCCTCAACCCGTGAACGCCATCCCACAAAGCGCCTTGCTATACTCAAGCGCGATGCTGAAGGAGACACTCGAGCGGGGTCGCGTCGACGCGGACGCAGCGCTGGAGCGGCTGCTGCCGCCTGCCACTCAGCACCCCGCCTCGATTCACCAGGCCATGCGTCATTCCGTGTTCGCCGGGGGCAAACGCCTGCGGCCCATCCTGTGCATGGAATCGGGACGCATGGTCGCCGGTTCCCTTCCAACTGGTATCGAAGACCTGGGCGCGGCGCTGGAGATGCTGCACACCTATTCGTTGATTCATGATGACCTCCCGGCCCTGGACAACGATGATCTGCGCCGCGGCCGGCCCACGTGTCATAAAGTGTTCGGCGAAGCTCTCGCTATTCTGGCGGGCGACGGACTGCAGACCCAGGCCTACGAAGTGCTTTCGCGGCTGCGTTGTCCAGCGGAAGCACGGGTGCGCATCATCGAAGAAGTCGCGCGCGGCACCGGAACCGTCGAAGGCATGATCGGCGGCCAGGTGGTGGACCTTGAGGCCGAGCACAGCAGGCCGAACCTCAAGATGCTGGAATACATCCATCGTTCCAAGACCGCTGCCCTGATTACCGCGAGCATCGTGAGCGGTGGCGTTTATGCCGGAGCGAGCGAAGATGCGGTATCGAAACTGCGCTCTTTCG
The DNA here is from genome assembly GCA_035542575.1 of Terriglobales bacterium. Classification (GTDB taxonomy): domain Bacteria; phylum Acidobacteriota; class Terriglobia; order Terriglobales; family Acidobacteriaceae; genus JAIQET01. The sequence continues at coordinate 39,320 of DATKLE010000150.1, read as the reverse complement.
GACAATCCATCGGCCTGGCGTTCCAGATCGTGGACGACGTGCTCGACGTGACTCAGACCTCGGAGCAACTGGGGAAGACCGCCGGTAAAGACAGGGCCGCGGAAAAGGCCACCTACCCCGCCCTGTTTGGGGTTGAAGAGTCCGTCAAGAAAGCGGATATGCTGGTGGAGAAAGCCTGCGCCTCGCTGGACTCCTTTGGTCCATCCGCCGACATTCTGAAATCGCTGGCCCACTTCCTGGTGGAGCGCAAACAGTAGCCTTGCTGTGCACACCGTGTCCTGCGTGGCTCATTTCCTCTGTGCCCTCCGCGCCCTCTGTGGTAAAAATAGTGTGACGGCGATGGAGTTCGCCACAACCGCCCGCGTATCTGGCTGATGACTCCTACCAACTTGTGAAGGAGAACTCCATCGTGACCGACTTCCTCGTCATATCCCTGGGAGCCATCGCCGGAGCCAACGCCCGCTACTTCCTCAGCCGCTACACCGTCAAAGTGCTGGGACCGGTGTTTCCCTACGGCACGCTGATCATCAATCTGCTGGGCAGCCTGGTGGTTGGTTTCTTCGTAATCTGGACGACCGAGCGCGTGCTGGCCGATCCGCGCTGGCGCCTGCTGGTGGTGATCGGCTTCTGCGGATCGTTCACAACTTTTTCCAGCTACGCATTTGAAAGCATGGCCTACTTCGAGCAGGGACAGTGGCTGCTGATGACAACCAACATCTTGACAAACAACTTGCTGTGCCTGGCGGCGGCGCTGGCCGGCATGGCGCTGGCGCGGGTGCTGTAAAATGCCAAACGCGATGGCGGTCCAAGTCACCATCTACCTCAACGAAGCCGACCAGTGGCACCACCGGCCGCTGCACGTGGAGATTCTCAACTACCTGCGCAAGGAAAGTGTCTATGCCGCAACCGCGGTGCATGCGGTCGCCGGATTCCTGGGACGCCATCGAGTGGAGACCACCCATCTGGTGGACGCAGGCGGGAAGCTGCCGGTCATCATCACCTTCGTGGACACGGACGAGCACGTGAACCGGGTGCTGCCAACCCTCAAAGAGATGGCGGCGCACCGGCTGATCGTGCGCGAGAATGTGGTGCTGGAGCAGGGGAGCCTGGACTGACGTTAGCCGCCCGTGTGCACTTTAGGCAGTGATGGCCACCGGCCCTTCGCGGGCAGGCCTGATGTTGTGGTTCAAGCGAAAGAAGTTGGTCGGGTCGTATTTTTCCTTCAGGTCGGCGAGGCGCCCGTAGTTCGGCCCGTAGGCTTCGCGCGCGACCGCATCGCCCTCGTCAGCGACGTAGTTGCCGTACGCGCCTGCGACCAGAAAGGGCCGCATCCCTTCCCAGCATTTGCGCGTCCATTGGATATTCTTTTCCGAATCTGACGGGCTATCCCAGTTCGACCAGGCAAAAAAGTTATACGAGTATTGCCGGTGGGGAAAGGCGGTATCGGTTGGTGCGACGCGGGTGGCCGCGCCGTGCCAGTGTTCGATGAATGGGGCAAACGTGTGTGGGGAGGGACTCTGGCCCACGTACTGAACAATCGTGTCTATCGCTTCGTCGTTCAGGCTGCGGATGAAGTTTGACTTTACGTAGGTGAGACGCCCTGGTGGGAAGAATGGATCGAACATGCTTTGCAACTGCACATAGCTCATCGCGCCAAAGTTGTCCGCCAGCGGTGAGCCAAAGCTCCGCAGCGGCTTCAACACCTTTTCGCCCTCGGACAGCTGCCCACAATAGCAGGCAGCAATAGCAAACACGGGAACGCCGTCCGGAAGACAAAAGGAGCCCCCCTGGGTCACCAGTTCATCGGGGCTACCGGCTGCGTATTCCCGCCAAAAATGCAGCACCTCCTTCGCCTTGGCTGCGGGGTAGAACACCGCGCCGCCGAGCACCGGTCCAACCTCGTGAAGACGATACTCCAACGATGTCACGATTCCGAAGTTCCCGCTACCGCCGCGAATGCCCCAGAAAAGGTCCGGATTCTCGGAAGCGTTCGCCGTAAGCAACTGCCCATCCGCAGTGACGACATCGGCGCCGATGACATTGTCAACAGCAAGTCCATATTTGGCGTGCAGGTGGCCCCAGCCGCCACCCAGCGTCAGGCCTGCGATGCCTGTGGCGGACACCACCCCGAGGGTTGTGGCTAGACCGAAGGCCTGCGTCTCGCGGTCGAATTCCCCCAGTTTCAGACCGGTTTGAGCACGCACGGTTCGCCGCACGGGATCAACCCGAATGCCTTTCATGGCCGAGAGATCCACCATGAGCGCGCCATCACAGACAGCCTTGCCGGCAACGCTGTGTCCCCCGCCGCGAACCGAGAGTAGAAGATCCTGCTCGCGGGCAAAACGCACGCAGGCGATGACGTCAGCAGCTCCGGCACAGCGCGCGATGAGCGCCGGCCGCCGGTCAATCATGGCGTTGGGAATAGCCCGAGCCGGGTCGTAGCCGGGATCCCCGGGGCAAAAGGACTGACCGCGAATTGATTCCCTGAACTTTTGGATGGCAGCTGCCGAAAGCATACCGGCCTCCTAAGGAAAAACAATTTTGGTAGGGCCTCGGAGAACGGTTTCCCGGCGCGCACTGGCGGGCCGAACAGGGCGGAGTGCAGGATGCGCCACACAGCGTTGTTTGTCAAGCAGCCCCACAGGCGGGTGGCGACTTAGATTCAGCCACTATCCAGGCGAATCCGGCCGGCGGATCTGGGTTCGCTCACTGGCCCACTTGGCTGGTTGCCATCGTTTCCGACATGTCTGTATCCTTTCTCGACTGACATGTCCACACCTGCTCTCGACATTCTGGCCATAGCCGCCCATCGCGACGACGCGGAACAGACCTGCGGCGGCACGCTGCTGAAGATGGCACAGCGCGGTTATCGCACCGGCATTCTTGATCTCACGCAAGGAGAGATGGGGACCCGCGGCACTACCGAGGACCGGGCGCGCGAAGCGGCAGAAGCGGCAAAGATTCTGCGCGTGAGCTGGCGGCAGGCCCTCGATATTCCCGACGGGCGGGTGGAGAACACCTGGGAGAACCGGCTGAAGGTGGCGCGGGTGATTCGCGAGCAGCGGCCCCGGGTTCTAATTCTTCCCTACTGGCAGGGGCGCCATCCGGACCATTACAACGCCTCCACGCTGGGGTATGAGGCCTGTTTTCTGGCTGGGCTGGCGAAATTAGATCTCGGGGCGGGACGCCCCCAGGACAGCCGGCGGGACGCCGGCGCTACTCAACCCCACCGCCCCTTCAAGGTCATCTACGCCACACTCTATTACGACATCCGTCCCACTTTTGTCGTGGATATAACCGAGCAGTTCGAGGCCCGTTTTCAATCGCTGATGGCCTACAAGTCGCAGTACAGCGACCAGGATGCCGGTAAGGAACTTTTCCCGGCCCAGGCGGAGATTCGGGCACGAGTGGAATCCATGGCACGATTTTATGGCGCTCTGGGCGGGGTGACGTACGCCGAGCCCTTCCTGCAGAAAGAAGTGGGGCTTGTGGAGGATTTACTGGCGATTCCGGTGAAGTCCATTTGAAGCCGCAGCGCCGGCGCACCCGGCAGCCAAACGCAAGGTCCCTCGACTCGCCCTCGCTGCGCTCGGACTTCGCTCGGGATGACAGAGTTTTGTGACCGCTACTTCTTCACCGCCACTGACACTCCGTCCCGGATCGGAAGAATCGTGCTAAACAGGTCGGGTGAGCTGTACAGCTGGCGGTTGAATTCCAGAATTGCATTGGTGTGGCTGTCGGGGTTGCCTTGCGCCACCTTTCCGCTCCACAACACGTTGTCGGTCACGAACAACCCGCCCTTGCGCAGGCGCGGCACGGCCAGGCGGAATACGCGGGGGTAGTCCTCCTTGTCCACATCGTTGAAGATGATGTCGAATGGCTGCTTCTGTTCGGAGAGCAACTCCAGCGCATCCCCGGTCTTGATCGTAATGCGGTCCGCCACCCCGGCGCGCTCGAAGTAGCGGCGGGCCCGCTCGGCGTTTTTCGGGTCGCCGTCGGTATAGATGACGCGTCCGCCATCGCCCAACGCGCGCGCCCACCAGATGGTGGAGTAGCCGATGGCCGAGCCCATCTCAAACACCGTCTTGGCGCCGATCATCAGCGCCAACTGGTAAAGAACGCGGCCGACTGCTGGGCCGACGATAGGGATCTTCTGCTCCGCGGCCAGCGCTTCCATCTCCGCCAACACCTCATCGCGCGGCGGCAGCAGCGAATAAAGATAGTCTTCGACGGCGCCAACTGTGATCCCGCCCATGCGCCAGTGAGCCACGTCCAGTGCGTTCGCCAAAGCGGCCTCTCAGTGAACCATCTAAATTGTCTGTCCTGGCTTCATTTCCACCACTTCCACGCCCTTCACCAGTTTGCGGAAGGCGTCCGGCGTTCCTGTCAGCACCGGGAAGGTTCCCCAGTGCATGGGTACCACCGCTTTCGGCTGCAGCAGCTTGCAGGCATACGCAGCCTCGCGCGGGCCCATGGTGTAGTGGTCGCCGATGGGCAGCAGAGCGATCTCAGGCGCGTACAGGTCGCGGATGATCTGCATGTCGCTGAAGACGTTGGTATCGCCGGCGTGATAGATCTTTACACCATTGGAGAATTCGATCACGAAGCCGCAGGGCTCGCCGCCGTAGATGACTTGGTCTCCATCCTCCATGCCGGAAGAATGCGTGGCATGAACCATGGTGACTTTGACGTCACCCGCGGTCTGGGTGCCACCCTTGCTCATACCCGAGACCTGTTTGACGCCTTTCTTCTCCAGCCACAAGCCCAGTTCGTAAACGGCAATGACCACCGGGTTGTGCTTCTTGGCGATGGGAACCGCATCGCCGATGTGGTCGCCGTGGCCGTGGGTGCATAGCATCACGTCCACCTTCTTGAGATTCTTCTCGCTGTCCGGGCACTTGGGATTCCCCATGACCCAGGGGTCAATGAGAACCGTCTTGCCCGCCAGCGTCTCGATGCGGAACGTGGCATGGCCCAGCCAGGTGAGTTTGATGCCTTTCAGGTCCATGGGTAACGATTGCTCCTGGGGATCAGCAATTGGCACTCAGCACTTAGCATTGGGCCCCTGGCGTGGCCTGCACGGTCGCCGTCCGGGGCCTGCAGCAAAAACGGAATTACTATTCTATTGAGCGCTCTTCGCCCTTGCAACGCGCAGCGCGATGCCGGGTGGGACGGCCGGATGCATTGCACTGGGACACAGCTTTCTTTTGTCCGCCCAAGATGATTAGTATGGTCGCCGTGAACGAGCTAAAGGTCCTCATTTCGCGCGAGCAGATTGCCGCCCGGGTGGCGGCCATGGGCGCCGAAATCACCCGCGACTTCGCCGGCCAATCGGTGATTTTTGTCGGGGTGCTCAAAGGCGCTGCTATCTTCCTCAGCGACCTTGCCCGCCAGGTACGGCTCGACGCCACCTTCGACTTCATCGGGGTATCGAGCTATGGCAACCGGCCCAGCCCCACGCAAGAACTCCAGCACGGCTGGGATTCCACCGGCGAGGTCCGCTTGACCAAGGATGTGGACCAGTCGATGCGGGACAGGAACGTCATCCTGGTGGAGGATATTCTCGACACCGGCCTGACCCTCACCTACCTGAAACGAATCCTTCTGGCGCACCAGCCCAAAGCTTTCCGAATCGCCGCCTTGCTGGACAAGCCCTCTCGTCGCAAGCAAGCCATCCAGGCTGACTACCTGGGCTTCAGCATTCCCGACGAGTTCGTCGTGGGGTATGGATTGGACTATGCCGAGCGCTACCGCAATCTGCCTGACATCTGCGTAGTGCCAAGGACCTAGTCGTCAGTCGTCGGTCGTCAGCAAAGGCAAGAAGTGCTGAGGTCATTCCGCGCGCTTTCTCCAGCGGGGTAAGGGACATGCGCGCAGTGCCAACCCAGACGGCTTCGTCGCTCCACGCCAGACCCTTCGCGGCATGCCGCTCAGGGTGACGCCATCAAAGCTCCCGCCGCCGGTGCACTTCCCCGACGGATGATGGCAGACGGCCGTTTTCCAGCGGCTGGTATCATGGATAACGTGGGGACGACGACTCCATCCGATATACGCGTCAGGGTCGAGCCACTGTTGCTCGAAGTGGCGGACGTGGTCAACACCACGCTCGACCTGGACACCACCCTGCGGCGGGTGGCCGAACTCGTGCGCAAGGTCATCGACTACGAGATCTTTGCCATCCTGCTGCTAAACGAGAAGACACAGGAGCTGCGGGTGCGCTTTCAGGTGGGCCACCCGCGGGAGATAGCGGAGCGCCTGCGCATCAAGGTCGGAGAAGGCGTAACCGGAGTGGCGGCACAGCGGCGCGAAGCCATCCTGGTGGATGACGTCTCCAAAGATCCCCGCTACATCTCGTCTGTGCCCGGCGTGCGGTCCGAGCTGGCAGTTCCCCTGATCGTCAAGAACCGGCTGATCGGTGTGATCGACATCGAGTCGCCACGGCCCAACCATTTTGACGAAGAGCACAAGCGCCTGCTGACCTTGATTGCCTCGCGCATGGCGGTGGGTATCGAGAATGCCCGTCTCTACACCCGCAGCACGCGCCAGGCGCGCACCCTGGTCCTGCTCAATGAGATCGCGCGCGAGCTCACCTCCATTCTCAATCTCGACGAGCTGCTACGACGCGTCGGCGAGCTGGTGAGCCGGTTGATCGATTACCAGATGTTCAGCATCCTGCTGCTGGACGACGCAGGGAACAAACTGCAGCACCGCTTCTCGCTGCGCTTCCAGGAGAACATCCAGCTCAAGCACGACATTCCGCTGGGCCGTGGCATCGTGGGATACGCTGCGCAACGCCGCGAGGCGGTACTGGTTCCTGATGTGAGCAAGGATTCGCGTTATATCAAGCTCAATCCCGAAACCCGTTCCGAGCTGGCGGTTCCGCTGATCTACAAGGACAAGGTGATCGGCGTGCTCGACCTGGAGCACACGCGGCGGGCGTTTTTCACCGAGGACCACAAGCGCACCATCACCACGCTGGCGGCCCAGATCGCCATTGCCATCGAGAATGCCAGGCTCTATGAAGAGATCGCCCGCCAGGAAAAGAGACTGGAGCGCGATCTGGCGCTGGCGCGGGAGTTGCAGTTCCGTCTGCTGCCGCAAGCGCTCCCGGACCTCAAGAATCTGGAGGTCGCGGCCAAGTTTGTCCCAGCGCGCGCCATCGGCGGCGATCTCTACGACTTTGTCAACTACTCGCTCCAGCGGACGGCGATGGTGATTGGCGATGTCAGCGGCAAGGGGGCGCCGGCGGCGATTTATGCGGCCTTGGTCAGCGGCATTCTACGCTCCCATGCGCCCATCGAGCCCGGCCCAGCAGAGATGCTTTCCGCGGTGAACTTTTCGCTTGGGGAGCGCCGCATCGAAGGCCAGTTTGTCTCGCTGATCTATGCCGTGTGGGACGATACTAATCGCACTCTGCAGGTGGCCAACTCCGGCTTGCCCCGCCCCGTATATTGCCACGACGGCAAGACGGAGATTATCGAGGCCACCGGTCTTCCCCTGGGTCTTTTCGACGACGCCGAGTACGACGAGCTGACTTTCCGTGCCAAGCCGGGCGACGTATTCGTCTTCTTCAGCGACGGGATTCTGGACGCGCGCAACCGCGCCGGCGACATGTTCGGGCGCTCGCGAGTGGAGCAGATTGTGGCCGGCTGCGCGGAAGCTTCGGCCGAATCCGTGGTCAATACCCTGTTTGAAGCAGTCGCCCAGCACGCGGCCGGCGAGGAGACGTTCGACGATCAGACCGTAGTGGCGATCAAAGTCAAAGGCAGTTCCGGAAAACGCAAGTGAATCGCAAGCCGACGTGGCGCCTGGGCCGTCCCCCCGCCTTTGCCTACCGGGAAAGCAGCAAGGAACGGGTGCGCGACCGGGTGCTTTACGGTGACCGGGTTCCTTTGCCCCAGCTCGCAGAGCGCTTCGGCACGCCGTTGTATGTCTATTCGGCCTCGGCCATCCGGGAACGCGTCCATAGCTTCGACGCCGTCCTGGGCAAAGTTCCGCACACGCTTTGCTATTCCGTAAAGGCGAATTCCAATCTGAGCATTCTTCGCCTGCTAACGCGCATGGGATGCGGGTTTGACGTCGTCTCGGGAGGAGAGCTGGAGCGTGTGCTGAGCGCGGACCGCCGGGCCGCGAAGAAGGTCGTGTTTTCCGGGGTCGGCAAGGCTGCGGAGGAGATGCGTGCGGCCCTCAAGGCCGGCATTCTGCTGTTCAACGTAGAGAGCGAATCCGAACTTGAGGCGCTGGCGGATTGCGCATCACACCTGAAGCAAACCGCGCGCATTGCCCTGCGCGTCAACCCGGATGTTCCAGCCAACACCCATCCTTACATTTCTACCGGCCTGCACAAACACAAGTTCGGGGTGCGCAGCGGCGAGGCGCGCGCCCTTTATGCCCGCGCCTCGGGAAGCAAGCACCTCAAGATTGCGGGCGTGAGTGTGCACATCGGTTCGCAGATCACCGAGGTCGAACCCTTTGCTCTGGCCATGGAGCGGGTTGCGGAACTGGTCCGCGAGTTGCGCTCCGACGGCCACGTTATTGACTACGTGGACGCCGGCGGCGGCCTCGGCATCGCTTACGAGGAGGGCCCATCCGAGTTCGGTGACAGTATTGCGGCGTACGCGCACGCTTTGCGGCAGCCATTGCGCGGCCTGAAGGTGCACCTGCTGCTCGAACCCGGCCGGGCCATCGTCGGCGCCGCCGGTATCCTGTTGACTCGTGTGCTCTATCGAAAGAGCAACGACGGAAAGAAGTTTGTGGTGGTGGATGCAGCGATGAATGACCTCCTGCGTCCGGCGCTTTATGACGCCTACCACGAGATCGTGCCTGTCGGGCTGGACGAGCCTCCTTCCGCGCCGCGTGAACTCGTGGATGTCGTGGGCCCCGTGTGTGAAACCGGAGATTTTTTCGCGCGTGGCCGCAACATGCCGGCGGTCACTGAGGGCGATCTACTGGCTATCCTGGATGCCGGGGCGTACGGCATGGCGCTGGCTTCCAACTACAACACACGGACGCGTCCCGCGGAGGTCCTCGTGGATGGAAAGTCCGTTAAACTCATTCGGCGGCGTGAAACCGTGGGTGACCTGCTGCGCCTCGAGACCTGATGCCGATGGCGTGCTGCCGTCCCTGGCAGGCTTGCCATTGCACGAGATCATCCGTCGGCTGAAGGACGGTGCAGTCAATTCATATGGGCTACGGCCCAATCTCTACTCGGCTCCGGGCGGCACGGCCGGAACCGTGCCCTTCCCGGAAACCGAGACAGATCACTGTTTCTCTACAGCGAGCGCAGGAAGTTGAGGATGTCCTGCTGCTGTGACTGGCTGAGACCATTGAAGTTGCGGATGACCTGGTTGGCCTCCGAACTGCAATTGTTGAAGCGATCATGGTTGAAACCGTGACCGCCAAAGGTCTTGCCGCCGCAGTCGCTATGCTCCTCAATCGCCTGCAACAGGTCGGAGGTGCGCCCGTCATGCAGGAAAAACAGCCGCTGGCCCACACCCCAGAGGGGTGCCGTGCGGAACTCGTCGGGACCAGCTGCGCCTTGGCTGACACCATCCGCCAGATCCGAACCCATGTGATGCAGCGCGAAGTCTGAGTACGGTTGGTAGGTCACCCCGCTCATGCCGGTAAACCGGGAGGAACCGGTTGTGAGCGAAGGCGAATGGCACAACGCGCAACCTACCGCGCTGAACAGGGTCGCCCCCTTCTGGGTAGAGGCGGTTGGTGCCGCGGGCGCTGGCGGGGCGGAAAGCCGCATGAACGCCGCAAACAGCGACGTATCTGACAGCGGACTGTCGCTCCCACCGCTGGCGTCCTCAGGCAACGGGTTGATTACACACCCGAAGACTCCGGAGCGCTCGTTGGGAAACAGTTCGTTGGTTACCCCCTGCTCGACGTTGTAGGCCTCGCCGGCGAAGATAAGCAGCGACTTGTTCTGAGCTTTCCAACCGAAGCGGGTGATGGTGCCGTCATTGCCGCTGGTGTTGAAAGAGCCGCCAATGCCCATGCGGCGCCTGGCGTCTCGGGTAGAGGCCAGATTGGCCCGCAATGCATCGTCGGGCGTGTTCTCCACCAAGCCTAACCCAAAGGTTGGGGTCGGAATGCGGAAGATCACGTTGTTGGCGGCGAGCTGCCCGGCAAAATCCGGCTGGGCAAGTGTGCAGGATGCGGGAGCATCGTCGCGACCAGTAATCGTGAACAAATCATGAACCCCACCGTCGGGTGAGCCGTCCCGATTCCTGACGAACCGCACCTCCCGTACCGAGCCCTCCGTCGTAATGAACGAGGGCACAGTATTCGCGGCGTTGTGCAGTTTGGCAAGCGCTACCTGGGGGTTGGGAACGGGATTCTGCGGACTAGTCAGGCCCGGGCTGGTCCCTCCAACAAATGGCTGGGCATGGCACATCGCACAGCTGTTCCCGTTGAAGGTCGGCCCCAATCCGGCATCATCCTCGCCCGGTATGTTCCCGGAGACAGAATCTACCTCCTGGAATCGGTCGAGCGCCTGCGTGAAAAGATCCAGTTCGGGACCAACAAGAGTGGGATACGGTCCCCCGGCTCCCGCGGCGCCGGCGCGTGGTCCAGGGTCCTGTTGAGCTTGCAAGACTCCCGGTGCGAGCATCAGCAATGTACAACACAAAGCTACACCAAGCACCTTCCAGCATTTCATCGCAACCTCCATTGCCGGGCGATATACGCTTCCGGCCTCAGCACGAGATTTGTTTTCACTGGGAGGAGCGGCGCCGGGTTCGTCCCAATGGTTCGGCCCGGCCCGAGTGGGAATGAAATTGGCGTTGCGCTCAACCCCTGAAGCAAACGCCTTATGAGTGGCGGGAACCCACCCCGGGCTAACTGCTTATTCCAGGCACCGCGAGATTGGGAGGCACTTTAACGGCGAGTGAGCCTGGACGTCAAGATGTCCAGAAGTACATTGCGGCCTGTGCAAAAGGCTTGACTGACGCGGGTTTCCAGGCCCCCTGGCTTTTCGGGAAATTGGCCACTGCCCCCAGGAACGGTTTCCGCTGGAGAGCATGGCTGACGAGGAGCCGCCGCCAGTTGCGCTTGTCAGTGCGCATATCCTGACTCGCTGAAAACGATCTTGCCGCCGACGATGGTGGTTACTACTTTGGTATCGCGGATTTTTTCCGGAGCAATAGCAAAGAGATCGTCGCTCACCAGCACCATATCCGCCAGTTTCCCCGGCGTGATCGAACCCTTTTCTTTCTCCTGAAATTCCGCGTAGGCTGATCCCATGGTGTACGCCTCGATGGCTTCCGCCACTGTGAGCTTCTGCTCGGGGAACCAGCCGTTGGGATTCTTGCCGTCCAGCGTAGCCCGCGTAACCGCGGCGTAAACCGTCAGCAGCGGATTGAGGGGAGCCACACTCCAGTCGGTGCCAAAAGCCAGGCGCACACCATGATTCAGAAAGGTGCGGAATGCGTAGGTGCGGCTGGCACGGTCGTGCCCGATTCGCGCCTCCGCCCAGCGGCCATCGTCAATGGCGTGGTAGGGCTGCACCGAGGCGATTACACCTAGCTGCGCGAAGCGCTCGAAGTCCTTGGCCGCCATGTGTTGCGCATGCTCGATGCGGAAACGGCGGTCGGCCTTGCCATGGGCCTTGGCGACGTCGCTGTACAGGTCGAGGATCATGGAAATCCCCTGGTCTCCAATGGCGTGGGTGCAGAGCTGCAGGCCGGCGGCGTCGGCCTTCATCATGCGATCGCGCATCAACGAAACCGGATGCATCTCATCGGAGAGCAGGCCGTGATTATCGGGCTGATCGGTGAAGGGTTCGAAGAAGTAGGCCGTCCGGGAGCCCAGCGAGCCGTCCGCATAGGCCTTCAGTGCGCCGATGCGCAGGTACGGCCCTCCAAACGCGTGGCGGATTCCCAGTTTCGCCTGGTCATCCACACCCATGATGTAGGGCGCCGCATAAATCCGCGTCGTCAACTCCCCGCGGTCCAGCAATTCTGTGTACACCGCGATGTCTGCATAGTCAGGATTCATGTGCTGCACGCTGGTGACACCGAGGGACGCGGCGTAAGCCAGGGCGCGCTTCACCGCCCGCACGCGCTGCTCGTGGGACAGCGGAGGAATGACTTTGTAGACGTAGTCCATAGCCGCGTCTTTGAGCGCTCCGGTGGGATTTCCCTGCGCATCGCGGACAATCGTTCCCCCCGGAGGATCGGGCGTTTGCGCCGTCACTCCGGCCAGACGCAGGGCGAGCGAGTTTGCCAGCGCCATGTGGCCGTCGTAGCGGCTGACGAATACCGGCGTCCCCTGTGTGACCGGATCGATCAGTTCCTTGGTGGGAAGCACGGCCGGAGTCCACTTGGTCTCATCCCAGTCCCCTCCCTGGATCCACTCACCCTGGGCCGTCTTCCTGGCACGCTCGCCGATACGCCGAGCAAATTCCTCCGCGCTGGTGGCATCGTTGAGTTGCACCGCGTCAAGTTGCAGGCCGCCGTCGACGAAGTGGACGTGCGCATCGTTGAAGCCGGGCAGAAACAGCTTGCCGCCGGCATCCATCACATGCGTGGAGGGGCCTCGCCAGGCTTCAATGTCGGCATTCGAGCCCACCGCAACGATGCGATCGCCCAACACAGCCACGGCCTGGGCCGTAGGATGGGACTTGTCCACAGTCCAGACCTTGGCGTTGATAATGATCAGGTCGGCGCTAGGCTTGGATTGGGCCCGTACGAGAACTGGCATCAGGAACAAGATCAACCACCACGCAATCGTTTTCATGGTTTGCCCTCGGAGGCTAGACTTCACGGCATGAAAGCGAAGCCTCGGTACTAGGTACTGGCAACTAGTAAGCCTGCATCATCAAGTGCGCCTCGCTGAGCAGAGGAAGTTCGATCCAACCTTCGAGGGGAAGCGCATCCACCGGCAGGTGGTTGTGCCACAAGCTGAAACGCAGGCGCAGCTTGGTCACCGCCAGGACCGAAGGCTTGTCCCTGGTGCTGTCTGGGACCGGCACGGCCTGCAGCCAGCGCAGCGGCAACTTGAATTCGAAGTTTCGCGCGAGCGCCAGCTGGACTTCACGGGCCGGGCTGGCGGAACTCGCCAGCAGTTGGTCCTCGCCGGCGACACCCACCTTCCAGGAGCGAGCGCGGCGCGCTTCGACCTCCACATCCAGCCGCAAGGTACGCCTGGGCTGGTACGCCGCGGCGGCCCAGGATTCCAGATTGACCACCAGTTCGAACTTCATCTCCGGAACCCCCTCGGCGAAGTCCAGACGGCCATAAACGTGGGCATCATCGATGCCGGCATAAACTGAATCCAGAAAAAAACGCTTGCCGTGCATGGCCCCGGCGCGCCGGTCCGCAGTGTAAACCGCGGCGCCCATCCACTCAAAATAGCGCACCATGTCTCCCTTGATGCGGGGATGAATGTATGCAGTCTGAGGCAGGAAAGAAGGCCGTGCTACGCCACCCTGAATGGGCTGCGCCAGGTATTCTGGCGGAGTCGCCCCCATGGCCTGGTAAACATTGGAGAGGTGCTTGCGGTAAAGTTCGTCGAACTCGCGGTCGTTGGCCGAGTGGTGCTCGGGCCCATACCACCAGTTCCAGTCGCTGCCTTCTGCGATCAACAGTTCCTCGAACGCCAGCTTGCGCTGGGCCTCGCTGGCGCCCGGCATCCTCTCGGTGTAGAAGTTGCGGGCGTGGTAGAGGTAGTCCCAGGAGCGGTTGTCCTCCGGGGCGCCGATCCAGACGTTGAAGTTGGCATGGATCCACGAGCCGGGCACCAGCGAGGTGAGTTTGGCGAAGTCTTTCTGCCGCGCAATCGCCTCTGAAACTGTGACCGCCTCAACGTCCGGGGCCTGCTGCAGGATATCGTAAAAACGGCGCAGGAACTCGCGCCCCGACTGCCAGTAGTATTCCCAGGCGTTCTCCCCGTCCAGGATGACGGGTACCACCGCGTCAGAACCATGGTCCAGAAGCGGGCGGGCGGAGTCCCGGATGTTTCTCATCAGGTGCTCGGCGGCTTCTGGGGCGGGCATTCCCGAATATACAAATCCGACCAGGTCGGAGATCGTGTGGTCGCGGAATACAAGATGCATCTCCGTGCCGGCGTGCTCATAGCGGTAGATCGTGTAGAGCTTTTCTGCAAGCGCACGCTCCAGGCGGCCGTAGCGATCGCGGGAGAAGAAGACCCCGAGCGTGCGGCCGAGCACGCCTTCGTCGGTGGCCATCCACTTGACACCGAGCTGGTGGGCAATGCTGAGAACTTCCTCCGAAACACTGCCTTCCGAAGGCCATACCCCTTGCGGGCGAATGCCAAACACTTGTTGATGCAGAGCCAACCCGCGTTCCAGCTGTTCGCGGGCATCTTCCGGATGCCGGAAGCGGTTTTGCGGCAGCGGCAGTCCCGGGGTGGAAACGCCACCCACGTTGGTATCGCAAACCAGCGGGAGGATGGGATGGTAGAAGGGCGAAGTCGAGATTTCGATGCCGCCACGGCGCGCCGCGTCCGTGTGCGCCGGGAGCACCTTCGCCAGCAGCTCGCGCTCGCGCGCGATGATGTAGCGCTGATCATCGAGCGAGTAGTTGTGGCCTTTTTCCACCAGAGCGGCTATCTCGGGATCGGCGAGGAAGAATTCATCAAACCAGGCGATCTGGGAGAGCACCTGCAGATCGGTAAAATCCTGCGGCTGAAAGTACTTGTCCGCGCGCTGCGCATTGTCGCCGGCACTGCGGAAGCGCTCCCACAGTTCGTGGTAGCGCGGGTAGCGGCCGATCATGTTGACGTGGTTAGCCTGGAAGAGGTACTGCAACGCAAACCGCCGCTCTTCCGGCGTCAGATCGTTCGCCGGCTTGGCCGCGACCTGCAAGAAGGGGTCCTGGGCGGTTCCTGCCACGTAATCCTGGATCTGGGTAATCAGCGAAGGTACCAGATTGAACGTCTGGTGGACGCCGGGAAACTCGTCCAGCAGCTTGACCATGCCATAGTAGTCTTTCAGGGCATGCAGGCGAACCCAGGGCAGGCGATACTCCCCGGTAACCAGGTCTTTATAAAACGGTTGATGTTGGTGCCAGAGGATGAGGACGCGTAGGACAGGCATAGCGGTGTGCCTTGATCAAAGTATGAGGGCAAAAATGCAAGTCTAGCACTTCCCAGCCCCACTGATGCCGTGTTTTCAATTCGGGACAAACGCTTTTATCGGACGGAGAGGAACGGGTTATGATGATGAAGCAGTTAGCAGACAGCAATTAGTATTGGGGCGGACCGTCAGCCACCGCCATGAAGCTAATGGCCGATTGCGAACTGCTAATTGCTGTCCTATGGACTTCGACCAGCTCGAAACCTTTCTCGAAGTAGCGCGGCTGTCGAGCTTCTCGCGAGCGGCGGAGAAACGTTTTCGCACTCAGCCGGCGATCTCATCGCAGATCCGCGCGCTGGAAGAAGAGGTGGGCGCGAAGTTGCTCGACCGCTCCGGGGGCAAGGTGTCGATCACGCAATCCGGCAAACTCTTTCAGAAATACGCCGAGGAGATGCTGGAATCGCGCAAGGCGATGCTCCTCGCGGTGGCCGAGACCGAGCGCGTGCCGCGCGGCGAGATCATCGTCGGCGCCAACGAGGGCACCTGCCTGCACATCCTGCCCGAGGTATTCGCGGAGTTCAAGAAGCTCTATCCCGACGTGGCGGTGAATATCAAGCGCGCCGACTACGGCAAGATTCTGGAGTCGGTGATTGACAACTCGGTGGATTTCGGCGTGGTTTCCCTGCCCGTGACCGACAATCGCCTGACCGTGGTGCTGATCCATCGCGACGAACTGGTGATCATCGCTCCGCCGCATCATCCCCTGGCCAAGATGAAGACCGCCACTCTGGCCGAAGCCGCCAGGTTCCCCCTGGTCGTGCCCAAACTCGGGCACACACGCGATGCCCTGGAGGGTCTGTTTCACGAGCGCAGGCTCAAGCCGCGTTACGCCATGGAACTCGACTCCAGTGAATTGCTGAAGCGCTTTGTGGCCGCTGACGTGGGCGTGGGGTTCATAGCCCGCTCCCATGTACTGGAGGACGTTCGCGCCGGTGTGCTGGCCACGATTCCACTGTCCGACGCCCAGATTCGCCGCGATCTCGCCCTGGTCTTCCGCAAAGATAAGGCCCTCAGCCGCGCCGCTCTGGCGTTTATTGACACCACGGTGAAGATCAAACCGGTGGATGCGGTGGTGCCGGGAAAACGTTGAGTGTTTCCCGCAGATTAGGACCTTTGACAAACCCACCGGGTTGGAAACTTCGGGGCTCTTAGCGTATAAAAGTGGGTTGCGACGCACGCCTTGTCCTGCCCGTGCGGCACGACGCCAGCGATCCGGTAGCGCGAGCGAGGCATCATGTCCAGTTTGACCACCACCAACGCCCCCAGGGGGCTGGAGGGCGTAGTCGCCACCACCTCCAGCATCTGCTACATCGATGGGGAGCGGGGCGTTTTGGCCTATCGTGGCATTGACATCCACGAACTGGCTGACAACTCTACCTTCGAGGAAACCTGCTACCTGCTGTGGTTCGGCAAGCTGCCGTCCCGCGCCGAGTTGAAAGACCTGCGCGAGCGCATGGCCGAGGAGCGCAAGCTGGACGCCTCCATCATCCACCGTCTGAACCTGGCGCCCAAGCACGCTTTGCCCATGGACGTGCTGCGCACCATCGTGTCGGCGCTTTCTTTCTACGATCCCGAGGAAAAGAGCAACGACCGCGCGGCCAATATCCACAAGGCGATCCGGCTTACTTCGCAGATCGCCATGGTGGTGGCGGCCTACGATCGCATTCGCAAGGGAAAGCCGGTAGTGGAGCCGGACCGCGCGCTGTCGCATGCCGCCAACTTCTTACTGCTGCTCAATGGCACCGCACCCTCAAGAACCGCGGAGCGCGCCCTCGACATTGCCCTGATTCTGCATGCTGACCACGAACTGAATGCGTCCACGTTTGCCGCCCGAGTGACGGCGGCGACCTTGTCGGATATGCATTCGGCCGTGACTTCCGCGATTGGCGCGCTGAAAGGGCCGCTGCACGGGGGCGCCAATGAAGCCGTGTTCAAGATCCTGATGGAAATTGACCGCGACGGCGCCGACCCGGTCGAATACGTCAAGGGCATGCTGGCGCAGAAGAAGAAGGTTCCGGGCTTTGGCCATCGTGTGTATCACACAGAAGATCCGCGGGCGACGCACCTGCGGCAGATGTCTCGCGACCTGGGCACCTCCAGCGGGAATCCCAAGTGGTTTGAGTATTCCCGCAAGATTGAAGAGTTCATAAAGGCCGACAAGAAGCTCAATGCCAACGTGGACTTCTACTCCGCCTCGACCTACCACACCCTGGGCATTGACGTGGATCTGTTTACGCCGGTGTTTGCAGTGTCGCGGATCAGCGGCTGGACGGCCCACGTGATCGAGCAGCTCGATGACAACCGTTTGATCCGTCCGAGGGCCGACTACACCGGGCCGGTTTATCCGCAGCATTGGGTGGCGATGGAGAAGCGGTAGGGGAGAGTCTCAGGTCTCGGATCCCGGCATGACCACGTCGTCGTACAATACCCGGAGAGCTATGCGCCGGGTCTACCTCGACAATAACGCCACTACGCCCGTCCTTCCCGAGGTGTTTGAGGCCATGAGGCCCTACTTCGCGGAGCACTTCGGCAATGCCTCGTCCATTCACCATCATGGGCAGGAGACACGGGCTGCAGTGGAGCAGGCGCGTGAGTCGGTGGCAGCGCTGCTGGGGTGCCGGGCATCGGAGATTGTCTTCACCAGCGGTGGCACGGAAGGTGACAATCTGGCGATCTTCGGCCTGGTTCGTCCTGGCGACCACGTTATCACCTCGACGATCGAACATCACGCGGTGCTGAACTCCTGCAAGCACCTGGAGGCGGCGGGATGCGAGGTCACGTATGTACCGGTCGATGGGCGATGCCTGGTGGATCCCAATGACGTGCGGCGAGCTCTGCGCCCCAATACCAAGCTCATTACCATCATGATGGCCAACAACGAGACTGGAGTGCTGCAGCCGGTGGAGGAGATCGGCAGGATTGCCGCTGAGGCTGACGTGTACTTCCACACCGACGCCGTCCAGGCCGCGGGCAAAGTGCCGGTTGATATGCAACGCATTGGGTGCGATTTGCTTTCGCTCTCCGGCCACAAGATGCATGCGCCGCAAGGCGTGGGTGCGCTCTATGTGCGCAAGGGGACAATTCTTCAACCCATGCTTTACGGCGGGAGTCATGAACGCTCGCGGCGGGCCGGCACTGAGAATGTTCCCGGGATCGTCGGATTAGGTCAGGCGGCAGAGCTGGCGCGACAGGCGCTGGAGCGTGGGGACTTAGCGAAGATGGCCGCGTTGCGGGACCGCATCCAGCAAACCGTGCTCAGCTCGGTAGAGGCCACGGGCGTGAACGGCGACGGCGCGCCTCGCGTGCCCAACACGACCAATATCTATTTCGACTATATCGAAGGGGAGGCTCTGGTGATCGCGCTCGACCTGAAAGGACTCGCGGTCTCAACCGGCGCCGCCTGCTCGTCCGGCGCTATCGAGCCGTCGCACGTGCTCACCGCCATGGGTCTGCGTCCGGACCGGGCGCGCGCCAGCCTGCGCTTCAGCCTGGGCAAGCAGAACACCCCCGCAGATGTCGAGTTCGCACTCAGCCTGATCCCTCAAACCGTCGCCCGCTTACGGGAACTTTCCCCGGTTTACAATAAGAAAGCAGCAATTAGCAATTAGCACTTGGCATTTAGCCCCTCTGCCTGTGGGCAACCACTTTTGCATGGAATGAAGGCGCTAATGACCACCGTTCTTTGGCTAATTGCCAATTGCTAATTGCCAGATGTTGAATTCCAAGACCATCGCCGTCGCCATGTCAGGAGGAGTTGACTCCTCCACCGTCGCGGCCATGCTGCGCGCCGAGGGACACAATGTTGTCGGCCTGACCATGCAGCTGTGGAACCAGCGGCGGCTGGCCGGGCATCCGGGCATGCCCGAGGCGGTGCAGGGACGCTGCTGTTCGCTCGACGATGTGTACGATGCCCGGCGCGTCGCTGAGACGCTCGGTATTCCCTACTACGTGGTGAACCACGAGGAGAGCTTCGAGCGCGACGTGGTGCGCCCCTTCGTCGAGGAATATCTCTCGGGGCGCACACCGATTCCCTGCAGCCTGTGCAACAACCACTTGAAGTTTGACGAATTGCTGGTAGTTGCGCGCCAGATCGGCGCCGATGCGTTGGCAACCGGGCACTATGCGCGCGTGGAATTCGACGACTCGCGCGGCCGCTGGCTGCTCAAGCGTCCTGCGGATTTGTCGAAGGACCAGACCTACTTCCTGTTTGGACTGACCCAGGAGCAGCTCAGCCGCACGCTGTTTCCGCTTGGCTCCCTGACCAAGCCCGAGGTCCGTGAACTCGCCCGGCGGCACGGGCTGGCCCTGGCCGAGAAGGCGGATTCGCAGGAGATCTGCTTCGTTCCCGGCGGCGACTATAAGAACTTCCTCGACGCTTATCTTGCGGAGCAGGGCGAATTCTTGCCCGATACCGCCGGTGAGCTGGTCACCAGCGACGGCCAGGTGATCGGCGAACACGCAGGCATTCACCACTTCACCGTGGGCCAGCGCAAGGGCCTCGGGGTGGCGACGGGCTCTCCACTCTATGTCATCCAGATCAAGGGGGACACGCGCGAGGTGGTGGTCGGAAACCAGGACGCGCTTTATTCGCGCACGCTGCGCGCGCGCCGAGTAAACATGATCGCGGTTGACGAGCTACGTGGGCCCATGCGTGTGGCCGTCAAGATTCGTCACCGCCACGAGCCCGCCCCGGCCACGCTGGAAAAGTCAGCCGACGACGAGGTACTGGTTACTTTCGAGCAGCCGCAGCGCGCCATCACCCCCGGCCAGGCCGCGGTCTTCTACGACGGGGACCTCGTGGTCGGTGGCGGCTGGATCAGCTAGCACGATTCCCCGTCGGCAAGCCCGCCTACCCTCCACAAGTGTGCAAACAATTGCCACTTACCCTTCGCTACCGGGCATAACCCGAGATTTCAGCCGTTTGAGTTTGGTACGGGTCTTGCATAGATGACTGTGAGGTCACGAAAACCCGCTCCAGGCAAGGGTTCTTGCGGCCTACCCTGTTTCCCAGGAGATACCGGACAGCTCAGCGGTTTGAGCTGTGACCGGAGGCGAAGGCTATGAAGATCACATGCTTTGTGTTGTGCCTGCTATGTGCCAGCGCGGCATTTGGGCAAGCGGCGGCCGCCGGCTCAGCCTTGAGCAGCGAGCCGGTGGTGTTCCAGATTCCCGGTCATGTCAGACATGCTTCTCAAACTGCGATGGCGCCGGAGCAGAGCTTGCTGCAAAAGTCCACATACCTCTATGCTCGAGGCGAGAGGCCGCTATGGGAAGTGATGCCAGAGCATGATGAAATGCCCCTGGGAGATGTGGCCCGCATGTTCCGGGAAGAGCACGCCACCGCGAAGAAGGCCACACACGTATTAGAGAAGTAGTTTCTGGAGAACCGTCGTTTTTTCCACGCCTGGTTCCGCCAGCCACCGGCACAGGCTGCTATTTATCGCGATCGCTGGTCCAACTCTCCACCCGCTTCTGGGCTTCGGCCAGCTGGTCCGGCGTCATCCTGGATGCCACCTCTTTCAAGGCCTTCTCGCTCCGCTTGTATCCTCCCTGCCGCGCCAATGCGTACCACATGTAAGCGCTGACGTAGTCGGGGGAACCGTTGCCGTGGCCATAGGCGTGTTCTCCCATCCGGAACTGCGCTTCCGGAAGGCCTTGGTTGGCAGCCTTCGTCAGCAGCGCGAGACCTCGCTGTTCGTCTTCGCCATAATATGGTTCTGTCAAGAACCCTCTCGCCAGCTTTAGTTGGGCTCTTGCATCTCCGGCATCTGCCCTCTTCCACAACTCGTTGGTCTCCGACCGAGGTCCGAAAAGACGGAATTCGACCTCCACGTTGATCTGCACTGCTACCGGTTGCCCGTCTTTGCTGGCCGGCTTGAATCTCCAAGCCCTCACCGCCTCGATAGCCTGTTCGTCTAATCCCATGCCGAGTGCGCGTGCCACCTGAATGTCTCGCGGCCGGCCATCTGCTCCCACGACGAGCCACAGCACGCAAGTGCCCTCGTAGTGGGCTTTCTGGGCTTTCTTAGAATACTGAGGATCCGGCGCGTAAATCACCGAGGGGGCGGAAACAGGCCCACCCACCTTCAGTGAAGCTTGGAGACCTGCTTTCCCAGTTTCGACGTTTCCTGGCGGAGCCGTCTGCGCCCTGGCGTGCAGCAACAGAGTCAACAGCAAGACCGGAATGCGGCAATCGGCACTCATCTGCTGATGTGCGCTCACGCGATTTTACCACCCGGCGCGGCGGTCGATGGCCTCTTGGCAGCGATTACCGATATCTTTGCTTGCCGTAATGTTGTCGGCGCGAAATAGATGAGCGATGAGGACAACCAAGCCTCGTCCTCAGTGCTACACTCCCTCTATGATTACCGGCGCCCACTTTCTCCTCTACAGCAAAGCTCCCGACGCCGACCGCGCGTTCTTTCGCGATGTGCTGAACTTCCGCTCGGTGGATCTGGGAGAGAACTGGCTGATATTTGCCTTGCCTCCGGCCGAGATGGCAGTCCATCCAGGAAGCGGTGAATTCGTGCAGCAACACGCTGAACATCCGTTGCTCGGAGCAGTGCTCTACCTGATGTGCGATGATCTGCGGGCGACGATGCAGTCGCTCGAGGCCCGCCAGGTCGCCTGTTCTCCGGTGCTGGAGGCGGGATGGGGAATCAGGACGACTGTCCGTCTGCCCAGCGGTGGCGAGATCGGTTTGTACCAGCCGGCGCACCCGACAGCGCTGGGGCTCAACGCCGCGTGAGCACGCCCTCGCTGTGTTCGCGGCGCAGTGGATACGGCTGCTCCCGCATGGTGGTTGTTGAGAGTGGCTAAAGGCTACTTGGCCAATGCGTTCAGGCGAGCGGCAAGGCGGGACTTGTAGCGGTTAGCGGTGTTCTCGTGCAGCACGCCCTTCTGGATGCCCTTGTCGAGGGCAGAAACCGTCTGCCGATAGGTCTGCTCGGCGGCCTGCTTGTCTCCCTTGGCTAGGGCTTCCCGCAGGTCACGCAGCGCAGTGCGCAGGCGGGAGCGGTTGGCCCGGTTGCGGGCGGTGCGCTTCTCAGTCTGACGGGCGCGTTTCAGCGCCGAAAAATGGTTTGCCATTTTGTCCAGTTACCTTCGTTTCTCTTGATTTCTCTAGAAAGAGATGTTCGGGTGGCTGCCGAATACAGTATTTTACGGGAGTAAGTCGCGGGTGGTCAAACCTCTCGTCAGCCGTCAGCGAAGGCACCGGAGCGGGTGGCGGAATGATGGCCGTTGCCGCCGCACGCCAGATCCCTCACCCGGCTGAACTGCGCCGGGTTTGGGGATGACGCTGTCAAGGGCTGGAGCCTGGCGGTTGGACCGACGACCGACGATTGTCTTATGGAACCTTTTGAACGCCTCAAGATTCTGATCAACTCCTCCACTCCCATCGTGGTGATGGAGACGGTGGAAGAGACGCGCGCGGTCGGCCTGGTGCGCGCTGCCTGTACCGAACTCAACCTCGCCACGTTCGAGTGGAGCATCGCCGACGGACTGGTACGGTCGGGCAGCAATGCGCCCGTGGCGCCACCCGGCATGAAGACCCAGGTGGAGAAAACCGCAACCTGGACCAGCAAGGATGGAATGACCCATGCCGACAGCCGGACTACGGTAACGCCGTTCAGCTTCGGCAAGGGCGAGGAGGAACGCCTAGCCCATGCTCTGAATTCCGCGATGGGTCAGGAGGCCGCAGGTGGCAAAACGTCCATCTACAACACTCGCGAGCCAGGGCAGGCGCTGGCCAACATGGAGGCCATGACCCTGGAGGCAGTCTTCATCCTGAAGGATTTTCATCGCCACATGGACGACCCGGTGGTGGTGCGGCGGCTGCGCGACGTGGGTCAGAAGTTCTCAGGCAACCGCCGTACCGTCATCATCACCGCCCCCAGCATCACCATGCCGCCGGAGTTGGGCACCCTGGTTGAGTTTCTCGATCTGCCGCTCCCGGACTGGCAGCGCCTGCGACAAATCATCCAGGAGACGTATACCCGTCTCTCGAAAGCCTACACCCTGCACCTCAAGCTGGACGCTCCGGGCGTGGACGCGATGGCCAACAATCTGCGCGGCCTGACTGAAGAAGAAGCGGACCGCGCGGTGTCCCAGGCCCTGGTGCGGCGCTACGCGCTCTGCCCAGAGACCGTGACCGACGTGCTTGAGGCCAAGAAGGACCTGCTGCGGCATTCCGGCATGTTGGATTTTATTGATGCTTCGGAGAACCTCAAGAGCGTAGGCGGTCTGGACAACCTGAAGCACTGGCTGGCGCAGCGGCAAGGCGCATGGGAAGACGCGGCGCGCGCCTTTGGCCTGGAGCCACCGCGAGGCGTGATCATCCTGGGGGTGCAGGGTTGCGGCAAGAGCATGTGCGCCCGCGCCGTCGCCGGCGAATGGAAACTCCCGCTGGTCAAGTTCGACACCGCTGCGGTCTTCGACAAGTACATCGGCGAGACGGAAAAGCGCATCCAGAAGGTTTTCGAAGTGGCGGAGGGGCTGGCGCCGTGTGTGCTGTGGATTGATGAGCTGGAAAAGGTCTTTGCGGGCAGCGGGCCGGACTCGGCGTCGGCAGACGCAGGTGTGTCGGCGCGGCTGCTGGGAGCTTTTCTCTCCTGGATGCAGGACCGCAAAGCGCCGGTCTTCGTGGCGGCCACATGCAACAACGTCACGGCACTACCGCCCGAACTGATCCGCAAGGGAAGGTTCGACGAGCTGTTCTTCGTGGATTTACCCAACCCAGCGGAACGCAAGCAGATCTTTACCATTCAGTTGGAGCGCCGGAAACGGAAATCGGCGGAATTCAATCTGGACCAGGTCGCGGCAGCCGCGCGCGGCTATTCGGGCGCCGAAATTGATGCCGCAGTGCAAACGGCGATGTATGCGTCCTACTCCGGCAAGCAGCCGTTGACCACTCAGACGCTTCTCGACGCCCTGAAGGCGACGGTGCCGCTGTCTACGACCCGGGCCGAGGAAATACAGGAACTGCGCGATTGGGCCAAGACCAGGGCAGTGCCGGCGTCGCTGGCGGAGGCAAGGGGCGAGGGAGCGTAGGACGGCCAAGCCTCTTGTGGGCCAAGTGTTCTCACCTGTCGGTTGCCGACAGGTAGCGGTTCACCGCCCAACACATCCGACCTTACAGGGTGAGACCTTAAGTCCTTCGTACAAAAGGCTTGTTGACGGGCATCGGCGGTACCATTGACGGCCATCTAACGCGGCGGTAACCTTGAGCTAATGGTAGTTGCTTGCACCTCGGTGGCGAGCACCTCGGCTGGTTCCATCTCCAGACAGAAACAATGGTTTGTGTGTGAGGGTAGGCGTGGGTGTCGCTTCGCCTCCCAGAGAAGTGGTGCGGCTGGTCGGGCAGGAGTGCCCGACCCACACAGGAGTGAATGAAGAAGAGCATTGAGATCAGTTCTAACATTGAGACCCTGTTCGGTACGCGCGATGAAAACCTGCACGTGCTGGAAGACGGCCTGAATATCACCATCGATCTGCGTTCCGACTCGGTTGAATTGGAGGGAGCGGCGCGCGACGTGGCGCGAGCCGAGCAGGTCTTCGCGGATTACGAGCATCTGCAGCGGGCCGGCTACGCGTTTAACAACGGCGACCTGAACAGCATGCTGCGGGTGCTGATGGCCGACCCCAAGACCACCTTGCGCGGCCTGGCCGAAGCCGGGCGGCAGCGCTCCTTCGGGCGCCGCAGCGTGCAGCCTAAGAGTCTGAACCAGCGGCGCTATCTGGAGGCCATTGAAAAACACGACATGGTGTTCGGTATCGGGCCGGCGGGAACGGGTAAGACCTACCTGGCGGTGGCGATGGCCATCTCTGCCCTGCTGGCCAAGCGCGTCAACCGCATCATTCTCGCCCGCCCCGCAGTGGAAGCCGGCGAGCGCCTCGGCTTTCTGCCCGGCACCTTGCAGGAAAAGATTGAT
Organism: Terriglobales bacterium; assembly: GCA_035542575.1. Classification (GTDB taxonomy): domain Bacteria; phylum Acidobacteriota; class Terriglobia; order Terriglobales; family Acidobacteriaceae; genus JAIQET01. The sequence continues at coordinate 14,285 of DATKLE010000150.1, read as the reverse complement.
CCCTATCTCCGGCCCCTCTATGACGCGCTCTACGACATGCTCGATCCCGAGAAAGTGGACCGCTATCTGGAGAAGAACGTCATCGAGATTGCGCCCATCGCCTTTATGCGCGGGCGCACGCTCAACGACTCGTTCGTCATTCTTGACGAGGCGCAGAACACCACATCGGAACAGATGAAGATGTTCGTGACCCGCTTGGGATTCAATTCTAAGGCAGTAATTACCGGGGACATCACCCAGATTGACTTGCCCACCGCGCGGCGCAGCGGATTGCTTGAGGCGGTTGACATCCTGAAGAACGTGGAGGGACTCACCTTCGTGTACTTCGACGAAGGTGACGTCGTGCGGCATCACCTGGTGCAGCGGATCATCCGCGCCTACGACGAGCATAAGGCAAGAATCGCGGAAGAGCAGATGTCACTGCTGGAGGCCAAGAGCGGCAACGGCAAAAGCAACGGGACGGAAGCCTCGACTCTGGAGAAACCCGCCCCTTCGACGGTGGAAGCGGAAACGAAAGAGTAGAACAGATAGAATTGTGCAGGAGGGTGCCGGCAAGTGGCCCTCCTGTTTGTTTTGTGAAGCTTCTGACCGTCGAGATCGCGAAGGGTGCAGAGAACAGCTTGGTCATATTCCGCAAACGCGTGCCCGGGTTGAGTGAGGTGGCGTTGGCGAAGTTCCTGGGCCGCGCGGGCCGGGCCGCCAGGCTGCGGGGAGCCGTCCATGTGCTGGTCACCGGCAGCCGCGAGTTGCGCGCGTTGAACAGCCGCTTCCGCGGCAGGGACAAGCCCACCGATGTGCTATCGTTTCCGCCGGAGCCTGGCTTCTCGCAGAAATTCGCCGGCGACGTGGCCATCTCAGCCGAGATCGCGGCCCAGAATGCCCGCCGTCTGGGACACTCCGCGGCTGAGGAAGTCAAAATCCTGACCCTGCACGGCCTGCTTCATCTGGCGGGATACGACCACGAGCGCGACCGCGGCCAGATGGCGCGCAAGGAACAAGCCCTGAGGAAGAGCCTAGGATTGCCGTTAGGATTGATCGAGCGTAGCGGGGCAACGGCGAACCGGAAAGAAAAAGCTTTAGCGGCAAAGTTCGCAAAGGACCCGCAAGGGTCGCGGAGAAAGGCCGGACCGGCAATTGCCATCCCGGCCCGACGAGGACCACGATGAACTACGCCATTGCATTCGTGCTCCTACTGCTGTTGGTGTTGCTGACGGTGGTGTCCTACGTCGACCGGCTGTACACCGAACTCGGCAAGTTTCTGTCGCGCGAGTTCCAGGAAAACATCGACATCTTCGAGCAGAGGGTGGAGCCCCGCCTGGGCGTGGGCCGCGCCCGCGCCTCACTTTCCATGGCCGTGCTCACCCAGCTGACCACAGCGGCGATCGCCATGATGGTGGGCTTCAGCGTCTTTCGCGACCGCGCCTGGAGCGTGCATGAAATCCTGCAGGCGACGCTGAGCCTGATACTCATTATCATTGTCTGCAACCGCTTCCTTCCGTTTGTAATGTTTTCCCGAACCCGGGGACAGTGGCTGGCCCGCTGGACGCTGCTTCTGAGAGCGCTCATCTATCTACTGCTGCCGGTCACCCTGGTTTTGGGTTTCCTGCAATCGGTGGCATCCCTGACCAAGGAACACTCCGACGAGCCCCCGGAAACCCAGGCGGAAGCCGTAGACGCGCTCATTGAGGCCGGCCAGGAAGAAGGGATTCTCGACGAGAGTAACCGCGACTTGATTCAGTCGGTAGTGGAGTTCAGCGAAAAGACGGTGCGCGAAGCCATGAAGCCCCGTCCTGAGATCGTCGCCGTACCCACCAATACCACGGTCGAGCAGTTTGTGGAACTCCTGCGGGGCAAGCCCTTTTCCCGCGTGCCGGTGTACGAGGGCAGCATCCACAACATCAAGGGCATTGTCTATGCGCAGGATGTGCTGCAGGTCCCGGACAGCGAAGCCCACAACCGCACCGTGGACACCCTCATGCGCCGGGATGTGTACTTCGTGCCCGAGAGCAAGCTCGGCAGCGACCTGCTGCGCGAGATGCAGAAGAACAACATCCGTATGGCAATCGTCGTCGACGAGTACGGCGGCGTAGCCGGGCTGGTTACCATCGAGGACCTGGTGGAAGAAATCGTGGGCGAGATCCGCGACGAGCACGAAAAGGCGGAGGTGGTGAGGGAGAGCGATCGCAGCTACATCGTGCCCGGTAACATGGACGTGGACCGCTTGGACGAACTGTTCGGAGTGCGGCCGGAGGGCAAGGAGTCCGCCACCGTGGCCGGCCTGGTCACCGAACTGGCGGGCCGGATTCCGAAGACGGGTGAAGTCGTGGAAGAAGACGGGCTTCGCTTTGAGGTGCTGGAATCCACCTCGCGGCGCGTGGAGCGGGTGCGGATCTCAGCCGTGCAGCCGCGGCAGATGAAACTGATCTGAGCCTAGTCGTCAGTCGTTGGTCGTCAGTCGTCGGGCCAATCCCGCTGCTTCAGGGCTCTGGTCTCTGAATTCCATTGGATTACACCATCAAAGAGAAATAGGCTGGCGATCCGTCACGGTGTGGGCTTGGAGTTTGCTGACGACGACCGACGACTATCTCTTGATCATGTGGATCTCGGTGCCGTTCTTGAGGAACTTCACTTCGTCCATGAGTTGGTTGATCAGGTAAATGCCGCGTCCATGTTCGGAGAAGATCTGCTGCCCGTTCACGGGGCTGGGAAGGGCGGCGGGATCGAAGCCTTTGCCGGGGTCGCGGACCACGATCAGCATGCCGCGGCTCTCGTCGCAGGCCACGTCGCATTCGATGATCTTGGAGGGGTCCGACTCGCAACCGTGTATCACGGCGTTCGCCAGCGCTTCTGCCAGCGCCAGCTCGATGGCATCTTCTTTGCCCTGGGCGCAGTGCATCTGCCGCACGATCTGCATCACACCTTGAACCAACGGGTCCACCGCGTATTGGTCCGCGGTCAGGGTGACCTTCATTTGCAAGATCAACTTGTCAGCCTCGAAATTGCACGTCCGTGCTTCATCGGTGGACATCGTAAGTTTCCCCGGCCCGTTTATTGAATGCCACCTCCAGGCGCAGGGATTTTACAAAGAATCCGCCCTCGCGGCAATGAAAACGCTGTCCACTACCAGGGCTAGCAAGGTGTTACAGACAGGCCGATCGCAGCGTGTTTCGCTTCTAAGACAGGTTTAACGCCTGTTTGAATGAGCCGCGCTGCTTCTGGATCTTTTCCTGCAGCAGGGTGATGGCGTAAATCAACTGCTCGGGACGCGGCGGGCAACCGGGAACATACACGTCCACCGGAATGACCTGGTTCACGCTCTGCACCAGGGCATAGTTGTTGAACACCCCGCCCGAGGTGGCGCATGCTCCCATCGAGATCACCCACTTGGGTTCGGGCATCTGCTCCCAGAGCTGGCGAATCACGGGAGCCATTTTATTGGACACCCTCCCGGCAATAATGATCAGGTCCGATTGCCGCGGCGACGGCCGGAACACTTCAGCGCCGAAGCGGGCGATGTCGAAGCGCGACGCGCCCATGGACATCATCTCGATGGCGCAGCAGGCCAGGCCGAACGTCATCGGCCAGATGGAACTCTTGCGCGTCCAGTTGACGGCGGAATCCAGCGTGGTCAGCACGATGCCCTCCGGCGCGGAATTGCCGTAGGTAAGCTCCTTGACGACTTTCTTGCCGTTCTCGGTGGTGACGTAGTTGCCGAAGCTAAGGTCGTCAGCCATGTGCTTTCTATTCTAATGGACGCTCCCCGCAAACCCAAAGCCACAGGACAGCGAGGACAGGAGAAACCGTGGCTCCGCACCTTCCTCGGTGTTCCCTGTGTCCTCTGTGGTTTAGTTCATGGATTCAGGATAATCTTGCCGAACATCTGACTCTTCTCCATGTACTCATGCGCAGCGCGGGCTTCTTTGAGTGGGAAAGCCCGGTCCACCACTGGCTTCAGCTTTCCGCTGAAGACGTGCTTCAGTACCTCATGCAGCTCGCCCATGGTTCCCATGTACGAACCCAGGATGGAAAGCTGGCGCGAATAGACGAAGCGCAGGTCAATCCCCACGTCCGGTCCCGTGGTGGCGCCGCAGGTCACCAGCGTGCCCGCCGGCTTAAGCGATTTCAGACTTTCATCCCAGGTGGACTTGCCCACGTGTTCGAAGACGATGTCCACGCCCTGCTTGTTGGTAATGCGCCGGACTTCCTCGGAGATCTTCTGCTGGTAGTGGTTGATGACATAATCCGCGCCTAGTTGCCTGGCCCGCTGCATCTTGCGCTCGTCGCCGGCGGTGGCGATCACCGTCGTATTGAAAAGCTTAGCCACTTGCACAGCGGCGATTCCGACGCCGGAGTTTGCCCCGAGAATGAGCACTACCTGCCCCGGCCGCAGTGTCGCCCGTCCCAACAGCATGTGCCAGGCGGTGAGGAAAACCAGTGGCACGCTGGCAGCCTCATTGAATCCCAAGCCATCCGGGATAGGAATGACGTCAACCGCGGGCACGGCTATCAACTCGCAGTCGCCGCCGTCATTGCGGTTGCCGAGCACGCTGTATTCGGGACACTGGTTCTGGCGGCCGGCGGTGCAGGCTTCGCAGCGATTGCAGAACGTCATGGGAGCCAGCAGCACGCGCTGACCGGCCCTCAGGCCCGTGACGTACTCACCGACTTCCGCAATCTCGCCGGCAACATCGCTGCCCGGGATATGCGGTAGGGGCGACTTGGTGATGCCCCTACGCACCCAGATGTCGAGATGATTCAAGGCGCAGGCTTTCACCCGCACCAGCACCTGGTCCTTGCGCGGCCTGGGATCGGGGACATCTTCGTAGCGCAGGACTTCCGGCCCACCGTATTCGTGCATGCGGACAGCTTTCATGAGTGCGCTCCTTATGATTCCATGGGATGCCGACGAAACCTTACAAACTAGCACATTGCCGGCTGCAATAAGAAAGGCTGAACAAGTCTAGCCCTGTTTTCCCACGTCAGGCGGACCACCGGCTATTGCGGGCTCTTGCTCGGTACTCGGTACTCGCAACTCGGTACTGCCCGCCGTTTGACTTGTCCCCCGCCAAACCTCAATAATCAAGCAGAAATGGACCTGTACGAGGAGATCGTCAAGCTGCGCAAAGAAGGCCGGCGGGGCGCCGTGGCCACTATCGTCAACGTGCGCGGCTCGATTCCCTCTTTCAAGACCGCCAAGATGCTGGTCCGCGATGACGGCTCGATCCTGGGCACCATTGGCGGGGGTTGCGTCGAGGCCGAGGTCTGGCAGGCCGCCCGCGAGGTCATGGAAAGCGAGAAGCCCCGCACTCTCACCTTCAACCTGAACCAGGACCCCAAGTACGATACTGGGCTGGTCTGCGGGGGTACCCTCGACATTTTCATCGAGCCCGTGCTACCTCCAGCATCACTTTATGTTTTTGGCGCAGGCCACGTAGCTTTAAACCTTTATAAGGTTGCGAGGAACGCGGGGTTTGACGTGACCGTGGTGGATGACCGCGAGGCCTACGCCAACCGCGAGCGCTTCCCTGAAGCGAATGAGGTCATCGCCGAGGATTTCGACCAGGCCACGGCGCGCCTCACGCCCAATGAGTCTTCTTACATCGTGATTGTCACCCGCGGCCACCGCGACGACATGCGCGTGCTGCGCTGGGCGGTGCAGACTCGAGCCCGCTATATCGGCATGATCGGATCGAAGCGCAAGACGATCACGATCTTTCGAGAACTCAGCAAAGAGGGGCTGCCGCAGGAACTGTTCGAGCGCGTACACGCTCCGGTTGGCCTGGACATTGGGGCGATTACCCCAGAAGAGATCGCGGTTGCCATCACTGCCGAGTTGATCGCCGTTCGCCGCCGCGCGGAGCGGGTGCTGCCGCATATGAGCTGGTTCCACAACAAGAAATTGGATTCGGTGGACAACTCCGACGCTGCCGCGGAGGCTTTGCGCGAGAATGAGCCGAATGGCTGATTCCCGTCGCTGATTTCCCCCGCTCTTTCTGCTATCGTTTCAGTCATGGGTCGTGCTCCCAGTTTGTGCGGAGTGATTCTTGCGGCCGGCGAATCCACTCGCATGGGCGCCGATAAGGCGTTGCTTCCCTGGCCTCCGGTCGCCCCGGGATCGGCAGCTACCGGCCAGACATTCCTCTCCGCGGCCATCGAGGCGCTCAGCTCGTTCAACGACATGGTGATCGTCGTCGCGGGAAAGAATGAGGCGAACCTCTCTCCTGTGGTTTATGCCAACGGCGGGTTCATCGTTCAAAACCCCGCGCCGGAACGCGGCCAATTCAGTTCCCTGCAGGTAGGCTTACAGGAGGTCTTGAACCGCGGCCGCGATGCTGCCACGGTTACCCTGGTGGATCGTCCACCCGTGGCAACGGCCACGCTGGCTCAACTGCATGCAGCGTTTGAGATGGCCCTTGCTCGGGGGCAATGGGCGGTCGTGCCGGAATACGGGGGAAAGCACGGACACCCCATTCTGGTCAGCCGCGAGATGATCGAAGAATTCCTGAAGGCCCCGCCTGCCGCCACAGCGCGCGAGATCGAACACAGGAATCAAGTGCACATCGAGTACGTCCCAGTCACCGATCCTTTTGTCGCCATGAACGTAGACACGCCGCAGGATTACGTCGCGCTGTCCACCCTGGCTTCTGCGCAACCGAAATGACCTCCGCGAAAGAGACTTCACGCACGTGACCGCGATCTCCCTGCTCAACTCCGCGGAATTTGTGGACTCGGTTCTCCGCCTCCGGCCGCGCCTCGCTACTTTTGACTGCGACGGGACGCTCTGGGCTGGGGATGCCGGAGAGGGCTTCTTTGATTGGGAATTGCAGCAGCGCCTGGTCTCGGACGAAGTCGCGCGCTGGGCCCGCCCCCGCTACGCGGACTACAAGGCCGGCAAGGTGGACGAAGACACCATGTGCGGCGAGATGGTGACTATGCATCGCGGTCTGACGGAAATCGATGTCCAGCGCGCCGCCAACCAGTACTTTGACGAGAATTTTGCCGGGCAGATTTTTCCCGAAATGCGCGACCTGGTGCGGCGACTGCGGGAGTCAGGCTGCGATGTTTGGGCCGTATCGTCAACTAATGAGTGGGTGATCCGCGCGGGAATGAAGCATTGCGGAATCGCGGGGGACCGAGTACTGGCGGCGGCAGTGGCGATTGAAGACGGCCGCATCACCGACCGCCTGGTACACGTGCCCTCGGGAGAGGGAAAGTCAAGAGCCATCTGCGATGTGATCCGGCGCGCTCCCGACGTTGCCTTTGGAAATTCGCGTTGGGATGCGGAGATGCTAAAACTCGCACAGCATCCTTTTGCAGTAAACCCCAATGCGGAGCTGCAGAAGATTGCGCAGGCAAACAGGTGGCCGGTCTATTTTCCGGATTCCATCCGGCCCTGAACTTCCAAGTGCTGACTGGCGATCGCAACTACGGTCAGGCCTTGCTGACGGCTCCAGTCCGCCATCCCGAAATCATAATCGCTTGAGGGCGGCGGCAAGCGCGTCCAAGGCTAGGTGGCTGGCGTGGGCGGATGCCTCAGGCAGGCCCCCCATCGCCTGCACCAATTCTTCCCGCCGCAGGCGGCGAGCTTCGTCCACAGTTCTTCCCTGCACCAACTCGGTCAGGAGCGATCCGCAGGCCATGGCGGCAACGCATCCTTTGGCGCGAAAGCAAATCTGGGTGATGCGTCCGTCCACGACCTTCAAGGTCAGCTTTAAGATGTCGCCGCATGCCGGATTCTCGATCTGCGCTGACGCGTCGGGGTTGGCGACTTCGCCGGTGTTGCGGGGATGCTCGAAGTGGTCGAGGATCTCGGCGGAGTACATGCCACCCGATTGTAACGTGGTCCCCTCGGCAAGCGGTTCTAACCGCAGAGTTCGCAAAGAAAGTCCGCGGAGATCGCAAAGAGAACCAGGGTTGCCGCGTAGGAAGTTGGCCTTTCACCAGGGCTTTCGTGTCTTCCTTGGCGCGCGCTTTGCGTCCTTTGCGGCAAGCGCTTTTCTTGCACCAAGCAGCGCTTGCAATCGCGATAACATGGAGACACTCCACTGCCATGGTCACCGATCACATTCCGCGGCGGGTGGTCTGCCTGCAGCCGAGCGCAACGGTCATTCTGGCTTCTGTGGGCTGCCTCGACCGCGTAGTCGCTTGTACCCGATATTGCGCCGATGTTTGCCCTGAGGTGGGTAATGGGATGCGAACCGTCCTCGCCGATTCCTGGACGGCCAACACTGCCGAAATTGTCGCGGCCGGGCCTGATCTTGTCATCGCCGCGGTTCCGTATCAGGAGAAAGCAGTCGGCGAGATCCTCAAGGCCGGCGTCCGCTTTCTCGGCCTCGCTCCCAGGACTTTGGCTGACATTTACACCGATATCACCTCCATCGCCGGTATTATGGGCGCGCCTGAACGCGGTCAGCAGGTGATCGCCGACATGCAGGCACAAATCGAGACCGTCCGCGGGCACGCTCATAGCGTCGCCCGCCCCCGTGTGTTCTGCGAGGAATGGGGTAAGCCGCTGATCGCCTCGCAGCCCTGGGTAGCCGAGCTGGTGCACGCCGCGGGAGGCGAGTTCATAGGAGAACCTGGCGCCCGGCGCAATGCCCAGGCTGTGCTGGCTGAGGATCCGGAAGTCTTGATCGCCGCCTGGTGCGGAGCGGGCGAACGGGTCCCGCTTGAAAGAATCGTCCGCGACCGCGGCTGGGGAGAGATGCAGGCGGTCCGCGACGGCCGGGTGTATTGCATTCGCGACGAGTTTCTGAACACCCCAGCCCCCACTCTGCTCCATGGCCTGGGGGCGCTCGCGGCCGCCATTCATCCTCAGCGTTTTCCACAAGCCCCGGGTCTAAGATGTATGACTGGGGTGAGGGGTCAGGTGCGTGAGCACCCGCCACGATGACCAAGACCATTATGCCCACTTCGTCCAAGAGCGAGGACATCAAGAAGGAATTGCATGAGCTGGCCCTGGCGGCGACTTCGGCCGACCATCTCATGTCCGGGGTGGCGAAGCTGCTGCACGAGCGTATGCTGAAGTACAACTGGGTCGGCTTTTACATGCTGGAGAAGCCGCGCGACGGCGATACCGGCGTACTGGTGTTGGGCCCGTTTCAAGGTGCCATGACGCCCCATACCCGCATCCCGCTCAACCAGGGAATCTGCGGCGCCGCCGCGTCCACGGGAAAGACGGTCATCGTTGATGATGTCAGTAAGGATCCCCGCTACCTGGCCTGCTCGCTTGAGACCAAGTCGGAGATCGTCGTGCCGGTGTTCGTCCGCGGCAAAGTGGTCGGCGAACTCGATATTGACAGCCACTTCCCTTCCGCCTTCACCACCATAGACCGGGAGCTGGTGGAATACTGCGCCGGGCTGGTGGGCAAACACCTGGAAACGTCCGGGCGCTGAGAGTCCCGGGGCAGACCCAGCCGTCATGAGTCATCCGTGATGAAGAAGGTGGTTGCAGCCTTGATCATGAAAGACGGCAAGGTCCTGGTGTGCCAACGGACTCGTCATCAAACCATGCCGCTGAAGTGGGAGTTCCCTGGCGGCAAGGTCGAGGACGGCGAGCAACCCCGCGACGCCCTCCGCCGCGAGCTGGACGAAGAACTGGGGATCGAGGCCCGCATTGGAGAAGAGGTCGCCCGCATCCGTCACCGCTACAAGAACGGCGGCGCGGTGGAACTGCGGTTCTACGCGGTGCACCACTACAAGGGAGAACTCGAGAACCGCATTTTTCGCGACATACGCTGGGCCAAGCGCTCTGAGCTGCCGTCTTTCGATTTTCTCGAAGCCGACCTAGAATTAGTGCAGGACCTGGCCAAGGGAAAAGTAGTCTGAATCACTATCTGCTGGAGTACCCCATGACGCCAAACGATTGACGCGAGGAATAGCCGACCTGGCAGGCTGGATCGGGGCCTTCGCGCTGCTGCTGGCGTATGCGGCAGTGTCGTTCAAGAGACTGCGTCCGGATTCCCGCCCCTACCAACTCCTCAATGCCGTAGGCAGCCTGCTGCTGATCATGAATACGGTTTACTACCACGCCTTCCCATCTGCCTTTGTCAACGTCGTGTGGATTGCGATTGCGGTCATTTCCTGGGTGCGCGCCAGCACCCGGGCGCGCCGCGAGGCTCGCAGCGGAGCGCTGCCGGCAGACTAGCGGAATCGCAACGCTGCGCCGTCAAGATGCGTGATTGCAGGTTCCGAACGCCAGTTAATTTGGTGCTGACAGCTTCTAGTTGGGCTGGGTCCCGTCGCGCCGTTTCAGTGTGGGACGATCCTCATCGTCAGTGCTCTTGCCAGAATCGTCCGACTTGGAATTGGAGCGTCGCCGCAAGGTGGGACGGTCTTCGTGGCCCATAGCGATCTTGTGGCGGTTTTCCAGCGCTGCCAAGCGGGCCTTCACGTCCTGAAATTCTGAAGTGTCCACCTTGTACTCGTCGCGCGCCGGCAGCAGCGTGTTGATCTCGCTCTGGGATTTTTCAATGCGATCCGGAGTCTGGGGATGAGTGGCAAATGCCTTGGCGATGATGCCCGGTTTCTGCTTCTCCAGGTTCTCCACTTTCTCGAAGAAAGCAGTGAACGCCTGCGGGTCGTATCCCGCCTTGTACATGTACTGCACGCCCAGGTAGTCGGCCTGCGACTCAAAGCCGCGCGAGAACTTGAGGAAGGTCGCGGGAAGCGCCAGCCCGGCGACGCTTTGGGCCGCGTATCCGATGCCGCCGCCCACAAAGATCAAGGGGATCGACGCCAGGTTCATGAGTTGGCTGCGCGTGTTCTCCCGGGCATAGTGGCAGGCGGCGACGTGGGCGATCTCGTGCGCCATCACTCCTGCCAGCTCAGCCTCGTTGTCCGCGGCCAGAATCAAACCGGAGTCCACGTAGAAGAAGCCGCCCGGCAGCGCGAAGGCATTGATGTCGTCAGAGTCCACCACCTTGATGGTGAAGGGCACCTGGGAGTCTGAGTTCCGCACCAGGTTCTGTCCCAGGCGGTTAATGTACTCGGTGACGACGGGATCGGTGACGAGCTTGCTGCTGGACTCCACCTGCTGGGCATAGGCCCGGCCCATCGCGATCTGTTTTTCCAAGCTGTACCAGTTGCCCAGGCCGCGCCCACAGCCCACGTTGCGGTTGCCGATGGCGTTAATGTCGCGAATACTGCCGTCGTGATACGCCTTGACGGGATGGGAACCAGCCGGAGACGGCAGCGGGTTTTGGGCAAAGCTGAGAGCACTGAAGAGAACAAAACCTGCGGCAACGAGGAGGGCTTCAGAACGAGGTCGCATCGCCCACACCAATCAGGACAACTTTATTATAGTTAGAGTCCCGGCAGGCAGGAAAAGTTATCTGGCAGGATTCCCCTGGGGCTGCCGCCGCCATGCCCGGCTTGGCGGCGGCCACCCCTGGGACTTAAGTCCCTACTCCGGATCGGTCGGATCGTTGAATAGCAGGCCCAACTTGATGCTGCCGTGCCCGAATTGCGGGAAGTTCGCCGTAGTCGGGTCTCCTGGATCGAGATTCGACGGAGTATCATCGGGAGGGAAAAGCACCAGCGAGTTGAGGAACGTGATCAGCGCGTTCTGATCGCCGGCTCTGAGCCCGGCGAAGGCATTGCGCGCCGTCAGCGCCTCTCCGCCGTAGCGCAGGATGACATCATTCAGCGAGTTGCTGCGCCCATCGTGGCCGTAGGGAGCCGTCGATCCCACTCCCCACAGCGGCCGAGTCAGAAACATGGTCTGCATGCTTCCGTCCCAGTTACGCTCGTAGAAGTTGGCGCCCACGTCGTGCCGCTTGAAGTCGGTGAAGATGTCCTTGACCACAAAGGAACCTCCCAAGGGCAGCTTGAGGTCAGGGTACCCGCTGCCATCGTTCTCGGTCCAGTAAAGCGTGGTCGCGGTAGCAAACATGTTGTTAAAGAAGCACAGGTTGTCCACGGTGCATCCGGCGTGCGCCGGGTCGTACACCGTCTCCACATCGGCCACCCGGCGGTCGTGGTTGATGGTCAGGTTGGGGATGTGGCATGACGAGCATCCAATCTTGGCGAACACCGCACGGCCACGGTCGGTGACGCTGTTCTGGATGTAGTGACCCGGCTTGAAGTAATTCAGCAGGTAGAATTCCAGGTAATCCACCAGTGCCGGATCAATCTCATTGCCGTTCTGATCATCGGGCGGCGCGGGTGGGCTGATCTTGTCCTTGGAACCGTCCAGCACCATACCGGAAGGGGTCACGACGCGTCCGCCGGCGCTCGCGGTGAGCAGATCGGGATCGGAAGAGGCCTCCATGCCCATCTCGTTGTGGAGAGCGCCTACGATAAATTCGCGCATGGAGATGGTACCGCCTTCGGCAAAAATGGCTTCACTCGCAGATCGGGATCAACTCCCGCAACCGCGGAAGTGTCCAGCGAACCATCAGGGTTGGCGGTGATGCTGCCATAGTGGATGCCCTTACTCACCAGCTTCATGGTAACTGCATGATGACTTTGCTGCGCCTTGGTGACCGCCAGGTCGCGGATCGCGCGCAGGTCGGTGGTGATCTCATCGGCCAGCATTTCCTTCAGTCCCAGGCCGAACAGGTGCGGCGAGTCGCGGCTGTCGGGACGGGTCACTACATTGCCGCCAGCTCCGGCCGATCCGCGCGGACGGCCGTGACACAAAGCGCAGCTGTCAGCCAAGCCGGCGCCGATGCCGATGTCGGTATTGAGGTCGCCGACGCCATCCTTCTCGTTCGGTCCCTGCCCCTGCGCATGGGTGAACTTGCGCTGAAACAATTGGCGCCCCCGGCGGACCGCGCGGTAAGGGTCACGGTTGATGATGAAGATGGACGAATTGGGGGTCATCACGTCGCCCCGGCCTGCGCCAATCTCATCCAGCAACGACTTGTTGATGCCGGCCTTAGCGTTGTTGGTGGCTTGCGTGTTGTCAATCATCTGGGCCTGAACGCTGGCGGCGAGCACCAGCGCGACAGACGAAACACTGATCATTCTTTCCCAGGAATTCATATCATCCTCCCGTACAACCTCTGCCCTCTTGAACGCACGTTCCTTCAGCCACCCGTTGCCGCCGGTATCCCTACGGTTTCACGTACACGGTGATCACTTCGGAGTAACTCTTGGTGGAAGAGTTGTTACCCGCCTTCGGCCCGGCCAAGCACTCGCCGTACCAGAGCTCGTCGGAGTCGAACCGGCTGCAGGCGTGAGATTCCGGGGATGAATCCAAGTAGCTGCCGCACTCGCCTGCATACTTGAAGCCGCACATGGTCTGGGCGGGATTGTTGGGATCAGGTTGGGCGCAAACCCGCACCTTCAGGCCACGAGTCTCTCCCGCTGCCGCGTCCTTGCCTCGACACGCGTTCCAGTCCAGCGCGCCGGATTCGTCGAACACATTTCCGTAAAAGGCGCCTTCTTCAACCGTGTAATCCCGGGCTTCCTGCGGCGTAACCCACAACTGGGGCGCGACACCGCGCAACGAAATCATTTGCTTTATCCCGTAGTGGTTTATGCGGGCCAACAGGCACGCGGAAACCCAGCGTTGCCCTTTCGTGTCGAGAGGGCGATTGATCCAGTCTTCGGCGAGTCCGAGGTCGCCAGGAAATCGGCAGCTACCGTAAGCGCAGGTGTAAAGAGTTGTTGGCGGAGCAGTATCAGCAACGCTGGGTAGGGTGGCTTCGATCGCCTTGCCGGCCGGCAACGCGCAACTGATCATGTAGCTGTAGAGCTCGCGCCCTTCGGGCGTGCTTAGGATCTGGGTCGTCGCCGGATTTGCGTCCAGTCCATTCGAGGACAGGTTTCCTGAGGCCAACCGGTTCGCTGCCAGGCTGTTTCCTGCGAGCCGGTTTGCGGCGAGACTGTTCGCGGTGAGCCTGTTGCTCGATTCGGCAGCCTGAGCCGAAACTGCCACGAGCGCAATGAGAGCCGTGGCGGTAGCAACCAGGGTTGCTTTTGCGAGCCGACTGAAAAGCATCTTCGTGTTTGTCATTTTGGTCTCCTGATCCACTGGCTTTCGCGCCAACCTCGCGTCCAAGAACGGCTAGACCAACCGGAACGCGCGATAGCGGCAGGTATCTTGTTTTGCGCGGCAGGAGATGTAAATAGTCGAGAACTTAGCATCATCTTGAATTTGTATTAGCGGGCAAGTAATAGATAACAATGTAGTTGGTCTCACTCTTGTCCAAATTAGGTTTTGAGCGGCGGGGGTAGAACTCTGCTACGGTTGCGTTGCGAGACGTGAATCGTAGGGAGGGCCACCACCGCCGTGATACGAGTATCCAGCATTTTCAGCCAGATGTTGCAGTTGTTTT